>CANLIC010000037.1 GCA_947491025.1 Myxococcales bacterium
AACCCTCACCCCCGCCGCTTCGCGGCACCCCCTCTCCCGCTGAAGCGGGAGAGGGGGGCACTGAATTCATTGTCATGTCGCCCCTCTCCCGCCCGACGGGAGAGGGGGTGAGGGGGTGAGGGTGTCTTTCGCTCCGGACTTTGCGATAGTCCTGCGGTGCGCGTCCCAACGCGACAACGCATGCGGCGAGCGGTGGCGTGGCCCCGCTAGCGGCCCTCGGCGGCCAGGAAGTCGGCGACGACCTGCAGCGCCCGCGCCACGTCGGCGAAGCGGCAGTACAGCGGCGCCGGCGCGACACGGATCACGTCCGGCCGGCGCAGGTCGGCGATGACGCCAGCGGCCTGCAGCGCCGCAGCCAACCCCGCCGCACGCCCAGGCAAGAGCAGGCTGAGCTGAGCGCCGCGGGCGGCGGGATCGGCGGGCGTCAAGATCTCAAAGGCGCCCGGGTGCGCGTCGAGCAGAAGCTGCAGGCCCTCGGCGAGCAGGCCGGTGAGGGCCAACGACTTGCGCCGCAGCGCCGGCATCGTCGCCCGGTCGAAGAGCTCGAGCGACACCCGCAGTGGCGCCATCGCGAAGACGGGCGCGTTGGACTGCTGCCAGCCGACGGCGCCCGCGGCGGGCTGAAAGGACTCCGGCATGGCGAAGCGGGTGGCGGCGTCGTTGCCCCACCAGCCGGCGAGGCGTGGCAGCTCCGGCGCCATGGCGTGGCGGTCGTGGACGAAGGCGATGCCGACCGAACCTGGCCCGGAATTCAGGTACTTGTAGGAGCAGCCGACGGCGAAGTCGACGCCCCAATCGTGGAGCTGCAGCTCGACGTTGCCGGCTGCGTGCGCCAGGTCCCAGCCGACGCAGGCGCCGATGGCGTGCCCGGCGGCGGTAATCGCCTTCATGTCGTGGAGTTGGCCGGTGTAGTAGTGCACGGCGCCGAGCATAATGAGCGCCACCTCGTCGCCATGGCGCCGCAGGGTCGCGAGGACGTCTTCGGTCCGCAGCTGCGCCTCGCCGGGCCGCGGCCGCAGCACCAGGGCCGCCGCGTCGGGATCCTGGCCATGCAGCCGCAGGTGGCTGGCGAGGGCGTAGCGATCGGAGGGGAAGGCCGCCTCCTCCATCGCGATCTTGGTGCGGCGACCGCTCGGTCGGTAGAAGCTGATCAGCAGGGCGTGCAGGGTGCTGGTCAGGCTGCCCATCGCCACCACCTCGAGGGGGCTGGCGCCGAGCAAGCGACCGAGCGGCGCGGCAAAGGGCTCGTGGTAGGAGTACCAGGGGTTGCGGGCGTGGAAGTGGCCCTCGACGCCGAGGCGCTGCCAATCGTCGAGCTCACCCTGCAGCGCGGCGCGGGTGGCGCGCGGCTGCAGACCGAGGCTGTTGCCGCAGAGGTAGGCGACGTCGCCGCCCGGGCCCTGCGGGAAGAGGAACTCGGCCCGCAGCGGGGCGAGCGAATCGTCGCGATCGCAGGCGTCTGCCCGCTCGCACAGCGCGGCGAGGGCCTTCGACCGCGACGCCATGGCTGGCTACTTGCCCGCGGCGGCCGGGGCCGGGTTGGGCGCGGCGGCGCCAGGGGCTGGAACCGCCGGAACCGGAGCCGGGACGACGACGCCCACGGGCGGCAGCGCGCCCGGCGGGGGCGGCTCTGAGGACGGCGGGGTCTTGGCGGCGGGGTCGACGGCTGGCACGCCGGGGGCGAGATCGCCGGGCGCGGGCACCGGCGCGGTCGGCGCTGCGTCGGGATCGACCGCCGGCACCGGCTTCTCGACACGGATCTTGACGCTCGCGCGCATCTTCTCGCCATACGACAGGTGCGCGCCGTTGGCGAACTGGGCGGTCAGCGTGTACTCGCCGGGCGTCAGCTCGATGTCGGCCTCGGTCTGGCCCTGGCCGTAATGGATGCTGGTCTCGGTCTTGGGCACCGGCTGGCCGAACTCGGTGCCCTCTGCGTTGATGATCAGGTGGTGGTGGCCCGTGCCCGGCACGATCTCGCCGGCGGGCCGGGCCTCCATGCCGGAGAGGCCGAAGCGCACGTGGATGTTGGCCTTCTCTTTGCCGTCACCGACGACGTACACCGCGGTGTCGTTCGGCTCGAGCAGCGAGACGCTGGCGCCCTCGGGCACCGTGAGGCCGGGATCGGCTGCGGGGGCGGCCTTTGCGACCGGGGCCGCGCCAGCGGCGGCGGCGGCGGAGAGCTCGGGGGCGGCTTCCTTCTTGGCGCAGGCGAGGGGCGCCACCAGCAGCAGCAGCGAGGCGGCGAGGGTAGACCGGCGGGGGACGAAGACGTTGCGCATGTTCGGGCTCCTGTGGCGGCGTGACGGGGGTCGCCGCCGCGCGTGCCGGGCGAGGGTAGGCCGGCGGCGCGGCGATGGGAAGGTGGTGGCGCGAAGCGCGTGGGAGCGGGCAGCCACGGCAGTGTTGGCGGCTGCCTTCGCGCAGGGTTTGGTTCGCTGGCGGTCTACGAATCCGCGCGCAGGCTGGGGACGGCGGGGCGCTGAGGCGTCTGTGATCCTGACCCCGTGCTCCAAGACCGCCGGTGCTGATCACCAACTCGAGGTTCGGTCGGCCGCTTCATGCGCCCCGGCATGCGTGATCTGCGGCGCGGGTCATTTCCCAGGCACCCCGGACTCCCCTGGGGCGTAGCCAGGGGCCCCGGCTTCGAAGCAGTCTTTTTTGCAGCGGAGTTTGTTCGTGATGGGGTCGTAGAAGGGGTCTTGGTAGGTTTTTTCGTTGTTGCAGCCGATGTGGAAGTAGCCGTAGCACTCTGCCTTGTCATTGGCGCCGGGGAGGACGCAGAACTTGGATTTCGGGGCGCAGTAGATGGTGTCGACCTGGCAGAGCTCGACGGGGAAGGTCCACTCGCCCTTGAGGAGGTACTTGGCGCAGTCGCCGGCGGCGGCGAGGACTTGGTCTTTGAAGGGGGATTTTTCGATGGGCATGCATTGGACGATGGCGTAGCCATTGCACCAGGGTGGCGCGCCTGGGCGGAGTTGAGGATTCTTGCGCAAGTCTGAGCACCATTGTCCCCCGAAGGCATGACCATGGCTTAGGATTGTGGTCTGCTTCGACGGCAAGGTCGTCTTGAGCGACACGGGAGACGAGATCGACACGGGTTGGCAACCATGGTCCGACTCGGATCTGATCACGCAGGTCACGCTGTTTGCGCAGCCTCCCGCAACTGGCGGAACCCCCGACTTGTATCCAGTAATGGACTCGCAAGTTTCTAGGTTCCAGCGGTGTCCGTCACTCGAGGGTTTGCACCTCAACACGTTGGGCCGATAGCACCCGATTCCTGTGAAAGTAGCCAAGTCGTTGAAGACGGCTTCGATGTTGGAACACCGCACGGCGCCTTCCTCCGCGCACGGTTCACCAGGCGCGGGCAACGCGACCGCCGCGCAAATCTGAGAAGGCTCCGTATCACCGTCCGTGTCCACTCGCCCAACGATGTCAGGAGCATCGTGGCCGACGACCTCCTTCTGCGTATCAGCTTCGATAAACGTGTCGCTAGGTTCCGTCGAATCGACCTCTTCGATGGCTGCGTCCACGACCGAAGTGTCAAGCGCTATTCCGTCAGCCTGCTCACCATCCGGCCTCGCAGGCGAACGCTGGCAGCTGCAAGAGAGCGACAGCGCCGTCGTTGCCAATGATATCAAGAAAATGGAGGTCAAGTAGGAAGACAAGTTCATGGCAGCCTCCCTACTGCTGCAAGGTGCAGCCCGAAGGCCGTGCGGTGGGAACGAAGTTGACGAGCGCGACGTTGTCGAGGCGGCCGTGGAAGTAGACCCCAGCGTTGCTACCGCCGTCGTGACCCATCCACACATCGCCCGGCGAGGGCAGGTTCGAGGTCCAGGCCTGGTAAACGCAGGCGCCGCCGCTACCTGTGCCGGAAGCGGCGTACCAGCCCGTCAGTGGGTCCATGCGCCGCAGCCACAGGAAGTGGCCCTGATCGTCCTTGCTCGCCGACCAGATCGCGCGGTACCAGCGGCCGCGCTGCAGGCCGGACCAGACGAGCGCGGTGTGGCCTCCGACCGAGGCCTCGACATTGCCACCGCTGACGACGGTGAGTTGGAAGGCGCCAGACTTCCACAAGACGTGTGCGGTCTCGCTGCCCTGGAAGCCGTCAAAGCGGAAGTCGAAGTGGAGCGTGAAGCGATCTTCGTAGCTACCGGAGAGGGCTTCCAGTCGGGAGTCAGCGCCCCCATGCAGCTTGATGCGGTCGCTGTTGCCGTCGAATGCAGCGGAAGCGAACAATGCCCAGGGTTGCCCGCCGTCACTCGCGGCGGGGACTACCTTCTCAGCTTCACGGGCGGTCACGCACCGTCCTGGGTCCAGACACTTATCAAAGCCCAAGCCCTGATCTGGACACTCCCCATCATTCTGACAACTACACCCACCCCAATCCGTCACACAGAACCCGGCCACACACTGCCCAGACCGGCAGGCAAGGTCATCGCTGCAAGCGCACTTCCCCGACACGCAACTATTGCTCAAGCACTGAGAGTTCTGCGTACAGTTCGCCGGATCCGCGGTACACGTCGCCCCCGCCCAAGCGCAGTCCCCAGCCACCGCACACCCACCGATCGGGTAGTTCACGTTCCCGGCGGACATCCCACCCTCCACCGTCACGGACTCGCCCCACCCGCAGAAGTCCTCATCGACCTGCGGCCCATTGAAGGTGTTGGCGTAGAGGCACATCCCCTTCCCGACCACCCGGCTCAGGAATTGCCGTCCCATCGAGATCATCCGCGCCCACTCGTCTTCGTCCTCCAGGACCTCTTGGTTGCTGACGACATTCAAGTCGAAATTCCAGCGGCCCGCTGTGATGTCCGTGTTGCCGAGCGCAGTGCCAGTATTGGTAGGCTGCGCGGTCTGACCGTTCCAGTTGAAGTAGCAAGTGGTCGCTGCGCCATTGCCGTCGACGTCGCAGAACGGACCGAAGTAGCTGCCAACCGAGTTGCGCAGTGCGAATGCCGATGTCATTGCCCGGCAATCGTTGAGACTTCGGTAACAGAACTGCGACTGCGCGAGGTGCCGCAGTTGCCACTCCTCCCAACCGCCGTTCGGTTGCCATGAGTTGTCGAGTGCCTTTTCATCGATTCGGCGGGCAAGCAGCCCCTTCGAGAAGCGCAGGTCATTCGCAACGCAGGCGAGGTATGCCGTGCTACTCGAAGGGGGCGCTGACTGCATTGGCAGCATGCCGCTTACGTACTGATACGACATCAGCGTGGGCGCCGGATTCTCCACGTAGGCAGTCACGCCCGTCGGCGCCGTAGCGCAGCCATGGCTCGCTAGCGCGGGCGTGCAGTTGCTGCCGTCTAGGGTGCACAGGCTGCAAGGAGTTCCGCTGCACCAAGCGGTGGCGCCTTGCGGTGGGTCGACATGGCGGTGGTAGAGACCGAAAGTGTGGCCCAGCTCGTGGGAGAATGGAAAGCGGGCCAAATTTGACGACGATAACTTGTTGCCCCACTGAAATAGTTTGCCGCCATCGGACCAACCGTTGCCGTCCTGATGCATTGCGAATCCATAGCGCAAGGCGCCGTAGTGTCGCAGCGTCTGGTTCGCCCGCGCGGAGAAGTGCGACCTGGCGAAGACGGTACCAGCGTCCTCGCCCCCCTTGATCACTTCTCGACCAATGCGGTCGTCCACGATCGGCCACGACGTCCCCGCAAACGCATGCATGTTCACGCGATAGCGCAGGTCTGTCGCGCCAGGACACGTTCCCGTGCTCGCGCCATCCCAACACTTCGCCGGTTCGTCGCCCCAGAGCTCCTTCAGCTCGGTCTGCTGCGCCGCCGAGAGCGCGTGCTCGTCCGTGCTGCCGTCGATGTCGGTGTTCGAGCTGACCATCCAATCCGACTCGACGAACACGTCGTACACCGTCGGGTCCTGCCCAAAGAACGGCGAGTCCATGTCGCCGCTCGCCGGCTCGACCACGCACCACTCGCCAGCGTCGCAGCTGGAGAACGCCGACTTGACCCGGTCGCACCCCCAAGCCTCTCGGTACGGACCCGCAGGGGCGCTGGCGCAACTGACGGCGAGGACGAAGAGCTCGTCGCCATCGTCGATGCCGTCGTGGTCGCTGTCGCTGGCACGCCAACAGCGAGCGTCGCTGGAGCTGCCGCAGATCGCGCTCCCCTCGAACAAGTTGACCTTCGCGTTGACCCAGTTACGCGCCGCCTCACATCCCCAGCCCTTGACGATGAGGTCAGCACCCTGGGTGTCCGTCGCGGAGTCGCAAGTCCCAAGCTGCGCCTCGACCTCGGCCGTGACCATGTCCTGGTCGACGTCGGCTGAGCTGGTTGTGCCATACCAACGCATATGCGCCAACCTCGCGTGCATCCGAAAGTACTCGCCGTTTCCAACGGTACCCGAACCATAGACGCCGACCATCACCTTGGCTTCGGTAGGGGTGCCGAACGCCGAACCGATCGTCATCCGCGTCATGTACGTCGTCGCGCTGCCGCCAAAGGTGGTGTCATCCTGAAACTGCGCCCGGCCACAGTCGCTCGTACAGTCGTTGGCGGCGTTGCTGACGACGAGCAGCTTGCTGTCGTGATAGTTGGCGTAGCCGGGAGTCACCATGCTGTCGGCGCCGGGGTTCTTGGCCACCAGCAAGACGTCGACCGGTCGTACCTCCTTCGGTCCGATCTCCCAAAGCGAGAAGGGCTCGTCCTGCAGGGTGACGTTGACGCCGCCGCTCTGGCTGACGACGAGGTCGCACAGACCGCCCTTGCCGGCGCTGTAGGCGACGACGTGGGCGGCATAAAAGCCCGACGCTGGCGCGCTGACCGTGATCGAGCTGGCGTAGGAGACCGGCCAGCCGCCGATGTCGTCATCGATCGCCAGGATGTTACCGGCGGCGCAGGTCGCGTCGTCGCACTTGACGAGGTAGAGCACCGTATCCGGGGTCGATCCGCCGATGGCCTGCAGGTCGCTCGTCGCAACGGTCAACGCGTTCCCAGACGCCACCTCGAACGTCGTGCTGATGAAGTGGAAGACATCCGGACTGGCGCACAACGTCTTGGTGCTGTCGACGCAGTGGTCGAGGTTGGGATCGTAGGTGATCGCCATCGTCCCAACATCCCCACCTCCGCCGGCGCCGTTCGCCTTGCATTCGGCGACCAGGTCGGCGCGCTTCTTGGCGCTGAGTTTCGGCTTGGAGGCCAGCAACGCCTGGCACTTGGCCTCACGGGCGTTGGCAGCGACGATATCGGCTTCGAGTGTGCTCTGGGATGGGGTGCCCCGTGCGACCAGCGCCGGCTGCGCCAGCGCGCGGGCCGGAGTCGGCGCCGGCTTGGCGGTCGCCAGCGTCGGCCAGACACAGGCGAGCGTCATCCACGCTCCGAACTTGCAGGCACGTTTATGCCGCCGCCAGGGAGTGTTGCGTTGCGTTGCGTTGCGTTGCGTTGCGTTGCGTTGCGTTCACCGCTCCCTCCCGCGTCTGCGGCCGACCTAGGGCCGCGCCTCGATGTCTCCCACCAGCCGGCACGCTGACGACGTGCCACAACGCTGTCAAGCGAAAAATCCAGACGAAGGCCGGCCCACCGGCCAGCACCACTGACCCACGCCCAGCGCCCGCCCCCTACAGCCGCAGCACCGTCAAGGCCCGCCCGCTCGCCGTCGTCGACGCCTCGAAGCGCCCGCGAGAGCGCCGTACAACGCGCAAGGCGATTCGCAGGCCGACAGCTCGCCGGCAGCAACAGGGCACGGCCCAAAGGTGCTAGGAAATCGCCGTTGCCGCCAGCGCGAGGCCCCAGGGCGCAAGCAGCACCTGTACGCACTCGCGATCCAAGTCCGGGTGGAGCTCTAGGATATTGTCGACATCCTGCATATCCCTGGGTCGGCCGGCCAGGATCTTGAGCGCGACCAAGTGCTCGACAGCCACGATCCGCACCTTTCCAAGGCGCAGCTCCACTTCGCGAGCCGACTGCACGGCAGCGCGCTGAACGTCGACTTCGGCCTGGATGACGTCGGCGTATTGTCCGCCCAGCCACAGGCGCAAGTGCCACGTAGCCTTGCGTTCGACCCGCATGCCTCGCTCGTCCGCCCGAGCGATCAGGCGCTCGCGCTCGTCGTCGCCGAAGTCGGCGAGAAAGTCGACGTCGCGTGTCCGGGCTCGCTCGCCGTAGAACATCACCGCGGCGCCGCCGATCAGCGCGTGCTGCGGCGCAACTTCGCACAGGAGCTCCGAGGTCGCGACGAGAATGTCCGCGAGCTCATCGCGCGTGTAGCCGTTCACGAAGACTCCGGAGGAAGGCGTCTTTTTCGTCGGGAGGGGACTGCGGCAACTCGGCGAGGCGTCGGAGGTCATCGCGCGTCAGCAGGTCTTCCGGTGCGCGCGCCGGGCGCTCTTCGACCGTACGCATCCGGGCGCGAAACGCCGCAAGCCGCATGGCGGTTTCGTGCCCTGGCTCGACATCCGGCTCTTCGATCTCGGCGACCATGGCGACCGACCCTCCGCGGGGCGCGACGAACTGCCGTTGTCGCGGGGCTTCAGCATAGGCGGTGTGGCTCGTGCTTGCTAGCGTAATGCCGGGCGGGAGCAGGCCAGGCTCGGGGCGCCGGGCAGCCGCAGCCTTGATGCCCGGACCAGCAGCATCCGCTGGAGGCATTGCTCCGGCCGCGATGAGCGAGGCGAGCGGTGAAGGGGCAGGAGGGCGCCCGAGCGCAACCGACATCGCCACTGCCACCGCCAAGGTTGCCATGACCGCGTTCGAGCGCGGCAAGCAGCCCTGGCGCCCAACCTGATGTGGCTCCGCCCTCTACCTGCCCGAAGTGGCCACAGCCCCGCCCGAGGCAAGGCAGATCGCATTGCCAACCGAGCCGCCCGCCGCCTACCATCGCAGCCAGTCGCAGCGCCGCGGCGCCAGCGCCACGCTGCTTGGAGCCTCACATGCACCCGATCCCCCGCCACCCGCACGCACCCGCCCGCGCCTACCGCACCGCGCTCACGTTTACGGTCATGTTGCTCGCCGCCGCCGGCCTGACCGCCTGCGACACCGTCGGCAAGACCATCGACAAAGCGCGCATGAAAATCATGGGCATCGAGGTCTTGGACCCCGAGCGCGAGACCGCCGAGTGGGTGCTGCGGCAAGCGATCGACGCCGCCAACAACAGCAACGAAGAAGAGGGTTGGGAGCGCTTTCAGAAGATGCTGCACAGCGACGAGCGCACCCCGAACTCCCTTCGCAACTGGTACGACAACGGCTGGAAGCGGATGCGCCGCCAGGCCAAGGACTACCTCGCGCCCGACAACTCCTTCAAGCTTGCAGATTACAAAGAGATCATGAGCAGCACCGGCGAGCTCGCCGGCGTCGAGTTCTTTGTCGTGAGCACCAAGAAGGAGATGCCGACGCCGTGTGCGGTGTACCGCGACGCCGAGCAGGAAGACCGCTGGCGCATCCGGCGATGCTCGCTGTGAGCGCGGACGCGCGGCGGCGGCCGCGGCCGGAGCGCCCAGGCGGCGCGAGCTGCGCCCGATGATCGGAAAAGCGCTCGAAAAAGGGGTCGCCAGCGTGGTGGCGCGGTGGATGCTTGAGGGCCACGCCGACGCGGTGCTCGATCGGGTCGCCGCCGCCGGCGCGCTGCCGCCGGAGGAGCTGGCCGACCTGCGGGCCAAGAGCCGGGCGCGACTGGAGAGGGTACGCGACGAGGGCGCGCCTTACGCCCAGATGCTCGGCGACGTGACGACCGCGGCGTTGCAGCGTCTGCCGATCGCGTCGGTCGCGGGAGCGGCGGCGCCGGGCTGGCTCGCCGAGCTGGCCGCTTCGGCGCGGGCGGCTGCCGGGCCGGCGATGCGGGCGGCAGCAGAGGCGGCGGCGCACTCGGCGCGCGAGGCCGTGGCCGCGGGCATGGCCGCGGCCGACGCCCAGGCGCTGCGGGCGCAAGCTTCGCAAGCCCAGACGCGGTCCGAGCCGACAGCCCAGGGTGAATCGCCAGCCCAGTCCAACGCCCAGTCCAACGCCCAGTCCAACGCCGATGTGGCGGCCCGGACCGCGCCCGAGACCGAGGCCCAGATCGCAGCCCAGGCCGCAGGACAGGATGAAGCGCAGCCGCAGGCCCAGGCCCAACCCGCCGCAGGGGACATCGACGCCGAAGCGAAGCACTCCGCAACGCCAGGGCTCGCCGAGTCTCGCAAAGGCGGCCGGACGTGAGTGCCCTCGGTCGGCTCTTGGCCCTGCCTGGCATGGCGCGCCAGGTGCGCCGCCTGCGTCAGGTGCTCGGCGTGGCGGTCCGCTATGGGTTCGGCCACGTCCTCGATCGGGTCGGGCTGGCTTCGCTGGTGCGCCTCGGCCGCGACGTCGAGGCCGACGCCACCCTCGCCGATCGCCGGTGGGAGGTGCGCCTGCGCATGGCGCTCGAGGAGCTCGGGCCCACTTTCATCAAGCTCGGCCAGGCGCTGGCGACGCGGCCCGATCTGGTGCCGATGTCGCTCATCGAGGAGCTGCGGCGCCTGCAGGACGATGTGCCGCCCTTCGACAGCGAGCTGGCGCAGTCGATGATCGTGAGCGAGCTCGGCCAGCCGATCGACCGCGCCTTCGCCCACTTCGAGCGGAAGCCGATCGCCGCCGCCTCCATCGCGCAGGTCCACCGCGCCCGCTTGCACGACGGGACCTGGGTGGTGGTCAAGCTGCAACGGCCCGGCCTCGACGAGCGCATCCGCCGCGACCTGGAGCTGATCACCTTCGTCGCCGGCTGGCTCGAGCAGCAGCTCCCCGAAGTGCGGCGCTTCAAGCCGGTGGAGGCGATCGAGGAGCTGGCGCGCAACCTGAAGCTGGAGACCGACTTTGGCAATGAGCTTCGGAACATCGAGCGCTTTCGCCAACAGCTCGTCGACCACCCGCGCATGGTCGTGCCGCGCACCTGGCCCGAGCTCTCGACCCGCCGCATGTTGGTCATGGAGTTCCTCGACGGCTGCCGCATCACCGACCGCGCGCGCCTCGCGGAGTGGGGCGTCGACCCGGTGCAGATCGCCGAGTTCTCCACCCATCAGGTGATCTCGAGCATCTTCGAGCACGGCTTCTTCCACGGCGATCCGCACGAGGGCAACTTCCTGGTGCTGCGCGATGGTCGGCTCGGGGTGCTCGACTTCGGGATGATGGGGTCGCTCGACCGCGAGCGCATCGACGAGCTGCTGACCTTCATGGCGGCGCTGCTGCTCGGCGACGCGGAGCTGTTGGTGGCGCAGCTGATGGACCTCGGCCTGCTCGGCGACAGCGTCAATGTGCGACGCCTGCGCGGCGAGGTCTCGACGCTGATGGGTCGCTACCACGGCGTCGACATCCAGAGCGTCGAGGTCAGCACCTTCCTCGGCGAGGCGATCGAGGTCATCACCCGCCACGACATCGACCTGCCATCCGACCTGCTGCTGATCGGCAAGGCGCTGTCGACGATGGAGGGCATCGCCCGCCAGATTCACCCGACCTTCAACCCGCTCGTCGACTTGCGACCGGTGTTTGTCCGCTTGTACCTGGCGCGCGCCCTCGATCCCGAGACCTACAGCCGCCGCATCACCCGCACCGCCCGCGACTGGTGGAGCCTCGCCAACGTCGTCCCCGGCGAGCTGCGCGCCATCTTGCGAAGGGCCCGCCGCGGCGAGATTCGCTTTGAGGTCGCAGATCCGGGCCTCGATCGCCTCCTCGAAGCGCGCGACCGCCAGGTCAACCGGGTGATCTTGACCGCCACAACGCTGGCCGCCTGGGGCCTGTTCGCGGCGCTCTTGCCCACCGCCGAGCTGCGCGGCTGGTGGTCGCCGACGACCTGGTGGGCGCTGCTGCTGGCGCTGACGGGCTTCTGGACCGGGGGATTGCTCGGCATCTCGCTGCTCCGCTCACGGGCGATCTAGCGTTGCGCGACGCTTTGGCGCTCGCTGCAGGCCTGCCGGCTGGCGGCCTGACGCAGCGCGACGGCAGCCGGCGATTGCCAAGCTCCGGCCCCGCCCCTATGGTTCGCCCGCCAGCGCCGTCGACTGCGGCCCGGCACAGGAGCCCAAAGTGACCTTGCATCGCCTGCGCCGCGCCGATGTCCTGCCCTCGGTCGGCCGCGAATGCGAGTCCTGGTGTACGGCCTGCAAGCGGGTGCTCGACCACGTCATTACGGCGATGAACGGGCGCGAGATCGTGCAGGTGCGCTGCAGAACCTGCGGCTCCGTTCACCGCTTCAAGGGCGCGGCGGCGAGCGCAGCCGCTGCGGCGAGCCCGAAGGCCACGGCGGCGGCTGTGCCGAAGGTGAGCAGCGGTGGCAAGGCGGCGAGCGCCCCGGCCGCAGAAGCGCGGCCACCGACCCAGCGCCCAGCCGCGGCGGCCGAACGCCAGCGCTACCAGCGCCAGCTGGCCGAGCGCGATGTCGCCACGGCCCTCGACTACAGCCCAGCGCTACGGCCCGCCGTCGGGGCCCTCTTGCGCCATGCGCGCTTTGGCTACGGGCTCGTGGAGGCCCTTGGCGACGGCAAGGCGCAGATCCTGTTCTCCGATGGCATCAAGCTGTTGGTCGTCGGCCGCTAGGTCGCCGCCTCCGCGTTCGCTGATTACGCCCTGCCGCAGCGGCTTTGCCGCAGTTTCTTCGACTTCGCACGCGCGTGGGCCTACAATCGAGCGGAGCGCGCTCGCCGGGCTGCCCCGGCGACCCACGGCGCCTTCGACATAGCAGCGGGTCCCCCGTTCCCCGCCCGCTAGGATCGCGATGGAAGAGCTCGTCGGTAATCGCCTGGTCACCCTTGGGATTGGCGTGCTTGTGCTCGCGCTGGGCGCTGTTGCCATCAAGCGCTTGGTGGCCAAGCTGTCCGAGAGTGAGGCGTCGCGCGGCAGCCGCCTGGTCGACGCCACCCTGAAGAAGCACGGCGCGCTCGCTGCAGCCAAAGTCGCGGTTGAGAACGGGTTGCACGAGCGCGCCGCCCAGCTCTTCCATCAGGCTGGCCGGGGAGCGGACGCGGCGAGGGCGCTGCGCAAGGCCGAAAAGTGGCCGGAAGCCGCCAGCGCCTTCGAGAAGCTCGAAGACTGGGCATCGGCGGCCTACTGTCACCGCAAGTCAGGCGATCAACGGGCGCAGGCGCGCGCGCTGGCCAAAGACGGCACCTTCACCGATGCCGCGAAGGTGGCCGAGCAGATGGGGGCGCTGGTCGAGGCTGCGGACCTGCTGGTCAGAGCGGGCAAGAAGGCCGAGGCCGCGGAGCTGTTCAAGCGAATCGGCAACACGGCGCGCGCGCTTGAGCTCATGGCCGAGGCGCGGATCGACGCTGGGGACTACGCCGGTGCGGGGCGCAGCTACGTCAAGCTCGAGCAGTGGGACCGTGCGCTCGAGGCCTTTCGCCGCGGAAACCAGCCCGATATGGCGGCCAAGGTGCTGCAGCGCCTGGGACGCAACATCGAGGCCGCTGAGCTGCTGTCGCAGGCAGGCCGGCCTGACGAGGCCGCAGCTCTGTTCGAGCTGGCGCAGCAATTCCGGCTGGCGGCGCAGCATTGGCAGCTCGCGGGCGAACCGGAGCGGGCAATCCTGGCGCTGGAGCGCGAAGGCGACAAGATCGCGGCGGCGCGTCTCCGCATCGCGCGCGGCGAGCACGACCGCGCGCTGGCGTTGCTCAAGAGCGTCGGCGAGACCGAGCAGCAGTACCCGCAATCGCTTCGCCTGCGCGCCGATCTTCTGCGCGATCGCGGCGATCTGAAGGGTGCCTTCCAGGCGCTCCACGGCCTGCTCTCGCTGCCGGGCCATGCAGAGAAGCTGCCCCAGTGGACCCGTGAGGCGGTCGAGCTGGCGATCCAGCTCGGCCAGGGTCGCGTCGGCAAGGCGCTGCTGGAGCGGGCGTCCTCGGCCTTGGCCCAAGACCCGAGCCACGCCGTCTGGGTTGAGGATTTGCGCAACCAGCTCAGCCAGCTGCCCGACGCGCCCGAGGAAATGTCGCTGGTCGGCGGCATCGCACCGCGGCCGACGGGGCGCTTTCAGCTGGGCAGCGCGGTCGAGACCGAGGCGACGCAGACCTACACCGAGGGCACCGTCGCCTACGTCGGGGGCGAGGCGCGAGCGGCGGCTGTCGACAGCTTCGGCGTGGAGATCGGCACCGACGGCTGGCCCAAGGGCGTGCCGGTCTCGTTGGCCCGCCGCTACAAAGGCCTGAGCCGGCTCGGCCAAGGCGGCAATGGCGTGGTCTTTCGGGCCGAAGATGCGCTGCTCAACCGCGTGGTCGTGCTCAAGTTCATGATCGACGGCTCGATGCCGAGCGATGTCGCCCGCAAGTACTTCGACCGCGAAGTGCGCATGGCGGCGAGCCTCAGCCACCCCAACATCGTGCACATCTACGACATGGGCCACGAGGATGACGTGCCGTGGTACTCGATGGAGTTCATCGAGGGCCAGCCGCTCTCTGCGCACTTGCCTTCGGGCAAGCCGGTCAGCGACAAGCTCTTTTTGATGAGCGTCATTGAGCAGGTGTGCGCCGCGCTCGACCACGCCCATGGCCGCGGCATGATCCACCGCGACATCAAGCCCGACAACATCCTGGTCTCGCACGACGGCACGGCGAAGCTGCTCGACTTCGGCCTGGCGCGGGTGCTTGACGACTCGTTTGGCGAGCTGTCCGTGCTCGCTGGCACGCCCTACTACATGGCTCCGGAGCAGATCGACGGCTCGGCCGTCGACCACCGCGCCGACATCTACGCGCTCGGTTGCATCCTGTACCGGGCGCTGGTCGGGCGATTGCCCTTCCAGGACGGCAACATCTTCGTCGCCCACGCCCTGGAACCGGTGCCCGATCCGCGCAAGTTCGTGCCCGATCTCGAGCGCCGCCTCGTCGCCCTGCTGTACCGCTGCCTGGCGAAGCGCCCGGACGACCGGCCCGACAACTGCGGGCAGATCAAGCTTGAGCTGCACGAGGCGCTCTTCGGTGCCACCCGCAACACCCCAGGCCCGACCTGAGCCGAACCCCATCGCCGGCGTGATGGCGGCTGGGCGGCTGCGCTCAGCGCCCGGCGCGGGCGTGGCGCGCCATGGCGGCCAGCGTGGCCTCCAAGGCGAGCTGCGGCGACGGATTGTAGACCGATGCCGCCTCGGTGCGCTCGAGCTCCTCGATGGCGCTGGCCAGCGGCTCGACGCCGACACGTCGCGCGAGGCCTTGCAGGGCCGCGGCCCAGGGCGCGTGCGGCAGAGAGGTGGCGTCGATGCCGGCGCCTATCAGCACCGCGTCGCGCAGCACGGCTCGCAGCAGGTCCAAGCAGACCAAGAGCCGTTCCCGATCCAGCCCTTTGCCCTTGCTGCCCGTGCCGGCCTCAGGGTTCGGGTCGGCGTCGGCGTCGCCGCCGGTCTGCAGCGCGGGCGCGGAAGCGATCAGCGCCGAGAGCACCTCGACCTGCCCCACCTCGTGACCCACCGGCCGCAATCCAAGGTGGACCACGGCGTCGACGACGGCTGCCACCACAGGGTGCCAGGCGGGATCGGCCCGCAGGCGCGCGGCGCTCAGGCTGCCATCGCCAAGGGCGGCGCCGAGGCGCAGCAGCGCTGGATCGATCGCCTGCCCTCGCTGGGCGGCCTCGCTGGCGAGCACGGTGCAGATCTCCTCCGCCGCGAGCGGCCCAAAGCGCAGCGTCTGGCAGCGCGAACGGATGGTGTCGAGCAGCAGCTGCGGGCGCGAGGACACGAGCAGGAAGTGCGTCCGCGAAGGCGGCTCTTCCAGCGTCTTGAGCAGCGCGTTGGCGGCCTCTTCGCCCATGCGATCGGCCTCGAGTAGCAGGACGACCTTGTGGCGGCCGAGCACGGGCTCGTAGCGTAGGCGGGGCGCCAGCGCGCGCACCTGCTCTATTTTGATGGTCCGCCCCTGCGCCTCCACGCGCGCGACATCTGGGTGCTCGCCGCGGGCCAAGGCGAGGCACGAGCGGCAGCTGCCGCAGGCGTCGCCGGGGCGATCGCTCTCGGCCCCGTTGGGCCGCAGGCAAGCGAGCGTCGCAGCGACGGCGCTGGCGAGGGTCGACTTGCCGACGCCGACAGGCCCCTCAAAGAGCAGCGCGTGGGCCGGACGACCGACGGTGAGCAGGCGCGCCAGCGCAGCGCGCTGCGCGACGTGGCCGGCCAGGGTTGAGAGCAGAGACAGCATGGCGCTGAGCGTAGCCACCGGGCGCCGCCGCCGCAACGCAGTGGGAGCCGCGCGCCCTCGGGGTGAGCGCCGTCGGTGCCAGGGCTGTGACGGCCGGCGGGCCGGCGCGCCCCGACTGCGTCAAGCTGTGTCTCAGGCTTGAGCGCAGAAGCTAGCGCGCGTCCCCGCGAGCGGTTATCCTCTGCGGCGGCGCACGTGCGCAGCAGGAGGGCCTTGATGTCTCGCCATTTCACCCCCTCGGCACGGACGCCCTTGGCGCTTGTCGCTTGCGCCACGTTGCTGGCGGTTCCCGCCTTCGCCGAAAAGACCATCTGGAAATACGACGACTTGCCGGGCGACATGGTCGTGCTGGCCGACGGGCTCAAGAAACACCCGATGGCGGCCCACCCGGGCTTCGTCAAGGGCGAGGCCTTCGGTCAGATCTACAAGCCGCAGGCCGGCGACTATCCCGTCAAGGTGCTGAGCGTCGAGCTGGTGATGGCCGCGGCCGAAACGGCGAAGCAGCCCTTCGCCTCCGTTGCGGCCTCCATCGAGTTCTACAACGACAAGGACGTCGCGGCGACGCCCGACGCCGCGCCGGTCTGGACCATCAACACCGCGGATTTCTTCAACAGCGCCGCCGGCAAGCCTGGCATGGATATTCAGGGCAACTCGGCGATGATCTACGAGTTCGACTGGAGCAAGCCAGAGAACCACCCGCCGGAGTTCACGAGCGGCAACATCCGCGTCGTGGTGCGCATCCTGTCGAACGCCAGCGATACCGGCGAGTACTGGGAACCTGGCTGCTCGAGCTCGGGCCTCGGCATCTGCCAGTGCAGCAAGGTCAATCTGGGGCTCGGCCTTGAGACCTGCGGCTGCCAGCAGCTGGCGGCGCTCACCGACTCGGCGACCACGTCGAAGGCGAATGTGCTGCACATCGTCTACCCGCTCGGCACCTGCTCGGGCTCCAAGAAGTGGGTGTGGCTCGAGGACATCGCCAAGGAAGGCAAGCAGATGAAGGGCGACTTCCTGCTCCGCATCGGCGTCGAGGGCACCGGCAGTGGCGGTACGGGCGGCGAGGTCGATGCTGGCACAAGCGACACGGGCGGCAAGCCAGACGTCGGCGAGCTCGACACCGCGGCGCTGCTGAAGCCGGTGGTGCTCTTCGTGACCCCATCGGCGATCGAGCAGGGCACGATCACGGAGATCGAGATCGTCGGCGAGCAGTTCCAGCCAGGGGCGAAGGTCGAGATCGGCGCGACGGCCATCCCGGTCTCGAGCGTCACGGCGACCAAGATCAAGGCGACCGTGACCGCCGCCGTCGGTGTCGGCAAGCAGCCCGTCTTGGTCACCAACCCCAATGGCCAGGTCGGCTACAAGCAGGACGCCTTTACGGTCGTCGCCAAGGCGGTCGAGGACGCGTCTGACGGCGCCGCTGCGGACGTAGCACCGGTCGACTCCGGCGCCGCGCTCGGGCCGCTCGGCATCGATCTGGTCGATCCCAAGTGCGTCGAGCCGAGCCTCGACACCCAGATCACCGTCTTTGGCAACGGCTTCACGGACGGCATGATCTTCGAGTTGGGGGCTCAGAAGCTCTTGGCTGTCAACGTGTTGTCGCCGACCAAGGCCACGGCGCTGGTGCCGAAGGGCCTTCCCCGCGGACTCTCGTCGCTGGTCGCGTCGCGCCCCGATGGCAAGGCGGCGTCGTTGGCCAACGCGATCCAGGTCGGCTGCAGCGTCGGCGGCGGGCCCTCAAGTAGCGGCTGCAGCGCCGGCGTCCGCGGCGATTCACAGGACGCCGCGCCCATGACCTTGCTCGCGCTGGGAATCCTGACCATGCTGGGGCTGTGGCGCCGCCGCGCGCGCAGCTTCTGAGGTCGGTCTTCCGGACCGGCGTTCGGCTGCCCTAGGCTCGGCCTGCGCCTACAGGGGGCTGAATGACGCATTCTTCAGGCAACGCCAACGATTCGGCGGCCGGCAGCGCCCCAGCGCGGACCGCAGAAGGCTGGCGCACGGCGCCGGACCAGCAGGCGACCGGCTACCCGTCGAGCGTCCCATTCATCATCGGCAACGAGGGCTGCGAACGCTTCAGCTTCTACGGCATGAAGTCGATTCTGCAGGTGCACCTCACCGCGCTCTACCTCGCCATCTATGCAGGCGAGGGCCTGACCCGCGAGCTCGCCGGCAACCGCGCCCAAGAGATGGTCCACGTCTTCATCGCGGGCGTGTACGCATTTCCCATGATCGGCGCCATCTTGGCCGATCGGTTCCTCGGCAAATACCGCACCATCCTCTGGCTGAGCCTGGTCTACTGCGCCGGCCACGCCGTGCTGGCGGTCGGCGAGGACTCGCTGGAGGGCATGGCGCTGGGCCTCTGCCTCATCGCCATCGGCAGCGGCGGCATCAAGCCCTGCGTCAGCGCCAACGTCGGCGACCAATTCGGCAAGGGCAACTGGCACCTCGTCACCAAGATCTTCCAAGCCTTCTACTTCATCATCAATTTCGGTTCGTTCTTCGCGACGCTGGCCATCCCGTGGCTCAAGGAGGCCTATGGCACCAGCGTGGCGTTCGGCGTTCCTGGCGTGCTGATGTTCATCGCGACGGTGGTGTTCTGGCTCGGCCGCGACCGCTACGTCCACGTCCAGCCTCGCCCCGGCGGCAAGCTCGGCGCCATGGACTTCGCGTCGTCGTCCTTGCTCTTCCTTGGCCTCATCGGTCTGCCCCTCTTCTTCACCAAGCTGCTGCCGACCG
Organism: Myxococcales bacterium; assembly: GCA_947491025.1. GTDB lineage: Bacteria > Myxococcota_A > UBA9042 > UBA9042 > UBA9042 > SXNM01. Next base: position 18,794 of record CANLIC010000037.1, read on the forward strand.
AGGTCTTCTTTGCCTTGATGGCGTTGCTGACCGGCCTCGGCTTCTGGCTCTTTCGCGCCCGCCAGCGCCAGGAGATCGACCTTGGATTCCTGGCTTGCGCGTTCGAGGGTCTCGCCGACGTGGTGCGCGGTGACGCCGCACGGGCGCGCGCCTCCGCCCCGGCCGACGCCCCGGCGATCTACCGCCACCGCCTCTTCGCCGCCGTCGCGCAACGCCACGGCGCCACCATCGCCGAAGGGCCGGCCGCCGTGCTGCGGATCGTCAGCGTGTTCTTTCTGATCAGCGTCTTCTGGGCGCTCTTCGACCAGCACAGCAGCTCATGGATCCGCCAGGCCGAGATGATGGACCGCCGGATGACGCTGCCGCTCTTCGGCAGCCGTGAGCTGCTGGCATCGCAGATCCCGAGCCTGAACCCGCTCATGGTGATGATGCTGATTCCGCTCAACAACTTCGTGCTTTACCCCCTGATCGGCAAGGTCGTGGCGGTCACGCCCCTGCGCAAGATCAGCATCGGCATGGGCATGGCCGCGGCGGCCTTTGCGCTGGTGGCCATGATCCAGGAGCAGATCCTTGCGCTCGAGGGGACGGCCGACAAGGTCCCGATCGCGTGGCAGATCTTGCCCTACTTCGTCATGACGCAGGCCGAGGTGATGGTGTCGGTCACCGGCCTCGAGTTCGCCTATACGCAGGCGCCGACCCGCATGAAGTCGACCATCATGGGCTTCTGGCTGCTGACCGTCGCCCTCGGCAGCAAGTTGGTCGTCATCATCACCCAGATGCCCGACCTGCCGCTTCACCAATTCTTCTGGGTATTCACGATCTTGATGGCAGGTGCCACGGTGTTGTTCGCCGCACGCGCCGCCTTCTACCACTACCGCGACTACGCCCAGGAAGGCTGACGACCATGCCGACCGCGATTTGCCAGCCCGGGACACCGATGGCGAGCCGCGCGCAGACCTCGCCGGGCGCTGCGCCAAGCCTTCGCAACCGGCGCCGCCGGGACCGCCCCAACGCCTCTCTGGCGCCTGGCCCTGCGCCGGCGGGAACCGATCGCCAGCGTCGCAGCGCCTTCGCCGTCCTCGCGCGGCGGCCCTTTCTGAAACGGTGGTCGTTGCTACGCGGGCTCAGCGCCGTGCTGCTCTTGCTCGCCCCCGACCTTGCGCTGGCATCTGGGCCCGACGAGCTGCCGACGGGCTGGTCCATCCTCGGCATCGAGCATACGCTGGGCGAGACCCTGGCCGTCGCGCACCTGGACATCGATTGGCATGCGTACGGCCGCCCCGACATCGATGAGCTGGACCTCGAGGCGGCGTCGCGCCACCTGACCCTGGCGCTGGCGGAGAGCGGCGTCAGGGCGGTGCGGCTGCGGGCACGCCCCTTTGCCTCCAGCGATGGCGCGGAGCGGGACCTGGTGACGCTGCTAGAGCCCGTCGCGCCGCCGCCGCAGCGGCCCTGGGAGCTGCCCGGCGCCGTCGCCCCCGACAGCGGCGGGACCCATCCGCCAGCCCCCGACGCCCTCGCCGCGCCGCAGCCGGCCGTGGTCGGCACCATGCACCCTGGCGTGACGGGGGCGCTCACCGGCCGCACGGTCTACCTGAGCCCTGGCCACGGCTGGTATTGGGCGGACAACCTCGGTCGCTGGGCCACTCAGCGCGGCAACAACCATGACATCGTGGAAGATTTCGTCAACGCCGAGGGCGCGCTCCACTACCTGGAGCCGCTGCTGCGCAACGCGGGCGCCCAGGTCATCGGGGTCCGCGAGCTCGATCACAACCCGCTGCAGGTCATCGTCGACGACGGCGATCCTGCGCCGGCCGGCGGCGCCAGCGGCTACCAGGAGCAGGGCAGCTGGAAGGCCGGAACCGACAAGGGCTTTGGCAACGGCAAGGCGCCCTACCAGGGCAGCGTCAACCCCTTCGCGCTCGGCGGCTACCGCGCGACCCCGGTGGTCAAGGGCACGGCGACCGCGAGCGCCCTCTTCGTCCCCGACGTGCCGAAGTCTGGGCTCTACCAGGTCAAGGTCGGCTGGACCGCGGGGAGCAACCGAAGCAAGGATGCGCACTTCGAGATAGTCCACCTCGGCGGCAGCACCCACGTCCGGGTCGACCAGAGCCGGCACGGCCAGAGCTGGTGGCCGCTCGGCACCTTCGCCTTCGCGGCCGGCAGCGACCCGAGCAAGGGCGCGATCGTGCTGCACAACGACACGCTGCAAGCGGCCAACGGCCAGGTCGTCATCGCCGACGTCGTCCGCCTCGGCGGCGGCATGGAGGAGATCGAGCGCGGCAAAGGCAAGGCGCCGGCGGCCGCCCCGACCACGCTGCGCCCGCGCTGGGAGAGCTGCGCCCGCTACTACACGCAGTACAGCGGCGCGCCCTCGACGGTCTGGGACTCCTCGGCGGCCGACAACAACGACGACGTCACGTCACGGTCGCGCTACGCCGGCTGGCATCACGAGCCGCCGGACGACGCCGTCTACCTGTCGTGGCACAGCAACGCGCCCGACCCGGCCCGCGGCACCTCGACCTACATCTACGGGCCGAATCCACCGGACGGCAGCAAGACGTACGCGGCCACCAAGGGCAGCGTCGAGTTCGGCGGCTGGCTGCAGAAGTCGATCATCGCCGACATCCATGCCGAGGTCGACCCGAAGTGGAAGGACCGCGGCCTCTACTCGGCCTACTTCGGCGAGGTGAACCCGACACACAACCCGGACATGCCGGCGGCCCTGGTCGAGAGCGCGTTCCACTCCACCAAGGCCGATGCCGACTACCTGCGCGAGCCGCGCTTTCGGCACTTGCTCTCGCGCGCGATGACCAAGGCGATCATCCGCTACTTCGCCGAGCGCGACGGCAAGGTGCCCGTCATCCCGCCTGAGGCACCGCTGGCCGTGCGGGCGCATGTCAGCGCCGATGGCGCCGCGTTCGCGGTCCATTGGTTGGCGTCGCCTACCGGGGGCGCCAAGGGCGATGCCGCCGTCGATTACCTCGTCGAGACCTCGAGCGATGGCGAGGGCTTCTCGGTCGCTGCGGAGGTCGGCGGGCTGAGCGCCACGCTGCCGCTGCCGCCCGGCGCCGGCCCGCGCTTCGTCCGCCTACGCGCCCGCAACCCTGGCGGCGTGTCATTGCCTTCGTCGGTCATCGGCGTGGCCTCGGGCTGCGCTGGCGCCAAGCGGGCCCTGGTCGTGCAGGCGTTCACGCGGCTGCAGGCGAGCCAACTGCCCGTCGACGCGCTCCAGCCGTGGTCGCTCGGCAACGTCCAGCGCTTGCGGCAGTGGCAGGTCAATCGCTTCGACTACTTGCGTCAGCACGTCGCCGACCTGGCGGCGCTTGGGCTGCGGGTCGACGGCGCCGAGCGGGCTGCGGTGCCGGCCATCGACCTCGGCCTCTACGCGCTCCTCGACTGGGCCGCGGGCGAGCAAAGCAGCGAAGACGGTGTGCTGGTCGCGGCGGAGCGCAGCCAGATCGCGGCGTGGTTTGGGCCGGCCAGCGACGGCTCGGTGGCGGCGCGCGCGATGCTGCTCACCGGCAGCGAGGTCGGCTGGACGCTCGGCGCCAAGAGCGACGCGGCCGGGGCCGACTTCCTCGCCACGTGGTTCGGAGCTGCATCCCTCGACGACGACGCGGGCAGCTACCTGCTCGTCGGCAGCGCCGGGGGGCCCTTGGCCGGCCAGAGCTTCGCTTTCGATGACGGCAAGCTGGCCTCTGGCGACGGCGGCACCTACCACGTCGACATGCCAGACGCCTTCACCGCGCTGCCGGGCGCTGAGGCCCTGCTCGGCTACCAGGGCGGCAGCGGTCCAGGCAAGGACGGCGCCGCCGCGGTAAGGCGCCAGACCGGCGCGCTGACGACCATCGTCGTCGGCGTGCCGCTCGAGACGGTACAGCCGCCGGTGCAGCGACAAGCGCTGGTGCAGGCGCTGGTCAAGGCGGCAGGCGTCGCGACGCCCACGCTGCCCTGTGAGGCGGGCGGCGGCGGCGACGACGCTGGCGGCGGTGCGGACGCCGGCGGCGACACAGCCAGCGGCGGCGAAGACCCAGCACCCGACGCCGGGCCCGATGCAGCAGACGCCGCCGGCGGCGAGGACGGCGGTCCCGGTGGCGACGGCGCAGACGGTGCGGCCATCGACGCCACGTCGCCCGATGGCGCAGGGGTCGACGCAGGCATGGACGACGCTGGCCCAGGGGACCTCGCCATCGGCGGCGACGGCGGCGGCCCCGCCGGCGACGCAGGGCCAGACGCCGCCACATCGCCCATCGCCCCGGCGGACCCCGGCTGCGGCTGTCAGGTGACGGGCGCCCGGCCGGCAGCGACGGCTGGGCCCGTGGCCTTGGTCTTGGCACTTCTGGCGCTGCTCGGCGTGCAACGGCGCGGTTTTTCGCCAAGGCCGCCGCCTGTGGCAGCATCGCGCCCGGAGCGCAGCGAAGATTCCGCCGCGCTGCCGCGTTGAGTCTGCAGCGGCACGCGACCTGGCCAAGCGACCTAGGCCGATGGCCGCTGCCAAGCGCCAGGAGCCATGCCATGCACAGCAACCAGCAGGTCCCCGGGTCGCAGTCGCCTCCCGCCACCTCACCGAGTCTAGAGCCTGTTGCGCCAACACCGACCTCGGGCGCCGCGAAGCGCTCGCTGGCGGCAGCGCTGCTGACCGCGATCTGCGGCCTGCTCATCGCCTCGGGCGACACCCCTGCCAGCGAGGTCTACGTCAATGGCGTGCGGGCGACCGGCCTCAAGAGCGGCGAGATGGTCCACAGCACGGTCAAGTTCGATGCCTCTGGCAACATCCACATCCTCTCGCCAGGCTACAAGGTGATCGTCGACGCCGAGGGCAAGCCGCTCCGGATCGAGGGCCACAGCGACCTCGCTGGTGCCGCCGGATCGCGCCGTGCCGGCCAGCTCAGCAAGCGCTACGTGCTGGCCTACGAGCCCAACGCCAAGGTCCCCTTCACCTTCGACATCCAAATCAACGGCCAACCCTTCAAGGCCATCGACCTCAGCACCTCGCCGTTCACGGTCGACCTGACCGCGCGGTTCAAGGCAGGCGACAACGCGATCCGCGTCATCGGCAAACCCGCTGGTAACTCGCCCGCGCTCGGCGGGGAGTCCGATGTGGTCAAGCTGCGCATCTTCCGGGGCGATGAGCGCGCGGACGGCACCTTCGTCGCCCAGCTGCCGGCGGTCTGGGAGCTGGTGCGCTCGGCGGTCGATCGCGATCCCATCGACCGCAGCGGCGTCATCGAGGCCGAGTGATCACCCGGCGCGGCGTGGCGAAGGCCAACGCCGATTCGCAATCGCCGTCGCCCGCGGTCGGACGCGCGCTGCGCTGCGGTGCCGACGGCGTCGAGGTCTGGTCCGAGGGTGCGGTACAGCATTGGCCCCTTGCCGCAGCGCCATTCAGCGCGTCGTCTAGCCCGTTACTGCCGAGCGGCGCGGAGCCCTTGTCGGCCATCGAACCGGGCGACCTCGTGCAGCGCACCGCCGCGGGTGTCCGCATCCTGCTGCGCCCGACGGCCGGCGCCGACGCCATTTTCGATCGTGACGGCGACCTCGGACGGCTGCTTGCGGATGGCGGGCTGCGGCACCAGGCGCTGGTCGAGCGAGCGCTGCTGCTTCGGCAGGTACGGGCTTTTTTCGACCGCCGCGGCTTTCTCGAGGTCGAGACCCCGGCCATCGCCACCTCGCCGGGCCTCGAGCTGCACCTGGACCCGGTCGCCGTCACGCTGCGGCAGGGGATGGCCGGCGATCGGGTCCATCGCCACCTCGTCACCAGCCCGGAGTACCACTGCAAGCGGCTTTTGCACGGCGGACTGACGCGTATCTACTCGTTAGCGAAGGCGTTTCGCTCTGGCGAGCGCGGGCACTGGCACAACCCCGAGTTCACCATGCTCGAGTGGTACCGCGCCGGGGCCGAAGCAGACGCCATCCTGCGCGACCTGCGAGGCCTCTGTCGCGCGGCAGCGGGCGCCATGCACAGGCATCGACACGCGGGTCGAGGCGCCGGCGGCGGAGCGGTCGGCCGCGACGTCTGGACCCCGGGGCGACCGCTTCGCCTGTCGTTCTTCGCCGCGCTCGAGCGCTTCGGCGGGTTGCGCGCTGCCGACGATCAGGGCCGGACGCTACCGCTTGGCGCGCTGCGCGAGGCAATGGCTCGGATGGGCGTGGAGGTGCGGCCAGACGACGACGAGGGCAGCCTGCTGCTGCAGGCGTTTGCCGAGCGCGTCGAGCCCGCCCTGGCTGGACACGGAACCGTCGAGATCACGCCTTGGCCGGCGTCGCTGGCGAGCCTGGCCCGGCCGCTGCCGGAGGCGCCTTGGCTGGCCGATCGCTTTGAGGTCTACCTGCAGGGCGTCGAGATCGCCAACGGTTTCGGTGAGCTGGTGGACGCGGCAGAGCAGCGGCGGCGCTTCGAGGTCGATCTCCGGGCACGAGCTGCCAAAGGCCTGCCGCAGCCTCCGATCGACCAGCGCTTTCTGCAGGCGCTGGAGCGCGGTTGCCCGCCCTCGGCCGGCGTGGCGCTGGGCGTTGACCGACTGTTGATGGTGCTCGGCGGCTACGACGACATCGAGCAGGTGTTGGCGTTTCCGTTCGAACGTGCATGAGCGCCTGCGCCGTGTCGGGCGCGCGATGGTCACCCGCGGCGCCAGGGCGACTGGTCCTTGGCGCCAAGGCATCGGCGATGCCCGGCGCGACGGACTTCGAGCGGGCGCCCGCCGCAACGGGAGGGAGCCATGAGGCGAGTGCATCCCCTTGCGACAAAGCCGGCGGGGCAGCCTGCGATCGTGCACGCAGCGCACCGACGCCTGGGCTGGTCGCTCGCCCCGGCAAGACGGGCGGGATGGACGCGGAGGGCCGCTCTGGGTACGGCGCTGGCCACGGCCGTCCTGTTGCTCGGCACTGCCTGCGCTCCGAAGCTGAACCTGCGTGAGGTCGAGCTGCGCCACGGCGGTCGCGATCGCGAGGCGCTGCTGCTGCTCCCCGACGGGGACGTGGAGGGCAAGCCGCTCTTGTTGCTGCTACACGGCGGCGGCGGCTCCGCGGCGGGCCTCGCGCGGCACCTCAGGGGGCAGGCGAAGCGGCTGAGCCGCAACGCAGGCTGGGCCATCGCGTTTGCCGACGGCATCGGGCGCTCGTGGAACGATGGTCGGGTCGACGTCGACGCCGAGGCCCACCGACAGGGCGTGGACGACGTCGGCGCGCTGCGAGCGCTGGTGCTGCAGATCGCGCAGCGTCACGGGCTCGATCGCGGCAGGATCTACGTCGCTGGCATCTCCAACGGCGGTTTCATGGCGCAGCGGCTGGCGTGCGAAGCGGCCGATGTCTTCGCTGCCGCCGTCTCGGTGACGGCGCAGATGAGCGTCGACCTCGCGCCGAAGTGTCAGCCATCGCGGCCCATCGCCGTTGCCCTCATCAACGGCACCCTTGACCCGATCGTGCCCTACGGCGGCGGCCAGGTGACGCTCTTTGGCAAGCCCCGCGGCGCGATCTGGTCCACCGATGACACCATCGCCTTCTGGCGGCGGCACAATGGCTGCGAAGGAGACCCTGTCGAGGTCGCGACGAGCCCTGTCGATGGCGCTGACCCCACCCGAGGCCACAGCCGTGTCTGGCGCACCTGCCGCGGCGCAGCGGTCGGGCTGGTGCGCGTCGAGGGCGGCGGCCACACCTGGCCGGGCGCGGGGCCGGCGCTGCCCGAGGCGATCGTCGGCAAGACCAGCAGCGCTTTCGACGTCCTGAGCTGGATGGAAGCGTTTGTCGCGCCACCCGCGCAGGCTGTGGATGGCGGCCCGTAGCGGTCGACGGGGCCGATGCAGCGTCGCGCTGCGGGCTGGCGGCGGGCGCAGCGTCGGCGCTGCGTGGTGCGGCGCAGTGGCGAGAGCAGCCAGCGAGGAGCGGCAGCCGGCGCCAGGGCGGGGCGGCTCCGCCAGGCGAGCTGCGCCTGTCCGCGAGGCGGCCTCCCACAGGGCGGTCGCAAAGTCGACGTCAGCGCCGACAACCCTCACCCCCGCCGCTTCGCGGCACCCCCTCTCCCGCTGAAGCGGGAGAGGGGGTGCACTGAATTCATTGTCATGTCGCCCCTCTCCCGCCCGACGGGAGAGGGGGTGAGGGGGTGAGGGTGTCTTTCGCTCCGGACTTTGCGATAACCCTGCGGCCTCCCATCACCGCTGTGGCCGCGCGCGCGAGGCGCTGCTAGGATCACGCTGCATGTGGGGGGTGACGATGGTCTGGCAAGTGCGCCGGCATAGGGTCTTGGCCGTGGCCGCCTTGGCCATGGCGCTTGCGATGGGCTGCGCCGGCGGGACGACGTCGCCTGGCGCTTCCGCCGCGGCCGACGCGGCGATCGCTGCAGACGGCCAGGGCGGCGTGGACGCAGGCCAGCCTGATGCGGACGCCGCGCACGGCGAAACCATCGACGCGAGCGAGGCCGGAGACGGGGCTTCTTCCGACAGCGATGGCCTGCAGGAGACGGTCGACGACGCTGCCGCGGGTGCGGACGGCGCGGTTGGCGACAGCTTGGCTGAAGACGCCGCAGCGACGGATGCCGGCGACCTCGACGCGGCCCTCGACGCCGCCGGCTCGGACGCCGCAGCCGCGGACGGCACCTCGAACAGCGACGTCGGCGACCCTGACGCCACGGCCGACGCCGGCGAGCCCTTCGTCCAGCCGCCGCTCTGGGACAAAGCGCTCATCGAGGACGCCGCCGACGCCAAATGTACGTTCGCCGACCCCCACACGGTCTTCGATGACGGCGTCAGCCTCGACGTCTGGTCGCTGACCTACCTCTCGTACGAGTCCATCGACGGCAAGTTGCAGCCCATCTTGATCCGGGCGTTCGCAGCGCGGCCCAAGAGCGGCGGCGCGCGCCCGGGCGTGGTGCAGGCCCATGGCCTCGGCGGCTTCGCCAAGGAGTCACATGCGACGGGATTGGCGGCGCTGACCGGGGCCTTCGTCATCGCCTACACCGGGCCTGGCGGCGGCGACGCGCCGAATAACAAGTCCGAGGGCCTGCCATCGAGCGCCAAGGGCGGCCTGCGCATGTTCGACGTCGAGCCTGACGTCCGCGGCAGCTGGTTCTGGGGCCACGCGATGGCGGCGCGGCGGGCGTTGACCTGCCTCTCGACGCGTCCTGACGTCATCTCCGGCAAGCTCGGGATCACGGGCTTCTCGGCGGGCGGTGTCATCAGCTTCCTGGTCGGCGGCAGCGATGAGCGCGTCAGCGCCGCGGTTCCGCTCTCGGGCGTGCTGGCCTGGGACGTGGCGACGCTGTCGCCTTTGGCCTGGCAGCACAACCTGTTGAAGCAGGCCGGCCTGACCACCGCGAGCCCGCAGTGGCAGAAGCTGATGAGCGAGCTGATCGCGCCGGCCAAGGCGCTGGCCGCCGCCAAGGGCAAGCTCTTCCTCGTCAACGGCAGCAGCGACGAGTTCTTTCCGTTGACGGCCGGCGACGCCACCTGGCTGGCCTGGCCGGGGCCGCGCTGGCAGTCCATCGTCGGCAACTTCGATCACGGCGTGTATCAGGCGTACGGCGCGGCGCTTCCGGGCGGCACGGCGGCCATCGAGGCGGCGGCGCATCTACGAGCCACCGGCGCCCAGCGCGCGCTCTTTCACCACGTCTTTGGCACCGACAGCCGCTACGCCACGCTGCCGCAGCCGCCGGAGCTGCAGGTGACGTCAGGCCAGGTGGTCACGGTCGCCGCTGTGCCGGCGCCGGCACCGGGCGCGCTGCAGCTCGAGTCGATGCGGTACTGGTTCAGCCTCGATCACGCCAAGACGTGGCTCTTCGCCGACCTCGACAAGGGGCCCGTGGCCTGGACCAAAGTGCTGCCCGGCCCAGCGCCACCTGACGCGGTGTGGTACGTCGACGCGGTCTACAAGACCAAGGACCTCGTGCCGCAGCGCCTGTCGGTGTCGACGCGACCGCACCTGCCGGCCAACTGGGTGCCAACGATCTGGGGCATGCCCTAGCCCACCGTCCGACCCAAGCCACTGAAATGAACCGTATTCAGCGCGGCAGCGCCTCGGCGGGCGTGCGCGTCAGGCGCTGGAAAAGCCGCTCGATCTCTTCGTCCGTCGCCTGCACGCGCACCTGTCCGCTGCGTCGGCTGGCCTCGAGCTGCGAGGCCTCCAGGGCGCGCTCGTCGACGACCAGGGTCAACCGGCCGGCGGAGCTCGAGCCTTGGGCGATGGCGGCGAGCTTGGCCCGGCCGCTGCTGTTGAGCTCGAGCACCAGGCCGAGGCGCCCTTCGCCGCGGTCGAGTCCGACGCTGCGGACATCGCGCTCGTCGAGCACGGCCTGCGGCGCGATGTGGCAGACGCCGGCGGCGTCGCACCACTGCACAACGCGTCGCGCCCCTTCGCCCTCAGGGCGGTCGGCGAGGTGGACGGCCAGCGGGTGCCGCACCATCGCGGCGTGCGGGGCACAGCCCACCATCGTCAGCAGCGCTGCGATCGCCAGTGCCACGCCGCCAAACCGCTGAGTCCGTGTGCGCATGAGCACCTCCTGGCCCTCCAAGCTAGGCGGGTTGGGGGCGGCGTCTTGGGTTTGCTGCCGCCGGGTGTGGCCTTGGCTCCTGCCAGCGGAGATCGCCGTGGACAGCATCGCCCGCGTCCAGCGACTCGGCGCTGGTCAAGCGTGGCCGCTTCGGCGACCCTCGCCATCGCAAGGCCGCGCCCGATGTGAGCGAAGACGGACGCTCAGCGGGCCCATGAACACCGCAGGAGGGCATGTCGATGCCGGACGGAGCAGAGACGACCGCGCCGTCGGACGCCAAGCGGCGGCCGCCAACCTTCGCCGAAGCCACCAAGCTGCGCCATAAGGCATGGGCCGCCGGCCTGGATCCCAACCACTGGTACGCCGTCGCGTTCGCCGACGACATCGCGCCGGGCGGCACGAGGGAGGTCGGCTTTCAGGGCCAGAAGGTGGCGCTTTTTCGCGGCCAGGACGGCGTGTTTCGCGCGCTCGAGGACCGCTGTGCCCACCGCCAGGTCAAGCTCTCCGAGGGCTTCGTGCGCGACTGCGCGCTGGTGTGCCGCTACCATGGCTGGACCTTTGACGGCGACGGCGCGCTCAAGGGCTACGCCAACGACCTCGCCGATCGCAAGGTGGTCAAGGCCCGGGTGCGCGCCTATCCGACCGCCATCAAGTATGGCGTGGTCTTCGTCTTCTTCGGCGATCCGGCGCGCGCCGACCTCGCCGCCTTGCCGCAGATCCCCGAGCTCGAAGGGCCGAACCCGTGGCTCTGCGTACCGATCGCCTACACGGTGCGCAGCCACCCGACCGCCACCATCAACAACATCATGGACTCGACGCACGTCGCGACGTTGCACACCAAGTTCAACACCCGCTCGATGTTGTACGGGCCGGTGACGCGCTGCGAGGTCGAAGGCGACCGCGTCATGGTCGAGCATGAGGTCCGACTCGACCCCAAGGGTCTGCTGCGCCACATCCTGGCCGAATTCGAGCACCCAACCCAGCGCGCGTACTACGATTACCCCTACCTGCACGTGCACGTCGGCGGGATCACCGCGCTGTGGAACTTCATGCTGCCCATCGACGACACGACCACGCTGCTCTTGATGCTCTCGCTGTCGAAGCAGCCGCTCTTGCCCCTGCTGAAGGTGCCGGTGCCGCACGTGCTGGTTCGCCCCTTCCTGGGCCTCGCCAAGGCCGGGCTGGTGCGGCCGCTCTTCGATGAGGACGTGTGGTCGACCGAGGCCGAGCAGCGTGGCTACGAGGAGCACTACGACGCCGCCGAGATCGAGCCGCACCCGTCGATTCGGCCCTGCTACGAGCTGACGGTCCGCAAGTGGAGCGCGTACCTGGCGGCGCGCGGCGCGTAGGCACTTGCGCGGGCGGCCATGGCTGCGGCGTCACGGTGCAGCGGGCGCGAGCCACGGGGCGTAAGGGCGATTCCCATTCGACTAGGCGAGCAGCGCCAGCACGGGCGAGCTGGTCTCGTTGCCGCCGACACCCCACTTGCTGACCGGCACACCCATCGCTTGCTGCAGCGTCAGGGCAACGCGCGCGACCGACGAGGCGCCGCCTCGGATGTGCTGCCCAGGCGCAAAGGCGCCCGCCCCCGAGCCCGCCAGCATCATCGGCATGTTCTGGGTGCCGTGCTGCTTGGCTGACTCGGTGCAGGAGTGGGCGAAGACGGCGACATGATCGAGCAGGGTGCCATTGCCCTCCTTGACCTCAGAGAGCGCCTTCAAGAAATAGCGCCAGCTGCCCATCGCCTGGACGAGGAAGCGCTGGCTGAGCGGCTGGTAGCCGAGCGCGGTGTCGATCGCCTCGTCGTGGGTGAGGCCGTGGTAGCCGACCTGCTCACCGGTGTAGCGGACCTCGGTGAACAGGCGCCAAAGCGTCATGTTGAACACCCGGGTCTGGTCACAGGCGAGCGCAAGGACGAGCAGGTCGGTGAGCAAGCGGTGGTTGGTGATCACTTGATCGATGATCAGCGCCGGTTTGCCCTTTCCGGTGGCCTTCGGCTGGGTACAGGCCTCGAGCTCCGGCGGCCCGCTCAGCATGATCTCGAGCTGCTTTTCGAGCTGGCGGACGGCCGTGAAGTACTGGTCCAGGCGGTGGCGATCGTGGCTGCCGAGCTCCAGCTCGAGGCTCTTGCTGTCCTCGAGCACCGCCGAAAGCACGCTCTTTCGGACCATCACCTTTGGGTCGGGTTTGAAGTTGTCGCCGCCGAGCTGGAAGCCCTCGCCGAAGACGCGCTGGTAGAGCTCGAGCGGCGAGCCGACGGTCGGGGTCGTGGCGCCGCTGCCGGCGGCGCTCCAGGAGCTCAGTTCGCCCTCGGCGTGGACGTCGAGCGAGCGAAAGCGCGAGTTGGCGCTGATCACCGCCGCGATCTCCTGATCGAAGGTCGCGCGTGGCACGTGGTGGTCGGTCACGGGCGAATCGCCGGTCAAGGTGACGATCGGCGGCGAGTAGTGCGGGAAGTTATTGCGGCCATTGAGCAAGGTGTCGAAGCCCGTCAGCACGCTCACCTTGTGGGAGAAGCCCTCGATGCCCATCGCCAGCTCGGGCGGCAGGTCGTAGCCCGGGCCCTCCTTGCTCGGCACCCAGCGCCCCGGGTTCATGCCGCAGCCCCAGAACCAGGTGCCGAAGCGGGCCGGCGCCTTGCCCTGCTCTGCCAGCACCTCGCCGTGGCCATCGAAGAGCGCGTCGAAGAGCGGCAGGCCGACGGCGACACCGACGCCGCCGAGCGCGCCACGCAGGATGCGGCGGCGGGTCCATCGACGGCTCATGGGTCGCCCTCCGTCGCTGCGGCCTGCTGTGGGCCCACCGTGGCCCGAAAGCCGTGGCTCAGCGCAACCTTGCGCATCAGCTCGACGAAATCGTAGCCGTCGGCCTCGAAGTCGGCGGTCAGGGCCTTGACCAGCCGCCACTCGGCAGCGACGGATGGGCGGCCGACGGCGTGCATCAGGAGCTTGTGCACGGCGCAGCGCGGCAGCTCCGGCGTGTCGCGCAGCGCCTGGTAGAATCCGCGCACGTCGCTGTACGGGACGCCGAGCAGGTCGCCGCTGGAGTCAATGGTGACGCCCGCCTCGTGAACGCGAAAGCGACCGATGGCGTCGAAATTCTCCAGCGCGAGTCCGATGTTGTCCATCACCGTGTGGCAGCCGGAGCAGCTCGGATGGGTGCGGTGCGCCGCCAGCCGCTCACGCGCCGTCGGGGCGTTGTTGGTGCCGGTGGCGACCGCGTCGAAGCTGACGTCGCCCGGTGGCGGTGGGATCTTCACGCAGAGCAGACGGTCGAGGACAAAGACACCGCGCAGCACCGGCGAAGAGCGCACCGCACGGGCGTTGAGGGCGAGGAAGCTGACCTGGCTGAGCAGCCCGGCCCGGGCGCCGCCGGCGGGGAACGTGTGGGACTCCCAGTCCTCGACGACGGGCACCTCGTAGATCGGCCCGAGGTTGCGGGTCATGAAGGTCTTGCGGGTCGTCATCAGGTCGCGGTAGTCGGCGCGCTGCACCAAGAGGTGGTCGACGATGGTCCGCAGGGTCTGCTCCTCGGCGTCCTCGAGCGCTGCCGCGGTCAGGGCCGGAAAGTGGTCGTCGTCCTTGTCGACGGTCGCCAGCGCGCCGAGGCCGAGCAGGTCGCGAAAGAGCGCCCGCACGCCGCGCTCGAGCCGTGGACCGTCGGCGAGCAGCCGGTCGACCTGCGCCGTGTACCCGGCCTCCGTGGCGAGCGAGCCATCTGCCGCAGCCGCCAGCAGCGCCGCGTCGGGGCCGCGTCCCCAGAAGAAGTAGCTCAGCCGCGAGGCGAGCGTCATCGGCGTCAGGCGAGCGCCCGAGCCATCGCCAGCGTCGGCGCCTGCGCGCTCCTGGATGAACAGGAACTCTGGGCTGACGAGCCAGCCCACCACCACCGCCTCGAGGCCGGCCCAGAAGTCGCCGAGCGCCTCCGTCGCCGCCCTGGCCCGCTGGACGTACCGCTCGGGCTCGCCAGCCGAAAGCGCCCGCCGCAGCACCAAGGGTCCGACCTTGGCGACAAACGCCGCGGCGCAGGCATCGTCCGGGGCTGTGATGCTGGCCGGGGCGCACCCGGCAAGGCTCGCCCGCCGCGCCGGCGTGAGGGACGTCGCGGCGACCTGGCGCGCCGAGAGCAAGTAGCCCTCCATGCCCGTCGGCGTCATCGAGGCGACCTTGGCGCCCACGGTCACCAGGCCCTCGGCGACCACATCGACCTCGGTCGGCGCGAGCACCTCGAGGTCGTCGCCGAAGACGCCGCGGACGGTCGCGACGTACTGGGCGCGGGTCAGGCGCCGCATGGCGATGGGGCCGGGCGTGAAGTCGCGCAGCTCGATGGCGGGGCCGAGCGACTCGGACTTCAGGTCGACGCTTGTGGCCTTGTCGGTGCAGCCTACGAGCGACATCCACGACGCCAGCGACGTCGCCGTGACGGCAAGGACAGCAGCGCGGTGGGGTATGGCGACGCGCAGGCGCAGCATCCTAGGGGCCTCCCGCGTCGTCGAGCCCGGTGATGAAGCCCGCCACGGCCCGCGTGCGCAGGATCGTCGACATCGCGTCGCAGGTCTTGCCGTCGAGCGCGTGGTCGGCGTGCTTGTCGAAGACGCACTCCAGCTCACCCGCGTTGGCGCCGATGGTCTGGACCGCATAGCCCATGGCCTCCATCATGGCGTCGCGCTGCCAGAAGCCACCCATGCGGGAATCGACCTCGACCTCGCCGTTGGCGAGCGTCTTGATCTGCGCCCGCAGGCGGACCGATTGCAGCGCGATGACGCGGTCCTGCGCGACGAGCAGGTCGATTTTGCCGATCTTCAGGCTGCCCGGCCCGGCGGTGAGCACGCCGTCTTGGATGCGGCCTTGAAAGGTCGAACGAAAGGTCTTGTCGGGGTCGACGGGCACCGAGCTGCCGGGGAGGATCTTGCCGTTGGCGCCGAGCAGGGGCGCCGCGGCCGTGGTCACCACTTGAACCGTGACAGCGTCGTCGTTCTGCAGGTCGTCGAGGCCGCTGACGCGAATCCCGATGCGGATCAGACCCTGCGACGGCGCCGAGGCCAGCACGGTCTCGATGGTCTGGCCCGGCCGCGCCGGCCGGATCATGTCCATGACGTGCAGGAAGGCGTAGTCGATGCCCTTTTCGCCGTTGGGGCCGACATGGTCGCGATGCGGACAGGGCCCGTCGTCCTTGCTGTCGACGCCGTCGAGGTCGAAGCCATCCACCGGCAACCCGTCGAGGAGCAGCGGCTCGTAGCGGCTGTTGTCGGTGCCCTTCTTCTGGCCGCAGGGGTTGGGGACCGTCTCCGCCTGGGCCTTGGTGCCCACCGGCACCTCAAAGCCGATGGACGTGACCAAGAAGTCGCGCGTCTTGGGCGCCGTTCTGCCGCGCCAAGGTGCATCGGCGCTGCCGGACGCGGCGTCGCTGTCTTCCGGAGGCGTCGCTGCACAACCGAGCGCGACGCAGGCGGCCGAGGCGGCGAGCGATGCCCAGCGGCGTTGGGGTCGTGTCATGCGCGGCAGCTCCGCGGGCCTTCCCGCTGTGGAACTGTAGGCCAGCAGGTCGGCTGACGACAAGCGGCAAAGAGGGCGTGAGGCCTCGCCTTCATCGGCGCCGTGGGGTCGGCTTTCGCCAGCAGCGCATGGCGCGGGGCGATTGGGGTCCGAGCGGATGCAGGGGGCGCGGCAAGCGCTGTGGCCAGCGCGCTTTGCTGCAGGGCCAAGGATCGGGCTACAGGGCCACGCACTTGGCGGCCTGGCAGACCTTGCCAGCGCCACACTGGAAACCATCGGCGAGCGGCGAGGTCAAGCAGCCCTTGATCTTGTCGCACGAGTCACTGGTGCAGGGATTGCTGTCGTCGCACTTCACCGTCACAGCGCCGCTGCATTTGCCATTGGCGCAGGCTTCGCCGGAGGTGCACGCGTCGCCGTCGCTGCAGGCCGATGTCAAAAGGTGCTGCTTGCAGGAACCGTCAACGGCGTTGCAGGTGAGCGGCGAGGTGCAGTCCTCAGCGTCATCGCAGAGCTTGGCTTGCTTGTTCCAGCAGGCCCCAGAGGCCTTGCAGTCCTGTTGACCCCAAGCATCGGTTCGCCAGGCGGCCGCCTGCCCGGTGGGACCCGGGGCGAAGGTGCCGACCGCGACGAGATTGCCGTCGGGGGCGGTGTCGATGCCGTTCATGCGGCTGCCCCAAGAGCCGCCGAGGACCGATTCGGTCAAGACGTTCCCTTGCAGGTCGAAGCGCCAGATCGCGCCTTTCTCCTGGCCATAGCCAGCGTTGAACATCGAACCGACCATCACCGGCATGCCGTCACTACCTAGGCGCACCCTGCCTCCGAAGTCAACGTAATAGAGGCTGCCGCGCGTCACACTCCACATGACGGCGCCAGCAGCGCTGAGCCGCATCATCGTGGGTGTCGTATTTCCCTCGCCTGTCGAGGCCCCGAGGATGTAGCCGCCAGCCGGGAGGGCGACCATGCCGTGCGCAACGTCATAGCCCTTGGAGCCCAGGCGGACCGCGCGCTGCACGACGAGCTTGTCGTCAAAAAGCAACCACAAGATGTCGTGGTCGCCGATGCCTGGGATCATGCCGGTCTGCTGCTTGCCTGGAGACGACTCGGAGCTGGTGGTTCGGCATGCCAGCGCGACACCGTCGTTCGGCGCCGGCGCGATCACGGAGGTCCATTGATCGTGGCCCTCCTCGTGGCGGCCAAACGCCTCTACGGTGCCTGTCGGCGTGACGCGCCACACGCAGGCATCCGCCGTGCCGCCATACCCCATCCAGTGCATCGAGCCGCCGAGCATGATGCGTTGGCCCTTGGGGGTCGAGACGAGGTAAGCGTCATGGGCGTCGTCGCCCCACTCCGGCTTGATGGGGTTGTCGACGCCGTAGCTGGCGAGGGGTGCGACGGTCAGAGGATCGAGTTTCAGCAGGTGGACCTGCAGCGTCTTCGGCGAGCCCGCGGCGGGATCGGCCCGGTAGCCAATGCCGAGGACGCTGCCGTCCTCGAGGCGCAAGACCCGGCGCAGGTCATCGCCGTTGTAGGCGGCGGCGCTGCCGTACTCCTTGACATGCTTGGCGATTACCTCGCCATTGCCGCGAAACCGGATGACATTGGTGGACAAGTTCGCGCCGGAGGAACAGCCGTACTGGCCGCAGTTGGCGAAGCGGTGGCTGCCGACCGCGATCCAGCTGCCATCGGCGTCGGCGAGGACGTCGTTCATGATCTGGTCGGCGGCGGGATCCGTATTGACAGACCAGAGCCCAAAGCGAGGCGAGCTGCTCTGAATGCAAACGCCTGCCTTGCAGGTGTCGGCGCCCGTGCAGACGCCCACGACGCAGCCGATGGTGTTGTTCTGGACCTGGCAGCCTTTGTCCTTGTAGCAATAGTCGTCGGTGCAGACATTGCCGTCATCACAAGACTTTGGCTTCGTCGCAGAGCACACGCCGACCTTGCAGACGCTGACCTCGGTGCAGGCGTCCGAATCGTCGCATGCCTTGCCCTCCGAGCCGGCGCTCGCCAAACAACTCCCGGTTTTGACATCGCAAGCATCGATGGTGCACGGGTTGCTGTCGTCGCAGTTGATGGCGCCGACGCAGCTGCCGCCGCTGCAAGCGTCGCTCTTGGTGCAGGCGATGCCGTCGTCACATGGAGTCTTGTTATCGGCGAAAACGCAACCCTTTTTGACGTCGCAGCTGTCGTCCGTGCAGAGGTTGTTGTCCTGGCAGGTCAGCTTGCCGGTGCTGACGCAGCCGCCGTTCTTGCAGCCGTCGCCGGTGGTGCAGGGGTCGCCGTCGCTGCAGGAGCCGGCGTTGGCGATGTTGCCGCAGCCGAGGACCGGGTGGCAGGCGTCATCGGTGCAGAGGTTGCCGTCGCCGCACTTCGCTGAGCTGTCCGTGTGGATGCAAGCGCCGGTCTTGCCGTCGCACACGTCTGAGGTACAGGCGTTCTTGTCGTCACAGGGATTGGCCTTGCCCGAGCACCCGCCCTTGGCGCAGCTGTCGTTCAGGGTGCAGTGGAGCCCATCGTCGCAGGGCGCGACGTTGGCCGTGTTGCTGCAGCCCAACTTGTCATCGCAGGCGTCGTCGGTGCAGGGATTGTTGTCGGTGCACACCTTTGCAACTCCCGTGCACACGCCGAGCTTGCAGGCGTCCGAGACCGTGCACGCCGAGCCGTCGTCGCAAGATCCGGGGGCGGCGCTGGTCACGCAGCCTTTGGCCGGATCGCAACTATCTGATGTGCAAATGTTTTTGTCGTCGCAGTTGACGCTGGCACCGCCGCCGCAGCTGCCGTTGCCGCAAGTCTCGCCCTGGGTGCAAGCGTTGCCGTCGTTGCAGCCGACCTTGCTCGGGACGTTGCTGCATTGACCGCTGACGCAGGCGTCATTGGTGCAGGGGTTGCCGTCGTCGCACGCGGGCTCGCCAACGCACGCGCCGGCCTTGCACGCATCGCCCTTGGTGCAGCCGTTGCCGTCGTCGCACTTGCCGACGACAAGGCTGGTCGCACATCCCTTGGCTGGGTCACAATGGTCCGATGTGCAAGGATTCTTGTCATCGCAGTCGAGGAGAGTGCCGCCTCCGCAGCTGCCGCTGGCGCAGGTCTCGCCGAGCGTGCAGGCGTTGCCGTCGTTGCAGCTGGCCTTGCTTGCGGTGTTGGCGCACTTGCCGCTGACGCAGGCGTCGTCGGTGCAGGCGTTGTTGTCATTGCAGGTGAGCTCGCCGACGCAGGCGCCCTCCTTGCACGTGTCGCCCTTGGTGCAGCCGTTGCCATCGTCGCACTTGCCGGCGAGGAGGCTGGTCAAGCAGCCCTTCGCCACATCACAACTGTCCGATGTGCATGGGTTCTTGTCGTCGCAGTTGACGATCGTGCCGCCGCCACAGCTGCCGCCTCCGCACGTCTCACCCAACGTGCAGGCGTTGCCGTCGTTGCAGCTGGCCTTGCTCGCGGTGTTGGCGCACTTGCCGCTGACGCAAGCGTCGACCGTGCAGGCGTTGTCGTCGTCACAGGAGGGCTCGCCGACGCAGACGCCCGACTTGCAGGCGTCGCCCTTGGTGCAGCCGTTGCCGTCGTCGCACTTGCCCGCGGCGGTGCCGCTCTGGCAGCCCTGCTTCGGGGCGCAAGTGTCGAACGTGCAAGGGTTGCCGTCGTCGCAGGTGAGCTTGCTGCCAGGCTTGCAGGTGCCGAGTGAGCAGGCGTCGCCGCTGGTGCAGAGGTCACCGTCGGTGCAGGTGACGGCGTTGGGCAGCGAGACGCAGCCCTTGGCCGCCTTCTTGCAAACGTCGTCGGTGCAAGGGTTGCCGTCGTCGCAGGCGTTGGCGCCGGGCAGGTCGATGGCGGCGCCGGTGCAGGCGCCCTTGGCGCAGGCGTCTCCGGCGGTACAGGGGTCGCCGTCGTCGCAGCTGCCGCCGAGGTAGCTGTGGTTGCAGCCACCGATCGGCTGGCAGGCATCGCCGGTGCAGGGGTTGCCGTCGTCACAGGCCTTCGAGTCCAAGGTTTGATAGGTGCAGCCAAATCCGGGCTGGCATGCGTCCTTGGTGCAGGCGTTGCTGTCGTTGCAGACGAGGGGCACGCCACCTTTGCAAGCGCCGACGACGCAGAGATCGACCGCGGTGCAAGGATCGCCGTCGTCGCAGGGGCCCGCGACGGGGGTTGGGCCGCATTTGCCGGTAGCGACGCTGCATTGGGTCTTCAGGCAGGCTGTATCGTCGCCGGCCTGGCAGACCACGATCGTGGCTGGGTTGATGGCGCAAATCGGCGACTTGCCCTTCTTGTCACAGTAGAGGGTGCCGTTGCAGGGGTTGCCGTCCTCGAACTTGCCGCAGTCTGCGTCGGCCTGGCAGGCGCAGACGCTCACGTTTGTGGTCTCGCAGACGCCGAGCTTGCACCAACCGCCGGCCGAGCAGACCGAGTCGCCGTCACACTGGTTGCCCTGCTGCGCCGGCCTCATGCCGCAGCTGCCGGTCTTGGGGTCGCACTGGTTCTCGAGGCAGGTCTCGTCGAAGGCGTCGGAGCACTTCACGAGGGTGGCCGGATTGACGATGCACTTGCCGGCGACGACGTCGCAGTAGAGCGTGCCATTGCAGAGGTCACCGTCTTCCTTGGCGGCGCAGTCGGAGTTCTGCTTGCACTCACAGGTGTTGGCGGGCGCGACGCAGACGCCGCCCTTGCAGGCGCTGACAGGCGTGCATGCGTTGCCGTCGTCGCAGGCGGTGCCGTCCTTGGGCAGCGCGACGGCCTCGCACAGGCCGGTCTGCTGCACGCAGACATCGCGCAGGCAGGCGGGATCGTCGTCGTTGTCGCAGCGGACCACGCTCGCCGGGTTGACGACGCACTGGTTGGTCTTGCTGTCGCAATAGAGCGTGCCGTCGCAGAGGTTGCCGTTCTCCTTGACGGCGCAGTCGGCGTCCTTGGTGCAGATGCAGGTGTTGGTCTTGGTGGTGCAGGCGCCGTCGAGGCAGGTCTCGTTGGGGGTGCAGGGGTTGCCGTCGTCGCAGACCTTTCCTTGGTGAATCCAGACCTGACTCAAAGTCGAAAGTTGCGCAAACGTTGAGCTAGGATCGACGAATGCCGTCTCGCAGGCGATGCTGGCCTTGCGACAACCCCGCGTCCGGTACACCCGGGCGCCTACGGGACGGCGATGACGACGTTGATGCAGAAC
>CANLIC010000038.1 GCA_947491025.1 Myxococcales bacterium
CGTCACCGTGTCGGAGCCGCCGGTGCTGTCCGGGTCGACCACCGTGTCGGAGCCGCCGGTGCTGTCCGGGTCGACCACCGTGTCGGAGCCGCCGGTGCTGTCCGGGTCGACCACCGTGTCGGAGCCGCCGGTGCTGTCCGGGTCGATCACCGTGTCGGAGCCACCGGTGCTGTCCTCGCCGCCGGCGCTGTCGGAGCCGCCTGTGCTGTCGTCGCCGGTGCCCGCGTCGTCGTCGGTGCCCGTGTCGCCGTCGGTGCCCGTGTCGTCGTCGGTTGCCCCGTCCTCGTCGCTGCCCGCGTCGTCGGTGCCGGGCTCGATCTCGGCCCCGCCGTCGGTGAGCACGTCCTGCTCGCCGGCGTCCGACGTCACGTCCCCGCCGCCGATGGCGTCGGAGAGCCCGCCGTTGCCGAGTTGGCCGTCACCGATGGCGTCGGCGCCGCTGCCACCGGAGCCGTCCTCGCCGGTCTCGTCGCCGCAACCCACGGCTGCTGTCAGCAGCAGGGTCGCCACAAAGAGCGCGGAGGCGCGCGAAGCGGCGGCACGGAGGAAGAGACGGTACCAAGCGGTACAAGCGACCTGCGACATGGGTAACTCCTCGAAGCTCGGGCGACATTGAGAATGGGCGGTCGCCAATAACGCCATCCATCTTGCGTCCCGGGGGGCCAGGACGGACGCCTGCCTCTGGGGGAACGGCGGCGTACCTTTGGCCGAGCCTAGAGGCTGCTGCGCCTCGCCGCAAGTGATTCGCAGTCGAAGCTTCTGGGCGAAGCGCAGGGTACGAACGGTGGCAGGCGGAAAATCACTGCCGTGACACCAAGCTCTGCCGCCAGCCGCGCCGTTAGCCCTTGGGCAGGGCCGTGCGCTTCCAGGTCACGGCGATCGGGAAGACGGTCTCGCCAAATTTGAAGTCGAAGGCGCCGGTGCCCTTGTCGGCGAAGCCGTCGCCGTTGCTGTCTTCGAGCACGCTGGCGAAGCCATCCTTGACATAGAACTGGCCGAAGTCGCTGTTGACGTAGAAGGGATCGAGCTGAATCGTCGTGCCCGAGACCACGCCGGTGATGGCATCAGCGGCAAGTGTGGCTTGATCGAAGGCGTCGAGGACAACGCCAGTCATTTTGCCGCCCTCAGCCATCAACACCGCGATATTCACAGCGATCTGGCCGACGGCCTTGCTGGCCAGCGTCATCTTCCACTGGCCGGAGACGTCGAAGGCGGGTACGCCGCCGGTGGTGAAGGCGATGTGCAGCGCCTGAGGCAAGCTTTGGCCGAGAGCGCTCTGCAGGCCGGCCTGGACGTCGATGCGGTAACTGGACTCCTGCTTGAGCGCGCCGCCCTGGACCTCGAAGCGGGCGACCCGGCCGCTCGTCTTCCACGTGCCGGCGACCGGCGTGGCCTTGCCGTCGGCGTCGAGCTGGACCATGGCGAAGAGGGCCTCTTGGCCGGGCGCGAGCACCGCGGAGAACATCAGCTCGGGTTTGACCTCTTTCCAGACGTGGACCGCGCCGGCCAGCGGTCGTGCGCTGTTGAGCACGAGCAGGTCGCCGGGCAGCTGCCGCAGGTACGCGAGGACGGCGGCGCGGTCCTCCTGGCTCAGCTTGGCGCCGGTGAAGTCGAGCGCGAAGTCGAGCATGGCGGGCAGATCGAACCACTGGCCTTGGCGACCATAGGGCGCGGTGTCGTAGGCGCCGAGCAACGACGGGACGTCGGTCTTTTCGCCCTTGGTCTTGCCCTCGACCAGCATCCCGGTGGTGCCAAGCGGACCGCCGTGGCAGCTGGCGCAGCCGGCGCCGCCGGTTTCGACGGGTTTCTGGAACACCGAGCGGCCATGCAAGGCGACGACGTCGAGCTTGCCGCCCGGGCCTGCCGCTGGGTTGGGAGGCGCGGTCACCGACTGCATATAGCGTGTCAACTGCTCCATCTGCTTGCCGCTCGCTTGCGCACCGACCAGCTTCAGCACCTCGCGCGAGAAATCGAAGAGGGTCGGGAGCTGGCCGCCCCAAAGGAAGGGCTCGGTGCCGCCGATGTTGCGAAACGCCAAGGTATTGACCGGTCCGTCGACCAGGAGATCCCAGGTCAAGCCGTCGGTGACGCCGTCGACGTGGCAGTTGTTGCAGGAGAAGTCGGCGTACTTGCTGAACGCTGCATCATTGAAGATCTGCTGGCCGGCGCGCACGTCCTTGGGGGTCGGGTCGGCGCCGACGGTGACGACGACATTGGGGCCGGGCGGCGTCGAAAACGCCCACACCATCTTGGGGTTCGGCGCCGGCTTGGTGCCACTGCCGAGGCCGCTTGCCTGCACCTGTGTCGCGGCGGCGGGCAGCTCGATGCCCTCGACCTGGTTGGAGAGCCAGCTGTAGGTCCAGAGCCGACCGAGGGCGCTGACGAGGCCGCGTGGGTCGTGGCCGGTGGCGACGCGGCCGACCTCGTGCAGGGTGTCAGGCCGGGCAAAGAGCACGGCCGCACTTGCCGACAGGGTCGCGGCCAGGTAGGCGCCATCCGGCGTCCGCAGCAGCGAGTAGGGCGACGCGGCAGGCTTCTTCTTGCCGGTCACCGGGTGGATATCGAGATCGTGGTCGAGGACAATTTTCGGCGCGGTGGCGCTCAGGTCAAGGCGCACGAGGTGGTGGGCGTGCGGCCGCGTCTCGGCGCTGACCTGGGCCTTGGTGTTGTCGGCGTGGCTGGTGGCGACCAGCAGCGACGCCGCCGGCTGACCAGGGGGTGCAGGCTCGAGCAGCAGGCCGCGGTTGATGGTGCCAACTTCGGGGAGAACCCCGACTTGCGAGGCCTTGTCGATGTCGACGATGACCACGTCGCGCAGCCACGCCTCAGCGACGGGTTCGCCCTTCTGGAGCGGGCCCTTGGGGTGGGCATTGCCGGAGATCAGAGATGCGACGTAGAGGCGGCGGCTGACGGTGTCAAAGGCCATGGCGCGCGGCTCGCGACCGACCGACACCGACGCCTCAATGGTGCGCGTGTCGAGGTGGATGCGTACAATGCGGTCTTCCCCGGCCAGCGCCACCCAGCCGCGTGCCAAGGGTCCGGCGCCGTCGATGACGATGTTGTGGGGTTCGTCGCCGACCCGCATGGCGTCGATGAGGCGCCCTTGGCTGCGGCTGACAAATCCGAGGGTGTCGCGCGCGGTCTGGGCCACCACCAGGAAGTCGCTCTCGGGCCAGACCGCGACCGCCGTCGGCCAGGCGCCGACCGGCACGGCGGGACCGGCGACGGCCTTGACCGAGGCCGGCGCGCTGATTCCGATGAGGTCGACGCGCTGCAGGAGCGCCGAGGTCGTCGCCGTCACCCAGAGCGCGCCCTTGCTGCCGTCGCTGGCGTTGTCGGGATCGAGGACGAGCGGCTGGGTCGGCGCATAGTTGTGGTTCGAGAAGGTGTCCCCGGTCCAATAGTTCGCGACGACGTTGACTTCCACCTTGTCGGCGCCGCGCTGCAAGCGCCACAGCCCGGCCTGATCGGGGGTCAGCCGGCGATTGCCATCGACGTCGCTGCCTGCCAACCCGGCCAGGGCGTCTTTGGGCTGCAGCGTGACGCTGACCGCGCATTCGAGGTCTTCTGGCCAAAACGCGAGGTAGTCGTCGCCGGCGAAGAAGAGCGTCTCGCCGAGGGGCAAGACGGCCTGAAAAGTCCTTGGCTTGGCGTTCGGCCCACAGGGGTTGGGATCGCCGTCGAGGGTATCGGGCGGGGCGTCGAGGGCGTCGGCGGGGTCGGCGGCGTCCGGCGCAGCGACGTCGGCGGTGTCCGGCGCTTCGCTGTCGGCTTCGGTGCCGCTGCTGTCGTGGCCGGACGCGACGTCTTCGGCGCCCGGGGTGTCTGGCCCGGTCCCGTCCACGTCGCTGCCCGCGTGGCGGTCTGGGGTGGTGTCACCCTTGCCGTCAGCCACGTCGCTGTCGCAGGCGCTGGCGAGCGCGATGCAGAAGAGCCAAGCGGCCGGCAACAAAGTCGCCGATGGCCAGGAGGAGGAGTTCGCAATCATTGGGCGTCCTACGTGCCGCGTGGTCTCGGTGGAGGCCCGGGGCCCGTAGACTACGCCAAGCCGGTCACCCGCCGCACCAAGTTTGCGTGCTGGTGCCAGATGCCGCCCGGGACGTGGTCGCCCAACTTCTCGAAGTACTCGGCCTGTAAGCCGATCGCCTCGTACCACTCTGCGGGATCGACGGCGAGCAGCTGCTGCATCGCCTCTGGTGGCATGGAGAGGCCCGAGACGTCGATGGAGCCTTCGACCGGGACCAGGCCAATGGCGGTCTCGCGCGCCTGGCCCTGGCCGTCGCACCGCTCCAAGATCCATTGCAGAACGCGAAGGTTGTCGCCGAAACCTGGCCACAAGAAGCGCCCCTGGCTGTCGGTTCGGAACCAGTTGACACGGAAGATCTTGGGCGGCTGGCTGAGCTGCTTGCCGATGTCGAGCCAGTGATCGAAGTAGTCACCGAAGTTGTAGCCGCAGAAGGGCTGCATCGCCATCGGATCGCGGCGGAGCACTCCGATCTTGCCGGTGGCGGCGGCGGTCGTCTCGGAGCTCAGCGTGGCGCCGAGGAAGGTGCCGTGCTCCCAGCTCTCGGCCTCGTAGACCAGCGGGACGCGGCGCTGCCGGCGGGCGCCGAAGAGCATCGCGGCGATCGGAACGCCCTCGGGCTTCTCCCAATCTGGCGAGATCGAAGGGCATTGGTCGGCTGGAGCGGTGAAGCGGCTGTTCGGATGGGCGGCCTTCTCACCCGAGGCAGCATCCCAGGGCTTGCCGCGCCAATCGAGCATGCCGGGCTGTGGCGCGTCGTCGTGTCCCTCCCACCAGACCGTGCCGTCGGGCTGCAGCGCGACGTTGGTGTAGATGGTGTCGCGCGAGATGGAGATCATCGCGTTGACGTTGGTCTTGGTGTTGGTCCCCGGCGCGACGCCGAAGAAGCCGGCCTCGGGATTGACGGCGTAGAGGCGGCCGTCGGGTCCGGGGCGCAGCCAGGCGATGTCGTCGCCGATGGTCTCGAGCTTCCAGCCCGGCATCGAGGCAGGCGGCTGGAGCATGGCGAGGTTGGTCTTGCCGCAGGCCGAGGGGAAGGCGCCGGTGATGTAGAACTTCTTGCCGTCCGGGCGGGTGATGCCCAAGATCAGCATGTGCTCGGCCAGCCAGCCCTCCCGGCGGCCGAGGGCCGACGCGATGCGCAAGGCGAGGCACTTCTTGCCGAGCAGCGCATTGCCACCGTAGCCGGAGCCGACCGACCAGATCTCATTGCTGGCCGGGAAGTGGCAGATGTACCGGCGGTCGGGCGAGAGGTCGCCGAGCGAGTGCAGGCAGCGCGTGAAATCGTTGGAGTCGCCAAGCTGGCGCATCGCGATCGCACCCATGCGGGTCATGATCCGCATGTTGAGCGCGACATAGACCGAGTCGGTGATCTCGACGCCGACCTTGCTGAAGGGCGAGCTGGCTGGGCCCATGATGAAGGGCACCACGTACATGGTGCGGCCGCGCATGGCGCCACGGTAGAGCCCGGTCATCTTCTCGCGAGCAACGTCCGGCGCCATCCAGTTGTTGTTCGGGCCGGCCTCATCCGCGGTCGGCGGGCAGACGAAGGTCAGGTGCTCGGTGCGGGCGACGTCGCTCGGGTCGGAGCGGTGCAAGTAGCAACCGGGCAGCTTCTCGTGGTTCAGCGGGATCAAGACCCCGGTGGCCACCGCGAGGGCGGTGAGGCGGTCGCGCTCTTGCTCGGAGCCGTCGCAGACGACGATGGCGTCGGGCTCGCAGAGCCCCGCCACCTCGGCCACCCAGGCGCGGACGTGTGCGTTGTCGATCGCTGGGGTCATGGCCATGTCGCGTCCTCCATCGGTGGGGCGAGCGCAGGCCATAGCGAGGCCGCGGGCGCCTGCGCGGGATTGGAAGCCTTTGGCGGCCCGACGTCAAGGTGGCTACGACCACGAAAGCCAAGCCACTGGCGCGCCGCTGCCGGCCCGGTGGCCGAGAAGGACCGTCTAGGGTCGCGGCGGTGACCTGGGCGGATGGGGTGGTTGCGCCGTGCGGGCGCGGCGCTTTGTCGCTGCCGGCGTAGGCGCGCTCTTCCGTCGCGGCGCAGGACCTGCTGCAATCAGCAAGGCGCAGCCAGCCTGGCCGCCGAGCCGAGCGAGTTCGATGACCGACATCCTCTTTGCCCACGCCTACTTTCTGCGCTTCGACCCCAAGCTGCACGCGGCGATGCAGCCCTATCCGCCGCTCGGAACCCTTGTCGCAGCGGCCGTGGCACGTCAGCAGGGCCGGTCGGTGGCGCTCTTCGACGCCATGCTGGCAGACGACGCGCGCGACTTCGAAGACGCGTTGATGGCGCAGCGGCCTGGGCTGGCGGTGCTGTTCGAGGACAATTTCAACTACCTCAGCAAGATGTGCTTGTTGCGCATGCGCGAGGCGGCGCTGGTGATGCTGGCCGCGGCGCGGCGACGGGGCGTGCGCACCCTGGTCTGCGGCGCCGACGCCAGCGACCACCCAGGGCCCTACCTCGACGCGGGCGCGGAGCTGGTGCTGCACGGCGAGGGCGACGAGACGCTGCGCGAGTTGCTGCGCCGCGGCGCCGACACGCGGCGCCTGGAGGCCGCGGAGCTCGATCAAATTGCCGGCCTCGCCTATCGACCGCGACCTGGCGTCGGTGCGGCCATCGTCCGCACGCCCAAGCGCCCAGTGTTGCGCGAACTGGACGGATTGCCGGACCCCGCCTGGGACCTCGCCGACCTGCCGCGCTACCGCCGGCTGTGGCTGCAGCGGCACGGCCGTTTCTCGCTCAACCTGGTCAGCACCCGCGGCTGCCCCTTCCACTGCAATTGGTGCGCAAAGCCGATCTGGGGCCAGCGGTACGCCATGCACAGCCCTCAGCGCGCGGCGGAGCTGGCGGCGCGGATGCGCGACGATTTCGGTGCCGAGCACTTGTGGTGGATGGACGACATCTTCGGTCTCAAGAAGGGGTGGGTCGCCGAATTTGCCGCGGCGATGGCGACGCGCGGCGGCGTGCTGCCCTTCAAGGCCCTCACTCGCGCCGACCTCCTGGTGCGCCCAGGTGAGGCTGCCGCGTTCGCCGCGGCCGGCGCGGACACCATCTGGATCGGCGCGGAGTCGGGCAGCCAGCAGGTCCTCGACGCGATGGACAAAGGCACGCGTATCGACCAGATCGACGAGGCCACGCGGCTGCTGCACGAGCGCAACGTGCAGGTCGGCTACTTCTTGCAGTTCGGCTATCCGGGCGAGACTCGGGCCGACATCGCCGCCACGCTGCAAATGCTGCGTCGCAACGTGCCGGACGACATCGGTATCTCGGTCAGCTACCCGCTGCCGGGGACGCGCTTCTACGATCGGGTGGCCGGTCAGCTCGGCGAGAAGCGGCAATGGCTCGACTCGTCGGACCTCGACATGATGTACAATGGCCCGTTTTCGACGGCGTTTTACAGACAGCTCTACCGGGTCGTCCACAAGGACTACAAGCCGCGCCGCACCGCGCGGCAGGCGCTCTCGGCATTGCACGGACGCGGGGCGCCCCCGGCCCTGCGCGCGATGGGCCGCGCCGCGCTCGACGCCGCGACGCTGCCAGTGGAGCGGCTCTGGCTCGAGCGGCTGGCCCGCACCGCCCACCGAGGCATCGCGCCGACCGGGGCGACGATGGCGCCGGAAGCGGCTGCGGTGCCCTCAGGCGGTGGCTGAGCGACGACGCCGTGATCGGCGGGGGCTAGATGCGCAGCTCGATGTGGGTCGCAGCGCGTAGCTCGCCGATCCAGACCTTGTACAGGCGGGCGAAGGCGGCCTCCGAGAGCTGGGCGCGGATGAACTGCTCAAGGATCTTGACGTCTTTGACTGGTGACCGTCGGCGGGCGACCGACCGGATGATGTGGAAGCCAAACCGGGTGTGGACGACCTCGGAGATCTGGTCGGGTTGGAGCGCCCAGAGGGCATTGGCGTAGGTCTGGTCGAGCATCCAGCGCCGCATCCACCCGAGGTCGCCGCCGTAGGCCGTCCCCATGTCTTCGGAGAATTCCTCGGCGGCATCGGCGAACTCGCGCTTGCCGGTGGTGACGAGGTCGTGAATCTCCCAAGCCCGCTTGCGGAGACGGTTGACCTCACCCGGCGACGCGCCGTCGCTGAGCTTGAGCAGAATGTGGTGGGAGTGAATCTCCTCTTCGGTCTTGCCACCTTCGTAGTCGGCGGTCAGCACGCGCTGGACCTCTTCGTCGCTGACGCGCAGCCGTGAGCCGAGCTTGGCGCCGATCGCCTGCATCCGCAGCTTCTCGGCGCGTACGTGCTCGCGGTACGCCGCCATGTCGACAAAGCCGAGGCCGCGGATCGCTTCGCGCAGCTCTGCCATATCCCACACGTTCTTGCGCCGCAGGTCCTCAAGATGGACGTCGATGTCAGCGTCGGCGACCGTCAGGCCGAGGCCGCGCGCCGCCTCTCCCACCAGCTCGTTGTCGACCAGCGTGTCGAGCGTCTGGCGCAGCGCGTCGCGTTCGTTGCGCGGCCGCTCGATGGTCGTCGGCAGCAGTTGCTGCGCGGCCTGGCCTTGGGCATGCGCCCGGACCAACGCGGAGATGGTGATGATCTTTTTGCCGACCACGGCGGCGATGCCGTCGATTTCGGTGTACTGCGCCGGCACCGGTGCGCGCCGCACCTCGGCGGGCGCCTCAGCCTCGGCCCTCAGGCACAGGCTGAGGGCGGCGGCTATGGCCGCGCCAGCAGCGACCCGGACGCGCCATCGCACCGAGCGCTCAGTGGCCATGGCCATGATCGTCGCCTCCTGGGCCGTGGCCGCCGGGCTCCGGGGCGCCGCCTACATGCCCGCCATGGTCGTGGCCGTCGCCCTTGCCGTGGGCGTCGGGCAATCGTTGCTTGGGCGTCGGTGCTGGCAGCAGGCCGATCGCTTCGTCATTGAGTTCGATCTTCGCCTTGTCGACGAGGCCCCGGACCAGATCGTTGCGCGCTTGGTCGCGCTTGCGCTTGAGCAGCCGCGAGCGAACCTGGGTCTCGACGTCGACGATGGGGACGTTGAGTGGCGGCGATTTGCTGATCGCGAGGAGCAGGTGCCAACCGCGCTCACTGCGGACAGGCTGGCTGATCTGGAAGGCGTCGAGTTGCAAGGCCGCTGTCCGCAGCGCCGACGGCAAGGTCTCGTGCAGCGTATTCTCCTCGGGCGTCGCGCCTGGCGGCAGCTTCTCCCAGATGAGGCCCAGCGAGCCGAGGCGCTCGCGGGTGCTGGCGTCCTCGCTGTGGCGACCGACGTAGTCCTGCCAGAATCCGACGATTTTGGCCGGAACGTTGGCGCCGGCGGCGATGATCTCGTCGCGCAGCTTGCGCGCTTTGGCCTCGTCGGCGACCAGCAGGTGGCGCACTTCGACCGAGGCTGGGCGCTGGTAGAGCCGCAAGTTGGCGTCGTAGTAGGCTTTGACCTCGTCGGGCGTGACGTCTTCGAGCTTGACCTTGTCGACCACCGCCTCCTCGAGGAAGCGTCGCACCAGCTGGCCGCGCAGCGTCTCCAGCACCTCGGGGTCCTTGTCGAAGCCTTGGCGCACGGCCTCGTCGGCGAGCACCTCGGCTTGCACCAAGTTGAGCAGAAATTCCCGGCGCTTGGCTACCGTTCCGTACTGCAGCCGGACCGGCTCGGGCTGGCGTTCGAGCTTGGCCTCCAGTTCGCCTAGCGTCAGCGTCCGGCTGCCGATGGTCGCCACCGGCGTCGCTTGCTGCTCGGGCGTCAACTTCGACATGCCGGCCGCGAGCTTGGGCGCTGGCACCTGTTCGATGGTCTTGGCCTTGGCCTCGACCGTGACGCCAGGCCCCTGCGGGTGGGGCTTCTCTGGCTTGTCGCAGGCGCTGAGGCCGAGGATCGCCAACAGCGAGGGGGCGATGAGGCGGGGGAGGGGCCGAGGCATGGGAGCTCCGTGACGATGGGCCGCAGGCCGGCGGCCCTCATGGGGTTGCCGGCGGCGGGGTGAAAGTGTCAGTCGGGGTGGCACGGGGGTCAAGGCGGGCGCGATTCGGGGTCGAGCGTGCGCAGGCGCAGTGACGACGCGGCGGTCGCCCGTGGGTGCCATTAGCCGTCAACCGTGGCCTCGCCGGCCCGCCGGTGGACGCCGATTGGACCCGGCGGTGTCTGGCGACGCCGGGGTAGGCGGGCGGCCTTGCTAGGTCTCGGCCACGGGCAGCACGCGGACGATGACGTGGGGCCGCAGGTGTACGCCGCGCCCGGTCTGTCCGCCGGCGCGCGAGCCCCAACACCAGATTTCGGACTTGAGGACGCCGCCGGTGCCGGTCTCCAGCGTCTGCGCGCAGCCGGCGAAGGCGCCGAAGACGATGTTCTTGACCTTGGGCAGGCCGAGCGGGGTGCCGGGCTGCTTGTCGAAGCCGATGAGGTTGTGCGTGCCGAAGCCGAGCTGGCCGAGGGCATTGTTGCCCCAGCAATGCGCAACGTCGGTTTGGTCGATGATGCAACTTGCCGCGTTGCCGAGGGTGATCGACTTGGCCTTGGGCTGGCCGATGCCGCCAATGCCGACCGCGAGGCCCGGCGTCGGCGAGTCGGCGATCGCCTCTTTTTCGAGGCCGAGCGCGTTCATCGTCCCGCCGTTGAGGCCAAAGCAGTAGACCTTGCCGGTGTCGTCGAGCGCGCAGGTGTGGAGGGACCCGACGGCGATGTGGGTCAGCGTGAGGTTGCCGGTGACAAAGGACGGGCTCGACACCGGAGCCCCTTTGGTGCCCAGGCCAAGCGCGCCGAAGCTATTGTCGCCCCAGCACTTGGCAGCAGACATCAGGTTGGTGGCACAGCTGTGGAAGGGGCCGATGGAGAGGCTAGTCAATCCGTCGAACCAGGTGACTGGCTGGGGCGGAGCCGACTTGGGCGTGCTGCCCGTGCCGAGTGCGCCGAAGCCGCCCTGGCCCCAGCAAGTGGGCTGACCGCTCCCCATGACCGCGCAGGCGTGATTGGCGGAGCGCACGACGCTGTTCGGATCAGGGATGGGGTCGAGCACCTGTGGCGCGGCGACCGGCTTACCGTCGTCGATGCCGAGCGTGGCGCCGCCAAGGTTGCGGCCCCAGCAGGACAGCTTGCCGAAGCCGCCGGTCACCAGCACCCGGCAGCCCTCGTCTGGCGTCACCGCCACCGTCGTCGCACCGGCGAGCATCGGCACCGGCGTCGCGACTTGGAGGGTTCGCTCGAAGGCGCCCTGCAGGCCGGTGATGCCGCCCTCGTTGTCGCCCCAGCACAACCAGTCGCTCGCCGACTCGATGTCTTTCGGATCGCTCGGCATCGCGGCGCAAAAGGCGCCTTCGCCGCCGACAAGCGAAGTGACACCGACCAGTTTGCTGCCGTCCGCCTTGCGCACCTGAGCGGGAATGAGCGGATCGGTCCCGGTACCGGCCTGCCAGAGCCCGAGCAACCCGTCGGCGTCGTCGCCCCAGCAGTGAGCGCTGCCGCCGCCGAAGACGCAGCCGCCGCCGTTGGTCGTCATGAGCTTGCCGCCGGCCAGCTTGAAGACCACCTTGTCTTCCTTGACCACCGCCGTCGGCGTCGAACGCGGCGCGGTGTCGCCGACGCCGAGGGCGCCGCGCGCGTTGTCTCCCCAGCACAGGACGCGGCCGTCGGCGGCCTGCAGGCAGGCGTGGGCCGGCGCACAACGCAGCGCCTTTGCGCCAGGGCCGATGGGTGGGGCCTTGTCGGTGTCTTTGACCAGGACCGGCGCCGACGCGTTCTTGGCCTGACCGTCGCCAAGCTGCCCGCTCTCGCCGGCGCCCCAGCAGCGGACCGCGCCCTTGTCGTCGAGGGCGCAGACGAAGCCACTGCCGGCGCAGAGATCGACGACTCCTTTGAGCGCCACCGACAGCGGCTGCGAAGCCGGCGTGCCGTTGGTGGCCTTGCCGGCGCCCTGGCCGAGCTGACCGAAGTCATTGCCGCCCCAACAATAAGGAGCGCCGCCCTCTTGGAGTGCACAGCCGACGCCGTCGCCGCTCGCGATCTGGATGAAGGGCTTGCCGCCTTGGACCGTGACCAACTTGCTGACCGCGGGCGGCGCCGACAAGGGCCCGAGGGTGTACACGGCGCCGTCGTTGCCGAGCAGCAGCACCGTGTCGGCGTGACCGGTGACCTGGACGATCGGCACTGGGGTCGCCACCTTGACCGGCGCAAACGCAACGCCCTTGTCGTTGCGGCCCCAGCAGGTCAGGGCGCCCATGCCGTCGACGCCGCAAGCGCGCGACTCTGACGCGCCGACCAGACGGAGATCCTTGGGGCTCAAGACGACGGGCGGGTGCGGCCCTTCGCCGGTCACCTGCGCCGGCAACATCCCGTGAACGTTGCGCCCCCAGCCCAAGGTGGCGCCTGCGAAGACCGCGTAACCCTGGCTCGAGCTGCTGGCGCCGATCGTCCGCTTGGCGTCGACGACACAAACATTGGGCCCGCAGATGCCGTTGGGGCAGAGCATCCCGACTTGACCTGCGGCGCTGCAGCCGGCCTTGGGGTCGCAGGCGTCCTTGGTGCAGAGGTCGCCGTCGTCGCAGTCGACCGGGATCGGACCCTTGCAGGCGCCCTTCTGGCAGCTGTCGTTGTCGGTGCAGGCGTTGCCGTCGTCGCAGGGAGCGAGATTGGCGGCCGGCGCGAAGACGCAGCCGTTGACGGGATCGCAGCTGTCGACCGTGCAGGGATTGCTGTCGTTGCAGACGACGGCGGTCGTGGCGCAACTACCGCTCTTGCAGACCTCGCCGCTGGTGCAGGCGCTGGCGTCGGGGCATGGGGTGCCATCGGGGGTGACTGCGGGATCGCAGAGCCCATTGGCTGGGTTGCACTTCTTGGTCTGGCAGGGGGCGACCCCGGCTTGGGAGCAGGTGACGACCGACGCCGGATTGAGCTTGCAGGCCGGCGGGCCAGCCGTCTTGTCGCAGTAGAGCTTGCCATTGCAGGCGTCGCCGTCTTCGAAGGGCGCACAGTCGGCGTCATCCCAGCACAGGCAGCCCTCCGACTGCAGCGCGCAGCTGCCGCCGCTGCAGGCCTCGAGCGTGCAAACGAAGCCGTCGCTGTCGCATGCGGCGCCCTCGACTTTGGCCTTGGTGGCGCAGGTGCCGGATTTGGGGTCGCAGGCGAAGGTCTTGCAGAGCCCGGCGTCACCTGGGCAGGTCTTGACGGTGGCCGGGTTGGGCAAGCAGCTGCCGCTCGGCTTGTCGCAGTACAGGGTGCCATTGCAGGCGTTGCCGTCGTCCATCGCCAGGCAGTCGGCGTCCGCCTGGCAAGGGCACTTGCTCTTGGCGGCCTGACAGGAGCCGCCCTTGCAGATGTCGAGGTTGGTGCACCAGGTGCCGTCGGCTTCGCAGGGTAGGCCCTCGTTCTTGGGCACGGCCACGCACTTGCCGGTCGCTGGCTTGCAGACCATGTCGCTGCAGGCCGGATCTTCCGCTTCGTCACAGTCCTTGAGCGTCGCCGGGTTGACCTTGCAGATGCCCGCCGGCTTGTCGCAGTAGAGCTTGGCGCAGGCGTTGCTGCCGGCGAAAGCCTCGCAGTCTGAGGTTGTCTTGCAGGCGCAGTCGCCCTTGCCGGCAACGCAGGCGCCCTTTTGGCAGTGATCGCCGACGCTGCATGTCCAGCCGTCGTCGCAGGCGGCGCCGTCCGCGCTGGTGGTCAGCTGGCATTGCCCGCTCTTTGGGTTGCAGAGCTGGGTGAGACAGGCGGTATCAGAGACCGTCGGGCAGGTCACGACCGTGGCGGGATTCAGCTCGCAGTGGCCCGACGCCTTGCTGCAGAACAGTTTGCCGTTGCAGAGGTTTCCGTCGTCGAAGGCGGAGCAATCGGTGTCAGTCTTGCAGTCGCAGGGCTCGGCGAGGGCGCCCGGCTTGCAGGCCCCACCCAGGCAGACGTCGAGCGAGCATGTGGAACCGTCGAGGTCGCAGCCGCTGCCATCGGCTTTGGCTGCGAGCTTGCAGCTTCCGTCCTTGGCCTGGCATTGGTTGGACTCACAGGGACCGTCGTCGCTCGGATCGCACGCGACGACGGTCGCCGGATTGACCTTGCAGGCAGCGCTCGGGCTGCCGAGATCGGCGCAGTAGAGCGTGCCGGTGCAGGGATTGCCGTCGTCGAACGCCGCGCAGTCCGCGTCGGCCTTGCAGGCGCAGGCGCCTTTGCCGACACATGTGCCGGCGGCGCAGGCGTCTTGGCCGGTGCAGACGTCGCCGTCGTCGCAGGCCTTGCCGTCGGAGCGCGCCTTCTGGGCGCAGGTGCCGGTCGCGGGTTCGCACTGGTTCGCGCTGCAGGCGGTGTCGGTGGCGTCGCTGCACGTGATTACCGAGCTCGGGAGCACGACGCAGACGGGCGCCTTGACGCTGGCATCGCAGAAAAGCGTGCCGTTGCAGGCGTCGCCATCTTCGAAGGCTTTGCAATCGCCGTCGGCCTTGCAAGCACAGGTCGATGGGCCGGCGCAGACGCCGGACTTGCAGGCCACGGCCTCGGTGCAGGGGTCGTCGTCGCTGCAGGGGCTACCGTCGCTGGCCGGAGCGGTGCCGCACAGGCCGTCTGCGCTGCAGGTAGCTGCATGGCATGGCTTCGAGGCGAGCGGACAGTCGGCGGCGACCTTGCATTCGGCAACACTGACGTCGACCTCGAGGCCTTGGCTGCCATCGGCGGTGTCGGCAGGCGCTGGGTCAGGTTCGGCACATGCGGCCAAACCGATCGCGGCCAAGATCGTGAATTGGATGGTGAAGCGCTGCTTGAAACGCACGAGACCTCCGGCGACCGGCCTGCAGTTCGGCCCGGAATGCGGCAGTGTAGCAGAGCCAATCTCTCTCTGGCAGGCCGTCTGTGTGGCGCGAACGGTGAGGTTTCGCCTCCATGGGCCGCTCGCGTTGGCGATGGGCCGCGTCGCCGAGTTCGACCTTGCCCGAGGCCGCCCTGCCGGATAGCCTGGGGCCGACTGGGAGCGATGCTTCGGCTCAGCCGTGCGGGTCCCAGCGGTCGCCGCGGACGCCGCGCCGGCGCAGTCGAAGGAAGCCGCCGGCCAGGACGTCACGGATGTCGCAGGTCAACGCCAAGCCTTTGGGACGTGACGCGACGGCGACGTCGCGCGTCTGTCCCCTCTGCGGCGCGCAG
The DNA here is from genome assembly GCA_947491025.1 of Myxococcales bacterium. GTDB lineage: Bacteria > Myxococcota_A > UBA9042 > UBA9042 > UBA9042 > SXNM01. The sequence goes on from CANLIC010000038.1 coordinate 15,084, forward strand.
ACTGCGGCCCGGCGGTGCGAGGTCGAGGGGGCGCCGACCGTGCGTCCCATCGGCTGCGATGCCGCGTCGATCGGGCCAGGCGCGCTGCTGGATGGCAAGGTGCGGATCGTCGAGGTGATCGGCGCGGGTGGGTTCGCGCGGGTCTACGGCGCAGTCGACGAACGCACGCACGCCGAGCTGGCCGTCAAGGTGATGTCGAAGGCGTACATCGCGAGCGATCCTGACAACATCCGGCGGTTTGTCGGCGAGGCGGAGATCACGAGCCGGTTGACGCACGGCAACACCATTCGAGTCTACGACATCGGCCAGACCGCTGATGGTCAGCTGCTGCTGGTCATGGAGCGTCTGCGCGGGCATAGCCTGACCCAGCGCATCAGGGACCTGCGGCAGACGCAGCAGCAGATGCCGATCGATGAGGCGGTCCAGATCGCGATCGGCGTGCTCAACAGCCTGGTGGAGGCGCATGGCGGCGGGCTGGTGCACCGGGACTTGAAGCCCGACAACATCTTCTTGCACCGCGCCGGCGAGCGTGGCCGCATCGTCAAGGTCATCGACTTCGGCATCGCCCACCGCGAGGGCAGTGAGATGACCAAAGTCGGGCAAGTTCTGGGCACACCGGCCTACATGAGCCCGGAGCAGGCGCGGGGCCAGTCCATCGACGGCCGGGCCGATTTGTATGCGGTGGGCGTCATCTTGTACCAGCTCTTGGCGGGAGTGACGCCGTTCCCCGAAGAATCCAACCCGCTGATGACCATGATGCACCATGTGCTGACGCCGGTTCCCAACCTGCGGGCGGCGCGGCCGGAGGTCCGCCCGGACCTCGCGGCGCTGGTGACGCGGGCGCTCGCCAAGGAGCCAGAGCGCCGCTTTGCAGACGCCGCCGAGATGCGGACGGCGCTGCGGTCGCTGGCCGGCGCTGGCCAGGTGGCGCCGGCTGGCGCGACACGCTCCGACCTGGAGGCGATCGCCGCGGTGGGAGCGAGTCCAGCGCCAGCACAGGTCAGACGTGCCCTCGGCACCTCGACCGAGCGCCGAGCGCCACGTACGTCCGCAGAGGTCGCGCTGGCCCGCTCCCGCGCCTCCGCATCCGCGGGCTGGAGCGACATCTCGAAGGTCGCGGCCCACCGGCCCGACGACTTCGAGGCCCTGGCGCCGACGGCCATCGAGCAAGTGGACGACGAGCCACCGCCCATTCCTGGCGTTTAGGTGGCGCTATTGCTACGATGCTGCGTCCCTGCGCTGGCGGGGAGCGCGGCGGTCCGATAGCGGGACTCCGCGCAAGCGGGGGGCAACGATGAGGATGGCGATGCAGACGTCTGCGTTCGGGTCGGTGAAGGCGCGCTGCCTAGGCTTCGGGCACGGCGGCCGGGTGCTTGCGCTGGCTATGGCGCTGGTCGGGGCCTGCTGGCTGCCGGGCGCCGCATTCGCGCAACCCCTGGTGCTCGCCGAGGGCGTGCTGATGTCGACCGGCGGTGTGCCGGCGGCAGACGGCGACTACAAGCTGACCTTCACGTTGTGGGACGCTTCCAAGGACGGCAAGGCCTTGTGGAGCGAGAACGTCGACGCCAAGATCGTTGGCGGCCGCTTTGCGGCCCAGCTCGGCGCGACCAAGGCCATCAACCCGGCCAGCCTGACCGGTGGACTGCACCTCGGCGTCGCGGTGGGCCAGGATCCAGAGCTCCCGCGCCAGCCCCTGACGGCGGCGCCACTGGCGCTGCGGGCATCCCTGGCTGAGGGCTTGAGCTGCTCCGGCTGCGTCAGCTCGGCCGCGGCTGCCTTCAACTATGCGGGTTCGGCGACCAAGGGTGGCCCTGCGGCGGACCTCGCTTGCACCGGCTGCGTCTCCGTGTCGGAGCTTGTCTTCGACGCCGACGTCGACCTCGGCGGCAACAGCTTGAAGGCCAAGAACGGCACCTTCTCGGGCGATGTCGTCGCCAAGACCGTCACCGCGACGTCATTTGTCGGCGACGGCAGCAAGCTGACGGGTATCAAGACGGCCTCGGGCGCCTGCGCGGACGGCCAGGCGGTGGTCGGCATCGCCGCCGACGGCAAACTTCAGTGCAAGGCCGTGGCCAGCGCGCTGCCCAAAGACGGCGTGTCGCAGGTCAGCAATGGCTTGCTCAGCAACCAGTTCACCGATCTCCAAGGCGCGCCGCAGGCCAACCTGCCGATCCCCGACAACACCGGCGCCAGCGCCACCTCGGTCATTGCGTTCCCGGACCTCGGTGAGGCGCAGGGGCTGACCGTCGCGGTCGAACTGACGAACACCGATCTGTCGACCGTCACCATCAAGCTGCTGCCACCGGACGACAAGAAGGTCGGCTTCGTGCTCTGCGATCCGTGCGGAGAGAAGGACCAGAAGTCGCTCAAGGCGTCCTGGAGCGACGCCAACGCGCCCAAGACCGGCGACCTCGCGACTTTGCTCGGCAAGAATCCCAAGGGCGACTGGACGCTGGTGGTCACCGACAGCGCCTTCTGCGTCAAGCAGGCGCCTGGCAACGGGCCGCTGTGCGACCTCGACAAGAAGGAAGACGGCGTCATCGTCGACTGGTCGGTCCAGGCCAAGACCCTCTCGACCAAGAAGGTGGCCGCGACGTCGTCGCTGCAGCTGCTTCCGGTCGACACGGCCCCCTTCGCCTGCACCCCCAATCACATGGGCGCGCTGTACTTCAACAAGAAGGACAAGGCGTTGCGCTACTGCGACGGCGGGATTTGGCGCACGCTCGCCGACACCTGCGGCAATGGCGTCATCGAGGCCGGCGAGGACTGCGACGACGGCAACAACAGCGACGGCGACGGCTGCAGCTCGACATGCAAGACCGTCTGCGGCGACGGCGTCGTGGTCGGCAAGGAGGAGTGCGACGACAAGAACAACGTCGACACCGACGCGTGCAGCAACAAGTGCGTGGCCGGCTACGCCACCATCCAGGGCAAGCCCGGCACCAGCTGCCTCGATATCCTGAACAAGTACGCGGCAGGCGGCGGCAAGGCGGCGGACGGCAGCTACTGGATCAAGGCGCCCAAGGGCCAGGTCCTGCAGGTCGCCTGCGACATGTCGACGGAGGGCGGCGGCTACACGTACTTGCCGATCGACAGCGGCAAGGACACCTACCGCAGCACGGACGACAACAGCTGCAAGGACTATGGCTTCGACATCGTCTACCCGCGCAGCAAGGCGCAATGGACCTGGATGCTCGCCAAGTATGGCGCCGGCTACTTCTCCACCGTCCCGGGCGTCACCAAGCCGGGCAACGGCGGTAACTACACGGGCTGCGCGATGCGCCACCCCGGGCATTACGGCTCGGGTTGCAACGACTGGAAGGTGCCCGATGGCGGTCGCTGGTGGCTGCGCGACGGCAACTACAGCGAGCCCAACGGCGACTACGACGCCAACTGCTGGCTCTCGATGTACAAGCACGACGTCAACGACATCCAGTTCAACGACGGCAGCTGCAGCTACCACACGACCAAGTACCTCTGCTCGACCAACGACAAGAACTAGCCGAGGCCGGGCGCATCGTGGCCACGGCCGGCGGCAGCACGCCCGCGCGTCTCGGCGTGGCGGTGGCGCTCTTCGTCGGCGTTGGGCTGCCGGCTGCGCTCGTGGCCGGGATGCTGCCCGCTGCGGCGCTGCGCTCGGCGCTGCGCTGGTCGATGGCGGGCAGCGCCGTCGTCGGCTTGGCGTTGGCGCTCTGCGCCTGGGCTCTGGCGCTTGCAGCGACGCTTCGCCGGGGCGGTGTTCGCGTCGAGATGGGCGTGCCAGCCTTGCTGGTCGCGGCCTGGCTGCCCCTGCGCATGGTGCAGGTGCTGGTCGAGTCGGCGCCGCAGGTGCTTGTCACCATCGGCGGCGGTGACTTCGGCAACCACCTATGGATCGCCGCGCAGCTCGCCGACCGCATGCCCGGCGTCTACCTGGGTTGCACGGGCTGGCACATGACGCTGTGGGCGGTCTCGCATGCCCTCGGCATGCCGATGGCGGAAGCTGCGGCGTGGGCGGTGCACCTGCCGATTGGGGTGGCCCTGGCGCTGCTGGGGGTCGGGGTCGTCCAGGCCGCGAGCGCTGGCTGGCGGGGTCGCCCGGCGCTGGCGGCGGCGATTGTGGCGGCGCTTTCGCTCTGCCTTGCGGCCGAGCACTTTGGATTTGCCGTGCTGCATTACCTGGCCGCCGAGGGCTTCGTCGCCCAGCTCCACGCGCTGCTGCCTTGGGCCCTGCTGTGGCTCGGCTTGGCCTGTGCGCGCGAGGTGGGCGCGGCGCTTGTCGTGACGCTTCTCTGCGTCGTCGCGATGCGTTACAGCTACGCCATGGACATGCCGGCGCTGCTGGTCGGGGTGGCGCTGCTGGCGGCGGCGGCGACGCGACGCCCGCCGATTTGGCCGCACCGGCTCGGGGTAGCGCCGCAGTCCTGGCCCTTCGCTGCAAGGGCGCTGCTGGTCGGCCTCTGCGCCCTGGCGGTGCTGCAGGCCGCGCTTTTGATGGCGCAGCTCGGCCTGTCGTGGCACAAGCCAGGTTCGCTCCTCCACCCGACGACGCTGGGGCGCCTCTTGGCGCTCTGCCTGGGCGGAGCTGGGGCGTTCCTGCTTCTGCTGCTGCAGCCCCATGCGAGGCCTCTGGCGGCGTCGCTGTGGGCCCAGCTGGGGTTCGGCGCCCTGCTTGTCGCGTTGCACCTTCTGCATCCGGAGTGGCCGCGCGAGTATTACTTCTACAAACATGGCATGTGGTTGGAGATCATGGGGCTCTGCGCAATCGCTGCCGCCGCCGGCGCAGCAGCCGGCAAGACCCTGATGGTATTGGGCGACACAGCGGTCTGGGGCGAGGCGGGGTCGTCGGGCGTCGCGTCCGCTTCGGGCGTCGCAGCGCCAACGATGCGGGCGTCGGCTTCGGCCATCCTGTGGCGGCCGGCGGTGGCACTCGCGACGCTGGTGTTGGCTGTGGCCCTGGCCCTCTTCACCCCTTTGCGGGTCTCGCGTTCCAATCCGGTCCTTTCGATGGGGTATGAGGAGCGCATAGGGCTGCGGCCCTGGGCCCAAGTCTCGCCGCTGGTCGACGGGTCCCTGCTCGCGCTCGCCGATGCGGTACGTGCCGACGGCTATGCAGTACAGGGGGTGCTGCACCCGCATTGGCCGGTCCATAGCTTCATGACGTCGGCGGTTCACGACTGGCGCCCGATCGAGCCGGCGCTGGAGGTGGGGCTGCACGATCGGCGGTGGATCCCCTTTCTGCACGGCGACCGGCCGCAACCTGGCGCTTGCCTGCTGGTCGCGGCTGGCACGCACCGGCTGGCGTCCTGGCGAAGGCACGCACAGGTCACCGGCGGCGTCGGGGGTGCGCGGGTGCTCGCCGACTTGGCGGGAGCGGCGCGCTGCGTGGATGGCCCTGCGATGGCGGCGGGGCTCCCGGCCGAGCGGGCCTGCGCCGTCTGCGGCCCGCGTCTGGTGGCGCCGTGACGGCGACGCCTGCGCCAGGGGGAAACGGCGCACCGGCGGCCGACACCGACCTCGGTTCGCTGCTGTGGCGCGCGGTGATCGGCCTGCTGCTGGTCGCCGGCGTCGCCGTTGGCTTGGGGATCGCCTTCCGCGAGCCGGTCATTGCGGCGGCGCAGGTCTTCGTCGAGGCCACGGGCGGATGGGCGGTGGCGGTGGCCTACTTCGTGCCGATTTTCCTCGTCGTGCCGGTGCCGCTCGAGGCGGTGACGACCTTCGCTCTGCTCGGCGGCGTGCCTTTTTGGGAGGCGGCAGCCTGGGGCTGTCTGGGCACCCTCACCTCGGGCCCCTTGGGGTTCGCGGCCGGTCGACGCCTGGCGCAAGCACCAAAGATCGCCGCGCTGCTAGCGAAACGGGGGGCTCGGGCCCACGCCGTGATCGCGCGTCACGGCTGGATCGCGTTGGCATTGGCGGCGATGATCCCCTCGCCGTACACATGGTTCGTGTGGGCGGCGGGTGCCCTCGGGATGCGATGGCGGACCTTTCTCTTGGTTTCGCTGTTGCGCGTGCCGCGGGTGGTGCTTTATCTGTGGTTTGCGGAGCTCGGGACCGCCGCGATCGCCGGCTAGCCGGCGCCGGACCCGGTTGGGGGCGCGATGACGGCCACTGCGACGATGGATGGCGCGACACCGCGGGTCTCGCTGACCGTGCGCTTCTTCGCGTCCGCGGCGCGCGCGGCCGGTTGCCAGCAGGAGGCCTTGACGCTCCCGACCGAGGCCTCCGTCGACTCGGTCTTTGCCGCGCTGGCCACGCTCCATCCGCCGCTGCAGGGCCTGCTGCCAGCCTGCCGCCTGGCCCACAACCTCGAGTTCGTCAAGGGCGCCTTGACGCTCGCCGCTGGCGATGAACTCGCGGTCATTCCACCGGTATCGGGAGGCTAGAATGCCCTTGCGCGCAGCTCGGACGGCGATGGTCGAGGGTGCCCTGCCGGCAGTGCAGATCGCCCCATCGCCGCTGGTCAACCCGTACGACGGCGCGGTAGCGAGCTTCCTCGGCGTCGTCCGAGACCACCATGGCGGCCTGGCGGTGGCGTCGCTGCGCTATGACCACTATGGACCGATGGCAGAGCTCCAGCTCCAACGGATCGCGGCCGAGGTGGCAGCGCGGCTGGATGCCGGGGAGCTGTCGGCGCCGGCCCAGCCCGAGGGTCACCCGCTCCACCTACAGATCTTGCATTCCTACGGCGAGTTGGTCCCCGGCGATGTCTCGCTGGTGGTCCACGCCGCCAGCCCGCACCGGGTCGCGGCGTTCGCCGCCTGCCGCGAGGTCGTCGAGGCGATCAAACGCGACCTGCCGGTTTGGAAGCTCGAGCGCTATGCCGATGGCGGCGAGCGCTACTTGCCCGGCTCTTAAGGACGCTGCAGGCAGGCGAATGGGCGACCGCCAGGCGGCCAAGCCGGTGTGCTACAAGGCGTACTTGACGCTGCACCCCCACGCCTTGGTCGTCGGCGCCGACACGGGCTGCCCAGCGCTCAGAGCGGCCAACGCCTCGTCAACGTAGTGGCGGGGCGGCCCTTCGTCGGTCTGCTCGCCGTAGGGCAGGTTGTCGAGGGCCCCGGCGTAGACCAGGACACCGGTAGAGTCGATGATGAAGAGATGCGGCGTGTTGGTGGCTCCATAGGCCTTGCCGACCGCGCCGCCTTCGTCGAGCAGCACCGGGTGGCCGAGCTTGTACTCGGCGATGGACTCCTGGTTGCGCGCCTGGCCGTGGCCTTGCATCCCGGGCGCGCCGGAGTTGATCGCCAGCCACACGACGCCCTCCGCCGTGGCTCGGGCGGCGCGGTCGACCAGTCCGCCTTCGGTGTGGGCGTGCTTCACGAAGGGACAGTCCGGGTTGTACCACTCGAGGACCACCACCTTGCCCTTGGCCTCCGAGAGGCGCGTCAGCCGGCCCGCGGTGTCGGGCAGGGCGAACTCGGGGGCCGGCGCTCCGACCTTGGCCACAGCGTCGGGGGCAATGGCGGGGGTCGCGGGCGACGGCAAGGCGACGAGGACGCTCGGCGCCGGCGCGGCGGGCGGGGCGGGCGCGGCGGCGACCGGCTCTTCGGGGGCCACCTGAGGCGGCGTGTCGGGCGCGGCAGGGGGCGGCGCCGACGGCTGCTGTCGGCCGCAGCCAGCCGCGGTGAGGGCGCAGATGAGGAGGACGCTCGCCCAGGTCGGCGCAACGTTCACCGAGGCGTACGGTCGCTGGCAGCTGAGCATGGTGGCCTCCTTTTGGCGCCGCGGCGAGCCACGGCGCAGGGCGCGCCGGCGGGGGACCTCGCACTGGCCGGTGAGTCTGCCGGAGAAATCGCGACGAGGCCATGGCGCAAGGGCGCCCGTTGCCCATCGCAACGGGCGCAACGGGCGGGGCGCTCGGCGAGGCCACGCCTTCGCTTGGCGCGCGACGTTTATCGTGAACGCTCGGTGCTCGCGGTCCGTGCGGCCTTGCGGGCCTTGGGCGACGCTCGGGGGCTAGGCCCGCGCGACCGAGCGCATGCGCTCGACGTCGAAGACGACGTCCTGGCCGCACAGGGCGACGGCGCACGGCTGCAGGACCTCGCGCGCCATGGCCCGCACGATGGTCCGGAAGCGCAGCGACGGCAGCCGGCCCCAGGCCTGCCATGTCGCGAGATCGACGGCGGGCTGTGGCGGCGGCTCGGGCAGGCGCTGCATCGCCCGCTCAAACGCGTCGGCGATGGCAGGGCGCAAGGTGGCGTCGGTGCGGAGCGCCCAGCGGACAAAGCGCCACGCCAATTCCGCGTGGCGCGCCTCGTCCTCGGCGATTTGCCGCAGCGCTGTTTGTACGGCCGGCACCGTCGCCGTGCGCGCAGCCTCGGCGCACAGAGCCGCCGCCAAGGTCTCGCCGACACAGCCCTCTTCGACGGCTGCCAGGGCCGCCGCACGCAGGTCGGGCGCGAGCTGCACCGTGTCGGGCAGCGGCAATGCGGCGGGGCCAATGGCCGTCCCGGCCGCGAGGCTGGCGAGGGCGAAGCAGCGCTCGGCGTGATCGACCTCGTCCAACGCGGCGCGCGCGGCGTCGGCGACGAGGTCGACGGGCGCCCCGAGGCGCAGCAGCTCGAGACCGAAGCGCTGAAAGCTGGCGATGCTTGCGTGCTCGAGCGCAGCGTCACCGGCCCACGCCTGCGCGATGGCCGCTCGGACTTCGACGGGAAGCGCGTCAGCGCAAGCGGCGTCGCCCTCGAAGAACCCGAGGCCGGCCCAGCCGGCGTCGGCCTGCAGCTCCGCCATCACGGCGACACCGCCAGCGCGCAGCGGCCGACCGCAGCAGCCGCCGGTGCAGAAGACGTAGCAGCAGGTGTCGCCGACCATGATCGGGCCGTCGTGCGCTGGGTTGCAGCAGCCGTCGAAGACCCGCTCCTTGACCGGGCAGCCCTCGGGCGGCACCGGGTAGTCGAGCTTGGGCGGCCCGGCGTCGCTGGCACCGGCGTCGGTCTGCTCGCCGCCGCCCCACTTGTTGTCGACCGCGTAGGCGAGCTGCGCGGCGTTCATGCACTCCTGCTGCGGCTTGCCGAAGGTGCACACGTCCATGTTGAGGCCGCCGTCGCTGACGCCGTCGGATCCACCGGCGTCGCCGCTGCCATCGCCGCTGCTGACGCCGTCGCCGCCGATGTCCGCGGCCGCGTCGATGATGTCAGCGTCGCCGACCCCTCCGTCACCTGCGCCGTCGCTGACGCCGGTGTCGCCGCTGCCGGAGTCGGCGGCCGCGTCAGGGCTGCCGCCGATGTCGGTGCTGTCCGCGGTGTCGGCGACCGTGTCGGCGCTGCCGGTGTCCTCGGTGGCGTCGCTGATGGTCTCGGTGGCGGTGGCGCTGTCCTGGCCGCTGCCGGTCGAGCTGCCCGCCGCTGGCGAGGCGCAAGCGACGGTGCCGGCACCGAACAGACCCATGGCGACCAGGAGACGTTGCCTCAGTGCTGTGAAATCGCGCATGATCCTACCTCCCGTCCCTGCCACCGCGCGGACCTTGGCAGATTTCGCCGCAGTGCGTCAATGGCTGCGTCAAGTGCGGCGCGTCAAGGGCTGTGCGGGCAGTCGCGGTGCGCTTGTCGCGGGGTGGCGGGCGTCTCGGCCGCGGGGGCCATGGGACGCCGGCGCCTCCCAACTCAGGCGCGCGGACCGGCGGTCAGGACCGCAGGGGCGGGCGCCGTGGCACGCTCGGCGACCTTGGCCAGCGTCAGCTCGCTCAGCTCATCTTGAAAGCGAACACGGGCGAGCATCCGCTCCTGCTGCGCCTCGACGATGGCCATCGTCGTCTTCTGCACCGCCTCGCTGGTCTCGCGCATCTTCTTCTGCAGGTGGGACTCGAGGCTGGCGCCGCGGGCCATGCCCTCGAGGCTGGCGAGCTGGCCATGCAGCTCGTCGAGGCGCACGCGCAGCTCGGCGACGCGCTCGCGCAGCAGGGCGATCTTCTCATCGGCCTTGGCGGTGGCTTCGTGGTGTTGGATGACCCGGGCCATAGCGGCCTGTAGCACGGCGTCCTTGGCGAGGCCCATCAGGTGCAGGCGCACCATGTCGAGGCCCACGGGGCTGCGCAGATCGATGGTGCGCTGGAGCGGCGTCGTCTCGACCAGGGCGAGGGTCTGGACATGGCCCGGCGCCACGTCGATGGCGTAGAGGCGCGCAGTGCCGAAGCGCTCGAGCGTGTCGGGGCCCTTCTGCAGCGTCCAGCCTTGCGGCGTGTCATGGCGCACCAGGACCGTGACCTTCTCGTGGCTGCGGTTGGCGATGCGGTAGCTGTGGCGGCGCAGGTGCTGCACCTCAGCGGTCAGGACGCCCCGGCTGAGCTTGAGCAGACGGGCGATCTCCTCGCCGGCGTCGGCGTCGCGCTCCACCGTCACCTGGCGATCCAGGGCGTAGGGCACGACGGCGCTGCGGCCCGGGGGGATCGGGTCGGCCATGCCCTCGCCGATGAAGCGGCCGGCGCCGTAGACGGTCATCGGGCCGGGATCGAGCGTGTAGCTGGTCGGGTTGACGAAGCGCACGGCGCGGAAGGCGTAGCGCCCGTCGCCGCCTCGGCCCTCTGGCGCGTAGAGGTAGACGATGTCGCCCTTGGTCTTCGCCTTCAAGATCGAGACCATCGCCGAGCTGCCCCGGGCAACGGTCATGGCGGTTCGGCTCTCGAAGTGGCTTTCACCCACGGGCGGCGCGTCGGCCGGCGTCAATTGGCCGCCATCGCCGGCAGGCGGCACCGGCAGGGCGACGATGCGAACGCCAGCGCTGCGACCGGACTGCACGCCCTTGCCAACCGCGACGACTTGCGCTGGCGGAACACCGCGCTCGATCAGCTGGTTGCGCAGCAGGTGGGCGCGGTCACGGGCGCGGTCGCCGGCATCGGGCTCGTTGCCCTCGGAGTAGCCTTCGACTCGGACCGCCTCGCCGGTGCGACGCAGCCGCTCGGCGAGGGCGTCGACCTGGGCGTCGCGGGCGTCGCGCGGCCGCTCCGCCTCGTTCTTCTTGGCGTCCGCCTTGGCGAGGGCCTGGCTGCTGTAGCTGCGGTAGGACTGCTGCGCCTTGGCCGGCGGGGCGGGGCGACCAGCACGCGCCCCGGCGCCGCGGACGGAAGCGCCGTCGCCGGTGGCTTCGTCGGCGCTCGCCGGCGCCTCGGCGACGTCGGGGTGACCCTCGTTGCGAGCGATGTCTTTGTCATCCACGGCGGCCAGCTCGCGCTCGGGCTGCTCCGTGCGCTCGGTACCGACCGCGCCGCCGCGCGGGGGCGCCCGCACGAAGGTCGCCTCGCCGTGCAGCGTCTGGCGCTGGACGTGGCGAATCGAGCGCAGATCGTAGCGGAAGGCCAGGGCAGATGAGGAGCCGACCCCGACGCGGACGGAGTTCCAGTCCTCGGCCGAGGTGTTGTCGACCACCGCCCAGCCTTGCAGCTCGACGCCGTGAGTCACGCCGCGCTCGTCTTGCTGCAGGACCACGCGGTAGCTCGGCTTCCAGGCCGCCGACTCCGTGACGTAGGTGAGCAGGACCTCGCGCTTGTCGCGGCGGACGCCGTCGGCCGGCGGCACGGTGACAACGAGTTCGGTCACGCCCGGCTGCCGGGTCGGGCGGTGGCCGGGGGCCGGGAAGGCGACGGGCAGCGGCTGGCCGGTGGCGAGGTCGGTGATGGTCATCGACTTCAGGAAGTCATCGATCTTGTCGCTCGGCACCGCGATCGTCAGCCTCCCGTCTTCGACGGTGGCCCGGCGCTCGTAGTAGGCCACGCCGTTGCGGTAGATCACGATCCGACCGAGGGCGGCGTCTTCCGACTGGACGGCGCTGCTGTGCAAGCCGCTACAGGCTGCGAGCAGTCCGGTGACGGCGATCGCAGTGGCGACTGCCGACAGATGGCGGGCCTTGGACGGGGATCGGTGGCGAGCAGGGAACGTCCTCATGGGTCTCCTCCAGCCGGCGCGCTGGTGCCGGTCGGGGCTTGGACGCACGTGCGGCGCGTGCGATCTACGCGGTTGCGATTCTGCACCGCCGTGTCGATGCGCTCGGTGAAGGGCCTGGCGCCGGGCGCGTACAATCGCCAAGACGGAGTGCGTGGAATGACTCAGCGTGAAGCTGGGTTGCGGGGGCGGATGATCGAGCTCGGCGCCATCGCTTTGTTCTTGTTGTGCTCGGCCGCCCTCGGCGCCGGCCTGATGCTGCCCTGGGACACCTTGGCCGAGATCGCCGCCTGGCTCCTCGCGCTCGGCGCTTCGTTGGGGCTGCCCACCGGTTTTCTCTACCATGTGCACCTGCGGCGGGCGCTCATGCGGCGCGGCGTGCTGCCGGAGGACTGGTACTGGCGACCGACGGAGCTGCACCCACTCCTGGAGCCGGGGCCGGAGCGAACGCGGGTGCTGGTCTGGGGCGGCTTGGGCGCCCTCGGCTTCCTGGTGATGGTGGCCGGCTTGCTGGCGCTGGCGGGGGCGGCGGTGCTGGTTCACGTGCGGCCCTGACGGAGCGACCCAGGGCGGTCGCAAAGTCGACGTCAGCGCCGACAACCCTCACCCCCCGCCGCTTCGCGGCACCCCCTCTCCCGCTGAAGCGGGAGAGGGGGGCACTGAATTCATTGTCATGTCGCCCCTCTCCCGCCCGACGGGAGAGGGGGTGAGGGGGTGAGGGTGTCTTTCGCTCCGGACTTTGCGATAGCCCTGACGGAGCGACCTGGCGGCGCTGGCGGTGGCGTAGCCGACGTGGCACCTTGCGCCGGCGGGCTGGGCCTTGCGCTGGCCCTGGGGCGCGGCACGACGGACAGGGCGTGAGCGGACACACAGCAGCGAGCGGCAGCATCGCCAAGCCCAGCGCGGGCCGGGTGACGCCATGGCTGGGCGCAGTGCTGGCTCTGGCGGGGCTCGGCGCGGCCTTTTGGCCGAACTACCTCGCGCGGCTGGCGGCGGCACCGTGGACCCTGCACCTCCATGCGCTCACGGCGCTGGCCTGGCTGGTCCTGCTCGCCACGCAACGGAGCGCCGTGCGGGCGGGGGCTTTGGGTCGCCACCGCTTGATCGGTCGCTACGGACTGTGGCTCGGCCCGATCGTGGCGCTGGCTGCGCTGCCGCCGCTGCTGCGCACAGTGCAGGCGGTTGCAGACGGCGAGGCCTCGCTCGGGCAACGCGGCGAGGCTGCCTACGCCTTGGTGCTCGCCGCCGGCGCCCTGTGCGCGTTCACCGTCGCCCTCGCCGCCGGAGCGATGCGACGCCGCCAGCCGGCCCAGCACGGGGCGTGGATGATGTTGACCGGGCTCGCCCTCTGCGGCGCGGTGGTTCAGCGCCTGCTGCTCTTTCACGTGCCTGGGTTCGAGCGGGTCGAGTGGGCGGGCCACGGCGAGCTGTGGACGATGGAGGCTTGCTGCGCGGCGCTGTGGATCGACGCTCGCGCTCGCGGACTGCCGACGGCGCCGGCGCGCCTGAGCCTGCTGCTCTATGGAGCGGTCCACGTCGTGTTCACCGTCGCTGCGCCCGCGCTGCCGGGGCTCGTCGCGACCACGCCAGCGGTTGACGGCGCGGCGGTCGAGCGGTAGCCCATCGCGGAACGCCGCGTGGCGAAGCGAGAGGCGGCGGTGCGAGCGGGGCGCGGAGGGGGGCCGAGGGATGATGGCGAGGCCACCAGCCAGCAGCAGCCCGACGACCTGGGCCGCGCGCGTCGTCTTGTACCTCGCGATGGCGTCGGTGGGGTTCCACGGCACCCGCCTGCTGGGCACCCCGGCGCCGACCCTCGCTGACAGCATCCCGGCGGCCGAAGTCGCTCCAACCTCGGAGCCGACCGTAGCGCCGACCCCGTCGAATGGCGCCGCGGCTGCGACCTTGGACCACGAGGACGGGCTCGGAGCGCTGCGTTTTGCGCTCGGCGCGCGCGCGCTGCTGCCGGCGCTCGAGGCTGCCGCGGATGCCGAGGGCGCCGGCCTGCCAGCGATCGCGCTGCGGCCGCTCCAAGAACCTGAGGCGCGGCTCGCGCAGTGGCTGGTGCTGCGCTACGAGCAGCAGGGGCTGCTCGACGACGCGCCGTCGCCGCTCCAGGCCGACGCCGCAGCCGCGCTGCGGACCCTGCAGGCGACGCTAATGCGCCGTTGGCTGCTGCCGCCCGAGGTGTCGCCGTGACGCCCGCGACCGAGGCGCTGGCCGTCCTGGCGGCGTTGCTGCTCGGCGCGGTTGCCGCGGCACTGACGGCGCCCGCGCCCGCTTCGCCGCCGACGCCTCCCCGACCGGCCGCGGCCTTGGCCCCCGCCAGCAGCGACGCGCCACCGCCGATCAAGGGCCTGGCGCCGACCCTGGCCGAAGAGGAGCAGCAGCGCCCGGCAGCGGTCAAGCTCGCCGCCCTCCACGCCAGCGCGCGCGAGGCGATGCTGCCCACCGAGCGGCTGGTGGCGTTGCTCGACGTCCGCCCGGGCATGACGGTGCTCGACATCGGCGCTGGCGGAGGGCGGATGAGCGCTCCGATGGCAGCGCAGGTGGGCGCGACGGGCGTGGTCCACGCCACCGACGTCGACCCGGCGATGATCGAGGTGCTGAACCGACGGGCGCAGGCCGAGACGCTGCCGGCGCTGCGGCCGCGTTTGGTGGCAATCGGCGTCGACCCTTGGTACGTCGGCCTGCGGGTCGACCGGGCCCTGCTGTGCAGCGTCTACGAGTACCTGGAGGCGCCGCTGCCCTTTCTGCGCGCGCTGAGCGCCGCGCTGCGGCCCGAAGGGCGCCTGCTCTTGCTGCAAGGGCGCAGCGACGCCCACTACCTAGCGAGCGACTTCGAGGTCGGCTTTCGGCTGACGGCGCTGCGCGGCGAGGCCCGGTGGGCGCCGCTGTGGCGTCGGCTCCCCGAGCCTTTGCGGGCTCGGCTGGCGACGTTGGACGCGGCCGGGCTCGCGGCCCCGGAGGCGGCGCCGTTGCGGCGAGCGCTGGCGGATGGCCTGGAGCAGGTGCTGGACGCTTCTGCCCTGGCGCAGGAGCTGATGGCGGCGCGGCAGCTGCCGCTGGACGCGGCCGGCCTCGCTGCGGTGGCCGGCGTCGACGAGGCGCTGGTCGTTCGGTGGATCGCCGAGCACCACGACCTGGCAAAGCCCGAGAGCTGGCCGCGCATGGTGCGGAGCGACCTGAACTTTCGTTTGCTGCTCGGACTCTTTGGCGATACCTTCGCCCGCGAGCTCTACCCGCGAGGGGTCTACCTGCAGCCGGAGGGCATCGCCCACAGGGCGGCAGCGGCTGGCCTGCGGCGGCTGCAGCTCGACCACGGCCTGCCGGGCCATGACGCCTTGCTCTTTGCGCCGAACGCTGCGGCGGCGGCGGAAGCGGAGAACCCATGACGCGGCGCGCGATGCCAGCCTGGCTACTGGTCTTGGTGGGTCTGCTGGCGCGCCCGTGCCTTGCAATCGCCGCCGAGGACGCGGCGACTGGGCCGTCGGGCCCGGAGCGGCCGCTGCGGGTGCTGCCGGCGGAGGCCGCCCCGCGTCTCGAAGCGGCGCTGGGCGCGGCGGCGCCGGCCTTTCGCTTGCAGGACGCGGCCATCGCCAAGGACCACGTCAAAGCCACGGTGTGCGACAGCGCCGGCTGCTACGCCGTGCGGCTCGACGACGTGGCGGCGGGCTGCGACGCGATGGTGGCTGGCGCCTTCTGCGTGCGCTTTTCGGGCGCCGCGCCGACCGACCCGGCGCCGCTGCTGCGGGCCCTGTCCGAGGCCCCCGCGGCGGGGTTTTGGCGGACCATCGAGGCCCGGCCTGCGCAGCCGGCGTTGATGGCGGAAGCGGAGACGCCGCGGCAGCGCGCCGCGACCGATGACCTGCTGCCCGACCCGCCGACGCCCACACAAGCGCCAGCGCAGGCTCCGTCGTCGGCTGGCGCAGACGCCGGCACCGCCGAGTCGCCCACCGCGGCAGCCGGCAGAGACGGTGCGGCCGCCTCGACACAAGCACCGCGACCGACCGATGGTGACGGCGCAGCGACCGGGCGGTGGCTGCTGCTGTCGCTGCTGGTCGCGGCCGTGGCGCTGTGGGCGATCTTGCGCCAGCGTAAGGGCGACTGAGCGGGCAGTTGCCAAGGGGCGCCTGGGTTTCTAGCCTGCGATGAACAGGCCCGGCGGCGGCCCGCGGCACAAAGGAGACGATGAGGCGCAAAGCGAACGGCGCGCAGGGTGGCGAGTGGACGGCCACGCCACCGCTGGCGAGTTGGACCTTGTCGTTGCTCTTGCTGGTCGCCGCCTGCGGAGAGGGCGCCGCCGGCGCTAGCGATGCCAAATCAAGCGACGTCGGCCCAGGCGACGCCGTGGGCGCGGACCTCGGAGACGAGGACGCTGCCGACACCGGCGATTCAAGCACCGAGGACGGCAGCACGGCTGACGGCGCGATCGCAGCCGAGGCCGGCGCGGACAGTGAATCGGATGCGACCGGCGACGCCGCCACCGACGCCATCGAAGACGCCGATGCGTCGGGCGACGCCGACGCCGGGGACAGCGCCGCTGACGCTGTGGAAGACCCCGACGCCGACGGTAGCGGGGTCACCGACGCCCTCGCCGACGCCCTCGCGGACGCTGTCGTGCCACTGGACGCCGTGGATGGCGAGGGGGCAGAGACCGGCGGCGCCGAGACCACGGACGCCGACGCGGCCGACGGCAGCGGCACCGCCGAAACCACGGACGGCGAGGTCTGGAGTTGGCAGGCCCCGGCCGGCAAGGTGCTGCTGGAGCCGACGGAGCCCGCAACCCTGGCCAAGGCCGCGTTTACCGACGTGACCACCAACTTCGGCGTGGTGCCGCTGCAGACGCACAGCCTCTGCGTCGCCGCCGCCGACCTCGACGCCAACGGTCGCGAAGACGTCGTGGTCGTCGAGCGCGTCAAAGAGAAGGCGACGATCCACGTCATCTTGCTCGGCTACGGCCCGAACAAGGGCCTCTCACACGTCTTCACCAAGGTCGACACGACCCTGCTGCTGCCGACGAGCGCCTGCACCGTCTTCGACCTCACCGGCGACGGGAAGCCCGATCTGCTGATGGGCGGCGCCAGCGGCCTCGCGCTCTACCAGGGCAACGGTTTCGGAGGCTTCAGTGACGTCTCGGAGACCTGGCTGCCGTACATCATGGACTTCTCGACCTGGTCGCCGGCGGCAGGTGACTTTGACGGCGATGGCGACCTCGACGTTTTCGTCGGAGCGGGATCGCCGTCGTTCGACGCCGGCAACCCGGGCCCTGGCCCCGCCTGCGGCACCAAGCAGTGCGGCTACACGGAGGACGCCGACTTCTTCTGCGCCCTGGCGACGTCGGTGCCCAACCTCGCCGAGCTGCAGAACCGCATCCTCATCCGTGGCGCCAAGCCGCCGCTGGTCGACGCCACCACGGCTTGGAAGTTGCCGCCAGGCGGCCTGCTCTCGGCGCCGCAGCCCATCGACATCGACGTCGACGGCAAGCTGGACGTCTTTGTGTCCGACGACTTCGGCATCCACTACCTGCTGCACAACGTCGGCGGTGCGTTCGTCATGGCGCAGACCGACATCGGCCTGAAGGCGTACGGCCACGGCATGGGCTTCGGCATCGCCGACCTCGACAGCGACGGCAAGGCCGATCTGGTGCTGGCCGACGAGGGCCCTTGCCACGCCTACGTGCAGAAGGCGCCGGCGCAGGGCGCGGGCGTGCCTCTGGCGTTTGTCGACGAAGGCGGGGCGCGCGGTCTGCACGGCGCAACCTGGTCGGCGAGCAGCTGGGCACCGCTCACGGCGGATTTCAACCGCGATGGCTACGACGACCTGTTCCTCGGCGGCGCGCTGTGGACCGATCCCGGGTTGCTGGCGCCGGTGACGGCGGGCTGCACCCAAGGCTCAAAGCTGCCCTACGACGGCCACCCCAACATCGATCTCGTGCTCTTCGGCACGCCCGAGGGCGGCTTCATCGCGCAGCACCTCCCCTCGGGGCCGCACTCCCACTTCATGGCGATCTCGCAGGTGCTGGTCGACCTCGATGACGACGGAGACCTCGACATCGTCCAGGCCCGCCCCTTCGCCAACCTCACCTCGGTGGTTCGCATCTGGCGCAACGACTTGCCAGCCATGGGGGGCTTTGCCAGGGTGCGGCTGCAGGGTAAGCCCGGCAACATCGAGGCCCTCGGGGCGGTGGTGAGCGGCATGGTGGCAGGCAACAAGCGCACGCGGTGGCTGGTCGGAAGCGGTGGCTACGGCGGCGGTCGGGCGCGCATCGCCGAGTTCGGACTGGGCCCGGCGGCGGCGCTGACAGGGGTGCAGGTGCGCTGGCCCGACGGCAAGGTCACCCCGCTCGCTGACGTGCCGGCTGGCAAGACGGTCGACGTGAAATGGCCATGAGCCCTCACCCTCGGCACAGCAGGCGCGCCCTCTGCGGGCTGCTTTGGCTCGCCCTCGGTTGCGGCGAAGGAGCGTCCGGGCCGGGAGACGGCGCCGAGGCAGGCTCCGACGCCGCCGGCGAGACCGATGGCACACCAGCCGCCGGGGACAGCGCAACGACTGCCGACGGCGCAGAAGGCGACGCCGACGTTGGCAGCGTGACGGAGCTGGACGCGGCGGACGACGCCGACGACGCCGGAGACCAGACCAGCATCGACAGCGACGCCGAGCTCGATGCGACCGACGCCGCCGGCGACGCCGAGCCTGACGCTGTTGAAGATGCCATCGACGACGGGGAGGCGGGCGCCGAGACCGCTGACGGCGGGGCTACGGCGGCCGAAGTCAGTGAAGGCGGACCCGTCGATAGCGACACCGGGGGCGACGGCGACGCCTTGGTCCCGACCGACGGCGACATGCTCGCGCCGGACGATAGCGACGCCGCGGCGGAGGTCGTGCCCGATCCAGACGCCGGCGCCGACACCGAGACGGCGGATCTGGCGCAGCCTGCGACGCTGGAGATCGACCCCGCCACGTTGCCCGAGGCCCCGTTCGTCGACATCTCGCAGCAGTTCGGCGCGGTGTCTGGCGCTGTGTATGGACCCTGCGTGGCGGTGGCCGACTTCGACGGCAACGGCTTTCAGGACTTCGTCACCATCGTCATCGCCAGCGGCAACAAGACCTCGATCCGCGCCACGCTGCTGAGCGCGGGGCCGCCGCAGTTCGTGAGCGGCCCCTTCGACACTACGGTGATGCAGCCCAATTTCGCCTGCGCTGCCGCGGACATGAACGGCGACAACAAGCCCGATCTGCTGTTCAGCGGCTTCTCAGGCGCCGCGATCTACCTCGGCGACGGCAAGGGCACCTTCAAGGACGCCAGCGCCGCCTTTCTCCCGTACATCATGGATTTTGCGGCGTTTGGCATTGTCCCGATCGATCTCGATGGCGACCTCGACCTCGATCTCTTCATCCCGGCCGGCTTCGATCCGCCGCCCTGCACGCACCTGCAGTGCCAGTTCACCAGCAGCGACCTGCTCTGCACGTTGGTGCCGCCTATGAAACAGACCATTGAGATGCAGGACCGGGTGCTGATCCGTGGGCCGCAGCTGCCGATGGTCGACGCGACCAAGGCCTGGAAGGTGCCGGCTGGCGGCAACCAGACCGTCGCAGCGGCGGTCGACATCGACGACGACGGCAAAATCGACGTGCTGGTCGGCGACGACATGGGCAGCCACCGGCTGCTGCACAACCTCGGCGGCAGCTTCGCCAGCTACGAGCAGGAGATCGGTTTCCACCCCTACGCCGGGGCGATGGGCTGGGCCATCGGCGACCTCAACGATGATGGCCTGCTCGACGTGGTGCTGGCCGAATCCGGGCCGACGCCGGTGTTCGCCGGCGTGAAACCCAAACCCGGCCTTCCGGCGCAATTCGAAGACATCGGCGGCCAGCTCGGTCTGTGGTGGACGACCTGGGGCGCCAGCGCGTGGTCGCCGCACATCGCCGACTTCGACCTCGACGGCCGCGACGACCTCTTGGTCGGCGTCTCGGCCAACTTCTCGAAGGCGCAGGCGGAGGGGTTCAGCAATGTCTGCATCGCCAGCCGCGGCGACAGCGGCTTCGACCCCTTCGCGGGCGTGCCTAGCCTGGACCTGCTCTACCTTCGCGATGGCGACAAAGGCTGGAAAGGCCATAAGTTCCCCGCCGGCATCGCACCCCACGTCGTGTTTCTCGAGCAGGCGCTGCTCGACCTCGACGGCGACGGCGACCTCGACGTGGTGCAGACGCGGCCTGGGGTCGGCGGCATGATGCCGGTGTCGGTCCTGCGCGTGCTGCGCAACGATCTCTCCAAGAAAGGCGGCAGCTTCCGCGTCGTGGTCCGCGGCAAAGGCAACAACCAGGACGCCCTCGGCGCTGTGGTCAGCGCCACCATCGGCGGCGTGGTCCGCAAGCGTCTGCTCTACGGCAGCGGCGGCTTCGGCGGCACCGCCACGCGCTTTGCCTACTTCGGCCTGGGCGCTTGGGGCAAGGCAACGTCGGTCAAGGTGCGGTGGCCGGATGGCAAGGAGACCGCGCTGCCCGACGGCGTGCCCGGCGCCACCTACCAGGCGTTGTGGCCCTAGTCGGCGTCGGTCGGCGCGGCGCTGCCAGAGGTTGCGGCGGCTGCGTGGCCATCTGATCTGGCTTCGGCTACGCTGAGGCCACCGGGCGCCGCTGGCCCCGGCCCCGGTCCCCCCGGAGGCGACGTTGCAACACGGCTGGACGGAACGCGAGGTCGAGGCCTACCTCGAGGCCCACGTCGGACGCGCCCCGGGGACCAAAATTCAGTACGGGCACCCGTCGCCGCGCTTCTGGCAGCAGCGCGATCTGCCGTTGACCGAGGCGCTTGCGCGCTGCGACGGCAGCCGCCCGCTCAACTTCTACCTCCACATCCCGTTTTGCCCGCCAACCGATCCCGACGCCTGCGGATTCTGCCTGTTCTCGCGGGAAGATTACGTCTCGCAGCGCGCGGTCGACTCCTACGTCGAGGACCTGCTGCTCGAGCTGAAGGCCGTCGCCGCCTGCCTTGGCCGGCGGACGCTGGAGACGCTCTACTTTGGCGGCGGCACTCCGAACGTGCTGTCTGAGTCGAATATCCGCCGCATCTTCAAGGCCCTCCACGACGCGTTCGACATCCCCGCCGCCTGCGAGACCAGCTTCGAGGGCACACCGGCGCTGTTCACCGAGTCGCGGCTGCGGACGCTGCACGACGTGGGCGTCAACCGCATCTCGATCGGAGCCCAGACCCTCGACCCGCTGCTGGTGCAGCACAGCGGTCGCCTACAGCGGCCCGAGCAGGTCGAGCGCACGCTCACCTTCTGCCAGGCGCACGGCATCCGCAGCTCGGTCGACCTCATCACCGGCTGGTTCGGCCAGGGCCCCGAGCACGTCGTCGGCGACATCGAGCAGCTGCACGCCTGGGGCGCGGATGCCATCGTCAACCACCCGCTGACCCTCGGTGGCGACTCGGAATTCGCCCGCCGCAGGCACGAGCTGCCGTCGGTGCAGGAGTCGTGCACGACGTTCATGCGCGGCCGCGACCGCCTGCTTGAGCTCGGTTACCGCCCCGACGGCTACACCGACTATTGCCGCAGCGACCTGCCGCCGGTGCGCTTCCTCGAGATGTACCGCGACGTGCTGCATCACGACCGCGTCGGCATTGGCTACGGCGCCAACTCGCTGCTGGCCGGTACCGTGGAGAAGCCCGGCCTGACTTTTCGCAATGTGGTCGGCCAGCAGCCCTACCGTGAGCGGGTTCGGCGTGGCGTCGAGACCGGCGACTTCGCCGTCGCTGACGTGGTCTTTGTCTTCGAGTCGGTCGATGTGGCGCTGCTGCATGTGCTCAAGGGCCTCGAGGGCACGCCCTGGCTGCAATCGGCGCGCTACGCCGCGCACACCGGTGGCGACCTGCAGGCCGACTTTGCGCCGTGGTGGCAGGCCTTGGAGGCCCGCGGCTGGCTGACGTGGCGCGACGGTGGGCCGGCGCTCATCGGCGAGGGGATCTATTACACCTCAGAGGTCCAGCGCTGCTTGTCTGAGCCGCGCAACCGGGCCTTGCGGCGGGGTCGGCAGGCGTAGGCCTGATTCGCGGCCCGGCTCTAGCTCCGCGGTCCAGCGATCCGTCTGCCGAGGTCTAGTGGCAGGGCCGCAGCTTGGTCGGAGTGCGCCTGATTCTGCTGCGGGTCAAGACGCGCTGGGCGATCGAAAGCGACGTCAACAAGTCATTCGACCTGGCGATGGGCGAGGACGCCGGCCCGTGGCGCATGCCGGGCGAGGCCGCTTCGCTCGGTCGTCCAGGGGTACTTCAACTACCACGCAGTACCGACGAACATGAGGGCCCTGCTTACCTTCCGTGACGAGGTCACCAAGCACTGGCGGCATGCGCTCCAGCGGCGAAGGCAACGTGGGGCGGTGAATTGGTCACGGATGCATACGCTTGCCGAGCGCTGGCTGCCGGCGCCGAAGATCCTGCATCCCTGGCCCCAACAGCGACTCGCCGGTCGCCTCCAAGGTAGGAGCCCGGTGCGTTGGTAGCGCACGCCGGGATCTGCGCGGGGGGCGGCGGGATCAAAACCGCCGTCCCTACCGCGACCCTTGGATGACGGTCGGTTGCCGATCGACAACAACGCGGTGGAGCGCGAGATCCGACCGGTCGTTGTGGGTCGCAAGAACTGGAAGTTCGCCGGGTCGGACGACGGCGGGCGGCGCTCGGCGGTGGTGTACTCGCTGATCGCGGCGTGCGTGCTGGCGGGGGTGGAGCCCGAGGCGTGGTTGCGGGACGTGCTGGTGAAGATCAGCGGGGGCTGGCCGCAGAGTCGGATCGGCGAGCTGCTGCCGACGCGCTCGGCTGCGGTTGGGGGCCAGGGCGAGGGCGAGGGCGTAGAAGCCGTGTAGGACGACAGCGGCGGCGATTGGACTGCGGTGGGCGGTGGCTTGGGGTTTGGGGTTTACTGATCCTTTACTGCGCGCCGTGAGTGGCGCTGCGCGGGAGAGCTTCGGTGATGGCCGGTCGTGGCGGGAGGCGGAGAAGTTCGGGGGGTTACTGTTTACGTCGTGGTGCGTCGAGGCGGAGTTGGCTTGCTGGATACGGTTGGCCTCGGCGACCGCCGCGCGCAGTGTCTACCTTTCGGAGCTCATGGTGGAAGATGGGGCGGGCTGGCTGGTCGCCTGCCGGACGGCGATCACTGACAGGTAATCGGCGCTGTCTCAGAGCCTTGGATCCAACCCGGCAGCGCCTTGCAAATGCCCTTGCCGCTGTTGCAGGGCAGGCCAACCTCGGGGAAATGCTGGCAGCCCTTGGTCGGAGAGCAGGTGGAGAGCGTGCAAGGGTCGTCATCTTGACAGTCGGCGACAGCGAGTTGGCTGCACAGACCGGCGCTAGCGATGGAGTCGTGACCCCAGAGATCGGTCACGAGTACCAATGGGCCGGGCACAAACACCAGTCGAGAGTTGTGCGGTGTGAAGGCGTTCACCTTGTGCTGCGAGAAGTACGGGCCCAAGATGCCAGGCACGGAAAATCGCCGCCGAACCTCCCCGGACCAGCCAATGTCAACGACGAAGAACTCAGTGCCGTTCCCCTGAACCGTCCGCGTCAATGGGTCTACGATCGCTGGCCCCATGAAAACCAGATGGCCGGAAGGCGAACTTGAATGCCCTATAACCTGCGGCAACGTTAGCGGTTCCAGGGGCTTTGGCGGCGCCGGATCCGGCAAAAGTATCCACGCTAACTGCATGGGCTGTTGCGTCGCACCCGCCTCGATCAAGGTGAGGCCGCGGGAACCGGCAGGGGTCGGCAGGATTCCCATCGCGGACCATCGCCGACCGGCGAACAACAGCTGCACACTCGTAGGCTTGCCTGGCACCATGGCCACCGCGGCCATCGTTTTGTCTGGGACTACGAATCCAGCGGGCTGGAAGGTGACGTGATTGGTCATCATGTTGTAGTGGCCCATTGACCAGGAGGCGAGTTCATAATGCGGCCACCCACCGAAATCGCTTGGCACTTCTTCTTCGTAGGCGAGCGCCACCGGCACCAAATTGCCCAGACGCTTGCCAACGAGGTAGTAACTTGCCGACTCACCGCGGGCGGAAATGGCGTCGATCGTCGATGTGGCCTGCACGACGGAAGAAGTACCGGGTTTCCAGCGAAACGCCTTGATTGGACCTTTCTTACTGCCATGGATCGCGATGACGTGTTCATCCGGGGAGGTAGTGAGCAAACCAAGGCCCCAGAAATCGCGAAAACGCAACATATCGAAATTTTGCGGCAACATGATCATCGAGGATGTATTGCCTTCGTGTGTCAGCCACAAACTTATTTGACTCTTGCCTTTGTTCTTGCCGGGCTTATCGCTCGGCCCAAACCAGTTCTCCACTTGGAGGAGACCGCGCGCGACACCATTGCCTGCGGGCGCCACTGCCAAGAGCATCGTTGCTTCCGTCTCACACTTCGGTCTCGGCGGATAGTGGGCTGGAGGCCTCTTGCTGCAGGGC
>CANLIC010000039.1 GCA_947491025.1 Myxococcales bacterium
GGGGCCGCCGGACGCTCCCAAGGCGGGCTGCAAGGGCCAGCGACGCGACCGTCAACCGGGCGCCGGGCGTGCCGACGCTGCCGGCGGGCGACGCTCGGCCGGCTCGAGCGCGCTGCGATCTATCCCATGGGCCAACCTCCCGCCATGAGCAATGCTTGCACTGAGCACCAGCTGCGCGGGCGCAGTCAGGAGGAACCGTGAACGTCACCACCGAGGAGCTTCAGAATAGCAACGAAGCGGCTCCATCCGGAGACCTGTGCTCCGTCTGCGGACAAGACCTCCGGCAAGGCATCCACCGCTCCGTCGATGGTTTGGCTGCCTGCGACAGCTGCGCGGATCGCGTCGAGCTGTTCGTCAAAGCCGAGCAGCCGGCCCCCAATGCGTTGCCTCGGGCGCTCGTTGTCGGCGCCTTCGGCGCACTGATTGCCGCTGTCCTGTGGGCGCTGATCGCTGTCGTGACCGGCTACGAACTCGGCCTCATCGCGCTGGCCGTGGGCTACTTCGCTGGGTTAGGCGTACGCGTTGGCGCCGGCAACGCGGCCAGCATGTTCCTGCAAGTCGCGGCTGCCGGTCTGGCGCTCTTCGGAGTGTTGGCGGCCAAGTACATGTTGGTCGCCTACTCCTGGCGCGAGGCCGCGATGGCCAAGGGCATCACCCTCAGCTACTTCTCGGAGGACATCCTGACCGCCTTCCCGGAGGTCCTGCTCGAGACGTTCACGCCATACGACGGGCTCTGGATCTTCATCGCCGTGACCACAGCCTACAAGCTGCCCGCGCCAATAGAGACTCGGCGGGTGGATTGAGCGGGCATGTTGGGTGGTGTTGAGGAAGGCACTCGCGCGGCTTTCGCGGATAGTGGGAGTCAGGCGTCGCCGGCAGCTCGCGGCCATCTCGCGATGCGAGGCATGAAAGGGCCAAGGGTAATGACACCAATCCCACGTGATTCCAGCCCACTCCCGCGCCACGTCATCCGGCCACCAGTGGTAACTGCGTGGAGCCCGCCCAAGCCCGGGTGAGTGACACGGCGGTGAGGTCTGTCGCCATCCCACGGGTGGGGGACACGATGCGCGCTGCTCGCCCCTGCACCGCGTCTTGGGGCGACCCATCGGCGCAAGGCGGTCGCACCACGGCGCGGACTACCGACTGAACCGCCCGACGCACCGGGGTGCTCGGCGGAGGGGAACCTCAGGATTACGTCCGGTGGCAGCTTCCAGGCCGCCGTTATGGGGTTGGCTGCCACGACGTCCCACCACCCCTTGTCCGCGGATCCGAATCCAGTAGAACATGGCAGCGGACACGAGGTCGTCCCACGACGCAAGACGCGATGCACACCACCACCGAAGACAAAACGCCCCAAGATCTCGAGGCCAACCCCGACGCCACCAGCATCCGCTGGCGCCTGCACGTCCTCGCCAGCCCCGACGCCGACATCGCCGGCGAGGCCCTGGTCCTCACCACCGGCACCACCTCACTCGGCCGCGACGGCGCCATCCGCATCGCCGACGACCTGCTCTCGCGCCTGCACCTCCACCTCCACGTCGGCAACTCCGGCGTCGTCCTCGAAGACGTCGGCAGCCGCAACGGCAGCCGCGTCGACGGCGTCCGCACCATCGGCGCCTTGCTCCCCCACGGCTGCGTGCTGCGCGCCGGACGCACCGTCCTCGTCCTCGAGGCCGACCGCCAACGCGCGCCGGCCTTCTCGTCACCCACGACCGAGGTCCCAGGCTGCTCCGAGCTCGCGCGCCGGCTGCGGTCCGATCTCGATCTCGCCGCCCGCACGGGCCTACCGGCGCTGCTGCTAGGCGAGACCGGCGTCGGCAAGGAGCACGCCGCCGCCGAGCTGCACCGTCGGTCGCGTCGCCGCGGGCCGCTGGTGCGGATGAACGTCGCCGCCGTGCCCGAATCGCTCTTCGAGTCCGAGCTCTTTGGCCACGTGGCGGGCGCATTCACCGGCGCATCGTCAGCGCGCACCGGCCGCATCCGCGAGGCCCACGGCGGCACCTTGGTGCTCGACGAGATCGGCGAGCTTCCCCTGGCACTTCAGGCCAAACTGCTGCGCGTGCTCGAAGAAGGCCGGGTGCGGCCGGTGGGCGGCAACAGCGACCACGCGGTCGACGTGCGCTTTGTCGCATCGACCAACGCTGACCTGCCCGCGCTGGTCACCGCCAACCGCTTCCGCCGCGACCTGCTCGCCCGCTTGCGCGGCTGCGAGGTGCAGATCGCGCCGCTGCGCGCTCGACTCGCGGACCTGCTCGACCTCGCCGACGCCGCCTGCCCGCATCCTGGCGGAGCTTGGCGCGAGCGCCTGCATCCCGAGGCGGTCGAGCGCCTGCTCTTGCACGATTGGCCTGACAACCTGCGCGAGCTGCGCGGCGTCCTCGGCCGCGCGGCGGCGCTGGCCGGCGACGGTACGGTACGCCTGGAGCACTTGCGCGGCCTGGCAGCACCGAGAGCGGAGTCAACAGCGGCAGGACCGGCTGACTGGCCCATCGACTCGCGGCAGCGGCCCTCCGCGACCCAGCTCGCGGCGTGGCTAGCGGCGTTCGACGGCAACATCGGCGCCGTCGCGCGCCACGTCGGGCGACACCGGCGGCAGGTGTATCGCTGGTTGTCGTACGCTGGCTTGCCGAGCGATCGGCGCCAGGAGCCGCCGGAATAAGCGCCCTCCTGGCCGCTCTCGCGCACTACTTCCCCTCGATGCGCAGGCCGGCCGGTGTGAGCTCGCACTGTGTCGCGTTCGCCAATGCAGCTGGTAGGGGCATCGACCATAGCGGACTGGCGGTCCACGCCGCGATGTAGGGCGCGAGCACCACGGCTGCGAAGATGCCATCGGCCTGGACGGCGGCGTCCGTGTGGGTGGAGTTGGACTTGACCCGCGTTGCGATGCTCGTCGGCGCGGCGGCGAAGAGCCGTACCTCTTGCGCGCTGCAGCTGACCGTCAGCCCCGCCGTGCCGGCCAGCTGAACCCAGCCCATGCCGCCGGCCCGGAGCGCGCCTAGGTCGAGGGTGAGGTCGAAGGCGCCGAGGACGACGTAGGGGCTGCCATCGGCACGGGCGCCGACCCATGGCGGCAGCGTGGCGGTTTGGGTGGCGTTGGTCACGAGGCTGGCGAGGCCGGCCTTGGTCAAAACCGGCATCAGGCTTCCGTCGAAGTCGCCGAGCCACCAGCGCAGCCAGAGCATCGCGTTGATGGCGTCCCAGCCGACAACCAGCGCGGTCGAGGACGCGCTCTGGATGCTCGGCGCCACGACGGGCTGCGCCGCGCCGGGGATGGCCGACGACGGGGGGGCTGACCCGCCGACGGGGGCGCTGACCGGCTTGACGTCGACCGAGAGCAGCGCGCCGCCCTGCGACAAGCTCCCCGAGAC
Organism: Myxococcales bacterium; assembly: GCA_947491025.1. Classification (GTDB taxonomy): domain Bacteria; phylum Myxococcota_A; class UBA9042; order UBA9042; family UBA9042; genus SXNM01. The sequence goes on from CANLIC010000039.1 coordinate 3,369, forward strand.
GACCGCCGGGGCGAGCGCCAGCGTCGTCTTGCCCTCAGCCAGGAGCGGTTTGGCGCTCACCTGCGCCGGCAGAAACGCCGCCAGCGAACCTTCGCCTTCTGACGCGCCTTTGGCTGCGTTGGCGGCCGCAGCGTCCGGCCCCCAGCCGAGGGCCGCAGCGGCGCTGACTTTGACCCCGCTGGCGCCCGGCGTCAGCCAGGCCTTGGCGGTTTGAACCACGCGGATCGCCTTGCCCTCGCCGCCGACGCTGTCCTTCGCCTTCAGCTGCAGCACGCGCACCGGGGCATCCATCGCCAGCCAGGTCGCGAAGCTGCCGTCGGCGTTGACCTGGGTGGCGCTGTCGGCGATCTCCACAGACGCGACCGCGCCCTCGACGCAGGTGATTTTGCCGGCGAGGAGGACCTTGCCCTCGACCAGCGCGGCTGGGCCGTCTTTCGGCGGCGTCGTCACCGTGATCACCGGCAGGCAATACTCGTGGTTGTTGGTCTTGAAGGTGCAGGCCCCGGTCTTCGGGTTGCAGCCGTTGTCTGTGCAGTCCAGGCCATCGTCGCAGGGCTTGCCGTCGGTCTTGCACTGGCCGCCCTCGCAGCGCGGATTCACGCGGCAGAGGTCCGAGCTTTTGCACGACGCGTCGACCGGCTGCCAGACACAGCCGGACACGGGATCGCACGAGTCTGCGGTGCACGGGTTCTCGTCATCGCATGTCTTCGGCTGCCAAGCCCCTCCGACGCAGACCTCGCAGGGACGCGTTTCGAGGTCGGCGCAAGCGGGAGCGGCACTGCGCCCGTCGTCACTGGCGTCATCGGTCGCATGGGCGTCGGCCATCTCGTCCGCCGCAGCGTCCGAAGCCGTCGCGTCGACGTCGTCCTCACGAGTGCCACAGCCGCAAGCCAGCGCGGCGCACCAGCACATGCGAAACAGCGTCCGCGACACACGCGCCCAGGGTCTTGGCGTCATTGTTCACACTCCCCAGGCCCGTCACACGTCGAAGTGGCCGGATTGCAATTGCGGTCCACCGGCGCCGGCTCGTACTTGCACATGCTAGCCTCGCAACCGTCCAGCGTGCAGGGATCGCCGTCGCTGCAAGGATTCGCCGACGAGGCCGCACAGGCGCCCTTCTCCGCGCAGCTGGCGTGGCCCCAGATGTCGACGATGGCGGCCATGGCATCAAAGCCGTAGTAGTGGTTGGTGCCGACCAGCCCGACGCGCCCTTCGCCGAGGTCGACCAGCGCTCGGGTGTGCGTCAGCGGATGGCTGCCGCGGCTGACCAGGCGTCCGTCCAGGCTCCAGCGCAAGAGCGCCGTGGTGGTGGTTTGTCCGGCCCGCGTGCTGGCGTGTGCCAACCAGCTCGCCGGGCCCAGGCGGATGCCGCTGCCGATTCGGGTGCCCTTGACGTCGATCCAGCTCCACTTGGGCTTCAAGTCGGGTCCAAGGCGCGTCAGCCAACCGCGCTCCTGCTCGTCGACCGGGTCGCCCTCGCCGCAGATGCCGGCGAGGAGCGCTCCGCCGTCCTCGAGGCCTTCGACTGCAAAGGCGATGGCGTGCATTCCCTCTGGCGCGACGATGCGGGCTGCCTTGACCTTGCCCGGGTCTGAGAGGCCGCCATCCGCGACGCGCACAACCCAGCCGCGGCGGCACGCGACGTCGACGCCTGGCAGGCAGGCGAACCCAGCCGCGAACCACTCACCGGGGGCCGCGGGCGCAGCGCTGGCCGCGAGCAGTTGCCCTGTGGCCTTCGGTGCGCTGCCCTCGGCGTCGGCCGGATCGACAGCCAGCCACCACGGATCGACAAGGTCCGCGAGGCCCGGCACACCGACGAGGCCGACGCCATCGCTGGCGACGGCCTTCGCCGCGTGGCCGACCATCAGCGGCCGCCCCTTGCCGTTGACGGCGACGGCCATCAGGTCGGCCCAGGGGTAGCCCGCGGCCTCCATCCCCTTGTACGTCGCCCCATGGACGACCGCCCCACTGGCGGTCAGCTGGTCCCACCGTGGCCATGACGCCGCCTTGTCCACGGCCGGGACGGCGACGAGGGTCCGCTCGCTGCCGACGGCGAGCATCCGGCCATCCGCGAGGCCAGCGAGGGCCTTCATCACCCGACCGTGCTTGTCGTCGTGGTGCTTCCACTCGGCGATGACCTGGCCTTTGGCGTCGATGCGTCGCCAGATGGCGTCAAACACGTCGTGCCCTTGGAGCTTGATGCGGGTGACTCTGCCGACGGCGAACATGCCGCCTGCGCCGTCTGGGACGGCCCCGTCGAGCTGATCGGACTGGGTCACGTCGACGGGCAGCAGCGCGTGCCACAGGCCGCTCGGGCCGACACAGACCCCCTTCTCACAGACCGGCTTCACCAGGCACGGCTGCTCCTCATCGCAGGGCCCGCCGCTCGACGGCAAATGTCCACAGCCGACGACCGGGTCGCACAGGTCGGTCGTGCAGGGGTTGCCATCGTCGCAGAGCTTCTGCAGACATGCGAGGTCCTTGCATGAAGCGCAGACATCGACCGGACACGTTTCGACCGTCTCGTCAGCATCGACCTTGCCATTGCCGCAGAGGGCCCCTGGGCCGAATGCGCTGGCTACGGGCACCAGCGGGGCGTCGCAGCCCGCCGAGAGGCAACCCAAAAGCAGTGCCGCCAGCGCCGCCGCCCTTCGCAAGGCCGCTGGGCGCCGGCTCATGGCCTTGCCTCCAGCGTGACGGGTGCCCGTCGTTGCCAGAGCCGCCAGACAAGCGCAGCCACCGTCACCGACGCTCCGACGCCCAGCGCCACCGCACCCGTGGTCTGCTGGCGCGCAATCGCGTTCGCGGCCTGCGTCGCCGATCCGCGCTCTGGGTACGCAGTCACCGCCTCGCCGGCGAATCCGGGAGCCATGGCAGCCTCAAAGACGCCGCGGTCTCGAAGGGCCAACCCGAGCACCACGCCACCTGCCGCCGCCAGCGCCCCACCGGCGAGTGCCGTCCACATCGGGGCCGAAGTCCCCGGCGCGATGGTTGTCGCGATGCGAAGTGGGCGCGCGGTACGTGCATCCTGCGCCGAGCCCGTGGTCGGGGTCGCCTCCGCTGGTGGCGGCAACGCGACAGGCGGCGCCACCTGCGGGGGCGGCACGGGGTTTGCCTCAGGCGCGGGTTGCACACTGGCTTCTGGCACAGGCGTAGCGCGCCTCTTGGCCTCGGCCTCGATTTCGGCCTCGGCCTCGGCAAGGTGGCGTCGTACCCGCATGGCGAGCGCAGGGGGAATCTGCGGCATGGCGAGGGCGAACCTGTAGCCGGCGATTGCCGCATCCAGGTCGCCGAGGCGGTGCAGCGCGCGCGCTTCACCATATCGATACCCAGGGTCGTCGGGCGCAAGGCACACACCCTGGCGGTAGAGATCTGCGGCCGTCCGGTCGTCGCCGCGCCGCCAGGCCGCCTCAGCGCCTCCAGCCAACTCGCGCAGTTTGCGCTCGCGGGCATCACGCCTCAGCACCACCTCTGGGCAGCCCGCCCCAGCGTCCGCGGGGGATGGCGTCGCCAGCGCGACACAGACGACGACGACCAGCCGCAAGTTCATCGGCAACCGAAGCAATTCTCCGCCCCCAAGCAGCGCGGTGGTAGCCGCACAGCACCGCCAGATCTCGTTCCCAATGGCCAAGATTATGCGAGGGCGCCGCCTTCGACAAGCAACTGCCCAGGACGTGCCGTGGCCGCGCCGCGCTCGCGTCTCTTTGCTGTCGGGTGGGCCTGCTTTTCGCTCCGGCCGGTGCGTACCCTCGCGTTGCGCTGCCAGCGCCCGTCGCGCACCATCGCATCCGTGGATCTCCAGCCGACCGCGCCCCGTCTTTGTCCCACGTGCCGCGAGCACACCGCGGAGCGCATCTGCTCCGCCGACGGCGCAGCGACCCTCGCGATCGGCCCGGTCCTCGACCGAGCCTCCTGGCGCCCTGGGGCCGTCGTCGGCGACCGCTACCGCCTGGTCCGGGTCATCGGCCAGGGCGGCCACGGCCGTGTCTTCGAGGCCGCCCATGTCTATGGCGTCGGCCGAGTCGCGCTCAAGGTCCTGCACGGCAATGATCCGACCGATGCCCAGCTCCTGCGCTTCCACCGCGAGGCGACCGTCACCGCCGCGCTCGACCACCCCAACGTGGTGCGCGTCTTGGATTTCGGCCAGACGCCCGGGCGCTCGCTCTTTCTCGCGATGGAGCTGCTCAAGGGCAGCACACTCGACGTCGTGCTGCGCGACCACGACCGCGCAGACACGCGCCTGGAGGAAGCGGCCGTGTTGCGGCTCGCCGCCGGCCTGCTCTCGGGTCTCGGCGCAGCGCACGAGCGTGGACTCGTGCACCGCGATCTCAAGCCCAGCAATGTCTTCATGGTCGCCGGCAGCGACGGACAACCCAGCGCTCGCATCGTCGACTTTGGCGTCGCACGCGTCGAAGGGTCGGACTTGACCGCCTCCAATCGCGTCGTCGGCACCCCCATTTGGATGAGCCCCGAGCAATGCCAGGGTCGCGACGTCGACGTCCGCGCCGATCTCTACGCCTGCGGCCTCATCCTCTACCGCGCCCTCGCCGGACGGCTGCCATTCTCCGCGCAGAGCGACATGGCGATGATGTGGTGCCATGTGCACGAGACCCCAGCGCCGCTCGCCCGCGTAACGGAGGTGGCGCCGCACGTGGCCGCGGCCGTCGACTGCGCCCTCGCCAAGGACCCCGCGCAGCGACCGGCCAGCGCGAAAGCGATGTGGGCGATGCTCAGTGGCGAGGCGGCGCCGCCCGTGAAGGCGGCTCCGGTCGTGCCGATGGCACCTCGCGCCCCAAGGGTGCGCACCGAGGCGACGACCGACCCCGAGCCTCTACCGCCGACCGCTGACCCCACCGGCGCGCCCATCCGGGCCCACGGAAGCTGGCGGCGACGGCTGCCCCTCATCGCCGCCGGTGCGTTGCTCGCTGGCGGCGTGTCGGCCATCGGCTCCAGCCTGCTCGAAGGCGCGGCGGAACCGATGACGGAAGCGCCTGCCGCCGTGGCCCCTGCCGCGCCCCAGGCTGCCGGCGTTGCGCCTCAGTTGGCGGTCCACGCGGTCGCCGCATCGTACCCGGCGTGGGCGCCACAGCCGATGGACAAAGCGACGACGGCGGCGCCGACGCCAAAGGGCGCGGCCCTCGTCGCTGCCGCCGTCCCGGCGCCAGAAGAAGCGCCGCCGGGCCACGAGGTCGCCTCACAGCGGGCGCCTGCAACGTCAGCGACCGTGCCGGCGCGCGGAGCGAGAAGTCGCCGCAGCGATGCGCCACGGCGACAGGGCGCGGCCGGCGGCCGCCCCTCGGCCAGCCCGCAGCGCTATGACCTCGACGACTTGCCGCCCTAGACCCGAAACCGTTGAAGTCGGCTTGGGCTCGGCAGGTCGCAGCAGCGACGGGCACGTCGCTGATCCTGGCAATGGCCATGCCATTTCTGCGCCTGCGCAGAGGTTCTCGCCCGCCGGGGCCGGCGCCACGCCGCGAACCGATTCCGCCGGCCTCGCCCTCACCCCCCGAGCTTCCCATCATGGAAAAGCACCGGGCAAGGCGCATGGCCGATCACAAACTCCGCCGTCGAACCCATCAGCTGGGTGTGCACCTTGTCGCGGCCAAGCGCCGGCAAGACGATGCAGTCTGCGCCGATGTCCCGCGCGTACTGAACCAGACCCTCGCCCGCTGTCTCGGCCTGCAGGACCATCGTCTCAGCGCGCACCCGCTTGACGTTCGAGATGACGTCGGCCAAGCGCTGCTCGGCCGCGGTCTGCGCCCGTTCGATGCCGATCAGCGCGGCGGCACGCGCCTCTGCGTCATCCTCGAGCATCGAGTCGACGTCGAACCGGCGCAGGATGTGCACGCCGTGCAAGGTCGCGCCGGCGATGGCGGCGAAGTCCTCCGCCGCCCGCGTGGCGGCCAGCTGCCCGTCGCCGAAGTCGACCGGGTGCAGGACCTTGCGGAACGCGCCGAAGTCGCCGCCGCGCTCGCCCAGGTGCTGGCTGACGGTCATCACCGGCAGGGCGTGGGCGCGGATGGCGCGGGCGGTGACCGAGTGCGAGATGCGCCGAACGACGCTGTGCTGGTGTCGCGTCGGCACCAAAATCAGGTCGGCGGCGAAGTGCTCGGCGAGCTGGAACACGACGTTGTAGGGCGAACCGACCTCGATGGCGCCGTCGGCGTCGACGCCGAGGGTGCGCAGCTCCGCCACCAGGGCGTCGAGCTTGGGCTGCACCTTGGCGACCGCCTTGCGGTCGATCGCCTCCCGCAGCGCCGAGTCGAGGAAGAACTGCTCCGTCGTTCCGGCCACGGCGTGGGCGAGGCGGACGTGGACGCTCGGCAGCAGGCGGCTCAGCGCGACCAGGGGGCCGAAGGCGAAGCGCGTGGTGTCGGTGAGGTCGGTGAGGACGAGGATGCTCTGAAACATGTCGAACTCCGTGGCCGCAGGGCGGCTGTCGCGGCAGCGCCGTCTTCACCTTGGCGTGCGTTGGGCCTGCACTCCCAGTCTAGGCGCAGCGGCGCCATTGCAAGTGGCAACGCACGTCGCGCGCCGATCGCCTCTTGCGATGGCTTCGGGACCGCGGCGGCAGCGCGCCGGTGCCGAGCGGACCCCAAGGGCGCGCCAGCTCAAGGCGAGGGTGGCTGGTCCTGCACGTCGCAGTCAGGCAGCACTCGCCGCGCCGCGATCTGGACCACGCGGTTGGTGGCGTAGTCGGCCGGCCGCCACTGGAACGCGACCAGCGTCATCGAGGTCAGCGTCGCCGCCGACAGCGTCCAGAGGCTGGCCTCGGGAAACACCGACGCGACCCACGCCCCCGTGAAGTAGACAAGCGAAGCCAGCCACAGCCGCGGCCAGGCGCCAGCAGCCATCAGCGCGATCGTCAGACCGAAGGTGAACTGATCGAGCGCGACCATGGCGTCGAACGACATGCCGAGCATCGCCGCCACCACCCGCTCAAAGGTGACAGCCAGCGCGCACACCGCGCCGGTGCGCAGGACGGAGCGGTTGAGGCGGGTGCGGCGCATCGTCTGCCGCGCCCAGATCGCGCCCACCCCGACCAGCCCGAGGAAGACGATGCCGGCCGACAGGTGCATGCCGAAGGTCGGGCGCCAACCATAGAAGTCGCGAGCCACCGCGCCCACCGCCGGCGTCAGGCTGAACCAGACGCCGATGACGGCGGCGAAAAAAGTGCGCGTGCGCGCGCCGATCGTGGGGTCGCCGTCGTCGCGCTCGCGCTGCTGTCGCTCCTGCCAGACCTGTCGCGCCTGCCTGGCGCGCTGCAGGCCGTCGAGCAGCCCGGTGGCCTCGGTGCCCTCGAGGCCGCGCAGGCTGGCTTCGGCGGCGGCGACGTCCAAGCAATCGAGCTGCCAGCCGGCCTCGGCGAGGCGTAGGCGGCGCTCCAGGCGGGGCACGGCGGGGTTGTCGGCCCAGGCGCGGACGGCCTCTTGCAGCGAGGCGCGGGCGGCGCTGGCGAGGCCCTCGACGTCGAGGCGCACGGCCGCCACTTCGGGTCGCGGCAGCACCGCCAACGTGGCCTCGGTGGCGTCGGGCACGCGGCGCCGGCTGGCCAGCGCGGCCTCTCGCTCGGCGGCGACGGCGCTCGCCAACGATGCCCGGGCGTGCAGCAACGCGTCCGAGAAGTCGCCGAGCCGCGCCTCGGCGCTCTGCACCAGCACGGTCGAGGCGCGGTGTTCGAGGTAGCCGTGCAAGGCGAGGCGCAGCGCGTCTGCGCTGCCAAAGCGCGCCTCCGGGTCGCGGGCGCAGGCGCGGTTGGCGATCTGAGCCAGCTCCTGGGGCACGGCCGGCGGGTAGGCGTAAGGCGCGCTGATAAACGCCGCGAAGAGCACCGAGGCCACCTCCGTGCCCTCATGGCGCGGCCGGCCGGTGAGCAGCTCGTGCAGCATGGCGCCGAGCAGGTAGACGTCGGTGCGCGGGGAGAGCAGGGCACCCTTGGCCTGCACCATCTCCGGCGCGATGGCGGTCGGCGTACCGACCAGCTCGTCGGCGTCGCGGGCCAGCGGAATGGCCCCTGAGCCATCATCGTGGAGCGCCACCGCGATGCCCCAGTCGAGGACATAGACCTCGCCATGGCGCCCGATCATGACGTTATCGGTCTTCAGGTCGCGGTGCAGGATCCCCTTGCCGTGGGCAAAGTGGACGGCGCGGCAGACCCGCATCAGCACCTGCAGGTGCCAGACGATCGGCTCTTGACCTTCGAGCAGCGCATGGTTGGGCTCCCGCGCCACCTCGGTCCAGCTCAAGCCGTCGACCCGCTTGAGGACCAGCAGCGGTGCGCCGTCTTCATCGCGGCCGAGGGCGTGAATCGGCAAGATCTCCGGGTGCTCCAGCTGGCCCGCCACCATGGCCTCGGCGAGCAACCGCCGCATCGCCGCCGGGTGGCGCGCCTCCGGCCGCAGCGACTTGACCGCGACCTCGCGGCCCAGCGCCAGCTGACGCGCCTGCCGCACCACGCCCATGCCGCCCTCGCCGAGCGTCACCCCAAGGGCCAGCTCGGGTGGGGCATCGCCCGAGTCGGCGCGCAGCAGCCGCGGCAAGGTCTGCAGGCGGGCGGCGAGCGCCGGGTCAGGCGCCAGCGCCCCCTCGGTCTCGTTCGGCGGCGGCGTCAGCGTCTCGACCAGCGCGGCGTCGCTGAGCAGCTCGCCCTCGCCCTCGGCCTCTGCCACCGCCAACGCCCTCGCCGCGCCCTCGTTCAAGTCGCCGTCGCCAGGGGCGCCGCCGCCCTCGCTGAGCAAGCGTCGCAGCCGCGGCCCGGGCCGCAGCGTCCGGCCCGGCGTCAGGCCAGCGGTCCGCTGCGCCATGTCGGCGCGTAGCCAGAGGGCGTCGAACGTGATGCGCTCGGGGGTGAGCGCTTGCGGCGGCCTCTCAACGCTGGAAGTCATCGGCAGCTCGCGGACTTGAGTGCATGGGCGCCTCGCGCCGGGGAGCGTACCCGCGGCGCCATGGGTTGGGAAGGGGCAGCGCAGGGCGGCCCAGGGCTATCGCAACGTCCGGAGCCGACGACACCCTCACCCCCTAACCCCCTCTCCCGTCGGGCGGGAGAGGGGGACATGACAATGAATTCAGTCGCCCCCTCTCCCGCTTCAGCGGGAGAGGGGGTGCCGCGAAGCGGCGGGGGTGAGGGTTGTCGGCGCTGGCGCCGACTTTGCGACCGCCCTGCGGGGCGGCCTTGCGAACCGCTGGGCGGTGTCCCAAACTCAAAAACCATGACATCGCTCCGCCTCGCCACGCTCGGTGTCGCCCTGCCTCTTTGGCTAAGCGCTTGCGCCTACTCCGGGCACTCGGTTCGCGTCGCCGAGCTCGGCGTGCCGCGTTCGAGCCGCGCCATGGAGGCCGTGCTCGACCTGCCCGGCACCGTGACCGTCGAGACCGTCGTCAGCGCCGACTGGTACGTGCCGCTCTCGGGCCTGCTCAACCTCGACCACCCGAAGGCCAAGGCGGCTGGGCTGCACGACCGCGACGAGCCGATGCACATCTACTTCCACGCCCTGCGGCACCCAAGCCGCGGGCTATTCGTCGTCGACACCGGCGTGCCGCGCGCCTTCCGCGACGATCCGCCCGCCTCGGGCGTCGGCTGGCTGGTCCGCCGCGAGCTGCACCTCGAGAAGATGGTCTTTCACGTCCCATTCGGCGACTGGTTGGCGCGGCAGCCCGACAAGCTGGCTGGGGTCTTTCTGACGCACCTGCACATCGATCACATCGCCGGTATGCCCGATGTGCCCAAGGGGACAGCGATCTACGCCGGACCGGGCGAGACCGACTACCGAGCGATGGTTCATCTCCTCCTGGCCGGGAGCGTCGATGGCCTGCTCCAAGGGCACGCCGCCATCGGAGCGTGGCAGTTCCGTGCCGACGCCGATGGTGAGCTGGCGGGCGTGCTCGACGTCTTTGGCGACGGCATGGTCTGGGCGCTGCACGTGCCCGGCCACACGCCCGGCTCCACCGCCTATGTGGTGCGGACGCCGGCAGGGCCGGTGTTGCTGGTCGGCGACACCTGTCACACCCGCTGGGGCTGGGACAACAGCGTCGAACCCGGCGACTACACGCGGGATCAAGCGCAGAACGCGGCGAGCCTGGCCAAGCTGCGGGCGCTCGCGGCGCGCCACCCCACGCTCAAGGTCCGGCTCGGCCACCAGGAATAGCGGCGCATGCCGCCTGGCACCTGTCCCGTCTGCTGCAGCCGATGCGCGCGGTCCTCGCCACAGCCGCGCCGCACCCACGCAGCTCCCACCGCGCTCGGCGTCTCGAAGGCGAGGCCTAACGCATGGATTCGCGCCGGCGTCCGGCGGCTCTTGGCAGCCGAGGCGCCGCTAGATGAGGGACGCGGTGCTGCTGCCGGCGACGCCGTGACGCGGCCAGTACAGCGCGTGCTTGGCGCCCCAGCGCTTGCCCACCGTCTTGCTCCAGTCTTTGACGCCCTTGGCGCTGGCGACGGCCTCGACCTCAGCCTTGGCGAGATCGCGCGCCCGGCCGAGCGCCATCTGCACCCGGCTCTTGACGTTGACCTCGCCGTCGCCCGTGGTCTCGATCGGCAGGTACAGCGCTTCGGGGTGGTCCGACAGCACCTTGGCCTGCACGCCGTCGCTGACCGCCGAGCTCGGCATGCAACCGAAGGGCTTGATCGACAAGGTCATCGTCGCTTTCTTGTGCACCGTGTGCAGGATGAGCTTGGCGACCTCCATGTGGCCTTCGCCGCCGCGGCTCTCGAGGTGGTAGAGCTTGCCCGCGACCTCGGCGACCTCGTCCATGTCTGGCAGGTGGTAGCCGTGCAGGCCGACGGCGTGGGCGAAGGTGTGGAACACCACGCGCATCACCTTGTCGGCGGCGCGCATGGCCAGCACGCGCTGGCGGCCATCGACGCCGTCGAGCCCCCAACGTCCACCGTCGACGCCGTCAAGCTTCAGGCGCCGCGCGCTGTCCCAGCGAACCTCCCACAGGTTGTAGAGGAGCCACGCCGTCACCAGCTGCACCTCGACCTCAGCGCCCTCGGCCTCGAGGAACTGCGGCATCTTGTAGTTGCCGTCGCCCTCGGTGGTCATCGCCCAGAACTCGCCGATGATGGCGACCTTGGGCTTGAGCACGGTGCGGTCGACCGAGATGGCGGCGAAATCACGGCGGATCGCGATGATGTCTAGCGGCAGGCGCTTGAGCGCGCCGGGCGTCTCAAAGGTCGCGATGAGGCGGGACCGGGCGGCGGCGATGGCGCGGTTGGTGGCACCCGGCTCGGTCTCGTAGGGGCGGACCCGGTAGCCGAGCGCGTTGATGACGTCGCCGACGACGATGCCCAGCAGGATGCGGAGGAAGAACGCGGGGTTCATCTCCAAGCCAGGCGCCGCGTCGTCGCCGCCGCCCTCCTGGTTGAGGCCGCCCTTCTGCTGAAAGACCATGACGCGGAAATTGGGGAAGCCGGCGTCGGCCAGCGCCTTGCGGTACTCGGTCTTGTACGAGCCAAATCGGCACGGGCCGCAGGCGTCGGCGGTCAAGAACACGTAGTCGCGCTCGATGACGTCGGTCGGGATCTTCTCGACGTCGCGCAGGTGCAGCGCGAACTTGACCAGGTTGCCCACCGTGAACCACGTGGGGTTGCACTGGCCGCGGTTGCCAAACTCTTTGCCGACGCGCAACGCGGCGAGATCGGGCGGATCGAGCGGCTTGACCCGGTAGCCGATGCCGCGCAGGCCGGCCGAGATCAGCATGTCGTGCGAGATCGTCAGGCCGCCGGTGAGGATGGTGATGGTCGCGCGCTCGCGCTTGCTGAACGCGCCGCGGTCGCGGTCGCGGAAGTGCTCGACGTCGTGCAGGCCCAGGGCCTCGCGCTCGCCGCGGGCGAGCAGCTCGAGCTCGGCGCGCATCTGCGCCTCCAGCTCGGTGCGGCGGTCCGCGATCTCCTGGCGCGCCTTGGGGTCGAGGCGCTCGAGGCCAACGCGGCCGCTCGGGGCTGGGCGCGGGGCAGGCTCGGCGCCGTTGGCCGCGTCGAGGGGGCCATGGGGGATGGGGCGGGGCAGGGTCATGGATTCCTCCTCGGGGCGAAGAAGCAAGGGCCTCTCGTCCGGCGTCGCGGCGGTCGCGACCCTAGCGGACCGCGATGGCGGAGGCAACCGAGCGAGGCGGATGTGGTCTTCGCGACCGCGAATTCGGCCCCGGTCGGCGCCTTGCACCGCCCGCCGCGGTCTTGCTCAGGGCGGCGTTTCCGGTTCCGACGGTACGGACCCGGCTTTGGGCGCATGAGCGATAAAAATCGTGCGATCCTAGGTGATTGCCACGCGCTGGTGCCGACGATCCCCGCTGGCCACGCTGCCGGCGCGGTGATAGGCTCCTGCAGCCGTCCCACCGAGCGGTTGGGTCCGGTTCCCTGAACCTCCGTCCGCGAAGGGTCGCGGCCAGGGCTCGCCACCGCGCTCCACCATGACCTCGACCGCGCCGCACAGCATCGACCTCGCCGGCGTCTTGCGCCACCGCTGGTCGGCGGAGCCGGCGCGTGTCTTTGTTCGCGAAGTGCGGGCACGCTCTGACCTCGGCGGTGGGGTCGAGCACGTCGACGTCGACGGCGCCGCGCTGTTGCGCCGCAGCTTCGGCATCGAGCAAGCGTTGCGGCGCGCCGGGGTGAAGCGCGGCGACGTCGTCGCCCTCGACCTGCCGCGGGGCGCCGATCTCTGCGCCAGCATGGTCGCCGCCCGCGCCGTCGGCGCGGCCTGGGCGGGACTCGATTCCGGCTGGCCTGAAGCGCGGCGCGCTGCCCTGTGCGCCCAGATCGGCGCCGCAGCGCGTATCGACGCCGCAGCCGTCACAGCAGCGCTGGCGGCGCGCGTAGACGACGAGGGACTGCGCGGGCCTTGGGATTCCATCGCGGCCGAGGTCGCAGTAGGCGCCACCGTCGAGGCCTCAGCGGACGGCGACGACCTGAGCTACATCGTCTTTACCTCCGGCTCGACCGGCCAGCCCCGCGCCGCCGCCAACACCCTGCGCGGCCTGCGGCACCTGCTCGCAGCGTGGAGCCAGACCCCGGGTCTGCGGCAGAGCGGCTGGGCGCTCGCCTGCTCCAGCCCAGCCTTCGACATGAGCGTGCTGCAGTGGTGGGCGCCGCTGCTTGCCGGTGGCGCCGTCATCAGCCTCGACGACCTCGTCCTGCGCGATCCGGCGCTGGCCGCCCTCGGCCTCGCCGACTGTCCCGTCTGCGACGTGCTGCTGCCGCCCTCGACCTGGCGACTGCTGCGCAGCGGTGGTTGGCGCCCGGCCGCCGGCGCCAGCGTCACATTCGGCGGTGAGCCGCTGCCGGACGACGTCGTCGCCGATGCCTTGGCCTGTTGCGCCGAGGTCTGGAACGGCTGGGGCGTCTCGGAAGCCGCCGCCTGCACGACCCTCGCCCGTCTGCGCGACGAGGTGCTGCCGCCTGCGATCGGCCGGCCCTTCGCTGGCGCCGAGGTGCGGGTCTGCGCCGCAGGCGCTGCGGATGCCAGCCATCCCTTGCCGCCCGGCGAGGTCGGCGAGCTGTGGATCGCGGGCGCTGGCGTGGGCGCCGGCTACCTCGGCGACGCGACGGCCACGGGCGAGCGCTTCCGCCGAGGCGCCTACCGCACCGGCGATCGCGGCGTCATCGAGCGCGACGGCGTGGTCAGCTGCTTTGGGCGGCTCGATGAGCAGGTCAAGGTGCGGGGCCAGCGGGTCGAGCCGGCGGAGGTCGAGGCGGCCCTCGAAGCGCTGCCAGGGGTCGAGGCCGCCGCCGTCATCACCCTCCTCGGCGCCGATGGCCACAGCCTGCATGCGGCGGTGGTGCCTTCCAAGGGCGAGCGCCTCGACGTCGACGCGTTGCGGCGCGACCTCGCCGCTCGGCTCCCGAGCGCCAGCCTGCCCGCCGGATACTGGCCGCGAGCGACGCTGCCCCTCGGGCACGCCGGCAAGGTCGACCGCCAGGCCCTGCGCGCCGAGATCTCAGCGGCGCTGACGGCGCAGGGGCAGGCCCGCGCAGCGGCGCCATCCGCAGCCAGGACCAGCGCATCGCCGACCGTGGGCGCCGTGACCGACCCAGGGCCCATCGACGCCGTGCTGGCGCTCTGCCGCGACGCGGTTGGGGACCCGACGCTCCCGCCCGACGCCGATTTGCCACGTGCCGGACTCGACTCGCTCTCGGCGGCGCGACTGGCGCTGCTGCTCGGCGCGCTCGCCGGTCGGCCGCTGGCGGTGACCGCCATCTGGCAGCTCGGACACGCCCGCGCCCTGGCGCAGTTCCTGGGTCATCGGGCCGCAGAAAGCTCCGAAGTCCCAGACGGTCTGCCGCCCAGTCCTCCGCCGATACCCGCGCAGCATGCTGCCCCCCGGCCGCAGTCCGACGCCGAGCAGGCGCTCTGGCTGGCCGAGCAACTTGCGCCGGGCGACCCTGCGCAGCGGGTGCGCGCCGACGTCGACATCGCCTGGACGCCCTCGGCAACAGCAGCAAGCGTCGCGACCGGGCCCGAGCTAGCGGCGGCGCTGCGCGAGGCATTGGCCGCCGTCGTGGAGCGCCAACCCGGCTTGCGCACTGCCTTCCTCGTCGACGCTCCCCAGGCCGCAACCGCCGGACCGGCGGCGGTGGTCTTGCCCAGTACCCGCATCGAGCTCATCGATCTGCGGCCGCTCGTCGCCGCCGACCCCGCCGCCGCTTTGAGCACCGCCGCCGCGCTCGAGGCCGCGCCCTTCGACCTCGCGCGGCCGCCCTTGTTGCGGGCGCTGCTGCTGCCCGCCTCGTCGCCGCCGCCGCCCAGCGCCGATGAACGCGAGGACGCAGCAACCACCGCGACCCTGCGCCTGCTCGGGCACCACATCGCCCTCGATGGCCTAGGCGTCGCCGCCCTGGTGCGCGACCTCGGCTTGGCGCTGACAGGCGCAGCGCTGCCGCCACTGCCGGCTCGGCCCTGGCCCGCCGCGCCGCCGCGCCGCGGTGCCTACGCGGAGATTCAGCATGGTCCCGGCGAGGCGCGAACCAGCCACGGCCACAACGAAAGCGAGCGTGACCGCGCGCTCCTAGACCACGTGCCCCAAGTCGCCGGCACAGGCCCAGGCGTCGCCGCCCGCCGCGCGCTTTCGCCCATGCTTTGGCAGGGTCTCTGCCGACGCGCGCGTACCCTGCGGGCGACACCGCAGATGGCCTGGCTCGGCCTTGTGGCCGCCTTCCGTGCCAGCCGCCTCGGCGGCAGCGCCGCGCTCGTGTCCACCGTTTTCGCCAACCGCGAAGGCGAGGGCGCAGAGGCTCTCGTCGGCAACTGCGCGGCGGTGGTGCCGCTGCGCGTGACGGTCCCCGCCGATGCCAGCTTCGATGGGGCCATCCTCGCCGGCCGGGACGCCCTGCTGGCGGTGTTGGCCGAGGGCGCGGAACCCGACGCACGCGGGCCCGCCGCGCCGCGCCTTCCGGGCACGGGCCCGAACGCTGCCCGCGCCCATTTGGGCTGCGGCGTCCTGCTGCAGCCGCCACCGCCGGCTTTTCACGGCGAGGGGGCTGCGGGCCGCATTGCGCTCCAGGCCGCGCTGGCGCCCTCGGCGCCCCTCTTCGGATTCGGCATCGAGCTTGAGCCGGGCCCCGATGGCGCGACGTTGCACGCCAGCGCCCGCGCACCGCTTCCCACGGATTTCGCCGCGGCCTCGCCCACCGCAGCGAGCCTGATGGCCGAGATCGAGGCGCTGCTGGCCTTCGTCGCCGAAGGCCTGGCGGCACCGACCCAGCCGCTGCCCGACGCCCGGCCCGCGCCTTGCAGGGAGCTCGAGGCGCGCTTTGGCGCCGACGCCACCGCCGGCATCCTCGCCGCCCGCGCGCTGCCCATGGGCGATCTGCCCGGCGAGACCGGACCTTTGATCGCGCTGACGGTGGTGGGCGACGCTACCGCCGCCGCTGCGGCCTGCGCGGAACGCTCGGACTTCGGCTTGCTGCGGGTCCGCACCAGCGACGCGCTGCCGCGCCTTTCGTCCGGGGCCATAGACGACGCCGCCCTCAGGCGGGCCTGGCGTGCCGCCGCCGCTGGCGACCGCGCGGGGGTCTCCCCAAGCGAACCTTCCGCACGCCAAGCGCATTTTGCCTCCATCGAAGAGGGGTTGGGCACGCTTGCCGCGGCGATGCGCCTGCTGCCGAGCGTCGCTACGCAGCTCACGGAGACAGCCGGTGCCGCCGCCGCCGACGGCTCGCCTGCCGCGGCCGCCCAAGTCTCGCCCGATACGCTCTCTCAGCCGGCGATCAGCCAAGGGCCGGCGTTTCGACCGCGTGCCCGCGCCCCTCGCACCCTGCCGGCGCTGCTCGCCAGGGCCGCGCGCCTTCGGGCCGAAGTCGCTTGCTCCGATCGCGACGGCGCGGCGCTCCGCGTCCGCACAGCCGCCGAGCTGCAGACCGCCGCCAGCGCAGCTGCCGCGTGGTTGCCTGCGGGCGCTGCGCCTGTGGCCATCGTCGCTGGCGAGCCATGGCCGCTGCTGGTTGGGGCCTGGGCCGCCATCCTCGTTGGCCGGCCCGCCCTGCTTTTGCCGGCGGACTTAGACGCCGATGGGCTCCGCCAGGCCCTCGACGACGCCGGCGCGGAGGCCCTCTTCGCCCCAGCCTCCCTCGCAAGCGCGCTGCGCCAGGCCGCCGACGCGGGCGAGGGTCGCGACGCCTGTGCCTGGCTGGGCCTCGACGCCGCGGGTCGGGTGGTGGACGCGCCGCTGTCCGCCGCTGCCATCTCGCCGCGCGCCTCCGCCCAGCCAACCGCGGTCGCGACGCAACCGGTCGACGCCGACGCCATCGCCCTGTTGTTGCGGACCTCGGGCAGCAGCGGGCGTCCGAAGCTCGTCGCGCACAGCCACCGCACGCTGCTCGCTCAGTGCGACGCCTGGGGCCAGCACCAGGGCTTCACGCCGCACGACCGCTTCCTCTCTTGGCTGCCGCTTGACCACGTCGCTTCGTTCGTCATGTACCACCTGCAACCGCTCTGGCAGGGCGGCGCGCAGGCCCACTTGCCGCCTGGGCCCGTGCTTTCGCGGCCATTGCGCTGGCTTGAGTCGCTGCACGAGGCGCGGGCGACCGTCACCTGGGCGCCTAACTTCGCTGTCGCCACGCTGCTCGCCGCCGCCGACGCCGCCGCAGCCGCCCCGGGCGCTGGCCCAAGGGTCGTCGAAAGCTGCGACCTCGCTCCACTGCGCATGGTCCTGCTCGGCGGCGAGGCGGTCGTGCCCGAGACGACGCGTCGCCTCGGCGCCCTGCTGCGCGCCCACGGCGCCGAATCGCTTGAACTGTCGCCGGGCTGGGGCATGTCGGAGACGGCCTCGGCGGTCGTCACCCGCGGCGGCGGCGACGGTTGGCGCCCTGAGCCCCAGCCAGGCGCCCTGCCGACGGGCCCAACGCTCGGCATGGCGGCGCTGATGGCGCTCGGCCAGCCACTGCCCGGCGTGACCATCGAAGTGCGCGACCCGGACGACGGCGGGCTGCTGCGCCGCGGCGAGGTCGGTCGCCTCTTCGTGCGCGGAAAGATGCTGCTGCGCGGCTACTGGCGTCGCGACGACGACGGTGCGCTGGGCCTGCACAGCCCGCTCGACGCCTTCCAAGCCTTCGACACCGGCGACCTCGCCACCCTCGGGGAGGATGGCGCCCTTCGCATCGTCGGCCGCGGCGACGACGCCTTGGTGGTGCAGGGCGTCGTGCGCCCGGCGGTGGCCCTCGAGGCCGCGGCGCTGCAGACCGGCCTCATCGCGCCCGGCGAGGTCGCTGCGTTCTCTGCCCGCCTCGGCCTTGAGGAGCGCGAGGGCCTCGGGCTCGCGTTCGTCGCATCGCAAGACGCGGCGAAAGGGCCCCTGACCGCGGCGTCGTGCGCCCGACTCCGCCTGGCGGTCGTCGAGGCCACCGGGCTGCAGCTCCGCTGGCTGGTGCAGCTCGCGCCCGGCGGGCTGCCGCGCACCGCCCTCGGCAAGGTGCAGCGCCAGACGCTGCGCGCGCGTCTGGAGGCCGGGCACTTCGACGGGAACCTGGTCGGTGCCGATGGCCCGGCGCGCGTTGCGGACGCCGCTGCGCGAAGCGCTGTGCGCTGGCAGATGGCGCCCTGGCGATGGCCAGCCGCGCAGTTCGCGCCGGGGCCGCTGCGCCTTGGCCTGGCGGATTCGCCTGGCGTCGACGGCGGCGCTGATGCGCGCGAGCGAGCCGCACGCCTCGTCGCCGAGTTGAAAGCGCTCGGCTGGCAGGTCCGCTGGGTCGGGCCTGGCGCCACGGCACCCGAAGATCGCCCAAGGACGGGCGCAGCGGCGGACGAATCGCCGTTGGTCTGGCTCACGCCGTTGGCAGCGGCCGGCGCAGTCGATGCCCACCGGGAGGCGAACGCGATTCGGGCCTTGCTCGCACAATCGCTGCCGAGCCGCGCCTTGGTCGTCGGCGGGCCGGGCCGCGGTGACGGCGGGCTCGCTGCGTCATTGCTCGGCGGAGCGCTCGGCCCTGGCCGCAGTTTGCATCTCGACAGCGACCAGCCGCTGGCGGCCACCATCGACCATGCCCTGCGCCGGCCCTGGCAGGGTGAGCCTGTGCTGCGAATGCGCGGCCCGCGCACCTCGCGTCTTCGCCTCTGCGACGCCGGCAGCGATCTGCTGGCCTCGGCCGAGGCGCTCCAGCGTGACCCAAGCGTCATCGCCGGCTGGCGCGTCGCCATCGTCGGTGGCCAGGGCGGGTTCGGCCGCGCCCTGGCGGCGCTGCTGCTCGCGCACGGCGCCCGCGTGCTCCTCATTGGCCGCGCCGGTCGCGCGCCCACAGACGCGCTGCACCAGTTGGCGCTGCAAGGCCAGGGGAGGCTCGCAGTCGCCGGCCTCGACGCAAAAGCCCCGCTCGCGGCCGCGCTGGCCGACTTCGAGGCGGCGCATGGCCCGCTCAGCCACCTGGTGATGGCTGCGGCTGCGGCGGGCGAACAGGCATTCGACGCCCGGCCCGGCCTGCTGCCAGCCCTCGCTGAAGCCCTCGCGACTCGTCCGCGCGTCCACCTCATCGATGTGACGACCGTGCACGCCCGCTTGCCGCCGCGACCCGACGCGCTCGGCGGCGCCCTCGCGCCCTACGCCGCCGCCGCCGCCTCCGGCCTCGGCTGGCTGGAGACATTCGCCGCGACGCGGCCCAGTCTCGACGGGCCCGAGGTCGGCGCCAGCGCGGCGCTGTTGCTGCCGCAGCTCGTCGATTGCGGCCTGTCAGCGGGGCGCGCGGTCGATCCGCTGGCGGCGGCACTCGGGTTGCCCGCGCTCGACATCGATCGCGCCTGCGCCGCGGCGTTGGCAGCCCTGCACCGCCCGTGCGGCGTCGTCGGCGTGGGCATCGTGCCCAGCGGCCGGGCCTTTGCTGCGCTCTCCGGGCTGCCGCCGCGCCTGGGACCCGCCGTGGCGGCTTCGCGCGCCCCCACCGAAGCGATGCCCTTGCCTGAACTCCGCACGGCTGGCGCCCTTCCGCTCGGCGGCACTGAAGCGCCAGCGCTCTTTGCCGCTGCGACGCTCGCCCGGGTGCGCGCCTGCTGGCGGGCGGTCCTGCCGGCCCACGCGGACCTTGACCTCGGTTTCTTCGCCGCCGGCGGCGACTCGTTGGCGCTGACCCGCCTCGCCGCTGGTCTCGAAGCCGAGTTCCTGCGCCCCGTGCCGGTCGCCCACCTCTTGGCGCGCCCCACGGCCAGCGACCAGGCGGCGTTTCTCGAAGACGGCGAGGTCGCGCCGCCTCCCCCCGTCGTGCCGCCCGCAGCAGCCACTGCCCCTACGCCGCCCAGCGCCGCCGCGTCCCGGGCCATCGCCATCGTCGGCGTCGCCGGTCGCTTCGGGCCGGCGGCTGACGTCGACGCTTTTTGGCGAGCGCTGGTCGCGGGCGAGAGCCTGGTCCGGCGCTTCGATCGCGACGCTCTGCTCCAAGCTGGACTGCCACCGCACCTCGTCGACGACCCGGCGTTTGTCCCAGCGCGCGCGGCGCTGACGGACGCAGAGTGCTTTGACGCCGCGCACTTCGACGTTTCGCCGCGCGAGGCCACCCTGACCGACCCGCAGCACCGCGTCTTTCTGGAGGTCGCGGCCGCTGCCCTCGACGACGCTGCGCTGGCCCCGGATCGCTTCGCCGGCGCGGTGGGCGTGTACGCCGGGTGTGCCCCCAACACCTGGATGCTCAACGAGGTGTTGCCGTCCGGCGTCGATCCCGGTGGCCTCGGCGCCTTCGCCGCAGTCGTCGCCAGCGACAAAGACCACCTGGCGACGCGTGTCGCCTACAAACTCGGCCTGCGCGGTCCGGCGATCGCCGTCCAGACGGCCTGCTCCACCGGCCTCATCGCGGTCCACCTCGCGGTGCAAGCGCTGCGCACGGGCGACTGCGACGCGGCGATCGCGGGCGGCGCCTCCATCGCCTTTCCGACCCTGGCAGGGCACCTCTGGCAGCGCGGCGGTGTGACCAGCCGCGACGGCGAGACGCGCTCCTTCGCCGCAGATGCCGACGGCACGGTCAGCGCTGACGCCGTGGCGGCGGTCGTGCTGCGCCGCCTCGACGACGCCCTGCGCGACGGCGACCCGATTCGCGCCGTCCTGCTCGGCAGCGCCAGCAACAACGACGGCCGCGATCGCCTCGGTTACACGGCGCCGGGCCTGCAGGGGCAGCGCCAGGTCATCGAGCGCGCGGTGCGCGACGCCGGCGTCGATCCCGGCAGCATCGCCCTCATCGAGGCCCACGGCACGGCGACGCCGCTCGGCGACCCGCTCGAGCTGCAGGCCCTGCATACCGCGCTCGGTCCCCGCCAACCCGGCGCGCCTGCCACCCGCATCGGCAGCGCCAAGTCCAACCTCGGCCACGCCAACACGGCGGCGGGCGTGGTCGGCCTCATCAAGGCCACGCTGGCGCTGCAGGCCGACCTCATCCCCGCCTCGCGCAACCTGAGCGCACCCTGCGCCGAGCTCGCCCGCAGCAGCCGCCTCCAAGGCGCGACGCGCACCGAGCCGTGGCCGAAGGACGCCGCGCGGCTCTGCAGCGTGAGCTCCTTTGGCGCCGGCGGAACCAACGCCCACGTCATCTTGGGCGCGGCGCCCGATCCTGCGGCGGCGGCGGCTGGCGCTCGCGACGCCAACCGGGTCTCCAGCGTCGCTGCCGCCGACCACGCGACCGCGGACGCGACGCCGGTGGAGATCATCCTCCAGGCCAGCGATGCCGCCGGGCTGGAGCGCGGACGCCTGGCGATCTGCGCCGCCCTTGGCGCCGACCCCGCCGATGCCGCGATGTCCTCGGCGATCGCCGCCGGCCGGGTCGACGACGGCGCCCGAGCTACCGCGCGCGATGTCGCCGCCACCCTCTGGCGCGGTCGGCGTCGGCAGCGTGCCCGCGCCGCCTGGGTCGTACCCGGCGATCTGAAGGGCGCAGCGCTGGCGGCCGCGCTCGAACGCGCGCCAGACGCCCGAGGCGATGCCGGGCGCGGCGCCCGCCCTGTGGCGTTCCTGTTGCCAGGCCAGGGCTTCCAGCGCGTCGGTGGCGGCCGCGAGGCGTACCGCAGCGACCCGGCCTTCGCCGCCGCGTTCGACCACGCCGGCGCCCTCGCCGCACAGCACGGCGCCCCCGATCTGCGGCGCTTTCTCGCCCTCGAAGGCGTCGACGACGGGCAGCGCGACGCGCTCCAGGCCGAGCTGGATGAGCAACATTGGGCCGGCGCCTTCACCCTCGCCGTGGCCCATGCCTTGGGCGCCTCATGGGCAGCGCTCGGCGTGCGGCCGGACGCCGTCCTCGGTCAGAGCACGGGCGAGCTCGGGGCGGCCGTCCTGGCTGGCGTGCTGACGTTCGAAGACGCCATGCACCTCGCGATGGCGCGCGCCAAGCTGCTCGACCGCACCGAGGCAGGCGCCGTGCTCGCCGTCGCCGCCGCCGCCGACACGCTGCAGCCGCGCCTGCCCGAAGGCGCCTGGATCGCGCTCCGCAACGGGCCTGAGGCGACGGTGGTCTCCGGGCGCCCGCCTGCGATCGCCGCGCTCGAGCGCGCCCTGGCCGACGAAGGCGTCGTGACCCGCCGGGTCCGGGTCAGCATCGCCGCCCACACGCCGCTGTTGGAGCCGGTCGCCGCGCCCCTCACCGCCCTGGTCCAGGCGCTGACGCTGCACGCGCCGCGCATCCCGCTCTTCAGCTGCGTGACCGGACGACGCCTGTCCGACGCCGAGGCCCGCGATCCGGCCCACTGGGCGCGGCTGACGGTACAGCCGGCCGATCTGCAGACCGCGCTCGGCGCCTTGGGCGCTGCCGGCGACTACGCGCTCATCGAGCTCGGCCTCGCTGGCAGCATGGCGACCGCGCTGCGCTGGAACCTGCCCGACCGCGAGTGCATCGCCAGCCTGTCGGCCGTCGGCGCCGATCCCCTCGAGGCAAAGGGCAACCTGCGGGCGCGGCGGGCGGCGGCCATCTGCGCCGGTGTCGCGCTCGAGCCCCTGGGTGCCTCGGCCGATGCCGGAGGTCGGCGCCTGCATCTGCCGGGCGTTCCGTTTGCCAGAACGCGCTTTGGCGTCCGCAGCGAGACGGCGCCGCGCGCTGCTTTCGACCGGGCGCCAACGCCAGGGCGCGGCTTCAGCCCTGCGCTCTCGATGGCCGGCGATGCCGTCGACGCTGTACCTGGCCAGCCCGTCGGGTCTGCCCCGACCGCCGGCAGCCTCGGCGCCTCCCGCCCGAGCCGGCCGGGTGCGCCCAGACCGGCGCAGGCGACGCCGTACCGGGCCGCGGCCACCGACGCCGAGGCCCAGGTCATCGCCCTCGTCGAAGACCTGCTCGGCATCTCCGGCGTCGGCGCCGACGATGACTTCTTCGAGCTCGGCGGCGACTCCCTGGTCACCATGCGGCTGGTCGAGGCCGCGCGGCGCCGTCATGGCGTCGAGCTGCCGGCGAGCGCGGTGTTCACCGGCTTCACCGCAGCCCAGCTGGCGCGTCTCTTCCCGGCACCCCCCGGCGCCACCGCCTTGCCCGCTGCGCGCGCAGACCTCGCGCCCTCGTGCCTTGTGCCCCTGCGGTCCGGCGGCGCCGACGCGCCCCTTTTCTTCGTCCACCCTGCGGCCGGCGTGGTCTTCCCCTACGTCGAGCTGGCGCGCTCGTTGCCGACCTCGCGCCCCTTCTACGGCCTCGCCGCCGCCGGCCTCGATGGCCAGGAGCCGCCCGATCCGGACGTGCCGGCGATGGCCCGGCGCTACATCGAGGCGATTCGCACCGTTCAACCCCGCGGCCCCTACCTGCTGGGCGCCTACTCGTTCGGCTGCTACGTCGCCTACGAGATGACGCTGCAACTCGAGGCGGAAGGCGAGACCGTCGGCGCGTTGGTGCTCGTCGACGAGGGCGCGCCGCTGGACGGCCACCGCCCGACCATGCCGATGATGGCGCGGTTGATCTTCGGCCGCGCGGGCCGGAGCCTCGGCAAGCACCTGCTCGACTACGTGCGCGACCGCAGCCGAGACCGTCTGCGCGCCCTCGGTGCACCGTCGCTGCCCCTGTCGACGCTGCGTCGCTGGCTCGAGGGCGGCGTCGATCTGCGGCTCGATGCGCTGCTGGAGCGCGTCGCCATGGCGACCCTGCTGCCCGACCAGGCGCATGCGGTCGCCCTCGACCTGCCGGCGATGCGGCCGATGTTCGAGCTCTTGAAGCTGCACCTGCGCCACACCCTCAACTACACGCCGCGAGGGACCATCGCGGCGCGCGCCACGCTGATGCGGTCGAGCTGGGTCGATGAGCGGCCGACCTGGCTGTCGGGCGACGTCGACTACCGCTATGGCTGGGGAGACCTCTGCCGCGGCGGGGTCGAGGTCGTCACCATTCCAGGCGATCACCTGGCCGTCATCCGCCAGCCGCACGTCCTGGTGCTTGCGGCCGCCGTAGAGGCCAGCCTGCAGCGCGCTATGGCGGGCCATCGGCCGGCGAGCGAGTCGGCGGCAGCGACAGACGACGCTGCAGCTAGGTCGCGGAGCCAGCAACCCGACGCCTCCAGCTGAGGCGCGCCTCCATGCTGTTTCGCGGAGCGAGGATGTCGTCAGACTCTCGCCCAGGTGGCGTAAGGCTACGCCAGCGCTGGCGGGCCGGTGCACCATCCGAGGCTGAACTTTCGGCCAACCGCCAAAGCGATTGCGCGCCAACAGTTCTGAATGCAAGGGAGTTCCTGCCGCAGGGTGCGCTGGCACGACCGTTGCAGCCTGTTGCGATCGCGTCGGGCATGCACGCCCCCGCCCAAAAGCACGGAGCCGCCATGACCACGCAGCCACGAGCGATCCCGTCGATCAGCCCGCCGACCATGGCGGCCTGCATGACCATCGGGCGCCACTCCGCCCCCGTCCTTTTGTGCGGCCTCTTGGTGCTCGGCGCTGGCTGCGCCGCGTTCGCGCCGCCGATTCGCGGGGACAGCATCGCGGTGGCAGCGCCAGGCGGCCGCACCGAGGCGACGCTGCACGGCCTGCGCGTCCAGGGCGGCGCCTGGCAGGGCGACCTCCGGGTGCCGGTGCGCGGGCAGACCGACGACGTCGAGATCGGTGTTTTCGGCCACAAAGTGCCCGGCGACGGCATCGAGGGCTTCACCATGGCCAGCGTCGGCTGGCGGCACCGCGAGGCCCTGTCGCAAGCCCTCCAGCTCAGCGCAGCGGCTGGTGGCGGTCTTGGCGTCGGCGGCCACGGTCAGGGCTGGCCCGAGGGCGCCATCGAATGGGCGGCCGGCGGCTACCTCGACGTCGGCCTCGCCTACGCCGTCCGCGACTGGGTGCGGCCCTACGCCATGGCCCGTCTGCAGCACAGCGTCGGGCTCAGCAGCCCCGACGATCCCAATCAGGCAGATGCCGTGCTGCCGCGCGCGCCGAGCACGACCTGGGCCACGGCCGCGCTCGGCCTGCGCCTCGACTTCGGACCGGCGCTCATCGGCGTGGGCTGGAACTGGAGCTCGGGCTTCACGCCCGACGATCGCTTCGATTTCAGTGGGTTTACGTTCAGCGCGGGCATGGGCTTCTGACGCCTCAAGGCACCGCGGCGCCACCACCAGGCGAAGACCCCTGCCGCACCCTCGCGCCTTGAAGCGCCGCACGATCTCGGTCAGCGTGGCGACGTCGACGGCGCGACAGCCCGTGCCGCCAGGAGGCGCCATGATCGCCGCTCCCTTCTCGCTGACGCGCTGGATCGCCGAGAACCGCCACCTCTTGGTGCCGCCGGTCGCCAACCGCAACCTCTACAACGAGGGCGGCTTCATGCTGTTCGTCGTCGGTGGCCCCAACCAGCGCACCGACTGGCACATCGACCCGCGCGAAGAGCTCTTCTACCAGATCGAGGGCGACATGCTGCTGCGCGTCGTCGACGACGGCGCCTTCGTCGACATCTGGATCCGCGAGGGCGAGCTCTTTCGCCTGCCGCCGAACGTCCCGCACTCGCCGCAGCGCTTCGCCGGCACCCTCGGCGTGGTCTGCGAGTATGCCCGCGACCCCGGGGAGCTCGACGGTGTCCGCTGGTATTGCCCTGGCTGCGGCGCGGTGTTGCACGAGCTGTGGCTGCAGATGGTCGACACGACCACGCAGCTGGCGCCGATTTTTGAGCGCTTCTATGGCGATGTCGCGGCGCGCACCTGCGGCGGCTGCGGCGCCCTGCACCCTGCGCCCGGTCGATAGCGCGCGCGGCGGGCCCCGCTGAGCCCCTCGTGCCTCAGCGCACGAAGATCCAATGGCGCAGGTTGCCCCAGCTGGCGCCGCCGTTGGCGCCGTTGCCGCAGCCTGCGGTGGTCGTCTCGGGGGTGTTGCGGCAGCGGCACGAGTTGCAGTTGTAGCCTTTGCCCCAGACCGTGACCGCGCCCCCGCTGCAGTCCCAGTTGCAGCCCATGGCGCTGCCGAAGACCGTGCCTCCCTTGTAGACGCCGAAGCAGCCGTTCTCTTCGTTGCCGCAGGAGCCGCCGTTGCCGCCGATGCGCACTTGGATGCCGGTGTCGCAATGCGGGCCGCCCTGCGCCGTGGTCTGGAAGCCCTTCTTCGCCGAGGTGTAGCAGCTCTGCTGCGTGACGGTCGACTTCACAGCGGGGGGTTGCGCGCCGTGGTCGACCTCCAGGATGAGGACCTCTTGCCACGTCAGGTCGTTGCGGCCGTCGAGGTTGGCGTAGAAGGTCTCGGCGTACTCGCTGACCTTGGTCCAGCCGCCGCCGGCGACGTCCATGTTGCAGATCACCTGGAACGGCGCTTTGCCGCCAAAGCCATCGGGATCGATCCAGAAAGCGCCACTCTTGGCGCCGGCGACCTTGGCGGCGATTTCCTTGCAGCTCGTCGCCGGGTTGGCCTCGCTACCGGGCGCCCCCACGCTGATGGGGAAGAGGCCCGCGCCGGTGCAGACCTGAATCGAGGTGCCGTCCCAGTAGAGGGTGCCGCGGTGGTTGTCGTCGCAGACCATCTTTCCGGTCTCGGCCTTGAGCAAGGTCACGCCGTCGCGGACGATGAGGCGGCCGTCCAGCCGCACCTTCTGGTTCGACAGCGTGCCGACACTGATCGACCAGTCGACGATGAGGCCGTCGGTCTTGGCCTTGGTGTCGCAGAGCGTCTCGTTGCCCGGCACCTGCGGCAGGCAAAAGGCCACGTCCTTGACCTTCAGCGTCCAGATGCCCTTGGGGTTCTGGCCCACCCACGCGCCAATGTCGCCCGCTTTCATCGGCACCTTGGGCGTCTCCAAGACCAAGGACTTTGCGTCCTTCTCCCCGCAGGGATCGCACACGACGTAGCCCACCTTCTTGTCGTCGGGCGGCAGCAGCGCGATGGAGATCGTGGAGAGATCGGTGTTCTTGACCTCCAGCTTGAGCGAGATGGCCTGCGCCACGCCGATGTCGGGGAAGACGAGCTCGCTGACGCCGTCGCCGCCGGTGTTGTCCGGGATGGCGACGCCCTTGTTCTTGGCGGTGACGGTGTCCTGAAACTGGTTGTGCAACAGCTCGTTGCTGATCTCGTTGAGGCCGTCGGGCGGCAGCGCCCCGCTCGTCGCCTTGCACTGCAGCTTGCCGTCGCTGGCGATGCCGATGACGGACTGACCGCTCGGGCAGCTCCCGCTTGGCTGGGCGATGCCGGTGAGCTTGCTGCCGTCGCCGACAAAAGCCGCCGCCGTGACGTTCTTGGCCACGAGGTCGCCGGTCAGCGTGGCGTTCTTGGCCTTGATGGAGTTGCCGGCGAGGTCGAGGTCACCGTCGAAGGCCAGCTCCGCCACCGAGACGCAGCCGGTGCAGATGAGATCCAGCGCCGCACCGCCCTTGCTGCCGCTGCCGGCGTAGTTGAAGCCGACCTTCGCCGCCGCCACTGCGCCGTTGCCCAGCGCCTCGCCGCCGATGCAGCCGCTGCAAGCGACGCTCTGCGCTGCCGCTGCCATGATGGCAAAGGGCGCTGCGTCGAGCGGACGCCGCGGCAGCTCTGGGTCGCCGCCGACCGACACGCCGACAAAGGGCGCCTGGAGGCTCGCGAGCACCGCCGGATCGAGGCCCTTGCCGCCGCTGCCGAGGCGATGGTGGAAACGGCCGCCGGTGACCTGGATGTCAAGTGGCCCCTCGCTCCAAGCTGCCACGCCGCCGACCTGGGCGCCGTACAGCGCGAACGTCATCTTGTGGACGCCGTCGACCGCGGGGCCGCCGCCGGCGCCCGTCAAGACGCCTTCGAGGCCGGAGACCTGTGGCAACGCCTGCAGCGCGGCCGGAATCAGCAGCAAGGCGGCCGCGACGGGCCACGCCAGGTGCCAAGCGTTGGACGATCCAGATTGGGCTCGAGTGGTTGCGCGTAGTTGCGGCATGGGAGTCTCCAACGGCGCTCCGGCGCCGAAGGCGATCTTCCCACGCCAGTCAGGGCCCGACAACCGCGTGCGGTCTCGCCCGAGGCCCGCAACCAGCCGCCGACGGTTCAGCGAGAACCTGGCGTCGCACGCACGCACTGTGCCGAACACGCCGAGGAATCTGGGCGAGCTGCGGCCGGAGGCCTCCGTCCGTGGTCGCGTTGCTAGGACTTGGGGCCGGCGCCCTTCAGCAGCGGCGCAAGCTCGCCGGACTGGTGCATGTCGAGCATGATGTCGCAGCCGCCGACCAGCTTGCCGTCGACGTAGAGCTGCGGAATCGTGGGCCAGTTGCCGTAGACCTTGACGCCCTCGCGGACTGCCCCGTCGGCGAGCACGTTGACGGCCTGGAAGGGCACGCCGACCTGCTGCAGCACCTGCGTCACGCGGGCGGAGAAGCCGCACATCGGGAAGCTGGGCGTGCCCTTCATGAATAAGACCACGGGGTTGGCATTCACGATGCCATCGATGCGCACGATGGCGTCGTCGATCTCCGGTTGGCCGGTGCGGGGCAGGGTGGCGGACTCACTCATGGCGCTCTCCAAGTCGCCGCGACGGGCGACGCGTGCGATGGGCTGGCGGCGGCGTCTTGGCCGCCGCCCTGCAGGGTGGCTAGGACGCGGCTGGCGTGCGGGTGCGCAGCGCCAAAGCGTGGATCTCATGGCCGACGCGCGGCCCAAGGCTGTCGTAGACGAGGCGGTGCTGCTCGATGCGGCCCAGGCCGGCGAAGCGCTGCGAGGCGATCTCCACCTCGAAGTGGTCGTCGGTGCCGGTGGTGTCGCGCACCGCCAGCGTCGCGTCGGGGAACGCCGCCCGCAGCGTCTCTTCGATGAACTGGTGAATGGTTCCCAACGTTCGCCTCCCGTCGATTCGTAGCGTGGCCGGCGACGCAAGGTCGCTGGCCCGGCGGCCGCGCACCTTCCATCTCTGCGGCTGCCGACGCAAGGGGGAGCAGTCGAAATCGGTCTGTCGACGGGTGAATTTGGACCGCCACGCCGACAACACCGGTCCGCCTGGGCCAGCGCAGCCGGCGTCCCACGGCTTGCGGACGGCGAGCCCGCCGGAGGGGGGCCCTTGCGGGCCTTTGGCAGGGCTATGGCAAGGTCCGGATCCGACGACACCCTCACCCCCTAACCCCCTCTCCCGTCGGGCGGGAGAGGGGGACATGACAATGAATTCAGCCGCCCCCTCTCCCGCTTCAGCGGGAGAGGGGGCGCCGCGAAGCGGCGGGGGTGAGGGTTGTCGGCGCTGACGCCGACTTTGCGACCGCCCTGAGGCCTTTGGCGAGACCGGTGGCGCCGCCGCACAAGGGCTGCTAGGCTCGCGCCCGCTGGCGATGCCGGCAGGAGGAGCCATGTTCGCGACCGCTCGCTGCCCGTCTCCCTCATCGCGCCGCGCGTTGGCGGCGCTAGCGCTCGTGCTGTGCGTGGCGCCGGCGCTCTTCGGCTTCCGGCCCTTCACGCCGATCGAGTCGGTCTGCGAGAAATGCGACGAGAAGGGCGACCGCATCACGCTGCAAGACGGCGCGGTGGTGGTCGCCAAGGTCGTCGGCAAGAACCAGGACGGCTACATCCTGCAGCGGTTCGGCGAGTACCGCTTCGCCCAGTTCCGCGAGATCACCCGCATCGACTTCCAAGGCGGCGCGGAGCCCAAGGGCCTCGACGGCTTCGACCAGATCTTGCTGCGCAACGCCGAGCAGACCGTGCTCTTCGGCACGCTCTTCCAGATCGAGGCCGGCAAGCCGCTGGCGATGCGCAGCCAACGCGGCGAGGTCTTCATGGTCTCTGCCGAGCAGGTGCTCGTATTCTACCTGCGCGGCAAGCGCCGAGCGCCGACGGCGCCCCAGACGCCCTAGCCATCCACCGCGACGCCCGCACCAACACCGCGCCTCCTCCTCGGGGCGCCGGGACCGGGCCGATCGGGCGCGCCGCGGCGCCGATTTCCCCGCTGGAGGTGGCATGGCCGAAGCTCGCCTGCACCTCATCGCCCAGCTCAGCGGCGCCGCCACCGTGTCCCGCAGTGAGCTCGGCGCGCTGGCCGAAGGCGTGGTCGAACCGCTGCTCGAGGCCCTCGAGCAGACGCGAGCGCTCATCGCCATTCGCCTCGACGGCACGCTGTGGGAGTACCTGGAGGCCGAGCACGAGTCGCTGATCGATCGGCTGTCGCGCCTCGTCGGCGAGGGGACGGTCGAGCTGGTGGGCGGCGGCTTCTACGCCCCGATCCTGGCGCTCTTGCCGGCGCGAGACGCCGTCGGCCAGCTCGAGATGGCCGCAGGGTGCTTTGAGCGCCGCACCGGCGTCCGGCCCAAGGGCGCCTGGCTCGATGAGGGGGTGTGGGAGCCGCACCTCTGCGAGATCTTGGCCGAAGGCGGCGCCCGCTGGACCGCGCTGCCCGAGGCGATGCTGCGCACCGCCGCTGTCGACGGTGTGCCGCGCGGTTGGTACGTCACCGAGCACGCCGGCCGGCCGCTGGCGGTGCTGCCCATCGATCGCGCCTTTGGCCGCCTTTTCGGCCAGGGCGACGCCGCAGCCGCTTGCGCCGAACTGTTGCAGCGCGCCCAACAGGCCGCGCCGAGCGACCCGCGGCCCCTGCGCTTGCGCCACGGCGCGACGACAGCGGCGTGGACCTGGGCGGGGCCGGCGCAGCTCCTGGCGAAAGACGGCGAGGCGCGCGGTCTGCGGCGCCTGCTCGCGGCGCTCGACGACATGCGCAGCGAGGCCCGAAGCGCCGGCCTCGACCCCGAGAGCAAAGACTCCGGCGACGACGACGATGACGGCGCCCGACCGCCGACCTTGGCCTTGGCCCTGCCGCGCGACACCCTTGAGCGCTGCCCGAGCAGCGGCCGCGTCTACCTCGCCAGCGGCATCGACGCCGACCTGCTGGTGCAGACCATCGCGCCCTGGCGCCTCGACGGCTTCTTCAGCCGGCGCGACCTGCTGGTGGCAGGCGGCGACTCGACCGAAGGCGCCGAAGATTGGCTGCGCGCTGGCCTCTGGCAGGCCTACCTCGCGCGCTATGGCGAGGTCGACCGCCTCCACAAGCGCATGATCGAGGTCTCGCGGCGCTTTGCCGCCGCCGAGCGGGTCATGCGCAACGGCGGCTTCCGCGCCATGAGCCAGCTCGTGCAGCCGCGACGGGCGCTCTACCGGGGTCAGCGCGGCGCCGTCTATGGCTGGGGCCACGCCGCCGGCCTGCACGACGCCGATCTGCGCGCCGCCGCCCACGCTGCCCTCGCCGAGGCCGAAGTCGCGGTCGACGCCTTGATCTGTGAGCCCGGCCCCTTCCTCGAGGTCGGGCTGCGCGACCACTACGCCGAGCTCGAGACCGCGGTGCTGCTGCGCAACCGGAACCTGCGCGCGCTGCTGCGCCCGAGCCATGGAGGCGTCCTGGCCGGCCTCGAACTGGTGAGCGCTGGCGCGGCGTTGCATGACACGCTGACCCGCCGCCGCGAGCACGGTCACCCGCCCGACGCCCCGGTCGATGGCCACGAGCGGGCCTGGCTGCACGACCGTTTCTTACCGGCACAAGCAGCGCCTGGCGCCCCACCCGGCGCTGGCTGGCTCGACGACAGCGAGGAGCGCGGCGACCTGCTCCATGCCCGCTACCGCACGCTCGACGTGCAGACCCAAGGCCGCGGCGCCGACGAGCGGGCGGTGCTGACGCTTTGCAGCGACGGACGGGTCGCCGGTGTGGGGCCTGACGGCGGTGATGTCGCCGTCACGCTGGTCAAGACGGTCGCGATGGCCGCCGACGCCGACCTGCTTGAAGCGCGCTGGACCCTCGATTTCGAGCCGGCGCCATCGACGCAGCTGCGCTTTGCGATCGAGATCAACGCCAGCCTCGGCACCGGCTCGCCCGGACCCGGCCTGCTGCGCTGGCAGGGCGGCGCTGCCGACATCCGTCGCGGCCAGCGGCTCCACGGCCTCCGCGCCTGCGACCTCGAGCACGCACGCGCCCGTGTGCGGCTGCGCTTCGACCGCGCCGTTACGCTGGAGGCCTGCCCGATCGAGACCCTGGCGCAGCCCGTCGGGCAGCCGGCACGGGCATGCTTCCAAGGCGTCGCCCTGCTCTTCGCCGTCGACGTGCCCGCCGGCAGCGCGCAGGTGCGGCTTGCGCTGCAGATCGAGGTCGCTGCGCGAGAGCGACCGACGCAAGGTCAGGGCGCTCCCGCTGCGAGCGCCAAGCGCTGATCACGTGGCAGGCGCGGCCCGCCGACATCGCCTCAGCCGAGGACGACATGGCCCGTGTCTCGGCGTCGCACCCGTGGGCGCGCTCAGCCCGGGTTGGCCTGGCCCTCGATGGCGCCAAGCACCTGGCGAATGCGCTCATCGGCCTGCGCGATGTTCTCTTCGTCGCCGCTGATCCAGAGCCGGCCGAAGGCGCCGAAGGTGACGATCTCCAAGATGCGGATGTCGGCGTGCTTCTCGGCCTCGTTGGCCGCGATGAGCGCGTAGCCGGCGGGGTGCACCTCGAGGGTGTAGAGCGTCTCGCCCTGGCGGATCATGTCGCCGTGACGCATGCGGTTGATCAGCTGCGTGTGGTAGCCGGTGACGCCCGTCAGGCGCTCCGCCGAGGTGATGCGCGGCTTGAGGCGGGCGCCCTCGTCGATCTCGTAGAAGGCGAGCAGGGCGTCGGCGGCGGCGCGGATCTGCCCGCGATCGTCGTGATGGACCTCGAGCATGCCGAAGTCGCGCTCGACGATCTGCATGCCCGGGATGACGCTCGTCGACTTCAGGATGGTGTCGGTCACGCGGTTGATGGACATGCCCGGGGCGACTTCGACCAGCAAGGCGGCTTGCTCCTCGACCGGAAGGAAGCCACGGGCGACGGTCGCGATGAACGACGCCGTCTGCGGCTGCAGCGAGTCGATGATCGAAAAGGTGCGAAGCGCGATCTGCTCGGCCATCTCTGCCCCCCAGGCGCGGTCTTGCACCGCGTGCGCGGGATTGTCTTGTAGGTGGGGGATGGTTGCAAGGGGGATGGCGGCGCAGGCGGCCACGGTGGGTCCCCGGCAGCTGAGCATGCCGCGGTCGGGCGCGACGCGTCCGGTTCGCGCCTACCCTGATGCAGCCGCGCCGCGATGCACACACTCGCCGGCAGCGCAGGTGACAGAAGATTCGCAGCTCGAAGAACTCGTGGGCCAGCGACGGATGAGTTGGGATTCCTAACGACTACGAATCCGCGCCAGGATCGCCTCAAGCTCCGATAGCACCCGCAAGTCCTTGGGCCGTCCAGGCGCGCTGGAGTTCGATCACGCGCTCCAGACGGAGGCCTTCGAAGGAACCCGCCGCCAGCTGCAACGGAAGGGCGCCAGTGTGTGAGCATCGCTACTTCGGCCTAGGAGCGTGACGGAGACTTGGGAACGAAGGCATCGGACCGGAAGGCGAGCAGGATCGGCCGTTCGACAACCCGAGGGCTCGGCGCTCGGCGACGTGAGAGATTCCAGCTTCCGCAGCGGCTGGCGACGGTCGAGGCGGCCGCATGCCAGCTCCGAGGGCGAGTCTAGCGCTCGTAGACAGGCTCCCAGTCGCCCGCCTCGTCACGCAACGCCCCTGCGCCTGTCGGAGGCTCACACAGCTTGCCCCGCCGCCGTCGCGTACCAATAGGCCTCGCCGTCAGCCTCGACGACGCGCGTCACCAGCCCCGTAGCCTCCAGCGCGACGAGCGCCCC
>CANLIC010000040.1 GCA_947491025.1 Myxococcales bacterium
CGCCGCCGCGCACCGGGCAGCCCGGGCCATGGCGGAAGCGGCAGAGGGCGAGCGCGGGCGAAGCCGAGTCGAGGGTGTAGGGTGGGGGTGGAACCGAGGGGGATCGAACCCCTGACCTCTGCAATGCGAATGCAGCGCTCTCCCAGCTGAGCTACGGTCCCAAGGGATGAAATTGCCATCGACGACGTCTTCGCTGCAGGTCGCCTCCAGCGCCTTCCGGCTCTGGCGGCTACCTCGCGGCGGAGCGCATCCACCGCGCGGTGCCCAAGGACGGAGTTGAACCGCCGACACGGGGATTTTCAGTCCCCTGCTCTACCAACTGAGCTACTTGGGCGTTGCTGTCGCGGCCCCCCGGCTTTGCGGCCGTCGCGGGCTGGGCCGGGCGGCGCTAGGTCGGGGTCTGCCGTCTTCTGGAGCGCCCGCGCAAGGCGTCCCCGCCTCCTTTGCGGAAGCGGACCGGGAGTATGTGAAGCAGGTCGCTGCCTGTCAAGACTCCGCGGCGGCCTGGAGGGCCGCCTTCCGCGCTCCGGCGCGGGCTGAGGGGGGCGGTCGCCGCTTGCTCCGCGCCAGGCGAAGGTCGCCGGCGAGGTCTGACAGTGGACGCCGTTAGCGCGTGGAGGGGCGCTGCGCGCTGCGGTGCGGGTCAAAGGGGCAGGGCTGGGCGCAGCCGTGCTCGGCCGAAGCGGCACCGGCAGGGGCCCAGGGAGACCGTTGACTGCGCTTAGGGGCCGGCAAGCTACCAGAGGTAGGCGATGCGGCTCTGCAGGGTCCAGATGCCATCGGCGCCCACAGCCAGCCGATCCTTGAGCGCCTTGCCCGCGCTCATGTACCCGAACTCATTGGACCACTGCATCATGTAGTTGTCGCGGGCCTCGGTGAAGCCGAGGTTCCGGCGCAGCCACTTCACCTTCACGGCGAGGTCGATTTCCCAGCCGATGGCGCAGTCGCCGTCGAACGCCTTGCACTTGTTGTCGGCGTAGGGCGCCTTGTCGAAGGGGTCGGTCCAGCCGCCGGCGGGTGGGGTGGCGCGCGGGGTGTAGTAGTCGGAGACGAAGCCGAGGACGTAGCCACCGTTGAGGGTATCGGCCCAGGCGAGGATGCCCTGGCCGACGAGCTCGATTTGGCTGTCGGTGCTGTTCATCCGGTAGCGCACTTTCGGGTTGAGGTACGTCGAGTTGAAGATGCCGCCGCCGCTGTGCAGGGCGCCAGACGCGCGACCCGCGCCGGTGTTGAACGAGCGCGCTGCGAGCACCGTCGGGTACATCAGCAGGCCCATGCGGTAATCGTCGTTGATCGGGTACATCTTGAAGATGCTCTTGCCGTCGTCGGTCGGTCCGACGAGTTGGTCGTCGCCTGAGCTGTAGCCGTATTCGGCGATGGCGTCCCAGGTCGGCGCCTTGAGGCCGAGGCGCGCCACGTAGTTGAGCACGCCGCCCTGCAGGGAGTTCTCGGCGAGGCCGGTCTCGTCGCTGAAGCTGCCACCCGGCAACAGCTTGAGGCCGTTGGTCTTGCCGGTAATCGAGGTGATTTCGCCCTCGGTGTAGATGGACGGTCCGGTCTCGGCGAGCCCCATCTGGAAGCGCCAGAAGAAGTCGACGATGTGCATGTTCGACTTGTTGAACTCCTGCGACCGGTTGACGTAGACGAGGCCGAGCAGCAGCTCGTCGGTCTTCTGCTTGAGGTTGAGCTTCTCGTCCTTCCAGACCAGGGCGTAGAGCCATTGCGTGACGTCGTTGTTGCACTTCTCGGTGGGCTTCTCGCCTTCGGGCTCGGCCTTGCCGCCGCAGGTCGGATCGGTCACGACGCCGAAGGGGCCGGCGGCCTGGCGCAATCCGAGGTTGCCCTGCGAGCCGTGGAAGCCGAGCGGATCTTCGACCAGCCAGTCGTGGCCGGCCAGGACGATGAGCGGCGTCGGCGCGCGGTTGCCGTTGGTCAGCGCGTTGTAGATGGTCAGCGGGCGTGTCGCGAAGGCAACGCGATCGAAGCTGGAGCCACCATTGGCGTCGCCGAAGTCGTTGCGGAAGCCGTTGCCGTCGTTGAAGAGCAGGCCGATGCCGCCTTGCGAGGCCTGACGCCCGACCTTGATGAGGCCGAGCGGCGCCTGAATGTCGAGCCAGAGCCGGCGCACGAAGAGGAAGGGCTGCTCGCGGCCGTTGATGCCCATGGCCGACGGATTCTCGGCGAAGAGCGGCACCGAGCCTTGGCGCGAGTTGTCGCCGAACATCACGTTGTCGAGCATGTCGATCTGCGCGCTCAGCGAGACGACCGGTGTCTTGCCGCGGCTCGGGTCGCCGCCCCAGCGCAACGTCGGGTCGAGGCGCAGGCGCGAGTAGGCGAAGCTGGCGTCCGAGGCGTCATCGCGTCCGGTGTGGGCGGCCTGCGCAAAACCGCCACCCTTGTCGAGGCGTGCGACCGGGATGTTGGTCGCGTTGACGTAGCGGGCGCGGAAGTAGCCGTGGAAGTCGAAGAAGAGCTCCTTGCCGAGCCGGTAGGTGCCAAAGGCGAGCTTGTCGTCCTTGTTCGCCTCGCGCTGCAGCTCTTGGAGCGAGAAGCGCAGGTCCCGCACCTCGTCGCGCAGCTTCTTGACCTCGGCGTCCCCACCCTTGGCATCGGCGACCGGGGCGGCGGCCGGCTCAGCGGCCGGTGCGGGCTCAGCGACCGTCTCGTCTTCGCCCGCGACCGCGAGCGAAGGCAGCAGCAGGGTCAGCGCGTAGGCGCCCAGCTGGGGCCATCGGCGGCCAGCGCTCCACTCCCGACGCGCCGTCGCGCGGCATGCGCTGCCAAGGTGCTCTGTCATGACCGTACTCCTCAGGGGGGTGGATGTCGCTCGTTGCGCGCCCGCAAGCGCGGTGTGCGTCTTGTCGCCGCGTTGGCGTGGCTGCGTCAAGACGCAGCGCGTCATCTCGATGGCTGCCCCAGCACCGCGACCCTCCCGTCGCCAAAACACGCAGCATTTGGAGCCATGAGGCTGCGATTCCGCCAAAAACGGCCGCGCCGCCCGTACCAGAGGCAGGGGCGGCGCGGCGTCGCGGTCGCCCGCGGAGTCACACTCGGCCTAGTCGAGCTTGCCGGTGCAGCTGTAGAAAGCGTCGGAGCAGCCCTTCTCCTTCTGGCAGTCGGTGCAGATGGTGGCCGACGGATCCGCCA
This sequence comes from Myxococcales bacterium, assembly GCA_947491025.1. Lineage (GTDB taxonomy): Bacteria > Myxococcota_A > UBA9042 > UBA9042 > UBA9042 > SXNM01. The sequence continues at coordinate 3,148 of CANLIC010000040.1, forward strand.
CGCACTTGCTGACGCAGTTCTTGATCGTGCAGACGACGATGCTGCCGTAGCAACCCGCGCACGGCTTGCTGAGGGCGACCTTCTCGGCACCGAGCATGCAGTCGATGGTGCAGGCGTTCGGGTCGGGCTTGGAAAGGCAGCCGAGGCCGCACTTGCTGGCCGCTGCCGAGGCGAGATCGCGACCCTTCTTGCCGCCCTGGTCGGTGGTCAGCCAGGTCTTGTCTGCCGTGTTCTGGCACTCGTCCTTGGCCGCAACGACCGAGACGTCCGAAGCTGCGTCCACGGCGTCACCGCCGGTCGTGCTGTCGCCGCCGGTGGTGGTGTCCGCCGCAGTATCGCCGCCGGTCGTGGTGTCGCTGGTCGCGGTGTCCGTGCCGCCGCCAGTGCTGCCAGAATCATCGCTGCACGCCTGCAAGCCAGCGAGCGCCAAGCAAAGCGCCAGGCCGAGGCCCATCCAGTTCTTCATCCTTTCCTCCCACCTTCACGCCGTCGTTCGCCGACGGCACAACGCGCCTGATGTTGATTTTGGCGCTTCACCCGATCACCGTCGTCGCACCCCTGGCGACGTCCGGTGCTTCGTCCGGGCCTGGGCCTCATCGGCCTCAAGGCGCAGTATTCTACCGGCGAGCCTTGGCGCGTGCAAGCCCTTGCATTGACCGAAATTCAACCGCCCCGACGCTGCTGCCCGCGTCGCGCCTCACGGCCGGGCAGGGGCGCCGCGACATGCACCCTGCGGTCCGCGCTCTCGCCACCGCGCGGGCGCCGCGGGGTGGTCGCCGCCGCGCCGCCGCTCCAAGCCAACGGCGCCGGCACCACCGGATGCGGCCGGCGATCCAAGCGCGCCGGCTCGCCTTTCACCACCGACCGGTAGACAGCGATGATGCGGTCGAAGGTCTCGCGCCAGTCGAACTGCGACAGCGCAAACGCCTGGGCCCGGGCGCCATAGCGGCGCGTCAGCTCGGGATCGAGCAGCTGCAGCCAGGCCGCCGACAGCGCGTGTGGGTCAAGGTCGGGGACGACGAGGCCGCCCCGGCTCTGGCGCAACAGCTCGCCGACCGAGAGCGCGTCCACGCCGATGAGGGCGGTGCCACAGGCCATGGCCTCCGCTGCCGAGAGGCCGAACGTCTCGGTGGGCGAGAGCGCGGCGACGACGTCGGCGCTGGCCAGGATACGCGCCATCTGCTGGCGGTCATCGACGAAGCCGAGGTGATGCACCTGCTCCGGGAAGGCCTCACACAGCGCTTGGACCTCGGGCTCACCTGGGCCGCGGCCAGCGAACACCAGGCGGGCGCGCGGGCCGGCGATGGCCACGACGGTGCGGAAGGCCTCGATCATCGTCGAGAGGCGCTTTTCGCCGCAGAGCCGGTGCGGGAAGCAGACCACGACGTCGTCGTCGCCGGCGCCCCAACTGGCGCGCAGGGCGCGGTCGCGGCGCTCGGGGGTGAAGAGCTCGAGGTCCACGCCGAGCGGCGTGATCGAGACGTTGCGCACGCCGTGATCGGCGAGCTCGTCGCGCAAGCAATCGGCGGCGGCGATGGTGGCGTCGAAGCGGCCGTAGGTGCGGGCGGCCCACCACCAGCCGAGGCGCTCGGCGGTGCGGCTGAGCAGGGGCTGCTTGGCGAGCGGCCGGCGCAGGTAGGCGTCGGGGTAGTGGGCGTGCCAGAAACCGACCAGCCGCGCGCCCGTGCCGGCAGAGGCGAGCCGGACCAGGTCTGGCGTCAGGTAGGGGCTGCCCACTTCGATGACGTCAGGGCGCACCTCGCGGATGATGCGGCGCAGCGCCAGAGGATCGATCATGGCGCGGTAGCCGCTTTTGCCGAGCGGAAGCGCTGGGATGTAGTGCAGCGTTGCGCCGCCGTGCTTCTCTTGGCCGAAGCGGTCGCTCGGGACCACGAGGTGGTAGGCGACATCGCTGCGGTCGCCCAAGTGGCGCAGCTTCTCGGTGTGGTAGCGACGGACGCCGCCGCCGGTGGGCGAGAAGAAGTCGTTGACGTCCAGCGCGACCAGCGGGCGGCTCAGCGCCTCTGCTGCCGTTGGGCGCGCCAACGTGTCGGGCGTCGACGCGTCGTCGCTGCGCGCTTTGTTCGGCGCCTGCGTCTGGGGTTCGGGTCGGGTGCGGGCGAAGTGCATCTGCGCCTCAAGGCCTCGGGGGCCTGTTGTCGCCGTGAGAGGGGGCCGGAACGCCGGGGCGTCTCGGCTCCGCGGTGCTTTGGAGTACGGCTGCTCCAAAGTCGCATTCGGGTTGGGGCGCTGACACCCCGCCCCGCTCGAGGGCCGTCCCGTGCCGTGTATCCTGGCCCGGCGCAGCGCCTGGGCAAGATTTCGGCCACCGGCATTGGAGCAGCGCTGCTCCAATGTCTCGGCTAGGTGCGGCGGACCCGTGGGCACACCGATGACGCGTCCCACGGTCTTCTCGTTGGAGTTTCACCGCGTTGGCGGTGTGCGTGTGGCGACGGTCGCACCGGGCCACGCCTCTGGTCAGTGCACGGGCCGTGCCACATGCTGTGCCACATGCTGCGGCAGCTCGGCCGCGGCGGCGCGCGGGCCTGGATTCCAGGAGGGAGAGATGGCGGTGGGCGGAGAACAAGTGGCGGCCGGCGCCGAGGTCTCGGTCGGGGCGCCAGCGCAGGCACCGGACCCTGCGCTGCTGCTGGCCCTGCGCGATGTGGTGCAAGGGCGGCCTGCCGTGGCGTTCGCCTCGCTGCCCATGATCGCCTTCGCCGGCCAGCCGGCAGAGCTGGTCCTGGTCGTCTTTCTCAGCCGCCGCGCCGACGTCGAGGCCGAGATGGCGGCCATCGCCGAGGGGGCGCGCGAGGCCCTCGAGGCGCTCAGCCGTGACGCTGCGGCCAAGGGCGAGGCGGCGCCGCCGGAGCTGCCGGTGCTGCCTGTCTCGCTGGCCAGACCGCTGGACGGCCTCGCCCAGGCCATCGTCCTCACCCGCACGGAGCTCTATGTCGCCGATGCCAACGCCCTGCTGCAGGCGCGGAAGCCGTCGCTGCCGTGGTGGCGTCGCCTGTTTGGCGGATAGCGCACAGGGGCGGCAGGGCGGCCGCGACGCGACGGCCCAATACGGGCAGGTCAGCCGCCGCCGACGAAGCCGACCAGCTCGATCTGATCGCCGTCTTCGAGGGCCGTGGTGGCGTGGGTGGCGCGGCGGGCGATGGCGCGGTTGCGCTCGACTGCGACCGCCTCCGGCACGACCTGCAGCGTGCGCAGCAGCTCGGCGATGGTCGTGCCCGCCGGCACCTGGGTCTCGGCGCCGTTGACCATGACCCTCAGCGCGCGGGCAGCTTGGATGGCGTCGGATGCGTCGCTCATGGCGCCTCCTCGGGCGGTTGCGCGGGTGGCGGCGGATCGCTCAGCGCGAGGCCGACGACCGACCAGGCGACCACCAGGATGTCAGTGTAAGCCAAGAAGTAATCGACCGTGCTGTGCATGGCGAAGGCGATCACCGCTGCTTGCAGCGCGATGGTGTCCACGCGGACGGCCGTCGTCGCCGCCATCAGCGACGGATTCGGCACAGCCGGCGCGCGCCCGAAGCGGCGGCCGATGGCGACGACGATGGCCAGCAGCAGGAAGACCCCGACGAGGCCCAGGTCGGCGGCCGTCTCGAAGAGCACCGAGTGCGCGCGTGCCCGGGAGTCCCAAGCGCCTGCTGGCACGTGGCGGCCGTGAAGTTGCCGAAAGCGATCGGCGCCGTGGCCGACGATGGGGCGCTCCACGAAAAGCAGACCGGCGGCGCGCCAGTACTGGCCGCGGCCTATTTCGAGTGGCCGGTGCCCAAACGTCATTGCCTGCGTCCGCGGTTCTGCGACCAAGACGCCGCTGCCGTTGTCGACGTAGCAGATGAACTGGGCCGGTTCGACGCCGACTTCGCTCAACCAGAGCACATCTTTGCGCCGAATATCGACGACGACGTCGACGCTCCGGCGGTCGGTGGGCAGCGTGACGTCGACCGTCAGCGTGACCCCTTCGCCAGCGTCGATGGCCGGCAGTGGCTGGTAGGCGAAGTCCTCGGCCGATGGCGCCTCGTCGGGGGGCAGGCGAACCGCGGCGAGCTCGCCAGGCGCCTGGCGGTTGCTGAGCGGCCAGGCGCCGTCGTTGCGCACGTGGACCGGGACGCCGATGGTCGCACCCGGCCGGCCCACGCAGTGTCCATCGACGCGGTAGGTGACGGCGTAGTTGCGGTTTTCGAAGCCAAGCCGGCCGCGCATGTCTGGGTTGAGCAGGAACGAGAGCGCCAGCGCCAACGCCAGCAGGCCGGCGCGCCTGTGCAGCGAGCGCAGGCCCTCACGCCGGGCCAAAGTGGCGCAGAATCCGAGGCCGAGGAGACCGGCGATCATGCCAGCGCGCGAGTAGGTCAGCGCGAGCTCGGCGACCACCACCAGCGCCCAAGCCGTGGCGGCGAGGCCGGCAACGCCGCTTCCGCGCAAGGAAAGCGCCAGCACCAGCGGCAGGCAGAGCTCCAGGTAGGCGGCCATGGTGTTGGCGTGGCTGAAGACCGACGACAGCCGCTGCTCGCCGAGCATCCAGGTCGGCTCCAGGCGAAACCATCGCAGCAGTGGCTCGAACTCATGGCCGAATGCGCGCTCGCCCAGCCCAAGCAGCGTGACCACGCCGAGACCGGTGAGCAGCCCCACGATGGCGCGGCGCCGAAATGCCGCCTCTCCACCGAGCCCCACGCAGAGCAGGCCCAGGCTGACGCCGCCGAGCACCCGCGCGCCGGCCTTGAAGGCGTCGATCGGCGCTGTCGATGCCCACAGGCCGCTCGCCACGGCCCACAGGCCAAACGCCAGCAGAAGCAATGCGACGGGCTGCGCAAGTCGGCGGCGTACGCGCTCGTAGAGGCCCCGGTCGTGGCGCTGCGCCAGGGCCAGGCCGCTTGCGGCCACCATCACAGCGAACACGGCCAACGCCTCGGCGGTGGTGATGCGCAGCGGACCGATGGGGAACCAGGCCTCGCGCAGCTCCAGCGGGCCCAACGCCAAGAGCGCGCCCATGGCGAGGCCCGCAGCGCCGCCGATGGCGGCGGTCGCGCTGGTCGCCCACCCTTCGCTGCGGGGTCGCGTCACGGCGTTGGCTCCGAGCGCAGCGCGTGCGCGACCATGGGCATGGCCCCGAGCAGCAAGAGCAACTCAGTGGCGACGGTGGCCAGCGCGGCGCCGCGCGCGCCCAGCGTCGGAATCCACACCGCGTTCATCCCGAGGTTGGCGACACCGAGAAGGACCGAGAGGCCGAGCTGCCAGCGGACCGCGCCGATGGCGATGAGCATGTGCGTCTCGAGGTAGTTGACGTACGAGAGGCCGATCGCCGGGGCCAGCGTTTGCAGCGGCTCTGCCGACGCGGCGAACGCCGGGCCGTAGAGCAGGGCGATCCAGGCATCGGCGAAGAGACCGACGCCGAGGGCCAGCGCGCCGCCGAGCCCGGCCAGCATCAGCAACGCCTTGCGGTGCAGCGCACGCGCCGCCGCGCGATCGCGTGCTACGGCCTCGGCAAGGGCCGGAAACGCAGCGCTCATCAGCACCGCCGGAGCGATCGCGGCCATCTCCAGCAGCCGAAACGCCGCGGCGTAGGTGCCGGTCTCCGCGTCGCCGCGCAGCCAGCGCAGCATCGGCACGTCGAGCTTGAAGTAGACCATGCTCGCCATGATCGCGAGGCCGATGGGCAGCCCGTCGCGCAGCCAGCGGGCCCGCAGCGCAGCGTCGAAACGCCCCTCGGGCCGCACCAGAACGAGCGCGGACTTGGCCGCCAGGACGAGCGCGAAGGCCACTGCGACCAAAGCGGCAAGCGTCAAGGCGAAGACGGCGCGATCGTCGTGCGGCAGCACCCCGAGGCCGAGCAGCGCTACGACGAGGAGGCCGCCGCCAGCGAAGAAGGCCGAATGCAGCGCCTGTGACCGCGCCTCGAGCCGCAGGCGCTGAACGCCGCGAAAGACCGCCCAGCAGGCCTCCAAGCTGCTCTGGCCGAGGGCGCCGACGCCGGCGGCGACGAGCGCCAGGGCCAGCCAGGGTTCTTCGTGGTGGGCCAGCGCCAGCCCGCAGACGGCGAGCAGGTAGCCAAGGCCCAGCCAACGCCGCAGCGCCAGCAGACCGCCGACCAGCGCCGGGTCGAGGCGGCCGAGCCTTGCCGTCTCGCGCGTCAAAAAAAGCCCCGTGCCGAGATCGGTGACCTGGGCGAAAAGCGCCGTCGTCGCTGCGACATAGGCGAAGCGGCCGTAGAGCGCATCGCCAAGGGTGCGCGTGGCGACGATGACCAGGAGCAGCCGCAGGCCCTTGTCGGCGACGGTGCCGGCGAGCTTCCAGCCGACGTTGCGCCGAACGCGCGACAAGTCGCCGCTCACGGGGCCACGCCCCCCGCCCGCGAGAGGCGGGTCTGTCGGCGCAGGGCCGGGGCCTCGTCCGCCGCGGACGCGAGGATGGACCGCATGCGCTCAAGGAAGGCGGGGCGATCGAAGCGCGCGGCGTGGGCACGGCAGGCCTCGGCGCTGGGCGCGAGGGCGTCGAGCCGGGCAACGCCCGCGATCAGGGCCTCGGGCGTGTTGTCAGCGATGAGCACGCCGGTCTCGCCATCGCGGACCGTCTCCAGTGCCCCGCCGCGGCCGAGCGCGAGGACCGGCGTGCCCGCCGCTTGCGCCTCCAGCGGCACGATGCCGAAGTCCTCCTCGCCCGGAAAAACCAAGCTCCGTGCGCCGCTGTACCAGTGCGCCAGCGCGTCCTCGCCGACACGGCCGACCATGCGCGCATTGGCCGGTGCCAGGCGTTGCAGCCGGGCGGCCTCGGGGCCGTCGCCGACGATGACGAGACGCCGGTCGGGCATCTGCGCCCAGGCTGCGAGGGCGAGATCGACCCGCTTGTAGGGCACGAGGCCGCCCAAGATGAGGTCGTAGCCGGGCGCGTCGACGGCCAACGCCTCGCCTTGGCCACCCGGTGCGGGCTGCCGACGCGGCGCATCGACGAAGCGCGAGAGCTCGACCGGCGCCGGCGCGACGTCCGCTGACCGACCGTAGAACGCCTCGATCTTGCTGGCGGTGTTGGCGCTGTTGGCCACAAAGCGGTCGACGCGGCCGAGGGTCTGCACGTCGAAGCGGCGCAGCCAGCGGGCGGCGACGTCGAGCAGTGGGGACAGCGGTTGCAGGGCTGGCGCCGTGCCGCGCAGGTAGTCGTCGCGGCGATCCCAGGCGTAGCGCACCGGCGTGTGGCAGTAGCAGACGTGCAGCGCGCCTGGGCCGGGAATCACGGCTTTGGCGACGCAGTGGCTCGATGACAGCACGAGGTCATATTCGCTGAGGTCGAGGGTCTGGATCGCAGCGGGGTAGAGCGGCAGCAGCCAGCGGTGGCGTTGCCGTGCCATCGGCAGCGCGTCGGCAAAGGAGGCGCGGTGCTCCATCGCCTCGATGCGGTCGGTGGCCACCCCGGGCTCGCGCACCAGGGTGAAGACGGTGGCGTCCGGGAACAGCTCGCAGAAGGCGTCGAGCACGCGCTCCCCACCGCGCAGCGTGACCAGCCAGTCGTGGACCAACGCCACGCGCGGCCGCCCCGACGCCTTGGGCGCAGCACGAACGAGAGGCTCGGTCCTGGGGTCAGCTGCGGGCACGGGCACCTTCGCGCCGCCTCATGCGAACGGCTTGGCGGCGTGCGAGGATAGGCGGTGCCGAGGTCTCGCCACAAGGCCGGACGCCACCCCCGATCCGCCGCCTTCGGGCCCGGACCGGCCGACAGACGGAGAGGGACCTGCAATTTCCGTCCCGGTCCGAAGGGGCGCCCGCCGATACGTGCTTGATGGCCGTCCTGAACCTCTGGCCCGGTCTTCAACGTACCGCATGTACGCCTCCGGGCCGGTCCTCGCAACACCCAGAGTTGGCTCCGAATTCGGCGATCGGACAGGCGTTCGGTGGTGGATCCTGGCCATCTCCAGCGCGCCGGACGTGGCGCTTTTGCATGGTCGGCGGCGGTGGCACGATGGCGCACCCAACGGCCCGGCGCGGCCGAGCGGCCAAGGAGAGGCGATGTCGGCCCAGCAGTTCAGCGATTCCCAGCAGCCCGAGGGCGATGGCGACCCGTGGCAGGTCGGCGGCCGGACCCTGCGCTCGCGGCTGCTCATTGGCAGTGGTCGCTTCAAGACCTTCGCCGAGCTCGACGCGGTCATCGCTGCGTCACAGGCCGAGGTGGTCACCGTTTCGCTGCGTCGCGTCGACAACCAGGGCGGCGGCGCGGCGCTGCTGGAGGTGCTCCGAAGGCGCGGCTGCCACCTGTTGCCCAACACATCGGGCTGCTACAGCGCCGATGACGCCGTCCGCATCGCGGAGCTCGCCCGTGAGGCCGGCTATGGCGACTGGGTGAAGCTGGAGGTCATCGGCGACCCAGGCAGCCTCTACCCCGACAGCGAGGAGACCTTGCTCGCCGCTCGCCAGCTCGTCGCCAGCGGCTTTGCGGTGCTGCCCTACTGCGGCGACGATCCGGTGCTCGCCCGTAAGCTCGAAGACGCCGGTTGCGCCGCGGTGATGCCTTTGGCCGCCCCCATCGGCACGGGCCTTGGCCTCTGCAACCCGCACCGCATCGCGATGATCGTCGCTGCGGTGCAGGTGCCGGTGCTGGTCGACGCCGGCATCGGTACGGCGTCAGACGCCACCCGGGCCATGGAGCTCGGCGTGACGGCTGTGCTGCTCAACACCGCCATCGCCGAGGCTGGCAGCCCACCCGTCATGGCCGCCGCGCTGCGCCACGCCGTGATCGCCGGCCGGCTCGCCTACCGCGCCGGGCGCATGACGACGCGCGATGGCGCGCAACCGTCGAGCCCCACGGTGGGCCGCATCGGTGGCCTCGCCGGCCCATGAACGCCGATGCCTCCGCCGGCCGCGCGCCACCGCCGCAGCTCTGGGTCCTGACGCCCACCCTGGCGGGCGATCGCGAGGCGCGTTGGGCTGCGATGCTGCGCCACCTGGAGCCCGTCGCGGGTGAGGGCCGCCTGATGCTGCTGGTGCGTCAGCCAGGCGCCGACGACGGGGCCCTGGCCGTGTTGCTTCGCGAGGCGCATATGGCGCTCCCAGGGCTCGCACTCGGCGTGCGGTTGGACGGGCGCGTCGACGCCGTGCGAGTGCGGAGGCTGCTCTCGGCGGCGGGGAGTCCGGTGTGGCTGCACCTGGCCGAACGCGCCCTTCTCGACGCCGAGCTGCTGGGCTGGCGCGAGCCGCTCGGCGAGCTGCCGTCTGCGCTTCTGGGCATCAGCCGCGCCGCGCACGACGCCGCTGGCCTGCGACGCAACGCTACCTCTGATCTCGACGCCAGCCTCCTGGCGCCGGTGTTGGCCCCGCGCAGCAAGCCAGAAGCGCGGCCGCTCGGCCTTGTCGGCTTGCTTGCCTTGGCGCGGCAGACCGAGCAGCGGATCGTGGCGCTCGGCGGCCTGCGGCCCGAGGACGTGCCCGCCGTCCTCGCCCATGGCGCATACGGCGTCGCCAGCCAGTCCGGCGCCTTCGATGGACCGGTCGACGCATGGCTCGCCGCCCTCGACTCCGGGCGCTCGCTGACGCACGGGCACCCCCTCGAACGCGAGGTGGACGCCGCGACGGTCGCAGGCGACGCCCAGGAGTGCGCCCGCCCGTGCGCAGGGCCAGCCTCGAACCCCGCGGATCCATAGTCCACCCGCGCCCGCCGCGACTCCGCAGCGGCGATCGGCGAGGGAACGCCGGCGGCAAGTTGACGGCACGGTCCCGTTTGCCGGAAACTCCCACCCCGCTGGGGATAGCTCGGAGATCGCTCTCCGGACCTTACCCAGCCCGCAGTCGCGTCGCCGCGGAGCCACCGCGCCGGCCGGGGGCTCGATGTTCAGCGTCACCATCCGAGAGCGCAGCGGTCAGGTCTACACCTTCCATTTTGACAAGCCCGAGATCTTGATCGGTCGGATCAAGGGCAACGATGTCATCCTGCCGAAGCAGAACATCAGCAAGCGCCACGCGCTGATTCGCGCTGAGGGGCCGACCTTCGTCGTCGAAGACCTGGGCTCGACGAACGGCATCTTCGTCAACGGCCACCGCATCGCTGTGCCGGTCGAGATCGGGCCGGACGACAAGGTCTATCTCGGCGATTTCGTGATGCAGTTCTACCCGATCGACGTTGAGATCGATCGCGACGCCCCGCCCGATCTCGGCGCCGACGCCCACCTCGACCCGCCCGCCGGCGGTAGCGGCGACGGTTACGAGATTCCGCTCGGCCCGGCCATGCGGGACGACAGCCAAGCATTCATCCGCACGACCAGCTCTGACCAAGGCCGCGAGACCGTGGTGTCGCCGGGCTTCGCCGAGCTTCAGGCCGCGCTCGGCGAATTCAACCCGGATCTTGAGGCCGATGAGCCCGACATTCTGAGCAGCGCGCGCGACGCCGAGCCCGCAGTCGACGCTTTCGCCGCACTGGATCAGCTGGACCAGCTCAGCGGTGGCGCGGATCGCCGTCCGAGCGGCTCGGCGGACTCAGGCGGCTCCCGGGGAGCAGGGTCAGCGCTCGCCGGGCTGCCGATCCGTCGGCCCCCGCCCATGTCCGACGCGACCCACGGATCAGCCGACGACGACGACTTCATCGACAGCGATCTCGATCCCTTCGCCGGCATGTCGCAGGCGGATCTCGGCATCGACGCGGCTGAGGTGCAGCTCCAGCGGCGCAGCAGCGGCGTGGACTTCGTCGAACACGATGCGTCGAGCGGCTCGTCCGTGGTGTTCGACGCACGCAACGAGGCGACGGTCGCGCAGTTGCACGATCAGGCCAGCGAAGCGCGGGCCGCGCTCGACGCGGTGGTCGCTGCGGCCGAGGGACAGCGTCGACTGTCCTCGAAGTCGCCCGCCGCACCCGCTGCGGCAGCTCGAGCGCCGTCAGGTGCTGCGGAGCCAGCCAGCGCCGCTGAGCCCCCGGTAGCCCCTGTCGAACCCGTTACCCAGGTCGCACCGGGCGCCAAAGCGGCTCGAAACGCCCCTGTGCCAGCCCCGGCGCCGCAGACCGCGGTCGGGCTCGACGAAGAGCTCTCCGGCGCGCTCGCCGCCGAGCTCGACGCGCTCTCGGCAGACGACGCGCCGATGCCGTCGCGACGCGCCGGCATTGCGCCGACCCTGGGCTTCGGCGATCCCGATCACGCCCCGACCAGCGTCGCTTCCCCGGCGCAGATCGCCGAAGTCATCCGCGCCGCCCGCCGGGCCCAGACCGGCGGCGTGCCACTGCCCGCCGACGCGTTCGCCCCGGCCGCCGGCAGTGAAGGCTCGGCACGCAAGTCAGGCGCCAGCCCGCCAATTTCGCTCCCGACCGGTACGCCCTCGAGCGCCTCCCTTCGCGAATCGGCCGCGGTCGCCGCCATCAACGCCATCGGCGCGATGCCGACCCGCAACGACGCGACAGGTTCGGTCCACGCCACCCACCACGACGATCTCGCGATGCTGTATGGGCGCGCGATGGTCGAGCTGCGGGCGATGCTCGGCGTCGACGCCACGACGATGAGCGACGAGGTCTGGGCAGCCCTTGAGCGCGCCGTCGGCGACCTCATCCTGCGGGCATCGCGGGCCGGCGAGCTGAGCCCCGGCCACTCGGCCGAGCGCCTGCGTCGCGACCTCGTCTACGAATTGACCTGGCTCGGGCCGCTGGAGTCCTTGCTCGACGATCCCTCGATCGAGCGGATCGAAGTCGACGCCTTCGATCGCGTCTCCGTCGTGCGCTCGGGTCACCGCAGCCTCGCGGCGGCGCGCTTCAGCTCACAGCCAGCGCTGCAGGCGGCCGTCGGGCGCCTCGTTCATGCGATCGGTGTCGCCATTGAGCCCGGCACGCATCAAGTCGTCGGCGCACTGGCCGATGGCACCACTGCGCAGCTGGTGTGGCCGCCGCTGGCACCCGCGGGTCCGCTTTTGGTGCTGACCAAGCCGCGCTCCGAGGCGCCGTCGCTTGCCGCCCTGTGTGGTGCCGGCTGGCTCGACAGCGAGCTGGCCGATGCCCTGGTCGCGGCGCTCTCGGATGGCCGCTCCGTCGTCGTCGTCGGCGCCGTCGGTCCAGTGCGGCGGGCGATCATCGAGGCCCTCGCCGCCGCGCTGCCCAAGGATGAGCGTGTGGCCCTCATCGAGCACGACGGACCGGTCGCGCTGGGGCGTGCTCACCTGATTCGACTCGCGCCCGAGGGCAACCGCCTGCAAGGGGCTTGGCAGCTGTCGGCGCGCCTGGGGGTCGATCGCGTCGTCTGCAGCGGCGCCGATCGCGCGCTCCTGCAGGCGCTCGTCGAGGTCGGCTGCGAGGGAGCGCCGAGATTCTTGGCGTCATGGACTGGCTGGGACGCCGCCGACGCGGTCCGGCGCGCTGCCCACGCTGTCATGCTGGCGCACCCCGGACTGGACAAGCTGATCGCATTTGAGCGGGTCGCCATGGCGCTCGACCTCATCATCGAGGTGCAAGCGCCGCCGCCACCGGACGACCCCGAGGCAACCACGGCCCCCGTGCCGTTGATCGCCGTTCACGAGGTCGCGGGTGCCGGTCCTGACGGGATCGACTTGAGCCGATTTGGGGGATGATGCAGCGCCGGGGTCCTGAATGTTCACGCTGATCATCGAAGATCGATTCGGTTCGATCGTCGATGAGTACTCCTTTGAGGACGGCGAGTTCGTTATTGGCCGCAGCCAGTCCTGCGACATCGTCCTGGCGGCCGACAACGTATCGCGGCGCCACGCCCGCCTGTTTACGGTCGAGGGGCGTTGCTACATCGAGGACCTGCAGGCCGCCAACGGCGTGTGGCTGAACGGTCGGCGCATCTACAACGTCACCGAGCTGCCGCGCTCTGCGCAGGTGCGCATCGGCGATTTCTTCTTACACATCGAGGGGGCGTCGTTCTCGCACCCGCTCGGCACCGCTGCCCATGGCCGGCTGATCGCGCTCCACGGCGCGGCGGGTGGGCCCTTCGACATCAACCGACCGACGACGCTGGTGGGCCGCGGCAAGGACTGCGCCGTCGTCATCAACGACCCGTCCGTGTCCCGAATCCACGGCAAGCTAACGCTTGAGGACGGCCGGGTCACGGTCGAGGATCTGCGCAGCAGCAACGGTACTTGGGTCAACGATCGCCGGGTCGACTCTGCCGAGGTACGGCACGGCGACCGGGTCCGCTTTGGCACGGTGGGCTTTCAGTTCCTGATCGAGGGCGAGCCTGCGCCGGCTGCGCAGCCGCCCGAGCCCTCGCCGCCCCGCCAGCCGGCGACGGCCAGCGAGATGCCCTTCCAAAGCCGATCGTCGATGCACTCTGTGAGCGCCATCAGCGCCTACCCGAGCGCGCCCGCAGCGCAGTATGAGAGCCCGCCGTCGCCCTATGCCCAACCTTCGCGCTCGCTGTTGCCGCAGGTGGCCGTGGTCGCGGTGTTCGCGTTGGCGGCGACGATCCTCGTCATCGTCGTCGGCTTTGCGTACGACCGCCTGCTGGCGCCCGCGCTGGTCGGCAGCGTCGTTGCCGGCGAGGGCGCGGCGGCCCCCACCCCTGCGCGCTCGCCGACGCCTGGTCCGCGCGCCGCACAGAGCGATGATGCCCGCTTCCAGGAGCTGCTGGCCCGCGGCATCGACGCCATCAACCGCCGCCAGTGGGATCAGGCAGAGGAGATCTACCGTTTGGCGCGCCGCATGGACCCGATTCACGAGGAGCCGACGCGGGCCCTGAGCCGGATCGCCAGCGAAAAGCGCGCGGGAGAGCGCTTTCTGCATGCCGAGGAGGCCTTCAAGCGCAAGGAGTACGCCGAGGCGATCCAGAAGCACCGCTTGATCCCCGAGACCAGCGTCTACCGCGCCGACGCCAACGTCGCCTTGAAGGCGATCGCCGGCATCCTCGAGTTCGATGGCGATGCCGACTGCGCGGTCGGTCGCACTCAAGAGTGCAAGTCGCTCTACTCGCTGGCGATGAGCACCGACTTCGCCAGCGCCGCCCTCGAGAAGAAGTACGCCAAGCTGCTGAGCCAGCTCGACGGAGGCGGCGCCGCTCGCGACACCCAGGGCGATGCGCCTAAGGGCCGTCGCCCACCGCGCTAGCCGCCCGACGCCGCAGCTCCAAGTGCAGGTACAGCGCTTGGACCGCCGTCGGGGTCAAGCCCGGCAGGCGCGCCGCGGCGCCGAGGGTCGCCGGCCGGGCCGCGCGCAGACGTTGCCGCGCTTCGGCAGACAGCGCGCCGATGGCGTCGAAGTCGAGATCGGCGGGCAGGGCGACCGACTCGGCGCGGCGGGTCCGGGTGATCCTGCCCTGCTCGCGGCGGTGGTAGGCCTGGTAGCGAATCTCGATCTGCACCTCTTCGAGGTCGAGCGCGTCGAGGTCGGCGCTCGTCGTGCCCGTCGTCCCCTCCAGGTCGTTCGGCCCAACTTGTGCGGCCTCGAAGGCGTTCGCTCCAGCTCCTGCATCGGCTGACGCTGCTGCAGACCGGGCGGAGGCGAGCACCGGCGGCAAATAGGGACGCAAGGCCTCGAAGGTCATGCCGGGACGCCGCAACAGCTCAGCCAGCGATGCTGGCGCGCCGAAGCTGCCCTGACCGTGATCGGCGAGGCGGCGCAGGACGGGCGCAGAGGGGGCGAGCTGCGTCTGTTCGAGCGCCGCGACGGCCTCTTGCAGCCGACGGTGGCGGGCGCGGGTCGCCGCCAGCTGCTCGGGTTCGACGAGGCCGAGCGCTTCGGCGATGGGCAGCAGGCGCAGGTCGGCGTTGCCGGTGCGCAAGGTCAGCCGGTGCTCGGCACGGCTGGTGAGCATGCGGTAGGGCTCATCGCCGCCGCGCGTCGTGAGGTCGTCGACGAGCACGCCAAGGTAGGCGTCGGCGCGCGACAGCAGGGGCAGGTCGCGCTCGAGCGCGAAGCAGGCGGCGGCGGCGCCGGCCCAAATCCCCTGCGCTGCGGCCTCTTCGTAGCCGCTGGTGCCGTTGACCTGGCCGGCGAAGTACAGGCCGGGCTGGACCTCCAGCCCCAGGTCGCGCCCAAGCTGGCGGGGATCGATGGTGTCGTACTCGACCGCATAGCCGAAGCGCACGATCTGGGCGCGCTCGAGGCCGGAGATCGATCGCAGCAGCGCCAGTTGCGCGTCCACCGGCAGCGAGGTCGAGAGGCCAGCGACGTAGACCTCCTGGGTCCGCCAGCCTTCACGCTCCAGGAAGAGCGTGTGCCCTTGGCGATCGCCGAAGCGCACCACCTTGTCCTCGATGCTCGGGCAATAGCGCGGCCCCGTGCCCTCGATCTGGCCTGAAAACAGCGGTGACCGGGGGATCGCCTCGCGGATGATGGCGTGGCTCTTGGCGTTGGTGCGCGTGATCGCGCAGTCCATCTGCGGCAGGCGCGGCGGCGGCCCGTAGCGCGCCATCGCCGGCGGTGGGCGGAGGCCGGGATCCGGATCGGTGGCGCTCCAGTCGATGCTGCGGCCGTCCACGCGCGGGCAGGTGCCGGTCTTGTGGCGCAAAAGTCGCAGGCCGAGGTCGCGCAGCTGCTGGCCGAGCGCGTTGGCGCTGCCCTCGCCGGCGCGACCACCTACCTCTTGGCGATCACCGACGTGGCAGACCGCCGAGAGGAAGGTGCCCGCCGTCAGCACGACCGCCGTGGCCTCGTACGCCACGCCATGGCTGGTGATCGCGCCGCGGATCCTACCGCCCTCGACCCAGAGCGCCGACACGGTGCCTTGGACGATGCGCAGCCCGTCTTGACCCTCGAGCCGCTCGCGCATGGCGGTCGCGTACTCCAGCTTGTCGCACTGAGCGCGCAGGGCCTGCACCGCCGCTCCTCGTGTGTGGTGGAGCAGCTTGGTGTGGACGCTGGACCGATCGGTGCAACGGGCGATCTCGCCGCCGAGCGCGTCAACCTCGGCCACCAGGTGGGTCTTGCCGACGCCGCCGACCGAGGGGTTGCAGCTCATCCAGCCGATGCGATCGACCGCGGTCGTGATCAGCAACACCTGGCAGCCCATGCGCACGGCGGCGAGGGTGGCCTCGGCGCCGGCGTGTCCGCCGCCGACCACGATCACGTCGACGCGGCCAGGGTGGATGAGGCTGACGGCGGGGGCGCTCAAGGCTTGGGCGACGGGGCCAAGGCGGGCGCGGGTGTCGGCGTCGGCCCTGGCTTGGTCACGGCGGCGGGAGGCGTCTTGGTCGCGGGCGTCGCCGCGCCGGCGGGGCTGGCTCCGAGGCCCTCGACGGCGTTTGGCCGCTTGCTGCCCGACGTCGGCTGCACCGCCCTGACCTTGCCCTCGTCGCAGCGCCCCTTCTGGCTCTCGCTGCGCTCCTTGGCCAGGTCGGCCTCGGTTCCCTTCTTCATCAGGTTGCGCAGGTACTCAAGGATCTGCTTGGCTTCCTTGCACTTGCCCTGGGCCTCCATCACCTCGGCGATCTGCAGCAGCGCCCGCGCCACGACCGGTACGGCCTTGCCGCCGAGGTCGTCGTGGACGGCGCGCAGCAGGTCGATGGCGTCGCCAAAGCGCTGCTCTTCGTAGGCGATGCGGCCGATGATCAGGCCACAGTGGCCGGCCTGCTCGGTGCCGGGGAAGCGCTTGCGGCACTCGCGCGACACGGCGTCCGCAACACGCACCTCGCCCTCGTCGAAGCGCAGCTGCGCCAGCTTCACCCAGTCATCGGCGTGCTCGGGCAGGTCGCGAGGCAGGGCGAGAATGGCGATGCCGGCACGGTCCCGCAGGTCGCCGATGAGGTCGCGTAGCCGGCGGTCCAGGCTCTCGATGGCCGCCCGCTGGTTGCCGCTGGCGGTCGCGATGGCTTGGAGCGCGTTGGCGAATTCCTCCAGGGAGCCGGCGGTCTGAATGATCTTGCGCTCCAAGGTGTCGACCCGGGCCGAAAAGCGCGCTCCGTTCTCGCGCAGGTACCCAGACGACTCCTCGGTCTCTGCGTGGAGGCGGACCAGCCGCTTGCGCTCGGTCTCCAGCTCGGCCCGCAGCGTGTCGCGGGTGCGCTCCAGCTCGGCGACCCTGCGCTCGGTGGCGCCGACGCGGGTGAGCGCGCAGCCGGGCGCCGCCATCAATACCAGCGCCCAGGCCAGCCAGCTGCGTGATGGCGTCGCAAGACGGTGCGATGGCGTGGCACGTGGGACACGTCGCGCTGCGACTGGAGCAGAATGGATCGGCACCTTGAACCTACTTGGCCGTCTTGAACTCGGCGCGGCGGTTGCGCGTCCAGCAGCCCTCGTCGGCGTCGGTGCACAGCGGCTTGGTCTTGCCGAACGAGACGGTGCGGGCCTTCAGCTTGCGCGCGACCTGGCCGAGGTAGTTCTGCACCGACTTGGCCCGGCGATTGCCCAACTCGAGGTTGTAGGCGTCGGTGCCGCGCTCGTCGCAGTGACCCTCGATCGTCACCGACTTGGTCGTCTGCTCGGCCATGCACTTGGCGTTGGCGCCGATGGCGTCCTGCGCCTCGCGCGACAGCGTCGCCTCGTTGAACTCGAAGTTGACGTTGATCAACTCGCAGGAGCCGGTCTGCGGGTTGATGCAGCGTCCGTCCTTGCACTGCAGGCCCGTGCCGCAATCGCCGTCGGCCTTGCAGCCGCTGGCGTCGGCGCGGACGCAGCTGCCAGCGGGGCCGCAGATCTTGCCGTCGACGCAGTCGGCGTTGCTGGCGCATTCGGCGACGCAGGCGCCGCTGTTGCACTTCTTGCCGCCTGGGCAGTCAAGGTTGTTGCTGCAGCAGCCTTCGCGGCGCACGCAGCCGCCGGCGACGCACTCGACGCACTTGTCGGTCGCGGCGTTGGGGCAGTGGCTGGTCGTGCGGCAGGCCACGCACTTGCGGTCGAGGCAGTATTCGCCCTTCTGCTTGCAGTGGCCGTCGTTCTCGCAGTTCGGGTAGCTCGGGCCGCAGGCCGCGAGCAACGCCAGCGCCGCCGCGGCCGCCAGGGTGGACCAGGTGCGCGCGGCAGGGAGCCGAACCGGCACAAGCTCAAGCGATTGGGACATCGGAACGACCTCCGCGCGCTCTGCCTGGGGTGGCCCGGGGCGCGTCGAATCGGCCGAAGCCGACAGACCGACGCGCCCCGAGGGCCCCATGCGAAGCGTTGAAACGTCTCTTAGTTACGGCACTTGCCGTCGATGCACTGCTTGCCGCCGCAGTCGTCGCGGCTGGCGCAGCAGCCCTCGACCTTGACGCAGGTGCCGCTGGCCTCGTCGCAGCGACCGCAGGCGCCCAGGCTCGCGCACTGGCCGACATCGCGGCACTGC
Source organism: Myxococcales bacterium (assembly GCA_947491025.1). Taxonomy (GTDB): domain Bacteria; phylum Myxococcota_A; class UBA9042; order UBA9042; family UBA9042; genus SXNM01. The sequence continues at coordinate 21,322 of CANLIC010000040.1, forward strand.
TTGCAGGTGCCGGCGACGCAGACCTGGCTCTGCGCGGCGCAGTTGCCGTCGTCCTTGCAGGCCGGGTAGGCGGGCGCCGCGGCGGCCGCAGGCGCTGCTTCCGGCTCGTCTTTGGCCTTGCTTCCGCCGCAAGCGGTGAGCGTCGCGGCGGCGAAGATCATCGCGGCAGCAAGCAAACGGATCGAAGTCATCGAACCCCCCTCGAATGGACCGCCGGTGTGAGGAGCGGCCCCGGCCCACGCCGTCACCGCGTTGATCCGCGCGGGTCCCGGCCTGCCCGCGCTCGCGCCTTCGTAGCGGCGAAACCGCCGTCCGTCAACGGCTGTGAACACACCCGGCGTGCGATTCGCCGCGGTGGGGCGCGCGTCGGCGTCGTTGGACCCGGCAGCCGACGTCGCTCGCCTGCCACGCTCACCCCGCTGCCAGCGCCCCGGGAGCTGCCTCGAGCCTCCGTTTCGATGCTGCGCGTCCCTGCAGTCGCGACGTCGTGCGGCTGCAGTCTGCACCTTGCATCGCCGCTGAACCTGCTGCGCGTCCCCTACCATCTCGCCTTCGGGCCCGGCGGTCGCCTCTGCGCGCATCTGGGCGTCGCGGAGAGGTGGGGCGCCGAGGGTGCGCAGTCTGAGGAAAGCGGGGGCATTCACGGATCGCCTGGAGCCCAACGCGACCCTGGCGCCGGCGCCTGCGTGATCGCCAGCCCCGGGGGGCTCGCCAGCGGCGCCGCCTTCTGCCACGCTCTCGCCTCGATGCCAAACCGCGCCGCCGCGTCCGCCCACCCGCACCCCGACCCGCCAGCAGACGTCGTCGCGCGCTTGCGCGCCGTTCGCCGCGCCTACGATGGCGACGAGGGCGAGGTGGTGGCGCTCGACGGCGTTGACCTCGACATCCCCACCGGCGTCGTCGGCCTGCTCGGCCCCAACGGCGCCGGCAAGTCGACGATGATGCGCTTGATCTTGGGCCTCGAGCGGCCTGATGCCGGCGAGATCGATGTCCTCGGCTGGCCGACCGCCACGGCCACGCTGCAGCTGCGCCGCGAGATCGGCTTCATGCCGGAAGACGATTGCCTGTTTCCAGAGCTCCGCACGCTCGAGTCGGTGGTCTACGCCGCGCGGCTGTCGGGCCTCTCGCCGGTGGATGCGACCGCAGCAGCCCATCGCACCCTCGATCGCGTCGAACTCGGCGGTGATCGCTATCGCCCGGCCTCGGCCCTCTCGCTCGGTGGCCGGCAGCGGCTGCGCCTCGCTATGGCGCTGGTCCACGGGCCCCGGCTGCTGCTGCTCGACGAGCCGACGGCGGGCCTCGATCCCGAGGCGCGGGCCGAGATGCTCAGCCTCATCGCCGAGGTCGGCCGCGACGGCGCGTCCGTGCTGCTCTCGACGCACGTCCTCGGCGACGTCGAGGCGATCTGCGGCGCCGTCATCGTGATCTCGCGCGGCCGCGTCTCGTATTGCGGTGAGACTTCGCGCTTTCGCGCCACGACCACCGGGTCCCAGGGGCCGGCCCTGGTCGCGGAGCTCGACCGCCCCGCGGCGGGACTGGCCAAGGCGCTCCAGGCCGAGGGTGTCGCTGCCCGCGCTGAGGGGCTGCGCCTCTACCTGCTCGACACCACAGTCGCGCCCGAGCCCTTCTGGCGCCTGCTGGCGGCCGACGCGGTCGGCCTGCGCCGCCTCGGTCCAGCGCGCGAGGCGATGGCTGAGGCCTTTGTCCGGCACCTCTCGTTGGGCGATCCCGAGCGTCGTCACGGCCAGGCCCTGCACCAGGCGGCTGCCGGCGGCGACGAGGGTCGGCGATGAGCGGTCTGTCCCCCCGCGCCGGCGAAGACGCTGCTGCGCAGCAAGGCGCGGCCGCCCCAGCCTCGACGCGTTCGGACGACGCCGTCGCGCTCGATCGCGGCGGGCTGCGGCGGCCGTCGGTCGGCGATGGCCTCGAGGACGGCACGCGCCGCTGGGCGCTGACGCTGGTCTTTCTCGGCGACCTGACCCGCAGTCTCGGTCGCAAGTTCTGGTTCGCGCTGGCGTTTCTTCCATCGATTGTCTTCATCGGCTGGATCCTGTTGCGCAGCCGGCTCGAGCAGTTGGCGCTGCCGCCGGAGCAGCTCAACGACTTCGTGCTTGAGCAGCTGGGCCGCTCGCTCGGGGTCGGCGGGCTGTGGGCCGCGATGTCGGCGGCGCTCATCGGCGCCTCGGGCCTGCCGCGTGACCTGCAAGCCGGGGCCCTGCTGCTCTACTTCACCCGGCCCTTGGAGCGCACCGACTACCTGCTGGCCCGCTGGCTCGCCCTCTTTCTCTGGCTGGCCGCTGGCATCGCCCTGCCGACGCTGCTGGTCCTCGTCGGCGCCGCGCTGGAGCTTGGCGGCAGCTTGCCCGGCCGGGACGGGCTCAGCGCAGCGCTGTTCTGGCTCGGCGGCGTGGCTGCGCTGGCGACGACGGCCTTGGTCGCCGGCGCCGCATTGTCGGCGGTCGCGCTCGGTGCCGGCGCCTTGCTCCGCAACGCCACCGGCGCGGCAGTGGCCTTGATCGGCGCCGGTCTGGGCTCCAGCGCCGCCGCCAACCTCGCCGTGCTGCTCTGGGAGCGCGACTCGCTCGCCGGATCGCTCGACCTGCTGCGCGGCCTGACCGCAACCTGGGTCCTGTGCAGCCGGCCGCTGAGCGACGCAGCGCCGGTGCCGGTGGCCACGCTGGAGGCAGCGGCGGCGCTGGGCCTCTGGTTGGCGCTGGCCATCGGCGGCTGGTTCGCCGCAGCGCGTTTGTTGGCCCGCGCGCCGCTGGGCCGGGGGCGCACATGAACGCCGAGGCCGCCATGCCGGGCGGGGGCGGGGCCGGGCAGGACGCCGTCGCCGGCGAGATCGTGCGCTTTCGTCGTGTGACGCGACGCTTCGGCGCCCGGATGGCGCTGCTCGACGCTTCGTGCAGCCTCGGGGCTGGCGTCGTCGGCCTCGTCGGCCCCAACGGCGCCGGCAAGACGACCTGGCTGCGGCTGGCCGCGGGGCTCATCCAGCCGACGACCGGCGAGGTGCGCTGGCGCGGCGATTTGCCCCGGCGCCACCCCGACCTCGACAACCGCATCGCGCTCTGCGCCGACCGCGACGCGCTGCCACCGGACGCCTCCGCCTGGCAGCTGCTGCGCGATCACCTCCGAATCGCCGGCCTCAGCGCTGCGGCCGCGGGGGAGCGCGCCGAGGCCTCATTGCACCGCCTCGGCCTGCAAGACCGCATGGAGCGGCCCCTCGGCCAGCTCTCGCGTGGTCAGCGGCAACGGGTCAAGCTGGCCCTGACCTTCGCGCTGCCAGCCGACCTCTACCTGCTCGACGAGCCCCAGAACGCGCTCGATCCGGTCTGGCGCCTGGAAGTGGCTGCGCTGGTCCGTGCGGCCCGCGACGCCGGCGCCCTGGTCGTCGTCTCGAGCCACATCCTCGAAGAGGTCGAGGCCATCGCCGACCGCCTCGTCGTGCTCTACCGCAGCCGCATCGTGGCCATGGGGCCGAAAGACGCCGTGCGCTTGCAGCTCGGCCGCGCTGGCGTGGCGTTGCGCGTCGAGGCGTCGGATGTGCGGGCGCTTGGCCGCGCGCTCATCGGGCACCCGGCCGTCCTGCGGCTCGAGGTCAGCGAGGGCGCGCTGCGGGTCGCCGGCGACGATCTGTCGGCCATTCAGCGCGGACTTGCCGCCGCCGTGCTGACCAGCGGCGTGCGCGTATCGGCCGTCGAGACCGAGGGCGACGACCTGACCTCGGTCTTCCGCGCCCTCGGCCAGGAGGTCCGCTGATGGCAGGCTCAGCGGCTGCGAAGGCCAGCGTCGACACCGCCGCCACCGCCGGATTCACGCGGCCGAGCGCCATCGTCCAGGTCGGGCGCTTTGCGGCGCTCTGGCTGCGCGAGCTGGCGCGACCCCGCCTGCTCATCGGCGTCGCCTTGCTGGCCCTCGCCCTGTTGACGCTCATCGGCCTCGGCGCCCGCGCCCAGCCCGGCGACCTCGCCGCGACCCGCCAAGGCGCACTCGACCTCGCCGGGCCGGCCTTGGGGCTGTTGGCGCTCGCCCTCGGCGCCCGGGCCCTGCGCGGCGACGCGGACGCGGGCGCCCTCGATGGCTGGCTGCTGCGGCCGCACGGGGCCTTGGCGCTTCCACTCGGCCGGGCGCTGGCGGTGGGGATCTTCGCCGCCGGATTCGCCGCTGCGCTCATCGCCGGCGTGGTCCTCATCGACACCTGGCTCGGTCGCAGCCTGGCGTTGTCGCGGCTGCCGCTGCAGGCGCTCGGCTTCGGGCTCGGCGGACTGGCGTACGCCGCCGTCGGCCTCGGCTGCGCCAGCTTCGGTCGTGGGTACGTCGTGCTCGCGCTCGGCTGGTGGCTGGCGGTCGACACCGGCTTGTCGCAGGCCGCCGAGGGGCTCGAGTCGCTGGCGTTGCGGCCGGCCGTGGCGTTCATCGCCGGCTACGACCCGGAGATCAGCCTGTTCGACCTCGATGGCGAGGCCCGGCGGCTCTGGAGCGCCGTGGTGCGCCTGCTGGTCACGGCCGCGCTCGGCCTCGCCGCCGCCTGCTTGCGCCTGCGCCGCGACGCCCCGATTTGACGAATCGGCGCGCCGCCGCGACCCTATCAGCGGCCCTGCTGACGGCGCGCCGTCGGCCGGCCGATCCCCTCCGGGGGTGCGTGGGCTCTGGTGAGTCCCCCGGTCTTCAACACCGGTGCGGGGCGTGACGAGCGTCTCGGGGGAGTTCGATTCTCCTGCGCCTCCGCCAAGCCCCTGTTTCTTGCCGCATGCCCCGTCTCGTCAGACCGGCCTAACCACTCGAAAGCGTGAATAAAGTCCGCGCACCCAACTGGCCCCTTTCCCAGGCAGGTGCAGGCCGTAGCTTGCGATCTTGGGCTCCCATGTTCGCCCTATGGCAAATTCAAAAGGGGCTCGGTGTCTCATCGAAGTTGGCAGAGCAAGCGATCTTGGCGGAGAGGGCTGCTTGGCGCGGTTCTCATGAGCCCGTCAGAGTCGGGTTTGGCGAGGTGGGCAGAGTCGTAGGTCATGACTCCAACCCTCATAGCTCGAACCGAGGAAACATGGGGCCACCCTCCGTCACGCCCTTGGCCGCCGCAGCCACGGACGGGCCCTCCCCCGCGCACGGCGTTCGCCAACGCGGATGTTCGCAGGTAACGTCCCCACGGGTCGGCTGCGGGCGCACCGACAAGGCGCCGCCCGGTACTCGCAAGCGACATATCTTCCACACCCGGAGACGACCATGACGCTGACCACCCCAACAGCCGTGACCGCCCCGACGCCGCTCACCGGCGACGCGCTGCGCGACCGGATGTTGCGCATCGAGTGGAATACGCACCTTCACCGCAGCGCGACGGGTGCGCCGCGCCTGCGCCCAGAGGTTGTGGCGGAGCTCGGCCGCCGGGTGTCCATCATCGACGTCCGCACCGATGAGGAGCTCGTCGGCCCCTTGGGGCATATCCCCGGCGTCACGCCGATCCGGATGGCCGACCTCGCCGGCGTGCGGGCCCTCGCCCCGGACGACCACCCGGTCGTCTGCGTCTGCGGCGACGGGCGGAACTCGGATGTCGCGGCCCGCTACCTTGAGGCGCTCGGCATGACCCACGTCGCCGCGATGGACGGCGGCATGACGCGCTAGAAGGAGCTGGGCTACACGACCAGCCGCGACCCACAGGTCGTCGCGCGCCGCGAAACCGGCCTCACCGCGTGCCAGGCGGAGCGAGCTGACCCTGAGGGCCCTCTCGACGCGGACTCCCTGCGCGACCACCTCGGCGAGCTCGGCTCGGTGCGCTGGATCAAGCTCGCGGCCTTCCTCTTGCACGGCAAGCACGCCTGCGTCGACGGGCGCGACGACCACGGCGTCGTCGGCACGCCAGGCGGCAGCGCCGGTGAGTTCGTGCTCGCGCTGACGGCGTGGGAGCGCACGGTGGGCCTGACGCTCGATGACGCGCAGGTGCAAGCGCTCCTGGCTGCCTACGTCGATACCTTCGGCCGCTTCTACTTGCACACCGATACCGGCGCAACGGCAGCGTTCTTTACCTCCATGCGCCAGGATCCGCGTCTCGCAACGACCGTGCCACGACTGGAGCGCGCCGAAGATTGGCGCCGCTACCTCTCGGCGCCGCCCGAGGCGCTGCGCGAGGCGCTACTCGAGCACTTCATCCAGCCGGGCGCTGTCGGCTGTGGACACGTCAAGCGGATGCTGACGCTGCCCGACGTCTACGGCGTGCGCTCAGAGCTGGTGCGCGCGATGCTGTGCGCATTCCATCGGTTGCGCTGGACCGGCGCGCCGGGTCTCGACTACGTCGTGCTCGGCGGCGGCCACGACGAAGCGGGCGTCGTCATCGTCAAGACCGCTGAAGAGCCGTGGCCCCTCGGCGGCGTGCCACTCGTCTCGCCGGCGGTCGGCAGTCGGCAGGTCTTCGTCTACCACCCACAGGTCGCGGCGTGGCTGCGCGACCAGGTGGTGCGTTGGCTCGTCGGGACCCGCGACCTGCTGCCGGTGGTGCCAAGCTCGACCGCGGCGCTGCGGGCCGAGTTTGACGCGCTTGCGGCGCGCGGTTTGGACGCCACGCTCGCCGCTCTCGCCGCCGGGTTGCCGCGATTTGTCGCGACGTTCGACCGCAGTGGGCACCTCCACGTAGAGGCCTGACGGTCGCAGGCGCAACGTCGCCATCGCTGCGCCGCGCTCAAGGTCTCGGGCGTGGCGGCCCCCGCGACGCAGCTTGCACACGCGGCGCCCTCGATGCGCACAGCTGCTCGACCCACCTTTGTCGCTTGGGGCTTGGGCGCGATGACGGTCAAGCGCCTGCGGCGGCCGTCGCAGCGTGTGTACGGCCAACGGAGACGTGCGAAGCAACGCTCGAGAAGTAGCCCTCAGCCTCCAAGTGGCATTTCCGACGCGCCGAAAGGCCCCGCACACGGCGCGAGCTGACAGAGCGCTTGCGGCGATGGCGGGGTCCTGGGCCTCCGACGCAAGGTCGCCGCGCACCACCAACCGCCTGGGGTCAAGCCTCCCGCACAACGCCCAGCCACCGCCGACCCAGCCGCCCGCCCAGACGATCCATGGGCCGAAATCCGAGCAAGCTCGGGCCGACGCCACCAGGGCAGGGCGCCAATCGCCATGGGCATTCCCCAAGCGCCCTCGACTGCGGGCCCGTGACGCTGGCAGACTGCCGGAGGCACGAGCCGGCGATGGAGACCCGTCGCCCACGCTTCCGCCGCGCCCAGCTCGCCACCGCAAGGGGAGCCATGCACCGCAACGCAGCCTATTCGTGGCACCCCTGGCTCGTCGCCGCCCTCGCCCTGAGCGCCGCCTGCGGCACCGCGCCAGAAGACTCCGCAAGCGACGCGCCAGGATCCGACGCCACCCAAGCCGACGCCGACGCCCTCTGCGAGCCACCCTGCGAGCCAGGCGACAGCGGCGGGGGCGGGGGCGTCGATACCGCTGCGTTCGACGTCGATCCCTGCCCGGGCGCCGCAGGCTGCGTCTGCGCCGAAGACACCGACTGCGACAATGGCCGCTGCCTCGAGACGCCCGACGGCCCGCGTTGCGCCGTGCCCTGCGTCGACTCCTGCGACTATGGCCACGCCTGCAAGCTCATCGCCGCGCCCGGAGGCGACTTGACGGGCTTCTGCGTCCCGCGCTGGAACCGCCTCTGCAACCCATGCCTGACCTCGGCCGACTGCGTCGCGCTCACCCTCGACGACAGCGCCTGCGTCGCCCGCGGCGCTGAGGGCGCGTTCTGCGCCACGGCCTGCGTCAAGGACGCCGATTGCCCCAGCGCGTACGCCTGCCAGCCCGCGACCAGCCTCGAGGGCAAAGGCGGCTCGTATTGCACGCGCCGCGCCGAGGGGGGCGCGCCCGCCGACGCGACACACCCGCCGACGCCTTGCTCCTGCAGCCCACAGGCCAGCGCAACCTCGGCCAAGACGCTCTGCACGGCCCAGACCACGGTCGACGGCAAAGAAGTGGCCTGCGGAGGCAGCCGAACCTGCAAGGCCACAGGGCTCTCAGCATGCGACGCAGCCGCGCCGACGCCCGAGGTCTGCGATGGCCTGGACAACGACTGCGACGGCGCCACCGACGACGGCACCTGCGACGACAACAACGCCTGCACCTCAGAGGTCTGCAGCGGCGCCGCCGGATGCGCCAGCAGCAAGCTCGATGGCCTCGCCTGCGAAGCGGACGGCGACCTCTGTACCGATGGCGACGCCTGCGTCAACGGCACCTGCGTGCCAGGCGGGCTGAAGTCGTGCGACGACGGCAATCCGTGCACCAAGGACAGCTGCGACGCCAAGAAGGGCTGCGGTCATGCCGACGACGACGGCGCACCCTGCGACGACGACAACCCGTGCAGCCTCGGCGACAGCTGCGCCACCGGCGCCTGCAAGGCGGGCGTCGCCAAGGTCTGCGAGTCCGGCCAAGCCTGCGTCGGCGGCGCCTGCAACGTCGCGACCGGGCAGTGCGTCTTTACCAACGCCCCGACCGGCAAGGCCTGCGATGACGCCGACGCTTGCACTCAGGGCGACGCCTGCGGCGGAGGCGTCTGCGTCGGCAGCAAGGTGCCCTGCGACGACGACAACGCCTGCACCAGCGACACATGCAGCGCCGACAAGGGCTGCGTCTACAAGGCGACCGGCGGCGCCTGCGATGACGGCAACGGCTGCACCGTCGGCGATGTCTGCGGCGCCGAGGGCTGCGTCGCCGGCAAGGTCAAGGGCTGCGACGACGCCAATCCATGCACGGTCGACGCTTGTGCCCCGGCAACGGGCGTGTGCGGCCACGACGGCATCCCGCTGGCCGGCAAGGGCTGTGACGCCGATGGCAGCGTCTGCACCAAGGGCGACGCCTGTTTGGGCGGCATCTGCAAGGCCGGCGCTCCCATCGGCTGCGAGGACGGCAACGCCTGCACCAACGACGCCTGCGACGCCAAGGCCGGCTGCGTCCACAGCGAGGTCGGCGCCAAAGCCTGCGACGACGGAAATCCTTGTACCCTCGGCGACCTCTGCACCAGCGGCGCCTGTGCCCCGGGCAAGGCCAAGGGCTGCGACGACGCCAACCCATGCACGGTCGACGCCTGCCTCGTCGCCAGCGGGACCTGCAGCTACGACGGCATTCCGCTGGCCGGCAAGGTCTGTGACGCCGATGGCAGCGTCTGCACCAAGGACGACGCCTGCCTCGGCGGCGCCTGCAAGGCCGGCACCCCAACCGCCTGCGACGACGGCAACGCCTGCACCAACGACGCCTGCGACGCCAAGACCGGCTGTGCCTACAGCGACGTGGGCGCCAAGGCTTGCGACGACGGAAGCCCCTGTACCGTCGGCGATCTCTGCACCAGCGGTGCCTGCGCGCCGGGCAAGGCCAAGGGCTGCGACGACGCCAACCCGTGCACGGTCGATGCCTGCCTGGCGGCGAGCGGGAACTGCAGCAACGACGGCGTCCAGCTGGCGGGCAAGGCCTGCGACGCCGACGGCAGCGTCTGCAGCAAAGACGACGTCTGCCTCGGCGGTGTCTGCAAGGCTGGAGCCGCAATCGTGTGCGAGGACAACAACATCTGCACCAATGACGCCTGCGAAGCCAAGGCCGGCTGCGTCTACAGCGAGGTCGGCGCCAAGGCCTGCGACGACGGCAACGCCTGCACCGTCGGCGACGTCTGCGCTGCCGGCAGCTGCAAGGCCGGCGGCCCCAAGCCCTGCGACGACGGCAACGCCTGCACCGCCGAGGGCTGCGTGCAAGCGACCGGCAACTGCGGCGTCATCAAGGTGCCCGACGGCACGAGCTGCGGCGACAAGGGCGCCCAGTGCAAGGGCGGCGCCTGCCTCGGCGGCTGTACGCCCAACGCCGCCAAGATCTGCCAGGCGGGCAACGTCTTCTGGCAAGACAGCTGCGGCAAGACCGGCGATCTCGTCGCGGCCTGTGGCGGCTCGACCTTCTGCAGCCAGGGCGGCTGCGTCGACGGCAGCTTCAGCGGCACCTACCTCGTCTCCGCCGACCCGGACACGCAGTCCATGGGCCTGCTCGGCACGGCGAAGTTCCCGCCGGTGCTCTACGTCTTCACCGACGAGGGCGGCGGCGCGGCCAAGACCTCGACCCAGTGGGGCGGCAAGACCTACACCTACGCCGGGACGCTCACCGACAAGAAGTTCGACGGCGCGGGCAAATACACGAGCGGCGACCTGATCACGATGAACCACAGCGTCAAGGTGTTGTGGAACTTCGAGGCCGCGACGCCCGCGACGGGCAAGGTGCTGCCCGACAAGTTCACCGGCTTCATCTACGAGACGATCGACACCGGTATCTTGGGCACCATCAATTTGATCTGGAAGGTCACAGGCATCCGGCAATAACGAGCGGCAACGCTTGGACGAAGCCCGTCAGGCCGTTTGACGGCGCTCAGTCCTCGCCAGCGAGGTCGTTGAGCCGCCAGATCAGCGGTTCGATCCGCTTGTACGTGACGCTCTGCAGGGCATAGCGCTCGTCTTGAGGGAGCCTGGCCCGCAGCACAGCGAGGCGATCTGCGGACGGCCAGTCGAAGTGGGCGTGCACGTTGCGGGCATAGCGCCGCTGCTCGGCGCGCGGCAGCGTCTGAATTCCCTGGACGAAGTGCTCGAGATCCCGGGCCATGCGGTCGCCGATCTCGATGGCCTCTTCGCGGGCGCGTGCGACATCGCGCTGCAGCGCCCGCTCTGCGCGCAGCTCGGCTTCGCGGCGGGGATCGCGCAGCGGCGGCAAGCGCCCAGGCAGCTGCAACGCTGGCGTCGCCACCTCGTCGTCGAAGCGAGCCTCTATGCGCTCGGAACGGGACACGAAGTGCGCGGCCGCGGCGGTCTCCGCGCCTGGTCCAGCCTCCTCGACCCCAGACTCGCCGCCGGCTGCAGAGGCCGGGGCCTTCGATTGCGCTGTGACCTCGGGCTCGGCGTCGCGTGTTGGAGCATCCAAACCGGGCCAGCCGATGAGGCAGATGACTGCCAGGGTCGCGGACAAAGTGACGGCCTGCAGCGCCCACAGCCAGCGCGGCAGGCGCGGCGTCTCGCGGGGGGCCTTCGGATGCGGCGGATGCTGCAACATCGGCCTCCTCGCCGAAAGCGTATCAGTCCCCGCAACGCCCTGCGACGGCGCTTCATTCCTCATGCGAGCGAGCGTGGGCCTGCCTGGCCACGGGCTGTCGGCCCCGCCGCTGGTCATGGCAGAGGCCCTCGCATTTTAGATCACGGCAAAAGCCCGGCTCGGCGCGGCCCTGCCATCATCAACAGGCGACGCGGTTCAGCCCCGCCCCGGTTGGATCCGCCGCCTCGCGACTCGGGGCGTTTCGCCCACGACCCGCGACCGGCTGGAGTTCCCCATGAAGACGCGGATGAATGCGCGCCTGCTGCAGAGTGCGCTGCTCGTGATGGGATCCTGCATCGCTGCTTGCGGCACCGATGAAGCAGGCACTGGCAACGCCAGCGATAGTGCAACAGCAAGATCTATGGCGTCGGCGCCATCAGCGACATCGGCCCGCCGAAGGTCTACCGCATCGACGCTACCACCGGCGACCGCGAGCTGCTCTTCGACGAAGAGACGGCCGACATCGCCACGCTCTGCCCCAACGGCTCAACGCTGCCCGGCAAAAAGGTGCTGCAGATGATCCCCGAGGGCTGGGCGATGGACGACGAGTACAACTTCTACTTCGCCTACATCAACATGCCCGGCCGCGGCGTGGCGAAGTTCCCGAAAGACTTCAGCAAGTGCAGCTTCCTGACCCGCGTGCCCGATGCCAACCAGTCGACCTCCATCAAGGACCCGGTCGGCAGCGGCTACAGCGAGATCCAGTTTCAGATGCGAGCCTTCGAGATCGCCGGCGGCAAGCTCTACGCCGTGTCCGACACCAAGCTCATCGAGGTCGACATGGCGACGGGCAACCGCAAGCTCATCAGCAACGGCAAGGACATCGGCGGCCTCGGCGCGGGTCCGATCAACGCCGAGGCGCTCGGCGACCGCTGGTCGCGCTGGGACCCCTACCACAACGTGCTCTGGACCTACGGCGTCAAGGGCGCTTCGGGCGCCATCGCCGTGGACCTGACGACCGGCGACCGCACGACCTGGCCCTGCTGGCACCCGACGCTCGGCAAGCAGGGCGCTTGCGGCAACACCGGCACGCCGCTGATCCCGGGCTACCTCAGCTTCGGCGGCATGATGATCGACCCGTCGCCGCCGCACGATCTCTACTTCGCGCACGACCTGTTCTCGATCGTGAAGTACGAGATCAAGACCGGCAACTCTTACATCTTCAGCCTGTAGGCGGACGCGCAGGCGCGGCTCTCTCAGCCGCGCGAGACGCCGTACGACTCCCGCATCGCCGCCAGCAGCGGCCGGCTAAGCCCAGGGCGCCAGAGAGGCGACGCGGCCCCCGAGCGGCTGCGGTCCCGATGGCAACGTCTTGACGATGACGCCCTGAACCAGCGCCAACCAGCAGGCGCCCTGGTGGGCGGCCAGGAACGCGCGCACCGAATCGCTCGCCGCCCCGGCCTCGTCGACGCGCACGAAGACGAAACGCTCGCCGTCGCGGCCAAAAGCGCGGAGGTCAAAGGCCTCGCCCTCGCCAGGCAGCTCGACGTCGTCGCCGCCGCGCTCCAGGGTCTGGCGGACCAGGCCTCGGGCGTAGGCGAGCACGGCGCTGGCGGTGGCCTGGCTTGTCGGAGGGGGCGCCGGCGCAGGCCGCGTCACGCCACCGGGGCGTCCTGGCCCCGTGCGCGCCGCCAGATCAGGGTAGGGGTCACCGGCCTTCCAGCTCGGCGGCGGCTTGGCGCCCTCGTCCTCCTGCCAGCGGCCGTCGCCCGCGGCGTCGGCGGCGACGTCGTGGCAGCGCTTGCAGAACAGGTGCCACGGTTCATAGAAGTGGTCAGCGCCGAGCTGGCCGCGCCAACCCACGGCCACCGCGGCATGGGGGTCGATGCCGGTGCGGCCCTTGGTGTTTCGGCAGCCTGTCGGCCATTGCTGGCTCTCCCGGTAGGCACGTGCGCGGTCGAGCTGCGACTTGTTGGGGCTGGCCTGCGCTTTGCCGAGCATCAGCTGCAGATCCACGTCCTTGTAGAAGCGCGCGGGCTGCTGCGCGGCCTCGATGATAAAGGCGCAGCGGTAGTCGAGGGTGCGATGGTCGGGCATGGAGGCTCCTGCCGGCAGCTGCCGTCGTCCGCGCCCGCGAAACCGGCCTGGCGCGCGGCGGGCGAAGAGCGTCGCCTGCTTCGCCCAATGGCGCAACGGGCCGCCGGCTGGCGTCCGCGGATCCGCGCACCGGGCGTCGCCCATCATGGCGGACAAGGCCGCAGAGGCGCGCCACGCGGCTCATGCGCCGGGATGCGTCAGAGGTCGCCTAGTCTGCCTCTGTGGCTCCGGAACCCTTGGGAGTGCGCGTGAATTCAGTACGTCGCATGACATGGCCTTGACATCGTTTGCTCCCTTTGTGTGGTGTCCAACCTGCCAGCGCCGGCTGCGCTCCCCCACGAGCGATGGCGTTCAGTTAGGTACCTCACCAGGAGAAAAAAACGATGACGAAGTTCTTTGCGTGTCTCGGTGTGTTGATGTTCGTGGCGCCGGCCCTCGCCAACCCCAACCTGAAGCTGACCCTGTCGGCACCGAGCGGGATCGCGGTCTACCAAGCTGGCACCTACGGCGTGACCGTTCTCAACAATGGCAAGAAGTCGGCTTTCGGCACCAAGGTCGTGATCAACCTGCCGGCGACCTCAACCTCGCCGACCGTCCATGTGCTGGGCCAACTCAGCGGCCTCGCCTCGGGCTGCACCCTGGCCGGCACCAAGCTGACCTGCCAGCTCGGCACGTTGGCCAAGGGTGCGACCGTGACCAAGACCTTCAACTTCGCCGGCGCCTACAGCAGCGCCCCGATGGTGATCTCGGCCTCATCGTCGACGACGACCTACGAAAATGACCTCTCCGACAACAACGCGTCCAAAACGCTGGCGCTGGCGACGATCTCGACCGCGGTCGTGACCGGCGTCGAGGTCCCGCACGAGCACTGCACGGGCACCAACTTGACGTCGTACTACGAGTGCGAGCTGTACCCGTCGTCGATCTCGGTGCACCACGCCACGTTCCTCGCTGGCGGCGGCATCAGCATCACCGGCCAGGGCACCTACAGCGGCAGCTGGTGGCAGTCGAGCCCGGACCGCCTGCAGTTCCAGTACTTTGAGGGCCCGGATCTGGCGGCGACCTTCGACGGTCGTGGCGTCGGCGGCGGTTGCTTCGAGGGTCTGACGACCTTCCCGGGCAGCAGCTACGTCAGCCCCTACCAGATCTGCTTCTAGGCCACCGAGCCCGACTTCTGCGTCGCGCACAAGGCCGCGCTGGCTGGACCCCAACAAAGGTCCGCCAGCGCGGCCTTCGCGTTTCGCTCGCCGACAGACTGCAACGCGCAAGTCCGCCGGGCGGCCTTACGTCCCCGCCCTCCGCGCGCTTGCTCGCCCACCGGGAGGAAGGCTGCAGCGACGCGGCAGCGCCCACCCCCCCGACCCAGTCGACGGGCGCCGTTCCGGCCCCGCCTGGGCCTCCCCCGACGGAATCAACGTGACCTTCGGGCCCGCGCCGATCACTTCGCCGTGGCCGAAATTGCGGCGAATCAGCACACCGTCCCCCGGACCTTCCACAGCCTGCACTCGCTCGCGGTGGGGCCGGCGCCCGTGGAGTAGTGTGCATCCGGAGACAGAACCTGGCCCGCGCCCACCAGCCTCACGCCCGGGTCGCCGTCGCGCCCGTCGCAAGTCACTTGCGACCACGGGCAGCACCCCCGCTGCTCCAAGGCCGTCAGCGACGACGTGTACGACTGACGCGTACGCAGTAAGAACACGGCCCCGCAGTCAAGCGATCGCACGCTCGCATCCGTAGATACGAGGTTGCGTACCGCCCTGCGCTGCGAACAAAGCAAGAACGCGGATGATCCGATTGACGCAATGGCCGCCCCATCGGTATCCTGGCGACCGACGTATCCGGCACCAAAGACGGCTGCTGGGCGTGGCCCAGTCCATTGGTCTCAGGCGCCGCACCGCTGCATGACCGCAGCCGGGGTTGCAATGATCGAACGAAATCATCTGGATCGTCACCCGTACGCGCGTCCGGTTGGCCCATAGGATCCATCACAGGATCCACAAGCATCCGATCTAATGCTAAAAGTCCGCCCGCGCGAGCCGCGCGGAGGGCACCATGGGATCCAAGACCAAGACAAAGTCCAAGGGCAACACAGGCAAGGTCGTCGGCAGCCTCGCCGTCGC
>CANLIC010000041.1 GCA_947491025.1 Myxococcales bacterium
CCCTCACCCCCGCCGCTTCGCGGCACCCCCTCTCCCGCTGAAGCGGGAGAGGGGGGCACTGAATTCATTGTCATGTCGCCCCTCTCCCGCCCGACGGGAGAGGGGGTGAGGGGGTGAGGGTGTCTTTCGCTCCGGACTTTGCGATAGCCGTGCGGCGATCCGGCGGCAGACTTGCGCGCCCGCGGTCACCACCCTAGACTTCTGGGCCGTTTTCTACGGGGCGCCGCACTGATGCGATCGCGGCGCCGGGAGGAGCCTCAACCATGACGTCGCAGACCAGCGCCAGCCAGCCCAATTCCAATGGCTTGCCGAGTTCGCCCACCCTGCTCTACGCCATGCTGGCCGCCTTGGCCGTCGGTATTGGCGTCGCCGGCTACTTGATTCGCCTCAAGCTCCACCTCGAGACCGGGTTGGCCGACGCGGCCGCCTGTAACTTCGGGGGCAAGGTCAACTGTGATCCCGTGATCACCTCGGAGTACGGCGCCTTGTTCGGCCAGCCGATCTCCCTGTTCGCGCTGCCCACCTACGGCATGATGGCCTTCCTGGTCTGGCAGGCGCTCGGCGCCGTCAGCAGCACGGACGCAGCGCAGAAGCGCAAAGGTGCGCTCGCCCTCCACGGCGTGGCCGTCCTCGGCGCCCTGACCGTGCTGCACTCGATGTTCCTCGGCTACATCAGCTCCGCCGTGCTCGGCCACTTCTGCCCGTACTGCATGAGCCTGTACGCCGTGAACCTCGTGGTCACCGTCCTCGCCATCGCCGGCGGCCCCAAGACCATCGGCAACGCGATCTCGGGCGCGATCGACGGGATCAAGGCGATGGAGCCGCCGGTCGGCCAGGCCGTCGCCGTCGCGGCCGTGATCGGCCTCGTCGGCTGGATCGCCACCGACCACTTCAAGGGCGTCTGGGAGAAGGACGGCGTCTTGCTGCAGGTCTGCCGCACCGACGCCGCCTGCGCACCGCACGTCGACGCCTGCGCCCGCGATCCGCACTGCGCCTGGGCCAAGTCGGGCAAGCCCGAGCCCGCCGTCGACCCCACCGCCGTGGCCGTCGCGCCAGCGCCCAACGCCGCGCCGGCCGCGGGCGCAGCAGTCGCCGAGGCCGCCGCCGCGCCCGTCCCCGCCGGCGCCTGTGGCAACGGCCCTCAATACGAAGTGGCAGCGGCCCGCATTGCGGGCCAAGAGACCAAGGAGGATGGTTGGACGGAGGTCCACTACCCGATCGACGAGAACTGTGAGTTCTTCTATGGCAATCCCAAGGCCAAGGTCACCTTCGTCAAGGTCGCCGACTTCCAGTGCCCGTACTGCCGCTACCTGGCGATGACCCTCGACCCGATCATGAAGGAGTACAAGGACAAGGTCCGCTTCGTCATGCGCCACTTCCCGATGAACGGGCGCTGCAACCCGCGGATGTCGGGCTACGACAAGCACCCGAACGCCTGCGAGGCGAGTTGGGCTGCCCACTGCGCCGGCTTGCAGGGCAAGTTCTGGGAGATGCACGACCACCTGTACGCCAACCAGCAGGCGCTCGACGAGTTCAACCTCGACAAGCACGCCCAGACGCTCGGGCTGGACATCGCCAAGTTCCGCATCTGCATGAAGGATCCCAAGACCGACGCCCACATCAAGCGCGACATCGACATCGCCTACAAGGGCGCCATCTATGGCACGCCCAAGGCGTACATCAATGGCCGGCTGGTCACGGGCTCGGGCAGCAAGGCGATCTTCAAGTACCACCTGGATCTCGCGCTCAAAGAAGCCGAGGGCGGTGGCGCGGCGCCTGCGGAGGGCGGCGCGGTGGCGATGGCGCCCAAGGGCGACGGCACCCAGATGGTCGAGGGCAAGACCGCCACGGCGACCTTCTACATCGACCCCTTCGAGGCCTCGGTCGGCAAGGACGGCAAGGCCTACAGCAAGCCAGGCGTCAAGCCGGCGCGCGTGTCCTGGGCCACGGCCAAGGACGCCTGCGAGAAAGCCGGCAAGCGCCTCTGCAGCGAAGAGGAGTGGGTCTCGGCGTGCAGCGGGACGCCAGCGGTCGACAACAACAACAACGCCCAGTTCGCCGACGACGACGTCGAGGGCCGCATGTACCCGTACGGCGCCTTCTACATCGCCAACGCCTGCGCCGACCAAGGCGACAAGTACCAGGGCAACCCGGTGGCGACCGGCGGTCTCGAGCAGTGCCGCACGCCGTCTGGCGTGTTCGACCTCGCCGGCAACATCGCCGAGTGGGTCGGCGCCGCCAAGGAGAACGCGACCCTGCTCGGCGGCCACTCCGCCAGCGGCGAGGGTGCCCGTTGCAACGACCGCGCCTTCGATCCCGGCATCGGCCGCCGCAACCAGACCACTGGCTTCCGTTGCTGCGCCGACAAGAACGTGCAGTCCGCTGCGGTCGATCCGTCGGCGTTGCAGCCGGTCGTGGAGAGCTACAAGGGCTTGCCGGTCCCCGAGTTCGAGGCCCAGGACAGCGAGGGCAAGCCAGTGCGCAGCCGCGACTTCAAGGGCAAGGTCACGCTGCTCAACTTCTTCGCGAGCTGGTGCGGCCCGTGCAAGAAGGAGTTCCCATACCTCGTCAAGTACGACGCCGAGCTGAGGGCCAAGGGCCTGCAGATCATCGGCGTCGGCGTCGACAACGAGGCCACCGCCAGCCTCGACTTCGTCAAGCAATACGGCGCCAACTTCCGCGTCATCAGCGACCCGGAGTCGAGCCTGATGGGCATCATGATGGTGTACTCGATGCCGGCGACGTTCGTGATCGACAAGTCGGGGACCATCGTCTACACCCACACCGGCTTCAAGCCGGAAGAAGACGAGGCGCCGCTGCGGGCGACCATCGAGAAGCTGCTCTAGCGGCGATGCGGTCGGCGTGTCGACGGCGGCACGCCGGGTCTCAATTGCGACGCCCCGCCGCTGCGCTCGTCGGCCTGCTGTGGCTGCTCGGCTGCGCCCGCGACGCTGCGCCGACCCCAGCGGCATTCGTCGATCTCGGCGGTGGAATCGAGTACGCCACGCTGCGGGTGGCCGCCAGCGACGGCGCCGAAGGCAGCGACGTCCACCTGCTGCGCGTCGATCCGGCCCGCGCCGAGCTCATCTTGGTGGTCGACAACCACTTGAGCGACGCAGCGGGCTTTCGCAAGGCGGCTGGCGCGGTGGCCGCAATCAACGGCATCTACTTCGACCCCCAGTTCAAGCCGCTGGGCCTGCTGGTCAGCCAAGGGCAGCGCCTCGGCAAGCTTCGACGTGTCGATCACGGCGTCTTCACGCTCGCTGGGGGCCAGCCGGCACTGCAGCACGCCCGGGCCTACGCGCCGCCAGCCAGACTGGAGTTCGCGGTGGAGTGCGGGCCGCGGCTGTTGACCGCGGGCGTTCCCTTGCCGGTCAAGGCGGGCCTGGCCCGGCGCACCGTCATCGGCAGCGATGGCAACGGCCGGGTGTTGCTCGCCGCCAGCGTCGGCGTGCTCCAACTCCGCGACCTGACCCGCAGCCTGGCACAGACGCCGGCCGAGGGCGGCGCCGGCGCGTTTCACCTGCTCAACCTCGACGGCGGCAGCTCGACGATGTTTGACTTGCAGGCAGGGCGGTTGCGGGCGACGATCCGGTCGCCGGTGCGTGTCCCAGTCGGGATCGCTGTTCGCCCACGAAGGGTCGGCGCGGACCCACCGCCGCCGGGCGCGGCCCAGACGCTTCAGGATTCGCCAACGCGTTGACTTGCTGCTATCCTCGCGCGCCCGACCACCGCAGCGCCGTCAGCGCGCGCACAGCGGTGGGGCGGTGGAAAGGGCTCGGCGCCGCGCGGCGGACGGGCACAGCCAGGAGGAAGGCGTGGACTTCTTGGACCATTTCTGCACGCGCCCGGCGGCGACGGCGCGGCCCGGGGCGCTTCGTCGGCTGTGGCGCGCGAGCACGGGCGCCGCGCTGGCGTGGGCTATGGCCTCGCTGGTGCTGCCGCCTTCGCTTTCGTGGCAGCTCGGCGTGGCGCACGCCCAGACCGCCGGCAAGCCAGGCATGGCGCTCATCCCGGTGGCTCGCCGCGACGGCGTCAGCCCGCTGACCGCCGCCCGCGTGGAGGAGTACCTGCGCGCGATGATCGAGGCCGGCGGCATGGTGAATCTGATCGCCGCTGAGGACGTCGAAACCGGTCGCGCCCGGCGCGCCACGCGCAAGTCCGCTTCGCCGGCGGTGCTCGAGGCCCAGAAAAACCTGGACAAGGCCGATGAGGCGCTCATCGCCGGCCGCGACGGCCTGCTTGCGGGTGACGACCTGGAGACCGCGTACGCGCTGCTCAGCGCCGCGATCACGCGCTACGAGAAATACTTCGTGGAGTTGAACGACTTCACCAAGTTGGTGGACGCGTACGCCCGCGCTGCCGACGCCGCGCTGCGCCTGAACAAGCAGGCCGAGTCCAAGGCCAATATCACGAAAGGATTGACGATTCAGCCGACTCTGGTGCTAGACCGCAAGGCGAGCGACGAGCTACGGGTGCTGGTCAAGGAGACACGGGAGCAGCTGGCGAGCCGCAAGCCCGGCAGCATCCAGGTCTCGGCCAACATCCCGGGTGCCAAGGTCTTTATCGATGGCGTCGCGATCGGCGACGCGCCGTGCGAGGCCAAGGACCTCTACCCAGGCACCCACTTCGTGCAGGTGCGCAAGGAAGGCGCTGAGACCTTCGGAAAGTCGGTGGCCGTCCGCACCGAGATTCAGAAGGTGAGCGCCAAGCTCGAGATCGAGGAGGACGAGGGCTCCGAGATCGCGATCGCCGTGCGCTTCGAAGACATCAAGCCGATCGCCGAGAAAGGCAACTACCACGAGAAGGTCGCCAGGAACTTCTCGTTTATGTTCACGAAGCAGCTGCGCGCCCGCTACTTGATCTACAGCGTGTTGGCCAAATCGATGCGCGGCGTCGAGCTGCACATGTTCCTGTTCGATGCCACGGTCCGCAAAGTCGCGGCCCTGGACCCGGTCGAGTTCGCGACCAACCTCTCGAACATGCAGATGAAGATCCTCGAAGCCGAGGGCCTCGTCCGCGCCGCGATCGGCAGCTTCCCGGAGGCCAAAGAGGTCGTCGCCGAGCCTAGCGTCTATTCGCGAGCACCCGCGGCGTCGGTGGCGCCGACGCCCGTGCCGCCGGTGGTGACGCCACGACCGACGCCGGATCCCAAGCCCGACCCCGAGCCCGATCCCGGCACAGATCCGCAGCCCGACCCCAAGCCAGACCCCGAGCCAGACCCCGAGCCCGACCCCGAGACGCGCCCGGCGCCGGTGGTCGATCCGCCCAAGCCCAAGCCCAAGCCCAAGCCCGTGGTGCCGACGAGGGACCCCTACGCTGACTTGGTGAAAGATGGTGAGGACGAGAGCATCGTCAAGAAGTGGTGGTTCTGGACCGCCCTCGGCGTCGTCGCCGCAGGTGGCGCGACCGCCGCGGTGCTGTTGCTGAACCAGAAGCCGGCAGCCAACAACAACTTCCGAGTCGATGTGCTGGTCCAGCCTTGAGCTGCGGCCGGGGGCGCCGACGAGCGCGCCGCCCATCGCCCCACCGACAGAGACGCTGGAGGCAGAGATGAACCGACACCGCCACCCCCCCCGCCCACGCGCCCGATTGGCGCAGGCGGCCGGCATGGGCCTGTTTGCGCTGGGCGTCCTTGGCGCTGGCTGCAGCCAGACGATCGAGGCGCCGGCCCAGGGGCTCGCCGTCATTGTGCGCGGACCGCTGGTCGACAGCCCATTCCAGGACCCGAACGCCGCCTTCTTGGCGCTCATCGGCGAGGGGCCAGGCATTGCCGAGGACAAAGGGCCCTTCACCATCGAGGCGTTCAACAAGAGCCAGATGCAGCTCCAGATCCCGGAGGTGCCGTACGGTCCGCAGCGCCAGATCTTGGTCGAGGTCTACCCGGCCGACGCCAACGGCAAGCCGACCTACCCCGCCATCGGTCGCGGCCGCACGCCCCCGCGCGACATCGAGAGCCCGGCCGAGACCTTCGCGGTCCGGGCCTACGTCACGCGCACCCACGGTTGGGCGACCCCCATCAACGACAACGGCCAAGAGACGCTGATCGACGCGCGCATCGGCGTCGGTGCCGCCATGCTACCCGATGGCAACGTGCTCCTCGCCGGCGGCGGCAGCTTCAAAGCGGGCGCGACCAAGCCTTTCGACATGCAGTCGTATGGCTCGCTCACCGACACCGTCTTCCGCTACGACGTCGACCGTCGCGTCCTCGAGGTACTGAGCGCCGCCGGCACCAAGCTGGCCGTGCCGCGCACGCAGATGGCGACGGCGACGGGACCGGACGGCCAGGTCGTCTTCGCTGGCGGCGTCGTCATGGGCGACCTCGGACCGCAGGCGACGGGAATCGTGGAGTATCTGAACAGCAAGGAGATCGAGGTCAAGCAGTCGAAGGGCGCCGTGCCGCACCTCAAGTTCGCCCGCAGCGGACACACGATAACGCGGCTCTTCGACACCCAGCAGTACTACCTCATCGCCGGCGGTGTCGGCCCAGACCTCTACCCGCAGACCACGGTCTCAATCGCCAGCAACACCTGGGAGATCTGGGACCCGGTCAGCGGCCGCATCGCCGAGGGCAGCTTGGCCAAAAGCCGCTGGAACCACGCGACGGTCCGTCTGCCCTCCAAGGACGGCGGCTACATCGTGCTCATCGGCGGCGAGAACTACGATGGGCCGATCGCCGACTTCGAGGTCATCCGCTACGATAACCGCGGCAACATCGCCTTCCAAGGCAACACCAAGATCACCTGCTACTGCGGCAACGAATCGATCACCGGCGAAGACAGCAACTCCAAGTGCGCAGCGCTCGCCACCCAGCCCAACTGCAGCACCTACCAGTGGGTTCCGCTGCTGCGTGCCTTCGAGCCAGCGATTGGCCGCACGCTGCCAGGCGCCGTCTTCGTCTCCACGGGCAACACCCACCACATCTGGGTCGTGGGCGGATTCGCCGACGCAGCCAAGACGCAGCCGCTGTCGCGCGTCGATGTCTTTGATATGAATTCCGGCGCCTGGCTGCCGAGCGTGCCGGCCCTGGAGGCCCCGCGCGGCGGCCCGGTGGTCGGCGCGACGCTGGCCGGCAAAGAGCGCGGCCGCGTCGTCGTGACCGGTGGCCTCGATGCAAACGGCGCGACCGTCGGGCTCGCAGAGGTGCTGCAGTACCAGACCAGCGGCACGGTGTCGGGCGTCCAGCGCGAGAACGCAAACGGCACGGCCCCCGGAGGCGGCCGCGTACTCGGCCAGGCCATCGGCCTGCGAACGGGCCACGTCCTGCTGGTCGGCGGCGCGACCGGTGACAGCAAGGGATTTGCTGCGACTTCGCCGATGGGGCTGTACAATCCGCGCTGAGGCGTCAGCCGGCTCCGACGACGGAGCGGGCGCGGCGGTTCAGCGCACCGAGCGCGGGCTGACTGCGGCGGAGCGGCAGACGTCCTCGCGGGGTTGAGAGTGACGCAGGCTTGGGGAGGGCGACGCTTGCCAGACGCGAAGCGCCGACAGCGGAGCGGAGATCGCCACGCCCTTGGCCTGGCGTTCGCCGCGCTCGGCGCGCTCACGCTCTTGGCCGGCCCCGCCCTTGCCGTCGTCGTCGGTACGTACCCATCCCAGCCCAAGGCCTTCAAGGTCTACGGCAAGGCCATCCAGCTCGGCGCTAGCCTCGTCACCAACTTCACCGACTACCGCTACAACGACAAGCTGCTGCCGCAGTCGTCGGACTCGGTGCAGTCGTTTGAGAAGATGCCGCAGGACGCGGTCATCGTGGGCGCCTACCTGTTCTGGGCCGGCTCGGCGCCCGGCACCAGCGCCAACCCACAGGTTGACACGTCGGCCACCCTGACCCTCGCCGACGGCTTCAGCACGGCCCTCGACGCCGATACCTGCGACACGCGCTCCATCGCCGCCGGCGGCGGGCAAGATCCGGGCGCGCACTTCTATTGCCGCAAGGACATTACGTCGCTTCTGGCCGCCCACCCAGGCGTGGACGCCTACAATGGCACCTACACGGTCGGCGGCGTCACGGCGCGTGTCGCCAACATCACCAGTGAGTGCGGTGGCCTGACCAAGCCCAACCCGACCTGCAATCAACCCGAGTCGGTCTGCTGCACCCAACAAGACCCGTTCTGCCAGGCTCGGCACGCCAGCTGGTCGATGGTCGTGGTCTACGACACCAAGTTCTCGGAGTCGACGCAGCGCGACATCTTCCTCTACGACGGCTTCGTCCTGCTCGACGAGCAGCAGAGCTCGACCGGCCAGATCCAGTTCCCGATCCAGGGGTTCTTTGTCGGCGACCCGCCGCAAGCCAACCTGGCCTACTACGCGATGGAGGGCGACAAGCAGCTCGGCAATCCGTACCAGGACCCGCCCGGCGGCTGTGACAGCTTTCCCTGCTCGACCTGCTTTGACTTCGTGTCCTTCAACGGCAGCAAGCTCACGGGCGGCGCCGGCAACAACGACGCCAACAACCTCTTCAACAGCACGCCAGAGACCGGTGTCGATCTCGACAGCTTCGACGTCTCCGCTCTAGTCAAACCCGAAGCGACCAGCGCGACGCTGCTCGTCAGCTCTGGAGACGGTAACACCGCCAACAACGCGGCCAACGACTTCTCGGGCTACGGCGAGCTGGTGCTCTACGGCTATACGCTGCTGCAGATCAACCGCCTGGCGCCGAGCTTCAAGAACCCGATTACCAAGTACACGGTCAACGCCACCGAGGCGACGCCGGGCGAAGAGTTGACCTACACCGTTGACCTGCTGAACACCGGTCAGCTCGACGCCAACCCCGCAATCCTCAAGCTCGACGTCTTCCCGCCGCCCGGCACGGAGTACGTCCCGTTCAGCACCGTCGTCGATGGCAAGTCGATGGCCGATCTCGGCGGCAAGTCGCCGCTGCAGACCGGCGTCAACCTCGGCAACCTGACCAACCCAGCCGGCGGCAACCCCTCTCGCAAGATCAGCTTCAAGGTCAAGGTGATGCAGAGCCCTCCGGTCGCCGACATCGTCAGCACGGCGGTCGTCGACTACACCTACAAGGGCACGGTGCTCACCTTCACCGACCAGGTGCAGACCAACGCGACCACGGTCAAGATCGTGGCGCCGCAGCTCGCCACACCCACGCTGGTCGTCGCCCCAGCCAGCGCCAGCCCTGGCCAGGTCTTGAGCTGGACCCTCAGCATGCAGAACCCGTCGCCGAACCCGGTGACGGTGAACGCGCTCGAGCTCGACATCCCGGCTGAGGTCTCGTTTGGCAGTGCCAAGGGCAGCGGCAAGGACGCCACCAACCCGAAAGGCGGCAAGAACGGGACCGGCCTCGTGCGCTTCGAGGACATCGTGGTCGGCGCCGGCCAGACCGCGACCTTCACCATCACCGGTACCGTGCGCAGCCTGAACGAGCTGCTAGCGCTCGGCATCATCAAGCTCGACGGCCACCCGGTCGCGGTCCAGGCCAAGGTCACGGTCGGCGGCAAGACCGTGCTGACCGACGACCCGAACGTCGGCGGCCAGAGCGATCCGACCGTCTTCACGCTCGCGGTCAAGGCGAACCTGAGCAGCTCGAGCAAGGAGGGCAAAGACCTCTCGGGCGCCACCCCGCTGGTGGCCGGCGACGTCATGCAGTTCGCGATCTTCATCGTGAACAGCGGCCCGGGCGATGCCACGGTCAACCTCTCCGATCCGCTGCCGTCGGCGCTGGAGTTCGTCAGCACCAACGAGCCCGCGCTCCAGCACCAGGCCGGCGTCGTGACCGCCAAGGACCTCGTCATCAAGAGCGGGCAGACCCTCGATCTCGTCTTCACGGCGCGGGTCCGCACCGACACGCCGTCAGGCTCGAAGTTCAGCAATGTCGCGACATTATCGCCGAACGATGGCAGCGCACCGACGCTGGTCCAGACCGGCGTCTTCACCGTCACAGGGGGTGCCGACCTCTCGACCTCCCTCAAGACCGTGCAGGACCTCAACGGCGGCCAGGTCGAACCCGGCGACACGCTGCGCTACAGCATCGTGCTCACCAATTCCGGCAAGCTGGCGACCGGCGCCATCCAGCTCAGCGATCCGCTGCCCGCCGGCCTGGAGCAGGTCAGCAACGTCATCGGCGGCGGCTCCTTCGACGCCGGTACGGGCCAGGTGCTGTGGTCGTTGGGCCCGCTGGCTGGCAACGGTGGCAAGGTCGTGGTCGGCTTCGACGCCAAGGTCGCCGCCATCGTCGCCAATGGCCAGACCATCCAAAATATCGCGGTAGCCACCGCCGCCGAGCTCCCGCAACCGCTGCAGCTCACCGTCTCGCTCCAGGTCAACGCCCAGGCCGAGGTCAGCGTCTTTGAGCTCTCCGTCGTGGCCAAAGACGGCAAGTTCGTTCCTGGCAACGAGGTGACCTACACCCTGGCGCTGCAGAACACCGGCAAGGGCGCCGTCATCGACCCGAGCCTGACCCTGCCGCTCGACGGCGTGCTCGCCATCCAGAGCGTCGCCGGCGATGGGGTGACCTTCGCTGGCCAGACCGTGACCTGGAAGCCAGGGAACCTGTTGGTGAACTTGCCGCCCCAAGTCGCCATCATCAAAGCGACGCTGGCCAAGGTCGTCGACCAGGGCAAGAACGTCAGCGCTCAAGCGACTTTGCAGGGTGGCGGCCTCCTCGCCCCTCTGGCCAGCGACGATCCGGGCAAGCCGGGCAAGCAGGAGCCGACCACGTTCGCCGTCGTCTCGGCGCCCATCCTGGTCATGACCAAGAAGGTCGAGGACCAGAACGGCGGCATCGTCCAAGGCGGCGACGCCATTCGCTACACCATCGAGGTGCGCAACGATGGCGATGCGCCCGCCTCCAACTTGCTGATCTCCGATGCATTGAACGGCGCGCTCGTCGGCGTACAGGTGCCCAGCGGCGCCTTTGACGCCGCGAGCGGCGTGGCCAGCTGGAAGCCCGCGCAGCCGCTGCTGCCCGGGGCGCCGCCCCTGCAGCTGACCATCGACGCCACCGTCGCCAAGACCACACCTAGCAAGGCGAAAGTCGACAACTTCGCGCAAGCGACCTTCACCGAGACGCCGACCAGCGCGCAGTCCAACACCGTGAGCTTCACGGTCGAGAACCTGCCCGACTTCGGCCGCACGACCAAGACCGCGTCGGCCGCTACGATTGCCGCTGGCGAGCTCGTAGAGTGGACCATCGCGGTCGAGAATTCGGGCAACCTGGCTGGCAGCAACGTCATTGTGACCGACGTCGTACCGCCCGGCGTGCAAGAGGTGGTGGCCGAGGGCGGCAGCTTCAACGCCGCCAACTCCACGGCCACCTGGTCCCTCGGCGCCGTCGCTGCTGGCGGCAAGACCACGCTGACCCTGCGCGGCCGCCTCTCCAAGCCGCTGTCGAATGGCGCGCAGATCTGCAACCAGGCGCTGGTGTCAGCGGCCGAAAATCCAACGCCTTCAAAGAGCTCTCCGCCGGGAGGCGCGTTCAACGGCGCGCCGACCTGCATCACGGTTCAGGCTGCACCCGTGCTCAGCTTCGAAAAGCGCGTCCTGGCCGATCCCGCTGGAACCGTGCTCAACGGCGGCGTGGTCAAGCCCGGCGTGGCGCTGCGCTATGAGCTGCGCGTGCGCAACACCGGCAACGGTCTGGCAGAGAACCTGCAGCTCTCAGACAAGGTCGCCGAGCCCTTGACCGATGTCGTCGCCGAGTCGGGCGGCACCTACGACGCGGCGACCCGCACCATCATCTGGCCGGCCGTCGCGCAGCTGGGCGTCGGTCCGGCCGATGTGGTCGTGCGCACCTTCCGCGCCAAGGTGGCATCAGCGCTCGACAATGGCGTGCCAATCGTCAACCAGGCCCAGCTGCTCCACAAAGACGGTGGCGCCGCGCCGCTGCTCTCCGACGACCCACAGACCGTCGCGGCCGCCGACCCGACCCAGCTGACCGTGGTCTCGACCATCGACTTCAGCAAGGCGACCAAGACCGTCGTCGACAAGAACGGCGGCGACGCGCGGCCGGGCGATCTGCTGACCTTTGCGATCACCCTGCGCAACGACGGCGACGCCATGGGCAAGCAGGTCGTGGTCATCGATCCGATCGATCCGCGCCTGACCGACGTCCAGCCGCTCGATGGCGGCACGCTCGGCGGTGGCTTGGTGCAATGGGCTGTCGGCGACGTCGCACCCGGCCAGGAGCGCACGGTCCGCTTCGAGGCGGCGCTGAAGAAGCCCCTCGCCGATGGCACCATCGTCCCCAACCAGGCGCAGATCACCGCGCTGGGCTTTGTGACGCCGATCACCACCGACGCCAACCTCGGTACGCCCGAGCGCGAGCCGACTCAGGTGGTGGTCAAGGCGACGGTCGACCTGCAGGGCAGCGCGTGGACGGTGCTCGACGAGGACGGTGGCACCGTCGAGCCCGGCGACACCCTGACCTTCACCCTGACGCTGCGCAACAAGGGCGACGCGCTCGCGCTCGACCTCCCCGTCAAGGCGCTGTGGGGCGTCGGGCAGCTCGCAGAGGTGCAGGCGTTCGACGGCGGCGTGCTGGGCACCGACCAGGCCGATTGGCTGGTGCCGCTGGTGTCGCTGACCCCAGGCGGTGACGTGCAGCTGCGTCTGCGCGCCAAGGTGCAGAAGGGCCTGGCAGACGGCAGCAAGGTCACGGTCGCGGCGCAGATCCCCGGCCTCGTCCCATCGCCCGAGATCACGGTCGAAGTCGACGCCCAGCCGGACCTCGCCAGCTCGCTGCTGACGGTCGACGACGAGACCGGCTGGCTGGTCAAGGTCGGCCAGGTGGGCCCGGGCCATGTCCTGCGCTATGAGCTCGAGCTGCGCAACACCGGTACAGCAGCAGCCACAGGCGTCGGCGTGGCGCTACCGCTCGGGGCTGCCTTCGCCAAGATCGAGCTGCTCTCGCCCGGCACCGCCGACGGCACCACGGCCAACTGGAGCGTCGCGAGCCTGCAGCCCGGCGCCAGCCAGAAGCTGTTGGTGCGCGCCACACTGCGCCTGGACCTCGCCGACGCCACCGCGGTTCAGCCGCTGGCGACGCTGACCAGCGCCGACCTCGCCGCGCCGGTCCAACTCTCGGCGCCCGGCGTCCTGGTGCTGTCGCGGCCGATTCTGAAGCTGACCAAGGTGCTCGAGGACGTCACGGGCGAAGACCTCTTCCCCGGCGATCAGGTGCGGGTGCTGCTGACGGCCGCCAACCTCGGCACCGCGCCGGCGCTGCCCCTGACCCTGCGCGACGACCTCAACGGCAAGCCCCTGACCGATGCGGTGCCAGCGGCCGGCGGCGTGCTCCAGGCGGGCGTTGCGACGTGGACTGTGCCTTCGCTGCTGCCCGGCCAGACCGTCACCGTGTCCATGACCGCCAAGGTACAAAAGGGCACGCCGAGCGGTGGCGAGCTGCTCAATGTGGCCGAAGCGAGCGCGCCCAAAGCCGATCTCGCGCTCTCCAACCAGGCCAAGCTGCCCCTCATCTACCCCACGCTGCAGGTGCTGGCGGGCTACGTGCCCAAGGTCGCGGGCGCCACGCCCGCCGAGCCGGGCGACGAGCTCAGCCTGCAGATCGAGATCAAGGCGGACGGCGCCCGCCCGGCGCGCCAGGTGCAGGTCATCGCGCCCATCGACGGCAGCATCTTTGAGGTGCTGCCGGCCAAGGGCATCACCTACGACGCCACTGCCAAGGTCGTCATTCTGCAGCCGGCCGACCACCCGCAGCTGCAGAACATCGCGGTCGGCAAGACCGCGACGGTCTCGGTGCCGCTGCGCGTCAAGGCCACCGCCCTCGATGGCGCAGTCGCCAGCAGCGTCGCCACGGCACGCGAAGGCCAGACGGCGCTCGCATGGGCCAGCCCGCCGGCGACGGTGGCCATCCGCAGCCAGCCAGAGCTGGCCATCGACAAGCGCGTCATCGACCTCAACGGCGGCAAGGTCGCGCCGCTCGACGTGCTGCGCTACACGCTGCAGGTGCGGGTCGTCGGCCAGGCGGCGGCGCGCCAGGTCTTGATTCGCGACCCGCTACCCGCTGGGCTCGAAGTCGTCGCCATCGGCCAGGGCGGCGTGCAGCAGAAGGCGCCCGATGGCGGCATCACGGTGGTCTGGACCTCGGCCCAGTTCGCTGCGCTCGCGCTCATCGAGCCACCCGCCCTGAGCGGGGGACGCGGCGGACAGGGCGGCGAGGGCGACCTCGTCGAGCTGCAGGTCGATGTGCGGCTTTCGCCGAACCTCGCCGATGGCCAGGTCATCGCCAATCAGGCGATCGGCGAGGCCTTGGCCATGCCGACACCGACCCTTTCGGACGACCCGACGACGCCAGCGCTGCAGGACCCCACGGCCGTGACCGTCCGCGTCGTCAGCGCGCTCGGCGCCTCAATCAAGAGCGTGCAGGACCTCAACGGCCAGCCGCTGCTGCCAGGCGATACCCTGCGCTTCACCGTGGCGCTGGTCGCGACCGCCAACGCGCCGCTGCAAGGCGCCAAGGTGTTCGATCCCATGCCGGCGGGCACGGCCTACCTGCCGGGCACAACGCGCCTCAACGGCGTCGCGGTCGCCGATCTCGCGGGCGGCCTGGCCCCAACCGCCGGCGGCCTCGCCGTGCAGAGCCCAGGCGCCGCGGCTGGCGTGCTGGAGCCGGGCCTGGATCGGGCGGCGACGGTGCAATTCGACGTGCGCGTGCTGCCGCAGGTCGAGGCCGGCGGCCGCGTCGACAACGTCGCCACCGGCGTCGCCACTGGCGTGCCACCTACAGCGATCGGACCTGCCGGTCTGCCGATTGGCAGCGGCCCCTCGCTGGCCCACTTCCACAAGGCGGCTGAGCTGCTCGACAGCGATGGCGACGGGGTCGCCGACCCAGGCGAGGAGGTGCGCTACGTGCTGCAGCTCCGCAACGACGGTCTCGCCAGCGCTGAGGACGTCGTCCTCGACGATCCGCTGCCGAAGGGCGCCGAGCTGCTGCCAGGCACGCTGGTCGTCGACGGCAAGAGCCGCACCGACGCCGTCGACGCCGACGCCGCCGAGGTCGTGAAGGGCAGCGATGGCGCCCCCAACGGCGTGCGCATCCGCCTCGGTACCGTGGTCGCCGGCGCCCTCCGTGAGGCCAGCTTCCGCGTCCGCGTCGCCCAGGGCGCCACCGGGCTCGCGAACCAGGCCATTGCCAGCGCCAAGGCCATCGGCGAGGAGCCTTCGGACGCCGACCTCGATGACAGCAACGGCGATCAGCCCACGCTGGTGCCGGTCGCTGGCCAGTCGCCCGCCCTCAACCACGCCAAGTCGGTCGCTGACGAGAATGGCGGCAGCGTCGAGCCCGGCGACCGGCTGCGCTACAAGCTGCAGCTGCGCAACGCCGGCAGCCAGCCCCTCAGTCAGCTGAGCCTTGTCGACGACCTGCCGCTCGGCCTGGAGCCCGATCCCACGGATATCCTCGTGCCACCCGGCGCCGTCGTCAGCATCGAGGCGGGCACCGCCGACCGCAGCAGCCGGCTGGTTGTGAGCGGCCTCGCCATCGGGGGCGGGGAGGAGATCGCCATCGCCCTGCGGGTCCGGGTCGGGGCCAAGGCCAAAGTCGGCGACGCGATCTGCAACGCCGCCACCGCGCTCATCGCCCGCGCAGGCTCAGACGGCGCGTTGCCGCCGTGGCAAGTGCCGTCGAACGCCGCGTGCGTCAGCGTCGGCGCCATCGCCGGCAGCGCCACCGTCCGCGGCCATGTCTTCGAAGATCGCGACCTGCAGGACGCCGTCTACCAGCCGACCGACTTGCCCTTCGGCAGTTGGCAGGTCTTGATCTCGCCGCCGGCTGGCCAAACGGGCAGCGAAGTCAGCGCCATCACCGACGCCGACGGGCGCTACGCCATGGCCGGTGTGCCGACCGGCAAGCGCCGGCTGCGCGTGGTGTCGCCGACGGGCGTGACCTTCCACGAGGCCGACATCGAAGTCGCCGCCGGCACCACGCTCGAATTGCCGCTGCCGCTCAGGCCGACCGGCCGCATCTACGACGCTCGCAGCGGTGCCGCGGCTTCCGGCGTTCGGGCCTTCCTCTTCTACGCCGAGGCCGACCCGGTCGCGCCGGGCCAGCTGGTCGCCGCCGAGCTGATGCCGGCTGGACAGCAGGGCCAGCGCGTCGACGCCACCGGCGCCTACCGCTTCCAGCCGCCCAAGGGCCGCATCTACCGCATCGATCTCGCGCCGGCGGGCCGCCCGTACGCCTTCCCCTCCAGCGTTCGTCCCAGCGAGGACGGCATCGCGCGCGTCACCGGCCAGGGCTTCGTCGGCGAGGATGCCCTGCCGCGTCCGGGTGCCAAGGGCGCGTTCTGGCTGCGCTTCACGCTGCAGGGCGCCACGGGCAAGACCGACGAGACCGGCGAGCCGGTGGTGCCGCGTCGCAACCACGTGCCGGTCGACGCGCTCAGCGACGCGATCCGCATCACGCTGCACCTGTCGCGGCAGGCGGCGGCGACGGGCGAGTTGGTGCACGCGACGGCGACCATCGAGAACCAGAGCAACTTCGGGATCGTCACCGGCTCGCTCGATGGCCAGGGCGGCGCCGAGTTGCGGGCCGCGCTGCCGCGGGGTCTCGGCCTCGTCAGCGGCTCATTGGCCGGCAGCCTTCTGCCCAAGGGCGAGACCAAGGGCAAGCGGCTGACCCTCGCGCCAGCGACCGGCCCGCTGCTGCAAGTGCGACGGGTGGGCGCTGACGGCGCGACGCTCGGCCTCGACCTGCCGGCCGGCAGCAAGCTGGTGGTCCGCTTCGCCGTCGTGGTCGGCCCCGACGCTGAGCTGGGCGATCGCGTCCAGACCCGGGCCCAGCTCTACAGCGTCGCTGGCTCCGCCCTGACGGCAGAGGCGAGCGCGGCGCTGCAAATCGACGCCGATCCGCTCTTCGATCGCGGCACGGTGCTGGCGCGGGTCTTCTGCGACGACGACGGCGACGGCTGGCAGTCGAAGGGCGAGCTCGGGCTGCTCGGCGCCCGCATCTACGCCGACAACGGCCACTACGCCGACACCGACATCGAAGGCCGCGCCCACCTGGTCGACCTCGAGCCGGGCAACCACCTCTTCAAGGTCGACGCCGACACGTTGCCGCCGGGCAGCGCCATGACCACCGACGACAAGCGCGTGCTATGGATCTCCCGCGGCATCGGCCTGTCGCTGCGCTTTGGCGTGCGTTGCGCGCTGGACACGGTGCAGCCGACCACAGTCAAGCTGGCCGAGAAGGTGTCGCAGAGCGCCCTGGCCGCCCGCAAGCCGGGC
Source organism: Myxococcales bacterium (assembly GCA_947491025.1). Lineage (GTDB taxonomy): Bacteria > Myxococcota_A > UBA9042 > UBA9042 > UBA9042 > SXNM01. The sequence goes on from CANLIC010000041.1 coordinate 17,200, forward strand.
CCGGGCGTCGTGGAAGTGGCCGGCGCCCTCGCGGGGCTCGAGATCTGGGTCGACGGCCGCAAGCTGCCACCGCTGCGGCTCCATGCGGCCATCGCCAGCCCCGGCGTCGATGCGCCAGCCACGCTACCGGAGACGCCATCGCCGGTCTCGGTCGATGCCAGCCTGCCGCTGAACCTGCACAGCCGAGTCGACGGCGTCTTCGATGACCACGAGGTCGAGATCCGCCTGCTCGACGGCAACCACGCCCTCGGTGGCCACATCCACCATGAGCGCATTCGTGGCGCACCACCGAACCGCATCACACTGCGATTGCCGCCGCGGAGCCTCGTCGCTGGCAACCACTACGCCGTCCAGCTGCGCGCGACGACCCGCTACGGCGCCGGCGCCAGCAGCGCCTGGCTGCCTTTCGCCGCGGTCGCCCCTGTGGCCCCTGGCAACGCCTCGACGCCCTTGGAGCCCTTCGCCATCGTCCTGGCACCCGCGCGGGCGCATGTTCAGGGCCGCGATCAGGCGCTCGTCGGCGGGACATTCCGCGCCCGCGTGGAGCGGCCAGCGGACGGCAGACTCCTGGTCGGCCTCCGCACCGCCACTGGCCAGTCCTGCGATGCCTACATGACGCTCGCGGCCGAGCTGCGACCCGACCGTGTCCCGGAGCCCGACGCTGGGCCGGCGCCTGCTGCTGCGCCGACCGTGCCCGCCAGCGTGATGCCCGAGTCCCGCACGCCTGCGCTTCAGCCGACTCCGGCGCCTGCAGTGTCGCCACCCATGGCGACCGAGCCGCCCGCTGCGGCACCGGCGGCGCCACCTCCGCCAGCGCCCAAGCCCGCGCCAGTGCCAGCGCCCAAGCCGGCGCCCGTTGCGCCCGCTGTCGTGCCGACCCCGGCGCCAGCGCCGCCGCCAGCGCCACCGCCAGCGCCACCGCCAGCGCCAGCGCCCAAGCCCGCGCCGCTCGCGCCCACCGCTGTGCCCACGCCAGCACCTGCGCCCAAGCCGGCAGCGCCAGCCGCCCTGGCTGCTCCGGCGCCGACGCACGCGCCGACGCCGCCGGCGCCCAAGCCCGCGCCTGTTCCGGCCCCGCTGGCCGCGCCGACCCCAGCGCCCGCGGCGATGACTCCCGCGCCGACGCCGGCGCGCCCGACGCCGACGCCGCGCTCGGATGTCCGCGAAGTCGCCATCGGCTTCGAGGACACCACCGGCGTCAAGATCGCCGGCGTGCTGCTGCGTCCGCGCAAAGGCGAGAGCAGCTTGCGGGCCCCTTCGACGCCGCTGCCGGTGGCCGACGGCCGCCTGCTCCTGGCGCCGGTGCTGCAAGTCCAGGGCGTGCCGACCGACGCCGCCGAGGCCGCGATCGCGCTGCTCGATCGCGACGGTCGCGTCATCGCTCGGACACCGCTGCCGGTTCCGGTCCCTGACGCATTTGCCTACACGCCGCCGCCTGAGCTGCGCCTCTTGCCCGGCAAGGTCGGCGTCGCCATCGAGGTGATGATGGCGAGTGCCGACGGACACCTCGAGGGCTGGCGCAGCGCGCCCGTCACGTTGACGCTGCTCGATGATGGCGCCGAGCTGTTGCCAGAGGGAGCGCCCGACAAGGTGGTGCGCGCCGACCTATTCGCCGACGATGGCGCGCTCAACGAGTCCTTGTTGGACTGGCTCGGTCGCCAGGTGGCGAAATTCCAGGGCGACGACCTCTTGGTCGTCAGCCTGCACAGCGGCGGCTCCGCCGCCTTGGGCCGGACTCGGGCCGCGGCGCCGCGGGTGCGCGAGGCGCTGCTGCGGGCTGGCCTCAGCGCCGATCGCCTTCTGGTGTTGAGCCTTGGCGCCAGCACGCCCGACGCCGATCCCGAAGGCTGGCGGCTCGGCCGCGACCGGGTCGAGATTCGCCGTCGCGTCAAACGCGCTGGCGCCGAGACCAGCGCCAAGGGCTTCTCGGTAGCACAAGGCCTATGGATCGATGGCGTGGCGGTGGTCGGCAACGACGCCAACGAGCCGCCGTCACGGGTGCGGGTGCGTACGGGGGCGCCGACGCTGGTCGAGCTGCAGATGGAAGACGGCACGGGTGCGCTCTGGAAACGCGTCTTCCCAGCGCCGCCGGGCGCCGCCGGGACCGCGGTGACGCCGACACCGGCCGCCGAAGATCGCCAGAGCCCCTCGTATCGCCTCGGCGAACAGGTGCTCGACGCCCTGCGCAAGGAGCTCGACGCCGGCAAGGCAGCGACCGCGCCTGCCAAGCTGGGCGACAAGCCCGCGGGCCAGCCAGACGCCGCAGCGGTCGCTGGCGCCGCCTCCGACCAGGCGAACGCCGACAAGACGGCTGCGGCGGCTGGCACGGAGGGCACGGCCGGGGCGAACGCGGGAGCGGCTCCGGCGCGCGAGGTACCGCTTTCAGAGGCCGGAGATATCGGCGCCGCGGCCTTGCAGCTGCGCCTGCCAGCCGATGGCGCGATCCTCGGCGCCGAGCGGCTCGCGGTCACGGGCCGCAGCCGTCCGGGCAACACCGTCCGCGTCAACGGCGTCGAGGTGCCGCTGGGCGCCGATGGCCGCTTCTCGCGCCTCGTCGATCTGGCGCCCGGGCCGCAACAGCTGACGGTGCAAGTCCGTGACGCAGCGGGCAACGAGGCGAGCGTCGTCCGCAACTACGTCGTCCGCGACCGCGCGTACTTCCTGATGGCCGTCGCCGAGGGCGCCGTCGGCCAGATCGGCGCCAAGGTCCAGGGAATGAGCGACAGGACGAGCCTGGAGGCCGGTGGCGTCCTGCTGCACGGTCGCGGCGCCGTCTACCTCAAGGGCCGCATCAAGGGCGACGTCCTCGGCTTCCAGAGCGTCCGCTACACCGCCCACCTCGACACGGCCCGCAACGGCAACCTCCAGCAATTCCAAGCCAACCTCTTCGATCCGGACCGCTACTACCCGGTCTACGGCGACAACAGCGTCGATGTCCAAGACGCCCAGGCCCGCGGCCCGCTCTACGTGCTCGTGGAGGCCGATCGCAGCAAGGCGACCTTTGGCAACTTCCGCACCGGCGTCGATGGCTGGGAGCTGCTGCGCTACGACCGCACGATGTACGGCGGTCAACTCGACCTGCAGCGCGTCTTCGCCGGCGACCTCGACACCCGGGCCAAGCTCTTCGCCGCCCAGGAGGACCGGACCCTCGCCCGCCGCACCGACATGCTGCGCGGCACCGGCGGCTCGCTGTTCTACTTGTCCGGCCGCGACGTCCTCGAGGGCAGCGAGCGGGTCTGGATCGTCGTGCGCGACCGGGACAACGGCATCGAGCTCGGGCGCTTCGCGATGAACCGCAACGTCGACTACATCCCGGACTACCGGGAGGGCCGCCTGCTCTTCAAGTCGCCGGTCAACAGCGCCGTCGACGCCTTCTTCGCCATCGGGCAGAACGGCATGGCCGGCCAGCACCTGCACTGGAACGGCCACCCGGTGTTCGTCCTGACCACGTATGAGGCCCGCGCCATCGACGGGGTTGGCGGCGCCAATGTCGGCGCCGTGGTCGAAGAGCGCGTCTTCGGCGGCAAGCTGCGCATCGGCGCTGGCTATGTCCACGAGGCGCGGGATGGCGAGGGCAGCGCGGCGTACCAGCTCGCCGGCGGCCACGTCGAGGCGCGGCTTGGCAACGCCAGCCGGGCGCGCGCCGAGGTGGCTTGGTCGCGGTCGCGCGACAGCCTCGTCTCGGTGAGCGACGACGGTGGATTGACCTTCGGCCAGCAGCGCGATGCAGCGAGTCGCGCCACGGCGAGCGAGGTCTCGGGCCTCGCGCTCTCGCTGGTGGTCGACGCCGACCTCGGCGACCTGGCCAAGGCCGTCGGCGTCGAGCTCGGCAAGAGCGATCTGAACGGCGCCGGCGCTGGCTTCGAGGCCCAAGACCCCGCCCGCAAGGCGCCCGATTCGCAGGCCGCCGCGACCGCCAGCAGCGCTGGCCACCTGCGCGCCCACTACCGTTGGGTGCAGCAAGGCTTCCACAGCAACGGCGTCCTCACCGAGCAGGGCCAGCAGAAGGTCGGCTTCGACGCCCGCTTCGCGCTGCACCGCGACAACGCCCTCTCGCTGCGCTACGACGGCATCCTCACCGGTGCCCGGCCCGACGCCTTCGCCGGCCTCGGCCTCGGCAACCAGGGCGGGCTGCAGAGCCAGTGGGGCGCAGGAGCCACCGCCACCTCGGGCAGCTTCACGCCGCTTGGCCGCCATCTGGTCACGCTGCAGGACCTGCACCGCCTGTCGCCACGCTGGAACCTCTTGTCGTCGCTGGCCTATTCCGGAGCCGACGCCACCGACGGCAGCCTCCGCCACAGCGTCACGCTGGCCGAGGGCGCGGCCTACCGCTTCAGCGATCGCCTGACGCTGCGCGGCGAGCAGCAGCTGATCCTCGGCGGCGATGCCAACCAGCTCCAGACGCGCGCACTCGACCAGCTGCAGAGCGTCGTCGGCCTGGAATGGCGCATCTTCGACAGCCTCAGCCTCACCGTTGCCGAGCGCCTCGGCTGGGGCGGCCAGAACGCCACCATGGCCGGTCTGCGCACGGCCATCGGCAAGGACACCAGCCTCTATGTCCAGCAGCGCCTGGAAGATAGCTACCAGACCGGGCGGCCGGTGTCGGCCACGGTCATCGGCGCCGAGCAGCGCTACAGCGAGGGCGGCCGCGCTTTTGGCGAGTACCAGGTCGATGCCCTCAACGCCGGCCGCATGAACCGCGCCATCCTCGGCCTCGGCAAGCGCTTCGCCCTCGCGCCGGGCCTGCACGTCGACGCCAGCTACGAGCGCGCCCAGACCTTCAGCGGGCCGACCGGCGCCACCAGCCGCGACGCCTTCTCGCTGGGCGGCGAGTGGCTGCGCGCAAAGCACTGGAAGCTCTCCAGCCGGCAAGAGGCGCGCGTCGACCAGGGCGACGAAGCGCTCGGCGGCGTCCGCAAGCTGCAGCTGGTCAGCCTCAACGCGGTCGAGGTCCAGGCCTCGCGCGCGCTCTCGCTGTTCGGTCGCGGCAACTTGATGCGGACCACCGACCAGTCCAAGGAAAAGGTCGAAGCCGAGACCCTGCAGGGCACCGTCGGCTGGGCCTACCGTTCGCCCGACAACGATTGGTTCCAGCTCATCGGCCGTTACACGCACCTGCGCGAGCAGCGGCCGGCCGCGATCGACCTCGGCCTCTCAGAGCGCTCGCGCAAGCACATCTTCGCCATCGAGCCGATCATCGAGACGCCCTGGGGCTTCCAGTGGGCCCACAAGCTCGCCTTCCGCCGCGCCGACGAGGTGCTGGCCGACGGCCCGGCGTTGCAGAGCGACACCTGGCTCGGCATCAGCCGCCTCGGCTACCACCTCTCGAGCCGACTCGACGCCGCGGTCGAGTACCGCCTGCTAGTCACCACGGCCAGCCGGGCCCTGGAGCATGGCGCGCTGGTCGAGGCGGCATGGATCTTCGCCAAGACGCTGCGCCTCGGTGCGGGCTGGAACTTCACGCGGTTCCAAGAGAATCTGCAGGGCGACTTCGTACGGGATGAGGGCGGGTTCTTCTTGCGGGTGTTGGGCATGTACTGATACCAAAGCCAGCGGAACCGGATCGTGGCATGGCGCTGGCTGCGGCGAGCGAGGCAAGGCGCGAAGGCGCGGGAATAGCAAGGCTATTTCAAGCCTGAGTCACGCAGCCGAAGCCGTCGCGGACAAGCCAGGACCGAGCCGGATTCAATGGATTTGCTATGAGCCGCGGACCGGCTGCCTGCCCATGCGTGGCGGTTGCAGCCGCGGATCACCCTGGCCGCTGACGGCAGCGCAGACGCCGGCGTCTCAGCCGCGGTTCATTGCGCGCCGACGCCGCGGGGAATGCCGCTGTCGACAGAATCGGCGCGAACGCCCGCGCCTGCGCTACCCCTTGCAGCCGATGAGCTGCTTGTGCAGCCAGCTACCTCTCTTGGGATCGCAGACGTCGGTGGTGCAGAACTTGCCGTCGTCACAGACCTTCGGCTCAAAGCCGACGCAGACGCCGCCCTCGCAGGCGTCCTTGGCCGTGCAGGCGTCGCCGTCGCTGCAGGCCTGACCCTTGGGCACATTGACGCCATAGACGCACGCGCCCTTGCCCGTGCCGGCCACGGTGTCGCAGCTGTCGCTGGTGCAGGCGTTGCCATCGTCGCAGTCTTGGCCCTTGGTGCAGGTCTTGACCGCGCAAGCCTTGCCGCTCCAGCCGGGCAAGCAGACGCACTGGCCGTACGCGTTGGTGGCGCCAGCGACCGGCTCGAGGAGCGTCGTGCGCGATGGCTTGCCACCAGCGCTGAGCTCCATCGGCGAGAAAACAGCGACGCGACCGGCGCTGGCAGAGACGGCCAGCCCGTAGCGCCGCTGGTCGGTCGTGCCATAGGGCGCCACCTGGCTCAGCGGCGCCAACGGCGATGTCGGCCGCAGCGCGTCGATGAGCCCGTAGACCCCGGTGGCGCCGGCCCGGTAGCGCAACGAGGCGCCCAGGGCACCGGCAACCCCAGGCGCAGGCAGGCGCGGAGCGCCGATGAAGAGGTCGACGCCATCGAAGGCGAGCGCGGCGCCGAATCCGGGTTTGGGCGCGCAGGCGGGGCCCGGCGGCTGCAACGCGTGGCTGTACTGCCAGCCGCCGGTGACGCGCTGAAAGACGTTGACGTGACCCGGCCCGTGCTGCGTCGGGTCGGCGGGCTGGCAGCCGCCGCGCATGGCGGTGACCACGAGCACGTCGCCGGTGCGGGCGAGCTGAGTGCCGAATCGCTGGCCTGGCACGGCGACGGCGTCGGTGAGCTGGCCGGCGAGGTTCCAGACGCCCGCACCGTTGCGACTGTAGAGGTTCAAAACGCCAGCGGCTGCGTTGGCGCCCGGGCTGCCGGAGAGGGCGGCGTTTGGACCGTCGAGGCCGAGACTCGCCGCGCCCGCCGCGCCGGCAGGGAGCACGTTGGGGTTGCCCTGGGCCTGCCAGGTCGTGCCGTTCCAGCCCAAGACAAAGACCTGACCGACGGTTGCGGGCGCGTTGATGAGCAGCGTCGTGCCGTCGGTGATCATGGCGGCCGCCCATGCACTGTTGGAGGCGGGCATGTTGACCGAGGTGGTGACGGGCGCCTGATAGATGCCAGCGCTGTTTCGCTTCCAGGTCAGAACGCGGCAAGATCGTGTGGCTCTTGGGTCGACTGGCCCAGAGATGTGAGCCCGCGGTGCCAACGCCCGTTGCGGGTGTGCGCTTGCTCGGCGGGCCGCGGGGCGACAGGTTCACGGATCGGCGGCCGGCACCGCAGGAAAGGGCGACCACCATCGTCCGATTCGGCAAGCGGCGGGCATGGAGTCGGCGGGGACGCCGAGGATCGATTCAGAGGCGGCAGGCGCAGCCGAAGTTGAACCGTTGACGGCGATCGCCCCGGGTGGCAGCGTGTGCTCTGCAACCCATCGGGTTCGCAGGGGTCTCGGCTGGACTTGCGGCCAGCGTGCCTTCCGCCCTGGCCTGAGACTTTGGCGACCCAGGGAGCAGCGCTTGGACCTCAAGAACCTCAGCCATTTCGTCGACATCGTGGACATCGGCTCGGTCCAGGCCGCAGCCCGCCAGCTCGGCGTCTCCCGGTCCGTGCTACGGCGCGGCCTCGAGGAGCTTGAGTGCGTGATGGGCGCCCGTCTCCTGCACCGCGACCCGTCGGGGGTGCGCCTCACCGCGGCGGGCGCGATCGCGCTCGAGCGCGGCCGGCCGCTGGTCGAGTCGGCTCGGGCGCTGCTGCGGGAGGTGCAGGTCGCCGATCAGGAACCGCGCGGGCTCCTGCGGGTCATTCTCCCCGTTGGCATGCCGCTGGCCCTCGCCGTCGACACGCTGCTCGCTGGACGCGAGGCCATGCCAAACCAGCAGATCGTCCTGCGGCACTCCGAAGATCCCCTCGCCGATGTCCATCAACCCTTCGAGCTGATGCTCCACGAGGGCCCGCCGCCCGATCGCAACCACTGGTTTTCGCGCGTCCTCATGCACATCTCGATGCGACCTCTCGCGTCGGCTGGCTACCTGGCGCGCAAGGGCAGGCCGATGTGCGTCGAAGAGCTCGGCGACCACGACATTCTGGGCTGGCAACGACCGGGCTTGCCGGCCGAAACGTGGCCGCTGCGGGCCGGCGGCAGCATCGAGGTCAGGCCCTGGTTCTCATCGTCTGATCCGCAGCTGCTGGCGGCGCTGGCAGCGCAGGGCGGCGGCATCTTTCTGGCGCCCAGCTTGCCCTTCTTTCGCGAGGATTCGGACGGTGCGCTCGTGGGCGTGCTCGAAGATCAGGTCGGCACGGAGTTCGCCTTCCGCGCCACAACGCCGTTCCCGGCCCGCGCTGACCCGCGAACCCGCAACACGGTGGCGCACATCATGGCGCAGCTCGAGGGGTTGTCGCAGGTGTGAGCGCCAGCCGTCGCTGCCACCCTCCGTCGAAGAGGTGGGAAGGGCCCCTCAGCCAGCATGGTAGCCAAGACGTTGCCCTCGCCGCAGTCGACTCAGACAGCCAGGAGGCATCCGGCGTGAGCGCGGGCGCGGCGCTCTGCCGGGCCGCAGCCCGCCGCCCAGAGTTGACGCGACGCCCAGCGCCGACGATGATCCCGGCCCCGGCGCGAGTCGGTCCCCGGAGGCAACGATGGCGCAGCAGAGCAACCCGCAGACGGCCCGGCGTACCCTCGGCGCTGCCCTCGCCCTCAGCGTTGTGGGCGCCGCCGCCTGGTTCGGCCCGCTGGCCGCCTGCGAGACCCAGCAGCCCTACGCCGCCTGTGCCCTCGACCCCGAGGTCACCGACAAGGGCGTCTGCGACGGCAAGGGCAGCAGCACCTCGGGCAAGACGAGCTGCCGCGTGATCAAGCACCCGCACTGCGCCGAGGGCGTTTGCCTGTCCTACTTCGGCACCGAGAGCGTCTGCACCGAGGGCTGCGAGAGCGACAGTGACTGCGCTGGCGGCGGCTTCTGTTGGCAGTACGCCGACGGCGAGAAGTACTGCGTCCCGAGCGATCGCAAGCTCTGACAGGACGTTAGGCCCCCCACCCAGACCGAAACCGCCGCGTCTGGAATCCGGCCGATCACGGGCTGCGGCCCGACCTGTCCGACGGTGGCCACCTCGACCGGCGAGGCTTGTGCATCGCTGCGCGGGAACAGTGTGGTGCGGGCGAAGCCATTGCGCGCCTCGTGCGTCGGAATACTTTGGCGGGCGTGCGCGTTGTTCGCCGAGCGGCCGTAGGCCGGCGCCGACGCCAGGGGAGGGCGCGATGGCAGGCGAGACCCACCGAGAATCGCGCAGCCGCTGCAGGCAGTTCGGCGTCCTCGCCGTGCTGGTGTGCGGCCTCGCCTTGGCGTTGGCCTGGCCCGACGCCGAGACGCACGCTGCACCGCGGGCAAGCGCCGGTCGCCCGACGGCCGGACGCGGCGAGCCGGCGCCGCTGCCTGTGCCCGACAAGCTGTGGAGCGACTCGCAGCCCGCCGACACCGGACTCAGCGTCGACACGCCGGTGACGATGGGCGCCTTCTCCAAGCTGGCGAAAATCGTGTCGCCGAGCGTCGTCAACATCGCGGTGACCCGCCTGCGCCGGGACGCCCTGCCCTCGCCGGACGGCACCGGCGCCCCGGCTCAGACCGGTGCAGGCACCGGATTCTTCATCCACGAGGACGGCTGGGTCCTGACCAATCACCACGTGGTGGAGGACGCCGCGCGCATCACCATCCGCACCGCCGACGACCGCACCTTCGAGGCCACCGTCGCCGGCGCCGATCCCGCCACCGACCTCGCCCTGCTCCGCACCACCAGCGGCGGTCCCTTCCCCATTGTGCCGCTCGGCGACTCCGATGCGCTGGAGATCGGCGAGTGGGTGGTGGCCATTGGCAACCCCTATGGCCTTGGCCACACCGTCACGGCCGGCATCGTCTCGGCCAAGGGCCGCTCGACCGTACAGCCGGGCCAGACGCGCTATGCCAGCTACATTCAGACCGACGCCAGCATCAATCCAGGCAATTCCGGCGGTCCGCTGGTCAACATCCACGGTCAGGTGGTCGGCATCAACGCAGCGGTCCACGGCAAGGCCCAGGGGATTGGCTTCGCCATCCCGGCCGTCATGGCCAAGAAGCTGGCGCCGCAGCTGGCGCGCGGCCGCATCGAGCGGTCCTGGCTCGGCATCTCGGTCGGCGAGGTGACGCCGCAGGTGGCGCGCGCGCTGCGCCTGGACCGGGCCGTCGGCGCCCTGGTCCGTGAGGTGGTAGCTGGCGGCCCCGCCGACCGCGCTGGGCTGCGCGCGGGAGACGTGATCTTGCGGTTCGGCGAGCACGAGATCCGCAACGCCAACGATCTGCCATGGTTGGCGGCATCTTCCGGCAGCGGTAGCAAGATCCAACTCGACGCCGTGCGCGAGGGCCAACCGATGACCGTGCAGGTGATGCTGGTGCCGATGCCGCGGCAGTTCGGCGGTACGTCAGGCCAGCCCGGATCGACGCCTTCGCCGTCGGGTCCGGCTTCGGCCGACGTCGAGGTGCCGGGGCTGGGCTTGCGGGTGACGTCGGTGACGCCCGAGCTGCGCCAGCGCTATGGCCTTTCGCCGACCAGCGGCGCCTTGGTGGTGCACGTCGACGCCGGCGGCCCGGCAGACCTGGCTGGCTTGCGCGTCGGCGACGTGGTGCTGCAGGTCGAGCGGCGGGCGATCCGCGCCGCTGCCGAGCTGCGGGCGGCGTCGGAGTGGTTCCCAGAGGCCGAGTTGGTGCCCCTCACCATCGCTCGCGGACGCCAGGCGCTCTTCGTCACGCCGAAAAAGGGCCGCTGAGCGCGTCGTCGAGGGCCAGGCCATCGCCCAGGGGCACACCGTCGTGGTGATGCCAGGGCGGCGCTTGCAGATCGTCGGCATGGCAGATGCGGTCGAAGCCGCCAGCCCAAAAGCTCGCGCTGACGGCGCCTTGCAACGTCTCGACGTCGCCAGCGAGGGCAGCGCGAGGCAATGCGAGGGCCGCGAGGTGGCCCCGCAGCGGCGCCAGCAGCAACATCAGGGGCACCTCGCCGGCGACCGGGATGACGGGAAGCCAGCGCGCGCCTGGCCCGAGATCGTCGGCCAGCAGGTGTTGCCGCGGCGAGCCATGGCAGCCAACCGCCCAGTCAGCCGCGCCGGCGTCAGGATCGGTCGCGGCATCTGGCTCGCACAGCAGCCCAGGGCCGAGCGCAACGGCGAGGCGGGCCTCTTCGATGGCGACGCGGCGTGCTGCCAGCAGATCGGGCGCCAAGGAGCCGGCCGGCAGGACCCGCGCGACCTCCGGTGCGAGGGCGGCCAACCTCGCCACCACCGCCGCGGCCTGCTGCGCTGAGCCCCGAACCAAGAGCGCCCGCAAGGACAGGCAGCCCCTGCCGTCGGCGAGCAGCGCCGCCCGCCAGAGCGCCCGCAGATCGGCGTCGCTGACGCCGCCCGCAGCTCCGTCCTCGGCGGCTGGGCCATCGACGAGGCCGATCGAGACCTTGTGGCCGTGTCCGCGCACCGGACCTTGAAAGCCGAGGTGCCGCAGCAGGTCCTTCACCGCTTCGACCGCCGCGTCGCCGCCGAAAACCACGGCCGCATCGCAGCCATCGACGAGTCGGGCCCAGGCTGCGCGGTCGCCGCGGGCACCCGGGCAGATGGTCACCCGCGCCGCCAAGGCCGGCGCCGCCGCGCGCAGCCAGCCGCGGAACACCGCCGGGCCGTCGAGATCGCCCGATCCGGGCCGGACACGGACCTCGGCGCCGAGGGCCAGAATCTCGGCCATCGCCGTCCACGAGGCCATCGGCAAGTTGCCAGGCGCGACCAGGGCGACCCGTCGCGGCAGCGCGCGCCCTGAACTCCGCAACATTTCGATAGCACTCGATAATGCGCGTCGATCGAGGCCGCGCGGCCAGTCCGCGATCAGCGAGGCCAGACTGGAGACCGCGATGCCGGTGCCGGGGGCGAGGGCGCTCGCCGCCTGGGCGCGCACCGCTGCGTCGGCCGTCAGGGTCTGCGCCACCGCGGCGAGCCCCGCGATCGCATCGTCCTGCTCTGCTGGCGCCGCTGCATCCATGGCCGCGAGGCTGCCGTTGGCGGCGCCGGAGGACAAGGGCCTTGCGCCGACAGCTGGACCCGTGTACAAGGCCGGTCCCGACGCGCAGTGGGTCCGCCCCGCCGCGCCCGAGTTCAGCCGCGGCCCTAGCGCCCCGGCTGAAGCGCCCCGCCCGCGGAGCGCGACGCCGCCAGGGTCACGCCCCGGCAGCAAATTTGACAACCGACGTCGCGGTTCGGCCGACTACACTATCGAAGGGGGAGTGGCCGAGTGGTTGAAGGCAGCGGTCTTGAAAACCGTCGAGGCGAGAGCCTCCGAGGGTTCGAATCCCTCCTCCTCCGCCGAAGGCGCAAGCGCGCAGGCGGGGCCCCCGGGCAGTCACGGAGGATGGATTCGTAACGCATTGGCACCCGCGGCCAGTGCGACGGGGTGGTGGCCGAGTGGCTGAAGGCGCGCCCCTGCTAAGGGCGTGTACTCCAAAAGGGTACCGAGGGTTCAAATCCCTCCCACTCCGCCGATTCGCTGCCAGCTCCAGCCAACATCCGCCGCGCCCGCCTCCGAGTCCCGCGTCTTGACGCGCGCCCCGGTCGCTGGCGTGAGCATCCCTGGGGGCTCATAGCTCAATTGGATAGAGCATCGGTCTACGGAACCGAAGGTTGCAGGTTCGAGCCCTGCTGAGCCCGCCCAAGAAATTGGCCTGCCGCGACGTCTTCGACGGCACCCCGCGCCACGACAGGCCCGGGGTGCTGACGTTTTTGGCGCCCGGGAGCGTGCGGCGGCCGGGCTTTGGAGCGCAGCGCCGGTGCGGGCGATCAGCGACGAACGATGGATGGACCTCGCGCTCGCTGCCGCGGCCCGGGCGGGCCACGCCGGTGACGTGCCGATTGGCGCCGTGCTGGTCCACGAAGACGAAATACTCGCTGTTGCGGGCAACCGCCGCGAGCAAGACAACGACCCGACCGGCCACGCCGAAGTTCTGGTCCTGCGCGAGGGCGGCCGCAAGCTCGGCAGCTGGCGCCTGCAGGACTGCACGCTCTACGTCACCCTTGAGCCATGCCCGATGTGCATGGGCGCCGCGGTCAATGCCCGCGTTGGCCGCCTCGTCTTCGCCACCCGCGATCCCAAAGCAGGCGCCGCGGTCAGCTGCTACCAGCTCGGCACCGACGAACAGCTGAACCACCGCTTGGTGATCACCGAAGGCGTCCGCGGCCGCGAGGCCAGCGCGCTGCTGTCGCGGTTTTTCGCCAGCCTCCGCGTCGGCGGGCGCGACATCGCCTGGAACCCGGGCGACGGCGCCGACCTCGGTACCGGCACCGGCGTGCTGCCATTGGACCGGCCGCCCTTGGCCGCCCTCCACGCCAGCGCCGATCACCGCCAGGAATGACGATCTGCCCCCACGCGCTGCGTCGGCAGCGGGCGGCGACGTGAGCACGCGACCGGGCGGAGCCGGGTGCCCGCAGCGCTGCAGCCTGCGCAGCCACGGCCTCGCGGCGTGGGTGATGGGCGCCGCCTGCCTCGCCACCCCCCTCGCCGCCGCCGGGGTCCCTGCGCCCGAGACAGCCAGGCCGGCTGCTAGGGTCGAGGCCGCTGCGAGCCTGCGGGTGCTGCCCGCCGGTGTTGAGGGCACCATCGAGGCGGCGTTCGCCCGTGCCGGCCCACGCCTGCGGCTCGACTCGGCGTCGATCTCCGCCCATGGCGTCGCCGGCCAGGTCTGCACTGCCGACGGCGCGTGCGCGGCCTTTCGCCTCAGCGATGTCCTCGCCGGCTGCCACGACGGAGCCGCGGCGGGCCCCTTCTGCCTGCGCGCCGAGGGCCTCGGGCCGGCCGACGCTGCGGCGCTGCGGAGCGCACTCGCCGCCACGCCCGACCCTTGGCGCCGCCTGACGCCACAGCGCGCGGGGCCGCCATCGCCGCCGCTCTACGATGAGGCGAGCACGGCCCTTCACGCCGAGCGCCTCGCCATCGCCTTTGGCCTTGGTGCGCTTCCCCTCGCGCTCGGTGCCGTGGGCGGCCTGATTCTCAGGCGCTGGCGCCGGCCGGGGCGTCGGCAATCCTTGCTGGTCGCCTCACTGCCAACGGCCGCATTCGCCGCGCTGTCGATGGTTTGGCCGTCGCTCGGGCTCTGGGACGGCCTCTGGATCACCATCCACATGGGCGTCGGGCTCGCTGGCGGGTGGTGGCGCCCGCGCCACGTGGCCGTGTTGACGGCCTGCGTCGCCGTCTTCGCTGCTGGCCTCGTCGCCGAGGGCGTGGCCCGCGTCGCAGGACCGTCGCCACGGCCAGAACCTCCGCTGCGACGCGGGCCGCTGCATGTCGTCACCGCCTACGACGCCGACGATCTCGGGCGGACCCTGCACTGGAGCCGATGGGCCTGCGAGCGCCTGCGGCGACTCGACTTCCAGGGCGCCGATGAAGCCAAGACAGCCAAGCGGCCGGCGGTGGTGCACCTCGGCGACTCGATGATCCAAGGCATCGACGTCGCGCCTGCGGACAACCAGATCGGTGCCTTGCGCGGCGGAGCGGGGTCCAATCACATCAACGCTGGCATGCCTGGGACCTCCATCGACGTCGCCCTGCTCGCCTTCCGCCGCCTGCGGGAGGTCGCGCCGCCAGCGCTGGTGGTGTTGCACGTCTTCCCCGCCAACGACCTGCTCGAGGTCGGCGCCCCGCTGCCATGCTGCCAGGGCGCCGCGCTTGATCTCAGGACCGACGACGCGATGACCGCGTGCGCGCCCGACGCCGACAGCCCACCGACGCCAGGCCCCCTCGGCCTGCTCCTCCACGAGAGTCCGCCGCCCTACGCCCTGCGCGCCCTGGCCTTCGCCAGCCACCTCGCCGGTCACGCCGCGTGGGCGATTCGCGTCGCGTCGAGCCGGGTGCATCTTGCGACCTTGCCGACAGAAGACGAGCGCAAAGAGGCGTCCGCTCGCGCCTTTTTCGCCCTGAACCGCGAGGTGCGCGCGGCCGGCGCCCGGCTGCTCGTCGTGGTGCAGCCGCACCGGCCTGACCTCGCGCCAGGGGCGGACACCGGCACAGCGACGCGGGCCTTCTTTCGCGACCTCGCGCGGCGCGCCGGCGCGGGCTGGCTCGACCTGCACGAGGCCTTCCTGGCCAACGGTGCCGGGCCTGCCTCGGACGCTTTTCGCAGCGAACGGCCGGACGACATCCACTTGACCGTCGAGGGCCATCGCCGCGCCGCTGCGCTGGTTGCCGCCGCGCTGGCGGCTGACGCGCGTTAGTCGCGGCAGCGGCTGGGGCCTGAGCACCGCGAGACCTTGAATGGTGGCGCCCATGCGGAACGTCTCGCGCTGACATGCGCCTGCGGCAACGCTACAATGCGCGGGACGGTGTCGGCCGACGACACCTCCGGGAGATCTCATGCGCTCGGTCCAGTTGACCCTTCCTCGCGCCACGGGCCCCTCGGGCGTCGCGATCTTGCTCCTCGCGCTCGCAGCCTGCGCAGGCGAAGACGTCGCCGTCGTCGGCATCGACGTGGGTGCTGGCGCAACCACGGACGGGGCCGGTGACGGGCTCGCAGGCGACGCCAGCGCGCTCGACACCGCCGGCGGTGACACGGCGGCCGCGGATACGCAGACCGCCGACGCTGCCACCGACGTCGCATCGAGCGACACCGAGCCGGACACCGCCGCCGACGCCGAGCCCGGGGACGGCACCGACGGCGAACTGCCAGGGCCGGACACCGAGGACGGCGGCGCTGTCGAGGTTCAAGACGACGCCACGGGCGCAGACGGCGCTGGGGGCGAAGACGCCGAGGATGCCGCGATCACCGACGCCACCGCCGACAGCGCCGAAGACGCGATTCCAGGCGATGCCAGCACGGAGGACGGGAACGGCGGAGACACGACAGGCGACAGCGCAGAAGACGGCGGCGACAGCGCCCAAGACGGCGGCGACAGCGCCCAAGACGGCGGCGACAGCGCCCAAGACGGCGGCGACAGCGCCCAAGACGGCGGCGACAGCGCCCAAGACGGCGGCGACAGC
>CANLIC010000042.1 GCA_947491025.1 Myxococcales bacterium
GAGTGGGCTGCCCGATGGGCTCAGGAGGTTTCCATGCAACCGTCACCGCTCCACGCGCTCCGTTCGGCCCGTGTCCGTGGCCACTCCGCCGCAATCGCCCTCACCCTGCTCGCGTGCACCGCCGCCTGCGCCGATGGCATGGGCGGCGATGGCGGCAAGGCCTGCACACTCATCGGCTGCGTCGACATGCTGACGATCCAGCCCAAGACGCCTCAAGGCTCCGTCATCGCGCTGGTGCAGGGCACGCTCGTGATCGACGGCGCCACGTTCGCCGTGCAGTGCTTCGGCGACAACATCGGCGTCAAAGCCGACGCGCCGAGCAAGCTCTCGGTCCAGTGCAGCGATCAGGGCCTGCAGATCTTCGGCACGCCAAGCAAGGTCGTGGTGACGTTGTCGTCCGGCGACTACGCGATCAGCGGCGCCGTCATCGAGCCCAGCTACAAGACCAGCCAGCCCAACGGCCCGGACTGCGACCCCATCTGCAAGCAGGCGACCGTCGCGGTGACGCTGGGCGGCGGCCTGGTCGACACGGTGGGCGACGTCGAGAATGACGCGGGAGGCGACGCCGCCCCGCTCGACGGCACGGCCCAAGACGGCGCCGATGCAGGCGGCGGCGGCGACGGCGGCGGCAATGACGGCGGCGCCGCGGACGGTGGCGGCGGCGGCGAGGACAGCGCATTGGACGCGAGCGACGCCGGGCCCGCCGACATCGGGCAGGACGCCGGACCCGCCGACATCAGCCAGGACGCCGGCAGCGCCGACGGGGGCGAGGACGCCGGCAAGGGCTGTTGCGCCAGCGACGGCGACTGCCCACAAGGCCACTGCATCAGCGGCGTCTGTTATGAAACCAAGATGTTGCAGGCCGGGACCTGCTGGCTCGACGCCGACTGCGCTTCCGATCAGCAATGCCAGGGCGCCATCACCTGCCCCTGTGGCGCTCAATGCTTCGCCGCCGACAAGCCTGGAACCTGCCAAGCCAAAGCGCCAGGCGAGGTCTGCTGCGACTCCAACGGCGCGTGTCCGTCCGGCATGGTCTGCGCCAAGTCGACCTGCAAGCCGACCAAGGACCTCGGCGCCAAGCAGTGCTGGACCGCGGCGCAATGTGGCAGCAGCGAATCGTGCGAGGGCGCCAAGGTCTGTAGCTGCCTGGCGATGTGCCCCCTGGCTGACGCGCCAGGCATGTGCAAGGCGCAGGGCGGCGGCTGCGTGGTGGTCAAGAACGGCGACTTCGGCATGTGCGACATGGTGATGGGCGTCGCCTTCGACGGTGCCAAGTGCGTGACGCTCTCGGGCTGCGGCTGCAAAGACGCCTGCGCCGGCGTCTACAAGTCGGTCGCGGAGTGCGAGGCCGCCTGCCCTTAGGCCGCGAATCCGACGCGATGCAGCCGCCCACCCTCGCCGGTGTAGGATCGGCGCCTGAGGAAGGGCGATCCATCGCATCGTCCTCCTGCAGGTACAACCCCGGGGTGCGCGCAGCACGCCGCCTTCCCCATTGGCGCGCCCCCTGGCATGATCTGGCGGCTGCCGGCCCCCGCGCGCGGCGCTGGAGACGATAGTGACCGCGGCCGCCGCCACCAGCCTCGCCCACGCCAGCGCCAGCGCTGTGCCGTCGCCGCCGCATCCGCTGGCCGTGTACTTGCGGCCGACGCCCTTCCTCGACGCGGACCATCCGGACGTTATCGCCTTCGCCCAGCGCGCCACCGTGGGCGCGAAAGGGGCCAAGGAGCAGGCCGTCGCGCTGGCCCGGGCCGTGCGCGAGGCCCTGCGCTACTCGCCGTGGAACGTCTCAACCCGCAAGGAAGATTACGCCGCCAGCCGCATCGCGGCCCGCACCTACGAGCAGGGCGGCCACTGCGTCGACAAGTCGCTGCTGCTGGCGGCCAGCGCCCGGGCCCTCGGCATTCCAGCGCGCCTGCACTTCGCCAACGTCCGCAACCACTTGGGCACCGAGGAGCTGGAGCGTCAGCTGGGCACCGATCTGCTGGTCTACCACGCCTACGTCGAGCTGCACCTCGGCGGACGCTGGCTGGCGGCGACGCCGGCCTTCAACAGCGCGCTCTGCGACCGGCTTGGCGTGGCGCCGCTGGATTTCGACGGCGAGAGCGACAGCATTTTCCAGGCATTCGACCGCCGCGAAGGCCGCTTCATGGAGTACGTCGACGATCACGGCAGCTTCGCCGATCTGCCGCTGGAGGCGATGTTGGAGGCCTGGCGCCGCCACTATCCAGGCTTCGCCGCCGCAGGGGCGTGGCCACGGCCAGAGCGGCGGTCTCCGTGAGCACCTCCGAGCGCAGGGGCGCCACGACGACGCAGCCGCACGGCCTGGCGCCGGCTGCGCCAGAGCCGACCTCTGCGAGGACCGGCGCGAACGATGCGTTGCCCAGGGACGACGCCGACGCCGAGCTCAGGGGCGCCGCCGAAGGCTTCGAGGATGGCCCGGTCACCAAGATCCAGCGCTTTCGCACCACCGCCGGCTTCGACGCCGCCGAGGTTCAGCGCAGCCTGCACCCGCGCCGCCAGAGCGAGGTGACCGTCGGGCTCCACGACCAGAGGGAAGAGCGGCCCACCATCGAAGACCTCGATCTGATGGGGATCGCCATCGAGGCCAGCCCGCCGAACCCGGGCGGCGCCACCGGCCTCGGCATCCTCGACGACGACGACCTGCAGACGCGGCTGCGCAACACCTCGGCCGACGCGCTGCGCAACCTGACCTCGGCACCCTTCCTGCACGCCGACGGCGAAGTCGACCCAACGGTCTCGACCGAGGTGCAGGGCCGCTACGTCGAGGTCGAGGTGCTCGGCCGTGGCGGCATGGGCGAGGTGCTGCGCGTCACCGACACCATGCTCGGCCGCGACGTCGCGCTGAAGCGACTGCTCCCGAATCACGCCGACAGCCCTGAACACGTGATGGCGCTTCGGCGCGAGGCGCGCATCATCGGCGGGCTCGAACACCCGACGATCATTCCAGTCCATGAGCTCGGTACCCGACTCGACGGCGCCCCCTACTACACGATGAAGTTGGTGCCGCACCAGAGCTTGAGCCAGGTCATCGACCTGCTCCGCCTGGGCGACCGCGAGGCCTCGGAGCGCTTCGATCTGCGCCGTTTGGTGGTCACCTTCGTCGCCGTCGCCCAGGGCCTCGAATACGCCCACAGCAAGGGCGTCATCCACCGTGACCTCAAGCCCGAGAACGTGCTGCTCGGCGAGTTCGGCGAGGTGCAGATTGCCGACTGGGGCATCGCCAAGCGCATGGGCCACACCTCGGCGGCGGCGGAGGGCTTCATCGTCGGCACCGCCGCCTACATGAGCCCGGAGCAGGCCTCGGGCCGCGACTCGCAAGTCGACCTGCGCAGCGACATCTACTCCCTCGGCGTCATGCTCTATGAGGTCCTGGCGCTGCGTCGCCCCTTCGCGGGCGAGACCTCGGACCAGCAGCTTGAGGCCACGCGCTCGCTGACGCCGCTGCCGCCCTCGGTGGTGGCGCGCGACCGCGACGTGCCTGCCGAGCTCGAGGCGCTGGTGATGCGGATGCTCGCCAAGCGCCGCGAGGACCGCCCACAATCGGCCAAGGAGGTCTGGACCGCCCTCGAGCGCTTTCTGGCCGGCGAGGCGGAGCGCGAACGCCGCCGCACCCGCGCCGTGGAGTCCTATCGACGCGCGCTCGACGAGCTGGCGCGCTACCGCGAGATGGCGTCGCAGCGCGACTACCTCCGACAAGAAGAGGAACACCTCGGGCGCATGGTGCGGCCGTGGGACGACAGGGCGCAGCGCTGGCAGCTGCAGCAGCTGCGTCACCGGCTGGCGGTGCTGGACGTCTTGCACGCACACGCCTTCGGCACCGTCACCGGCTTGCTGCGCGAGGCGATCGAAGCCGTCGACCACAGCGAGGCGCGCGAGCAGCTCATCGGCTTGTACTGGGCGCGCCACGACGAGGCCGAGTCGCGCCAAGATGCGGCGACCAAGCTCTTTTTCGCCCAGCTCGCCCACGAGCTTGAGGCGCGCGCCGGCCAACCCGAGCGCATGGGCCTGCTGCAGGTGCGTAGCCAGCCCTCGGGCGCCACCGTCTATGCGGTGCCGTTCTCCGAATACCGCGACGGTGCAGCCCTCTCCGCCGCGTGGGAGATCGGCCTGACGCCGATCCTGGACGCCCGGCTGCCGGTCGGTCCCTACGTCATCGTCGGCCGGATCGCCGGCCACCAGGACGCGCAGGAGACCTTCTACGTCCGCGAGCAGACGCACCACCTGCTGCTGCTCTGCGATCCCTGGAGCAGCGACTTCCCGCTGGTCGGCCGCGAGGTCGAGCTCGGCAGGCTGTGGTCACTGCTCGACGACATCGAGGTGCGCAGCCGCCCGCTGACCTGCCTCGTCTCGGGCGCCGCCGGCATGGGCAAGAACATGCTGCTCGACGCCTTTCGCAGCGAGGTCAAGGCGCATCCGGTCAAGCTCTACAACCTGCTCGAGGTCACCTGCGCCCCCCTCCGGCGCGACGTGCCGTGGGCCGTAGTGGTCGAGATGATCCGCGCCCGCGCCGGCGTGGTGCCGACCGATGGCGCCGAGGGGGTCCGCGACAAGGTGCGGCGCATGGTGCTGGTAGCGTTCTCGCGCTTCGGCCGCCGGCAAATCGGCGATGTCGAGCGCTCCGAAGCCCACGCCTGCGCCGACACGCTGTGCGCCCTGCCGGCTTTCGACCTCGAAGATCCCGCCCGCCGCGCCCTGCACGAGGAGCTGACCGAGCCGGGGCGCCTCGCCTTGGTCCACGCCCTGGCGACCTTCTTCCAGCGCCTCGCCGTCAGCGCGCCGGTGCTGATGTTGATCCGCAACGCCCAATACGTCGACGGCGCGAGCCGGGAGTTCTTGCGCGATCTCACAGTCTTGGTCCAGGGCGCGCCGATCCTCATCGTCGCATCCTCGAGCGAGGTCGAAGGCGACGAGCACGCCCGCAGCGCCGAATCTCGGCGTGGCCACGGCGACGGCGTCATCGACCACGACGAACACCTGCACCTTGAGCCGCTGCGACCGCTGGCGGTCGACCAGCTTGTGCGTCGTCTGCTGAGTGCGCCGCTCAACCACAAGCTGTTGAACTGGCTGCGAGATCATGCCGGCGGCAACCCATTCCTCGCCGCCGAGATCATCGCCGTGCTCGTCGAGCGCCGGGGAATGGTCTTCGAGTCCGGCGAGTGGCGGCTCGAGCGCAGCAACCTGCCCGAGTTTGAGCGCGGCGACATCTCGGCCGTGGTGCGCCTGCTGCTGATGAGCCTGCCGCCGGCGGTGCGCGACATGCTCTCCCTGGCGGTCGTCGTCGGCCGCGTGTTCTGGCTGGGCGCCGTCCAAGCGCTCGGCGTCACGGATTTGGATCGCTCGCTGGAGATTCTGGTCGAGCGCGGCTTCGTCTCGCGCAACCCAACCTGTCGGTACAAGGACGAGACCGAGTACCGCCTGTCGTCCTCGCTGCGCTGGCGCGTCGCCTACGATCTGCAGCCGCTGAGCGAACGCCGCCGCGCCCACCGCATCGTCGCCGCCTGGATGATGGAGCGCGGACGCACCGACCTTGAGGAGTGCCTGGCGATGGCCTGGCACCTGGAGATGGGCGGCCAGCCGGCCGAAGCGGCGCTGCTGCTGCTGCGAGCGGCGCGTGCGGCGTGGACGGTCGGCGCGCTCGATGAGGCGGCGCGCATGTACACGCGGGCTCATGTGCTGAGTGACGAGCCCGAGACGCAGGACCAGGCCGAATTGGCGCTGCGCTCCCTGCAGATGCGCATCGGCGAGCGGCGGCGCCGACGCCTGGCGACCCTGCTCTGATGGGGCGCACGCGGCGCGACGCGCCTGCCGAGGACCGCGCCGATGAGGAGCGGCTCGAGCTGCGCGAGGCGCGTACCAGCGACGCAGCCGCGCTGTGCAGCTACCGCCGGGCGGTGCTGAACGAGAGCGAGTTCTTGCTGCAGGGGCCCGAAGACTGGCAGGAAGACGTCGCAGCGGAGCGCGGAATCATCGAGGCCTTCGCCCACCACCCGCGGAGCGTGCTGCTGGTGGCCGTGGAGCACAGCCGCGCCGGCGCGATGATCGTCGGCATGTGCACCGTCGTCGGCGGGCCCTACCTGCGCAATGCCCACGTCGGCACCTTGGGCATGGCCGTTCGTCGCAGCCACCAGGGGCGCGGCATCGGCCGCCAACTGCTCGACGCGGCCTTGCAGTGGGGGTCGAGGCCAGGCCACCTGCTGAAGATGAACCTCCAGGTCCACGTCGAAAACACCTTGGCTTGCGGGCTCTACCGCGCCGCCGGATTCGAGATCGAAGGCACGCTGCGCGGCGAGGCGACGCTGGCCGGCCGCCCGGTCGATCTGTACGCAATGGGCCGCTTTCTTTCCGTAGACGTCGAGTCGCGCTAAGGTCGACCGGTGGCGCCGCTGCCCCCCTTGCCCCCGGTCGGAACCGAGATGCTCGAGCCACGCTCCGTGCCTGCAGCCTCCGCGCAAGCCGTCGCGACGCCATCGTCCACCTTTTCCGCTGCGTTGCGGCCCCTTGCGGGCGCGCTGCGCAGGGGCCTCACAGCCGCTTGTGCCTTGACGGTGGCGCTCGCCTTGACCGGCTGCCAGCAGCAGACTCGGCCCCATCCTGCGGGTCTCGCCGAGGCGCCGCGCAGCGCATCGGTACCGCCAGCGGCGAAGCAAGAGCCGCCACCGACCGCGACTGCGAACGCTGCCGCGGCCGAGCCTGCAGCGCCTTCTGCTGAGGAGTTGGAGGCCCTGCCTGCTGTGCCGCCGCCGGCGGAGGCGACGGTGGGGACGCTGATCGCGGCCGAGCCGCGCCCGGCGCCACGGCTGGCGCTGGAGGCTGCACCGACGACCAAGTCGGGCACACCGCTCTACCCGGAGATCCCCTGCGATCAGCTCGCGCCCGACCCTGGCGACAAGCTCACTCAGCGCGTCGACGTCGAGCTGGCTGCGCCGGTCGGCGAGGAGGCGCCCCGGCTTGAGCTTTGCCTCTTCGGTCGTGCCACCGCGCGGCCGGCACCGGAGGTCAACGCCCGCACCGGCCGACGCCACACCTTTGTCGCGGCGTTTCCGGGCAGCAGCAAGGCGTCTTGGACGGCTGACGAGCTCAAGTTTGAGCCCGAGTCGCTTCCGGCCGACGCCAACGTCAGCGCTTCCGGCTGGGCGACCCTGCTGGCGACCGGCAACCCAGACTCGCCGGCGCTGGCCATCGTCTCGGGGCGCTTCTACGACGGAGCCGCCTCAGAGTGGGTCTACACCGCGCGGCAGGCGCGGGTCTTGTCGCGCAAGGGCGAGTCCTGGGCCTGGCAGCCGCTCGGCGAGGCCAACGTGCGCAGCCTGGACCTCGCCCACATCGACACGACCTGCAAGGCGACGCCTGAGGCCGAGGGTTGTTCGGACCTGCTGGCGCTGGCCGAGCGCTGGCGCCTGGAGGCCGACGGCCGTGACGATCGCCGGCGCGATCGACTCAAGGGC
This sequence comes from Myxococcales bacterium, assembly GCA_947491025.1. GTDB lineage: Bacteria > Myxococcota_A > UBA9042 > UBA9042 > UBA9042 > SXNM01. The sequence goes on from CANLIC010000042.1 coordinate 7,467, forward strand.
AAAGCGTCGCCCTCGCCAAAGGACGAGCCGGAGGGCGATCCGCAGTCCGAGTGGCTGCGCAAGGGCTTGCTGGCCCAGCGCGCCGGAAGGCCGATCGAGGCCGTCCAGGCCGGTCTCCACGTCGAGATGCTGTGTGGTGAGGCCGTGGTCGAAGCTCGTCAGCTCTACGCCGAGGCGGCGACGTTGCGCGGCGACTCGCTGCAGCGGGCCACGCCGCGGCCGCGATCGGCGCCGCTCTGCGTGCCGATGGCCGATCGCGGCGGACCAGCGCGCAAAGTGGCTGCCGAAACCCCCTGAATCTGCGTCCCCGACGACCGGGTGAGGCGACACAGCGCCAGGCGGTATCGGCGCGCCCACCGGCGATGTGCACCGTCGCCGGCGGCGGCCCCCCTGCCTAAGATTGACAGCGTAAAGCACCCGACCCATCCTCCGCGCCAAGACCTGGGCGCGCCACCGCGCTCGCCATTGTGCGGCTTGGCGGCGCCAGCCGGAGGGTGATTTCATGAGCAGCTACGGCAACTTCGTGTGGTACGAATACAACGCCAACGACCCGGCGAAGGCCGTCGCGTTCTACAAGGACGTCGTCGGATGGAACGTCACGCCATGGGGTGGCGAGGGCTACCAGATGCTGGCGATCGGCGATCCGAGCCAAGGCGGCATCGCCACCGGCGGCATCATGGCCATGCCCGAGGGCGCCAAGGCGATGAACGCGCCGTCGCACTGGATGGGCTGGGTCGCCGTCGCAGACCTCGACGCCACCCTGGCCAAGGTGGCCGAGCTGGGTGGCCAGACGCTGGCGCCACCCTTCGTCGTCCCGACCGTCGGCCGCCTCGCCGTGTTCGCCGACAACGGCGGCGCGGCGCTCGGCGTCATCCAGGCCGAGGGCAACATGCACCCGCCGGTGGCGCAGGCCGACAAGTCGCCGCAGGGCGCTTTCGTGTGGCACGAGCTGATGGCGGGCGACCGCGAGCAGGCCCTGGCCTTCTACGGCGGCCTCTTCGGCTGGCAGGCCAGCGAGAAGATGGACATGCCCGACGGCTCCGTCTACCAGCTCTTCACCGGCCCCGGCGGCAGCAACCCGATCGGCGGCATGATGACCAAGCCGGACGAGATGCCGGTGGCGGCCTTCTGCTACTACACGGCAGTCGATGACCTCGACGGCGCGGTTGGCCGCGCCACAGCCCGCGGTGCTCACGTCATCATGGGCCCGATGCAGGTCCCGGGCGGCAGCCGCATCGTCATGGCCGCGGACGACCAGGGCGGCATGTTCGCCTTGCTCGGCGCGTAAAGGCTGCCCGGGGAGCGGGGGGACCATGGCGCAGATCGACGTCAAGCTGACGCGGCACCTGTTCGCCTTCTTCCCGCAGCTCGAGGGCAAGGCGCTTCAAGTCGAGGCCGACACCGTCGCCGAGGTCGTCCAGGCGCTCGACGCCTTGGCGCCCGGGATCGCCTACTACATCTGCGATGAGCGCGGCCGCCTGCGGCCCCACGTCAACGCGTTCATCGACAACGAGATGGTCCGCGATCGCCGGGCGCTCGGCGACGGTGTTCAGGCCGGACAGACGGTCCACATTCTGCAATCCCTCAGTGGAGGCTGATGATGACGGACAAGACGCTGTGGGTAGCCACCCGCAAGGGCACGTTTCGGGTCGCCAAGGTCGACGGGCGCTGGCAGCCGAAGCTGGCCGGCCATCCGGGCGTGGGCGTCAACTTCGTCGCTCGCGACCCCAACACCGGCCGGCTGTGGGCGCTGCTCGGCCATGGCCACTGGGGCGCCAAGCTCTCGATCTCAGACGACGATGGCGCCACCTGGCGTGACAACGAGGCCCAGATCAAGTTCCCAGAGGGCGCGCGCTACCTGACGCAAGACATGTTCGAAGATCCCGACAGCGAGCACGGCGTCGGCTGGAAGCTCCTGACCAAGAAGGCCACCGTCCTCAAGCTCTGGGTCATCGGCTTCGGCGGCGACGGCGCCATCCACGTCGGCACCATCCCGGGCGGCCTCTTCACCAGCCGCGACGGCGGCAAGAGCTTCGAGCTCAACCTGCCGCTCTGGAACCACGAGTCGCGTGGCGGCGATCTCTTGCAGGGCGACGGCACGGGCGAGACCAAGTGGTTCGGCACGCCGGCGTCTGAAGGCGGCGAATTCGCGCCGGGCATCCACTCCATCGTCGTCGATCCGCGCGATCCCAAGCACCTCTATGTCGCGGTCTCTACGGCAGGCGTCATCGAGAGCCTCGACGGTGGGCTGACGTGGCGCAGCCGCAACAAGGGCATGATCCTCGACCACACCCCGGACGGCGAGGCCGAGTGGGGCCACGATACGCACTTCATCGAGTGCTGTCCGGCAGCTCCCGACCACATCTGGCAGCAGAACCACGTCGGCGTCTATTACAGCGCCGACGCCGCCGCCTCCTGGCGCAAGGTCAGCCAGCCGGAACAGGGCGTGCATTTCGGCTTCCCCGTCGCAGCCGACCCGCACGATGGCCGCCGGGCCTGGCTGGTGCCAGGCCACTCCGACCAGCAGCGCATGACCATCGGCGGCGGCCTCTTTGTCGCCCGAACCGACGACGGCGGCGAGACGTGGCAACAGCAGCGCGCAGGGCTGCCGCAAGAGGGCGCTTTCGACGTCGTCTACCGCCACGCCCTGGTCGCTGGCGAGGGCGTGGTCGCCTTTGGCTCGACGACGGGCAACCTCTACGTGAGCGAGGACGGCGGGGCGTCGTGGCAGACCGTCGGCAACAACCTGCCGCCGATCTACGCCGTCCGCTTGGGCTGAGCTCCCCGTCCTTGCCGATCCAGGCCGCGCCCGCGCCGAGGCCCGTTCGGCCCACGGCGGCGGCAGGCGAACCGGCAGGAGCGTCTGGTCGCGTGGCTCAGCGCGCGAGGCTGCGGTAAAGGTCCAGGAAGCGGTCGACCATCTGTTCGACGCCGTAATGCTCGGCGACGAAGGCCCGCCCGGCGGCGCCAGCCACGCGGCGCACGGCGACGTCCTCAAGCCAGGGCCCGATGGCGGCCAGCGCCCCTGCGTCGTCATCGACTGCATGGGTGCGCAGAAACGCGCCGTTGGGATGCATCGGCAGGTAGGCGCCGAGATCGGCCGTGACGGCCGGCAGGCCCGCGGCCAGGCCCTCGAGCACGGCGTTGGGTTGGCCCTCGCTGCGCGAAGGGTGAAGCAAGACGTCGTGATCGACGAGGCGCTGCGCCACATCGGGGAAGAATCCGGGAAAAGTCGCCTGCGCATCGAAGCCGAGCGAGGCCGCCTGGGCCCGCAGCGCCGGGCCGTCCGGGCCATCGCCGTAGACCGTCAAGCGCACGTCGCGACCGCCTGCGCGCAGCGCTGCAGCGACACGCAAGGCCTGCTCCCAGTTCTTCAGCGCCTTGAGCGTCCCGACGCCGCAGAGCCGCAGCGGGCCCGGACCGGCACCTTGCGCGGCTCCGCGCGGGAGGGCCGGCAGCGTCGGCAACTCGATGCCGTTGGGGATGAGCGTCGGCCGCGGCACCGCCACGCCGGCGCGCTGCAGCGACTCGGTGAGGTGATCGCTGTTGACGACGGTGGCGCTGGCGAAGCGCAGCAGTCGGGCCGACGGCTCCAACGCTCGCCGGGCGTCGTCGGAGGACCGCGTCAAGTCGCCAAACACGTTGACGATCATCGGCCGACGGTGCAGCGGCCACGCCAGCAGCGGGTAGACCAACGCCTGCGTATGCCAGGCGTGGATCAGCGCCGGCCGCTCCCGCAGCACGGCCTGGTCGAACGCCACTGCCTTGCGGGCCCGGCTGCCGCCGCCGATGTAGCAGCGCGCCAGGCAATCGCTGACCGCCTCATCCCAGACCCCGCCGGGATTGCAGAGAAATCCAGACAATTCCACGCGATGACGCGCACGCTCGACGAAGCGGAGCAACTTGCGCTCCGAGCCGCCGCCGCCGAGCAACCCGATGGCCAGCATCACCCGCATCGTGCATCCTCCGCGCACGGGCCGGCGCGCAAGCCTTTGGTAGCGCCATGCCCAGGAAGGGTCAACCGGCGGGGCGCCTGGCCATGCGCGTGCGGCTGCATCACCTGGGCGGAGTGCTGACCGGCGCAGGCGCGGCGCGCGGACCGCTGCGCGACTGGGCCGAGCTGGGTCTGCAACGCGACGTCGAGCTCATCATCGAGACCGACGATGCCGCCGAAGAAGCCAGGCGTTCCGGCGCCGACTCCACCGACTCCGTGATGCCCCGCCAAGGCCGCATCTGCTGGATCGGCCCGGCTTCTTCGCCCGAACGGCCGGCCAGCGACATCAGTGTAGACCTCGGCGGCCGCCTGCTCGGCCACGGCCTCGTCGATGCCCACACCCACGCCGTATTCGCTGGCGACCGAGCGGGTGAGCTGATGCGTCGCCTCGCCGGCGAGCGCTACCAGGACATCGCGGCGAGCGGCGGCGGCATCTTGCACACGGTGCGCGCGACGCGCGAGGCGAGCGTCGAGGCGCTCACCACGGATCTGCTGCGCCGCCTGGACGAGATGGCGGCCTGGGGCGCGCGCGTGGTCGAAATCAAAACCGGCTACGGACTCGATCTCGCCAGCGAGCTGCGCAGCCTCGACGCCATCGCAGCGGCCGCCGCAGCCCGCCCAGGGCTTACGCTCGTCGCCACCGCCATGCCGGCCCACGCCGTGCCGCCCGAATTCCAGGGCGACGTCGACGGGTACATGGAGCACGTCTGCGCAGAGCTGTTGCCGGCGCTCCTCGCCCACCCCGCGGCGCCCCGCTTCGTCGATGTCTTCGTCGAGCGGGGCTACTTCGACGTCAGCCACGCCGGGCGGCTGTGGCAAGCGGCGCAGGTAGCGGCGACGCGCGCCGGACGTCGCGTCGGCCTCAAGGCGCACGTCGACGAATTCGAGCGCGTCGGTGGCCTGCCTTGGGCGCTCGAGGCGGGCGCCACCAGCGTCGAGCACCTGCTGGCCAGCGATGCCACCGAGCTGCAGGCGCTCTGCCACAGCGGGACGGTGGCCGTGGCGTTGCCGCTGGTGTCGGTGTTCCTGCAGCAGCCCTTTGCGGCCATGCGCGCCATTGTGGACGGCGGCGGACTCTTGGCCGTAGCCACCGACTGCAACCCGGGCTCGGCGATGTCCACCAACTTGATGCTGGCGGCCCAGCTCGCCGTCTTCGGTGGGCGGCTGACCCCAGCGGAGGCCCTGCGCGCCGTCACCCGCGGCGGGGCACAGGCGCTCGGCTGCCCAGAGGGCATCGACGGCACGTTGCGGGTCGACGGCCCGGCGTGCCTCTGCGCCTTCGACGTCGAGCACCCCGACGCGCTCTTCTACGAGCTCGGGGCGCCGCCGCGGGCGCAGGCTGTGCCGTAATTGCCTTTCCCGCCTCGGGCCCGTAGACTCCGCGGCCCGCCGCCCAGGGCTTGGGCGCAGGAGCGCCCCGCGTGCCCAGCCCTCCCAACCGCCGCATTGGCTGGCCTCGCCTCAGCGCGCGGGCGGCGACACGTTGCGCTTCGGGCCGGAACGGACCTGGAATTCGAGCCGCTGCAGCTCTCGCCCTGCTCCTTGTCGCCTCACCTGCGCTCGCGGCGCCGGGCCCCGTCGTCGCAGAGCCGGAACCGGGCGTCAGCGACGGCGCAGAAGGCCACCCGCTGGTCGACGTTGAGCTGAAAGGACTGTTGCGGGCGCGCGGCCAGTGGATCGGCAATGGCTCGCTGGGCAACGGCACGTCCGGCCTTCCGACCCCCGTCTCGGCCGCCACGGGTGGGGCGGGGGCAGGCGACCGCCTCGCTCAAGCCGACCTGCGCCTGCGGTTGCAGCCGGCCCTGCAGCTCGGCAGTTACGCCCGCATCGACAGCCAGCTCGAGCTCGCCGGCGCCATGGTGTTCGGCGGCGACCCGCGCGATGCCTCCGTCCTCAGCGACGCGGCCGGCTTCGAGGGCCAAGGCGCAGTGCGTGGCGGATTTGGCGTGCGGCGCCTCTGGGCCACCTTCGACGTCTTCGGGCTGGCGTCGTTCGAAGTCGGCCGCACGCCCGACCACTTCGGTCTCGGCCTGCACCGCAACGATGGCCGCGATTCGCGCGCCGACTGGCAGAGCGACGTCGACCGGGTGCGTGTCTCGAGTGAGCTGCTCGGGATGCGCATTCGCCTCTCGCGCGACACCATGGCCACCCTGCCGATGGTCGGTCAGGGCCTCGGCGCCCTCGATCTGCGCTACTCCGTCGCGGACTCCACCGACGTCATTCGCTGGCTGGCAGAGGTCGAGAGCGCCACACCCGCGGACGCGCCTGGCCTGCGCTGGGCCTTCGCCGTCGGCTACCAAGATCAGGCCGTCGGCCTGGCGCTGGAGCACGACGACGATCCGGCCCAGAAGCTCGCCAGCGACTGCATTCTCTCCGGCACGTGCGCCAACCTGGTGGTCCGCAGCGCCACGCTTGTGACGCCGCAAGCGTTCGTGGCATGGCGCCGCCCCACGCAGCTCGGCGCTCTGACGCTGCAGGCCGAAGCCGTGGTGCGGGTCGGAACCCTCGACAACGCCGACAATCTGGCCTCGACCGACACCTCGAAAATCATCGTCGGTGGCGGCGGCATGGTGCGCGGCGACCTGGTGGCCAACCGCTGGGCGCTTCGCCTCGACGTCGGCTACGCCAGCGGTGATGAAGAGGGCGGCTTTGGCGTACTCGATCGCGCCAATCTGACGGTGCCGGGACCCGCCGGCGAGGTGCACCGCACCTGGCTGACCGGCATGCCTTGGCACCGCGGCATGCTGGTCGACGGCCTGCTCTTCCGCGAGGTCATCGGCGCAGTCGCCAACAGCGGCTTCGCGCGGCCAGCGCTGCGGCGCACCGTGCTCGGCACTCCGGCGTCGGCGGCGGGCGATGCCAGCGCCATGGGCCTCGATGTCGAGGTGGCGGCCGTGGCTGCGATGGCAGCCCGCGTCGGCGCCACCCCGGGCAACGCTCGCTGGCTGGGCCTGCAGCCCGAGCTGCGGGTGGACGCCCGATTTGGCCCCTTCGGCACAGCGATCTTGCACGGCAGTTGGCTGGTCCCAGGCGCCGGCCTTGCTGCAGGTCCGGGGGGCAAGGCCGCGGACTCTGCCTTTCGCTTGGCCCTCGATTGGGTGGCGGCGTTCTGAAGGGCGAAGCCGACGTGGCGATTTGTCAGGGCGGCCGTGGAGGTGCTAGCCTAGCGGCTGGCGCCCGGTGCCCTCCGCGGCTGGCGGGCCCGGCGACCCTTCGCCCGGAGTAGGCACGATGAAGCGCAACCTCCCGTCACATCTGACGTCGCTGCTGCTTTGCTTCAGCCTCATGGGTGTGGCGAGCTGCGGCAACGACACCCCCCAAGCCCAGCCGGACACGGCCAGCGACGACACCGGTGGCGCGACAGACGTCGCCGGCACCGACAGCGACGTCGTCGCTGGCGACGTCGACGGCAGCGGCGGCAAGGACGGCGACGGCAAAGATGGCGACGGCAAGGACGGTCAGGGTTCTGACGTCGAAGACGGCGCCGAGACCACCGATCCCGACGCCGACCAGGACAGCAGCGAGGCCGGCGGCGACGCGGTCGATGACGTGGGCGCTGACGCGGTCGAAGACGCGGCGCCAGACGCCGTCGCGGACGCTGCGCCCGACGCCGGCGATGACGCCAATGACGCCGCGAGCGATGCAGTCGACGGTGACACCGCAGACGCCGGCACCATTCCGGGCAAAGTCAGCTTCCACGCCACCGCCTGCGAGAAGGACGGGGACTGCCTCATCCCATGCGCCACCAGCGGCCTCTGCAAAGAGGGCAAGTGCACGTACTTCGCCAAGTCCACCATGTGCCTGGCGCCGGCGGGCGATGGCAAAGTCGGCTGCTTCCCGCCAGGCGCCAAGGACGAGGCCCAGCCTTGCTTGTCCTGCAATCCCGCGATCTCCAATGAGCAGCTCTCGTCGCTGCAGACCCTGCTGCCGATCAACGACGCCAACCACGGCTTCGAGATCACCGACCTGACCAACGGCGAGGGCAAGCTCACCTGGCAGCTCGTCACCAAGCGCTCCGTTTCGGGCGGGCAGAGCCTCTATTTTGGCGACCCTGTGGCCTTTCACTATGCCAACGACAAGAAGGTCCACGCCGCGGCGACGACCAATCCGCTGAAGGTGCCCTCGTTCGCCGGTGTGAAGCCGACGCTGAGCTTTTGGCTCTTTCTCGACACCGAGCAGAGCGACGGCTACGACCTGCTGACCGTCTCGTCGGTCGACGGCGAGACCGCGAGCGCGCTGTGGAAGAGCGACGCCATCGGCGGCAGCACCCACAAGGTCTGGAAGCTCATCCACGTCGACGTCTCGGCGCTGGCCGGCAAGGACGTCCGTTTCCGCTTTGAGTTCGACAGCAAGGACGGCTTCGTCAACGCCTACGAGGGCGCTTATATCGACGACGTCTCGCTGCGGACCGGCTGCTGTGGCGCGCTGAGCGACTGCAACGACGGCAACGCCTGCACCGCCGACAGCTGCGGCCCCGGAACCGCGAGCGCAGGGCTGCCCGTCTGTAGCCACGCGCCCACGGCAGACTGCTGCGCCTCGGCCGTCGACTGCGACGACGGCAAGCCGTGCACGCTCGACCTCTGCCCGAAGCCAGGTGGTGCCTGCAGCCACAGCCAGAAGCCGGGATGCTGCGCCAGCGCCGCCGACTGCGACGACAAGAACGCCTGCACCATCGACCACTGCCCCAAGGCCGGCAGCACCTGTCAGCACACCGACACCTGCTGCAAGTCCGACGGCGAGTGCGTCTCGGCCGATAGCTGCCTCAAGGGCAGCTGCAGCGGCGGCGAATGCGTCTACACCAGCGCGTGCTGCCTCAAGGACGGCGAGTGCGACGACTTCAACCCCTGCACCGTCGACACCTGCAGCAGCGGCAAGTGCAAGCAGACGGCGAGCACCGCGGCTGGCTGCTGCTCGCCACAGCCTTACAGCGCCACCTTCTCGGGTGACCTCGACGGCTGGGTCAGCGGCGCGCCGATCGTCGGATTGTCCTGGTATCAGGCGATTTTTCCGCACGATCTCGGCGACAAGAAGGGCGACGGCGCGGCGCTCATGGGCACGCCCGGCAAGGACCTCGTCGGCATCATCGGCAGCAGCAACTACGTCACGCTGACCAGCCCCGAGATCACGCTGCCGCCAGCCCAGGAGCTCAAGCTCAGCTTCCAGGTCATGTTCGACCTCAGCCTGAAGTCGACGCTGCAAACGATGAACGTCTACATCCTGCACAAGGGCAAGCAGACCACGCTCGGCAGCACCCTCACCTATGCCGCCACGGGCAAGGACGGCTGGCTGCCCTTCCAGGCCGAGACCTCGTCGCTGGCCGGCCAGACCTTCCAAGTCCAGCTGCGTGGTCGCATCTACGGCTCGGGCGCGGGCACCACCGGCAAGGGCATCTGGGTCGACGACGTCAAGTTCGAAGCCACCTGCAGCCCCAAGTCGTGCGTCAATTCCAGCGCCTGCCCGAGCGTGTCGCAGTGCCTCTCCGGCATCTGCACCGACGGCACTTGCGGCTACGTCGACAGCTGCTGCGCCAGCGATAGCGACTGTGTGTCGGCCAACCTCTGCATCTCGAGCAAGTGCACCAGCGGCAAGTGCGCGTTCACGCAAACCAAGGGCTGCTGCATGGGCGCCGGCGACTGCAATGACGGCAACCCCTGCACAACCGACGTCTGCCCGGCGCCGGGCCAGCAATGCCAAGCGCCGACGATACCCGGGTGCTGCCTGTCATCGAGTGAGTGCAACGACAGCAACGTCTGCACCGATGACACCTGCATCGGCAACAAGTGCACCAACAAGAACAGCTGCTGCAAAGCCGACAGCGACTGCGGCGACGGCGAAACCAAGTGCACGACCGACACCTGTAGCGCGAGCGGCAAGTGCCTGCATACGCCGACCGGCGCCAGCGGCTGCTGCTCGCCTGTGCCCTACCTCGATGACTTCGAGAAGGGTCCGGGGTCGTGGACATTCACCAACAGCGCTGGTGCCACCAAGGGTTGGCAAGTGGTCGGCAACGCTGCGGTGTCGAAGTCGCCGCTCGGCGCGCTCTACTACGGCGATGCTTCGGCCGGCAACTACAACTTCGGCGACTCCAATGGCACAGCCGCCTCGCCGCTCTTCCTGGTGCCTGCGGGCTACAAGTCTGAGCTCTCCTTCTGGGTCTACATGGACACCGAGTCGGGAACCTCCTACGACGCGCTGCAAGTGTCCCTGCTCGAAGGCGGCCAGAAGCAGACCGTGTTCACCAAGACCGCCAGCGGGTTCAGCACCGGCAAGTGGTACGAGGTGAAGGTCGACACCAGCAGCAAGGCCGGAAAATCGGTCTCACTGGAGTTCGTGTTCGACACCATCGACTCGGTCGCCAACGGCACCAAGGGCGTCTTCATCGACGACGTGAAGCTGACGGTGGCTTGCGGTGGCTAGTCAGGATCGCGATCAGCGCAGGGGGCGAGGCGTGGCGACCAGAATGCAGCCGCGGCCCGACGCGGCCGCCACCGCGAGCAGCGTGAACGCCGCCGATGGGGTCCGCTCGCTTGGCGGAAGCGGCGCCTGGACAGGCTTTCTGGCGACATGCGGGCTGCTCGCCACCATCGCTTGCAGCGAAGACAACGTCGACAAGCCAGACGCTAAGCCAAGCGACGCCACGGCCGACGCCAGCCCGGACGCCAGCACCGACGATGTCGGTGACGTCGGCACCGACGCCGAGGACGGCGGCCAAGGCGATACCGACAGCAAAGACGATGACGCCGATGGCGGAGGCAGCGGGTCCGACACCGACGCCGCGGGCGCTGATGCCGACGCAGCGGGCGCCGACATCACCGGCGAAGACGGCGCGGGCGAAGACGCCGACGTGGGGCCCCAGTGCGTGACGGCGGCCGACTGCAAAGACAAAGTGACGCTGCTGGGTTGCCAGAGCGCGGCTTGTGAAGAAGGGGCCTGCAAGGCCGTGACCACCAACGGCAAATGCTGCGGCGACAGCGACTGCGAAGATGGCAACGAGTGCACCCAGGACGCCTGTGACACCTCGAAACAGGCCTGCCTGCAGACACCGGTACCCAACTGCTGCAGTGGCAAGCTGACGCTGCTCAAGACGGGTTTCGAGACTGGGGTCGGCGACGTTCAGATCGCCACGGGCACCACCAACGGCAACGTCGGCTGGCAGGCCACGACCGCCCGCGCGCACAGCGGCGATCAAAGCCTCTACTTCGGCAACGCCTGTGCGAGCTACGACACCACGCAGACAACCGAGACCGGTTGTCTACCAGGCGCCGCCGCGGCCGCAGTCTCCGGTTCGGCGACCAGCAAGCCGATCGCTCTGCCCAAAGAGAAGTCGATCCAGCTGCACTTCTGGCTTTGGCTCGACAGCGAGCCGCCTTACAGCGAGACCTTGCCCAAGGGCATATGCAACACGCCCTGCGCCACCGGTAGCGCCTGCGTTGCGGTCAACGGGGGCGGCCAGTGCCTGCCCGAGAAGGACGTGCTCAGCGTCATCGTTTTGCCCGAGGGCGGCGCACCGCTCAAGCTCTTCGACTCCACGCAGATCGGCAAGACCACCAAGGGCGGCTGGCAGCGCATCGTCCTCGACCTGGACTCCTTCCAGGGCAAGAACGTGCGCGTGCAATGGCAGTTCCAGACCATCTCTGGATTCAAGAATGATTTCGAAGGGTTCTACATCGACGACGTGATGATGGAGACGATCTGCGCGGTGGAAGGCACCCTCTGCGGCGCGGCCACCAAGTGCAAAGATGACGGCAACGTCTGCAGTGTCGACGACTGCACGCTGTACAGCAACGCGGCGAGCAAGGGCTTCTGCTTCCATGACACCAAAGTGGGCTGCTGCCTCATCGATGCCAATTGCAACGACGGCAAAGCGTGCACGGTCGACACCTGCAAGGCCGGCGTCTGCCAATACACGCCAGATTCCTCCAAGGCCGAGTGCTGCAAGCCCTCTGTCACGGCCAACCACGACTTCGACAGCGGCACGCTCACAGGCTTCAACTTCCTCAAGGGCAACTCGTCCGAGGTGGGCTGGAAGCTCGACCCCAAAGGCGGAAGCAAGGGCAGCCAGGCGCTGTTTTTCGGCAACGCGGCGCTGACCGATTACGCCGATCCAACCCTGCCGGCGGGCAAGGGACCCAAGGGCACCATCTGTGCGCCGCCGACCAAGCTCAAGGTGGGCACGCTTTTCAACCTGTTGACGTTCCAGCTGCAGATGGAGACGGAGTGGAGCTACCTGCCCAAAGGCGCCTACAAGAACCCGCCGCTGGCTGGACAGCCCAAGTTCGACCACCTGGAGGTTGGCGTACGCGAAGAAGGCATCGGCAGCACCGAGATCAAGCAGCTGTGGTCGAGCGACATCATCGCGGGCAGCACCGAGGGCAAATGGCTCGAGGTCACCGTCGCGCTCGACGCCTGGCAAGGCAAGGAGATCTCGGTCTGCTTGACCTTTGATGCCGGCGATGACCAGGTCAACGACCGGGCCGGCGTGCGCATCGACGAGTTGCTGGTCAAGGTCGCCTGCAGCAAGCCGGAGTGCCTGGTCGACAACGACTGTGGCGGCCTGTCTTGCGCGGCGTGCCAGGTCCCTAGCTGCACCAATGGCGTCTGCGGCTGCCAGAAGGTGTCCGGCTGCTGCATCGGCAACAGCGACTGCGACGACGGCAACCCCTGCACCAACGACAGCTGCAAGGACAGCGTTTGCGCTCACGAAACGGTCGCCGACTGCTGCAAGGCCGACAGCCAGTGCAAGAGCGGCGACATCTGTCAGCAGCCCATCTGCGACCTGACCACCAAGCAGTGCAAGACGACGCCGGTGGCCAACTGCTGCAAGATCGACAAGGACTGCGACAAAGAGCTGCTCTGCGTAATCCCCAAGTGCACCGCGAACCAGTGCGTCGACCAGCCCATCGCTGGCTGCTGCAAGGCAGACATCGAGTGCGATGACGGCAAGAAGTGCACCGAGGACCTCTGCATCGATCTCAAGTGCACGAGCACGCCCAAGCCCGGTTGCAACTAGCGGCGCGCCAACCCGCGGCCGCGGAACGTCTGGCCGGGCGACGAGGGCGCTTTCTTGGCCTCGCGTGGGCGTATGCTACGATCCATGTCGGCGCCGGAATGGGCCCGTCTTCGTTGACGAGGTTCAGACGGCTCCCGTAGGCTGCAAACAAGCAGCGCGCCCCGTCGCTGCCTGCCGATGGCGATCCCCAGATGCCCCTGTTGTTCCAACTTGCGCTCCATGATGCGGTCTCCGGCCAGGCGCCGGGGTCTGCGCTGCTACGCCGGGCGTTGGGGTGGACGCTTGCGCTGACGTTGGGGCTGCTGAGCGGCTGCGGCCCCGCTGCGACCGCACCGGTCCGTTTTCGGCCGCCGCCTGAAGTCGACGCCATCGACCAGCTTCGCGCCTCTATCGCCCACGCCTCCTACGCCCGAGTCGCGATGCGTGCCAATGAGCCGCGCGAGGCGTACGCCGCCATGCGGGCCGCCCTGCGTTTGCAGCCAGACGCCGAGCGCTACGCGGACGCCGCGCGCATCGCAGAGGCCGGCGGGCTGATGGGCGAGGCGACGGACTGCTGGCAAGCTGCCGCCCGCTATAGCCTCGACAGGGCAGCGCGCGACCGCCACCTTCAGGAGGCCGATCGGACCACGGCGCTCATCCGGCCTGGCACGGTGCGCGTGGGCCTGGTGGTTCAGCCTGCTGGCAGCCGGGTCGAGCTTCGGCAAGAGGGCGCAGCCGACTCACGGCCCGTACTCGGCGACGAGGTCGTGTGGCTCGAACCGGGCGCCTGGCAAATCGAAGATCCGGAGTCGAGTTCGCCTGCGCCACTTCGCCGCTTCGTGGCGGGTGCAGCGGGGCCGCAGATCGTGGCTGTGCTGGTGGAGCGCCGGGGCGAAGATCCAGAGGCGGCCGAGATCGAGCGCCGACGGCGGCTCGCAGGCGACCCCGGCGCGATCGCGCGTCAGGGTGCGAGCGGCGACGGCAAGACCGCCGACGGCAAAACAGGCACTGGCAAGACCGGCGATGGCAAAACAGGCACCGGCAAGACCGGCGACGGCAAGACAGGCACCGGCAAGACCGGCGATCCCCGAGGCGTGGCCAAGGGCGACGATGAGCCGCCGCCCGAGAAGCCGCTGCCAAGGCCGGCAGGTCCGTCTTCCGTGCACCGCTGGGCACCTTACGTGGTGGCTGGCCTCGGTGCGGCCGCCGCTGGCGCCGGTGGCTATTTTGGCTGGCTGGCTTGGCAGAATGTGCAAATCGCCAACGATCTCAACCCGGCGGACGCGAAGTACGACAAGAACCTCGCGACCTACGGCGCCGCAGCGCGGGACAACGCGAAACTGGCCAATATCGCCTTCGCCGCCGGCGGCGCGCTCGTCGCTGGCGGGGCAACCTGGCTGTTGCTGCGACCCGCGCCGCGGTCTTCGGTGATGCTCGACGCGGCTGCCGGCCCGGAAGCGGTCAACGCGCCGAAGTGGCAGCTGCTTTGGTCGGGACGCCAGGTCGGCCTCGCGTGGGTGTTCTGATGAAACGTCACGATACGCTCGCAGGAGTGCATGAGATGCTTGATTTTTCCAGCGCGCGCACCGCCCCCGGTGGCAGCGCGGCTGCGGCTGCCTGGCCGATTCTTCGTCTGCTCATCGTCCTGCTGGTGGCGAGCGCCCTCTCGGGCTGTTTCGTCAGCATCGAGGACAAGAAGGGCGGCGGCGTCGACCCTTGCGATCCCAACCCCTGCACCACGCGCGGCGTGTGCGGCGGCTGGTCGGCGAAGTGCACCGTGACCAAAGGCGCGGCGGTCTGCTCCGAGTGGAAGCCCAAGGCCGGCACCGCCAAGCAGCCGGACAGCTATGAGGCGACCGAGGCCAGCTGCGACGGCCTCGACAACGACTGCGATGGTCTCACCGATGAGGCCGTGAAAGCGCCCGCCGATGCTTGCCCGTCCGTCGGAGCCTGCGCAGGCGCCACGATCGGCGCGTCGTGCGTCGGCGGCGACTGGCTCTGCGATCCGGCTGCGCTGCCTGACTTCCAGGTCACCGAGACCCGGTGCGACGGCAAGGACAACGACTGCGATGGCCAGACCGACGAGGACGCACTGGCGGCCGTGACCGACTGCAAGCGCAGCGGCGTCTGCGCTCAGCTCGCAGCTCCCTTGTGCGAAGCCGGCGCCTGGAATTGCCACTACGACAAGGCGAGCGACTACGAGCCTTCAGAGCTAAGCTGCGACGGCAAGGACAACGACTGCGATGGGTTCGCAGACGTGAATCTGACGCCAACGGCGCTGCCAGGTGGCGGAACCTGCCCAGCGGCCGGGGTCTGCGGCGGCAAGGTGCAGATCGCCTGCGTCGCCGGCGTTCCGGCCTGCGCTGTGGGCCAGATCGCAGGATACGAGCTCTTTGAGACGCTCTGCGACGGCAAGGACAACGACTGCGACGGTCAGATCGACAACGTCCACGGGACGCCGGCGCCACTGTGGGACGGGGACATCGCCGCGTGCGCCACCCAGGGTGTCTGCAAGGGAGCCACCGCTGGCTCTATCACGCGCCGCTGCAAGGCCGGCGCGTGGAACTGCGACTACGCCGCGGTGCTGGCCTACCAGACGACCGAGACGATGTGCGACGGCAAAGACAACGACTGCGATGGGCAGATCGACGAGCAACTGCCCGCACCCACCCCCTCGCCTTGCAGCGCTGCTGGCGTCTGCAAGGCGGCCGCGCCGGTCTGCGGCGGCGGCGCTTGGACCTGCGACGCGCTCAGCCTGGCGGCTGCCGGCTACGAGGCCGTCGAGCGCACCTGCGACGGCAAGGACAACGACTGCGACGGTCAGACCGACGAGAGCGCTGACGCCGCCTCCAACGGCTGCGCGAGCAAGGGCGTCTGCGGCCTCGGCGTGCAGGTCAGCTGTGCTGGCGGCAAGCCGACCTGCGACTACAGCAGCGTTGCGTTCTACGAAGCGACGACCGAGACGACCTGCGATGGCAAGGACAACGACTGCGATGGCCAGACCGACGAGCAGGCCGAGCTCGCCGTCGCCAAGTCCGGCTGCGGCGTGGGCGTCTGCGAGGGCGTCGCCACCGCGACCTGCAGTTCGGGCGCCTGGCTCTGCAAGGTGGCCGGCGTGCAGGACTTTGAGCAGAGTGAAACGAGCTGCGACGGCAAGGACAACGACTGCGACGGCCTGACCGACGAAGGTCTCGGCCAGAAGGCACTCGCCGGCTGCAAAAAGGTCGGCGTCTGCAGCGCTGGTGCCGTCGCGGCCTGCGTCGGCGGCCAGTCGGTCTGCGCCTACCAGTCGCCGGACTTCCAGGGCGCCGAGACGGCGTGTGACGGCAAGGACAACGACTGCGACGGCCTCACCGATCCCGGACTCTGCGGGGCGCTGCAGAGCTGCCAAGACGAGACCGCCTGCAAGTCCGGCGGCTGCACGGCGGTGCTCGGCACCAGCAACAAGGTCTGCAGCGCGACGCCCGGCCAGTGTGCCCGCCTCGACGCCGCCGGCAAGGCGGCGCTCGCCGACAGCGGCGTCACCGTCTGCGCAGACGAGGCTTCGACTCTGACTTGCAATGGCGGCAGCTTTGGCACCCCGAAGGCCTGCCCGACCGACAAGCCGGCGTGCGAGGGCGGCGTCTGCAAGCTGTGCATCGGCGGCCAGACCCGCTGTGATCCCGCGGACAAAGCCGGCATCTTGCTCTGCGCAGCCGATGGGGCCAGCCAGACCAAGGGTACGCCATGCGCGACTGGCCGCTGCGCCGGCAACGGCATCTGCGTCATCGATGGGGCGCTCACGGTGTCGACCGCGACGAGCGAAGACAGCCAGCGCACGGCCGCGGTCGCTGTCGGCGACGGCTTCGCAGTGGCCTGGTTCGCGTCACAGGCGTTCAGCGACGTGGTGCGCGTGCGCGTCTTCGACGCCACCGGCAAAGGCGGCAACGCCCTGACCGCGCAGAGCGCCAGCACACCCCACGCTGCGTCACGCATCGCCTTGTCGCCGCTCGGCACCGGCTTCGCGGTGGCGTGGCATAGCACGGGGAACCTGGCCAAGGTGTACGTCCGCGCCTTCACCAGCGCTGGCAACGCGGTGGCCAACGACAGCGGAATCGGCGGCACCCCCTCGGCAGCCCAAACCCAGCCAGCGCTGGCGGGCGACGCCAAGGGCGGCGTTGTGGTCTGGGCCGACGACGATACCGGCGTCAGGTCGATTCGCGGCCAACGGCTGGCCACGGACGGCGCGCTGGTTGGATCGAACATCGCCATCTCGCCCGCAAAGGGCAGCGGCATCATCGGCGCCGGCGGCACGGTGACGTCTCCGGCCGTGGCGCGCCTGGCCGACGGCAGCTTTGTGGTCGCGTGGTCGCGGAGCGGCGGCGACGACGGCCAGGACGGCATCTACTGGCGCAAGGTGGCCGCTGACGACACCCTCTCTGCGCCGCAGCGGCTGAGTGCCGAGGGCAAGTCGGGCGATCAGGTGGCGCTGGCAGCCAACAGCAAGGGCACGCACCTCGTCGTCTGGCGCCAGATTGAAGCCAGCGATAGCGGCGATATCGTTGGGGTTCGCCTCGACTCCGGCGGCAATGTCGGCTACGGCCCGCAGGCCCTCAACGCCACCACCAGCGGCGGCCAGAGCCAGCCGGCGGTGACGGCGGGCGTCGATCGCTTCATCGTCACGTGGAGCAGCGCCACCTCGGATGGCGGCGATGTGCTCGGCCGCGATCTGCTCGACGGCGGGACCTTCTCGTCGTCGGTCGACGTCGGGCAGGTGACCCCGGCCACAGGTCTGCAGGGCGACTCGGCGCTGGTGGCCTGGGCCGACGGTCGTGTCGCGGCGCTCTGGCGTAGTCGTGCCGAGGGCGGCGCCAAGGGCGCGATCTTGGGGGTGTTCCGGTGAGCACGGCGTCTGCTGACGGCGCGACCTTTCGACCTGGTCCTGCCGAGCGCGTGCCTGAGCCTCGGCCGAGCGTGGACTGGGCCCAGGTCCAGCGCGTGCATCTCATCGGCATCGGCGGCTCAGCGATGGGCAACTTTGCCTTGCTGCTCAAGGCGGCCGGCAAAGAGGTGCGCGGCAGCGACGCCGGCGTCTTCGAGCCGATGAAGGGCAACCTCGCGCGCTACGAGGTCCCGGTGATGGAGGGCTTCAACGCTGCCCACCTCGACTGGGGTCCAGATGCCGTCATCGTCGGCAACGTCACCCGCCGCGACAATCCCGAGGCGGTCGAGATGCGGGCACGCGGCCTGCCCTACGCATCCTTCCCCGAGGCGCTCGGCGACTGGCTGCTCTCTGAGCGAGTGCCCGTCGTCATCACCGGCACCCACGGCAAGACCACCACCACCTCGCTCACCGCGTGGCTGCTCTACGCTTGCGGCCGCGACCCGGGCCTTCTGGTTGGCGGCGTCCCGCTCGATCTCGGCACCTCCTTCCGCGCCGGCGGCGTCGGCGCGCCCTTCGTCATCGAGGGCGACGAGTACGACACCGCCTACTTCGACAAGCGCCCGAAGTTCGTGCACTACCGGCCGCATCACGCCATCTTGACCAGCGTCGAGTTCGACCACGCCGACATCTACCCCGACTATGAGGCGGTGCAGCGGGCTTTTGTGCTGCTGGCCAGCCTGGTGCGGGAAGACGGCCTGCTCGTCGCCTGGGGCGAAGATCCGCGCGTGACCTCAGTCCTCCATGCCGCCCGTTGCCGCGTCGTGCGCTACGGACTCGCCAGCGACGCCGAAGCAGCGCGCGCGCTGGGTCTCGACGCCTGGGGCGAAGGTGTGCAGCTGATCGATGGCGGCGCACGCTTCGTCCTGCGCCAGCGGTTTGGCGAAGAGGTGCGGACGCTCGGCGAGTTCCAGAGCCGGATCCCTGGGTTGCACAATGCCCGTAACACGGTCGCGGCCCTGCTCACCATCCTCGACCTTGGCGTCTCGGCCGCCGACGCCGCCTCGGCGCTGCTGCGCTTTACGGGCGTCAAGAAGCGGCAAGAGTGGAAGGGCGAGATCGATGGTGTGGCGGTGCTCGACGATTACGCCCACCACCCGACGGCGGTCGAAGAGACGGTCGCCGCGATTCGCGCCGCCTGGCCAGGTCGTCGCCTGTGGGCGCTCTTCGAGGCCGAGTCGAACACATCGCGGCGCGCCTTCTTCCAGCAGGCCTATGTCGACGCCTTCGCCCACAGCGGTGCCGACGAAGTGGTCTTCTGCAGCCCGCTGCGCAAGTCGCAGGATGCGGGGGGCGCCGGCGCCAGTGACGGCACCGACTACCTCGACTGCGAGCGCCTGGTGCGCGATCTCGGCGCCGCAGGCCTGCGTGCCCGCTACGTGCCCGAGGTCGACGACATCGTCGCGCTGCTGGCGGCAGAGGCGCAGGCCGGGGACGTCGTGCTGGGAATGAGTGGGCGCGACTTTCGCGGCCTGCACGGGAAGCTGCTGACGGCGTTGCGCGCCCGGAGCGCCTCGCCGCGCTGAGGTGCCTTGCTGTGACGCGCCTGGCACCCCTCCATCGCCTCGCCGTGAGGAGCAGGTCGCGCCGAGGGGCCGACGTCGCCGCGACGCTGACGGGACGCGCGGCCGTGGCGAGCGCAACGCCAGCAGGGCAGCGCGGCGGCTCGCACCTCGAGAACGACCAGGACGCCGAAGAGCTCGCGAGTCCACGGGAAGGTCCGCGCCAGGCGGCGATGGGCGGGGTTGGCGCGCTCAAGCGACGGCGCATCAGTGGCCTGCTCGGACATCGGCGAGGGCCCGGCGTTGGGCCAGGTGTCGAGCCGAGCGCGAGGCGACGTCCGAGGGGCATGTTGCGAGGCGCCTTGCTTTCTTGGGCATGGGCGGCGTTCGCTGGCTGCAGCGACCTCAGCGCGGTCGGCGTGGCGTGCGTCGACTCGGCGGCCTGTCAGAGTGGGCTCTGTTACGCCAACCTCTGCCTCGATCCGGACGCCGACGACGATGGAGACGGCCTGTCCAACGCCGTCGAGCATGCGCTGGGCAGCCACCCGGGCCGCGCCGACACCGACGGCGACAGCATCGGCGACGGCGTCGAGGTCGGCGACGAGCCAAAAAAGCCCCACGACCAGGACGGCGACGGCAAGCCGGACCTGCTCGAGTCGGCGCTGGCCGACGCCGACGGCGACTGCCTTGTCGACGCGCTAGATGCTGCCGATGGCGTCGTCAACGCTGACCCGCTGCTGCTGGCACGCGACGCTTGCAGCGCCGTGGGCGTCTGCAAGGGCCAGGCCAAGGCGGTCCTGGCGACGTGTTTGGTTGGCCAGGGACTGCTTCAGTGCGACTACAGCGCCGTGCCCGGCTGGCACGCCGATGAGCGCTGCGACAGGGTCGACGACGACTGCGACGGACAGACCGACGAGGGTCTGGTCTGGCGTGGCCAGCCCGTCGGCAGCGCCTGCGACGGCCTGGGCGCGTGCGGCGTTGGCGTCGTGGAATGCCAGGGCGGCGCGGCGCTCTGTTCGACCCAGCCGGGTGGTTCAGCGAACCAGGGCGGGCCTGTCCTGGAGGCCTGCAACGGGCTCGATGACAATTGCAACGGCAGTACCGACGAGGGCTTTGGCGTCGGCGGCGCACCGCTTGGGAGCCCATGCCTCGGAACGGGTGAATGCGGCGCGGGCGTCGCGGTTTGCGGCGCCGAGGGCACGCCGATCTGTTCAAGCGACCCCGACGGCGGGGAGAGCCAGGCGGCCGACGAGACCTGCAATGGCCTCGACGATGACTGCGACGGCCAGACCGACGACGGCATCGCCCTCGGCGGACAGGCCCTCGGCAGCCCATGCACCGGCAAGGGCACCTGCGGCGCTGGGGTGGTGGCCTGTAGTGCCATCGGCAAGGCGATTTGCTCGACCGATCCCGGCGGGCCCGACGCCAAAGCGGTGCCGGAGATCTGCAACGGCCTCGACGACGACTGCGACGGCGACACGGACGAGGGCTTGGGCTGGCAGGGCATCACGCTTGGCCTTGCTTGCCCGGGTGTCGGCGCCTGTGGCAGCGGCAAGGTCGTCTGCGGCGCCCAGGCCAAGGCCACTTGCAGCAGTCTACCGGAGGCCAGTGGCGCAACGCCGCCGGCCGAGCTCTGCAATGGGGTCGACGACGACTGCGATGGCCAGACCGACGAAGGATTCGCCTGGCAGGGCTCGCCGCTCGGCGCCGTGTGCGTCGGGGTAGGTGATTGCGGCCAGGGCCAGGTCGAGTGCAACGCCAACGGGGGCGTCACCTGCTCGACGCTCGGCGACGGCAGCGCCTCGCAGGCCAAGGTCGAAATCTGCAACGGCGGGGATGACGACTGCGACGGCCTCAACGACGAAGACGCCGATCTGGCGAGCGCCAAGCTGTGCCTGCCGCTCGGCATCTGCGCCGAGGGCAAGGGCGAGGCCGTCTGCACCGCCGGGACCTGGTCCTGCGCGTTTCCGCAGGTGCCGGGTTGGCAAGGGCCAGACGAGTTGACCTGTGATGGCAAGGACAACGACTGCGACGGCGTTATCGATGAGGGGCTGGCCAAGGAATGGTCCGAGGCGCCGACAGCGGCGGATGACGGATGGCCCGCGCCGCATCGCTTTGCCGCGGTCGCCAGCGGCGGCGACGCGGTCTACATGGCTGGCGGCGAGGTGGGCGCCTTGGTCGAAGGCGGCGGCGGGGCCGGGGCGGCCGGCGCTGTCTTGACGTTGGACGACACGCTATGGCGCATCGACGCCAGCACCAAGCGGTGGCGGGTGATCGCCCGCGACGGCACCTTGGCGCGCCGCAACGCGAGCATGGCGTACCTGCCGGCGGGCGTTTTCGGCAAGTCGGCCCAGATCTGGCTGCTCGGCGGCACGAACTCCTCCGGCGCCGCGGCCGCCGCGGTGGCGATCGACCCCGAGAGCGGCGCCGTCAGCGCGCTCGACCCGCTCCAGACGCCACTGCCACGGGTAGGAGCCGCCGCCGTCGTCGACGTGATTGCGGGCCGCCTGTGGCTGCTTGGCGGCCTCGGAGTCAACGCTAGCGGTCCGCGCGTCCAGCGCTTCGATGCCGCAAGCGCCAGCTGGCTACCAGCGAGCGCGCTGCCCCAGCCGCTCGGCCACGCCGGGCCGGGCAGCGCTTGTCGCGACAGCGGCGGCGGCCTGTGGTGGCTTTACGAAGGCGACGGCGGCCGCGCATTGGTGTCCCTGCCGGCGAATGCCGACGCCTTCATCGTCCGCGCCAACGACCTCGCCGGCGATGGCGCCACGCCTGCCCTCGGCGTGGCCTCGGCGACGCTCGCTTGCGACGTCGTCAGCGGCGAACACTGGCTGCTGGGCGCCAGCGTCGTCAGCGCAAGCGCTGGCGCGCCAGCCAAGCCGCTCGGGCTTCGCCGCTACCTGCCAGCGAGCGACACGTGGAGCGCCCCCAAGGTCGATCCCAGCCCGCAGCGGGTGGCGCCGGTGGTCGGGCGCCTCGGCAACGACGTGCTGCTGGCGTTTGGCCAGTCGGCGGACGGGACGTGGCAGGCCGGGAGCCATCTCGCCCTCAGCGCCTGGCAGACGCTGGCAGCCGGACCGGCCCCCGCCCTCAACGGCAGGATGGCGGTGGCAAACGATGGCGCCTGGCTGGCCGTGGGCGGCGCGCTGGCGCTCGGAGCGCAGGTGGTGCCGGCCTCTATCTGGCGGCGGAGTGGTCAAGACTGGTCGCATTTGCCCGATCCCGATGGCCTGGGAGCGCGGCTGCTGCCTTTGCTTCTGACCGACCCAGTGGGCGGGCGGACGATTGTCCACGGCGGCGTCGGCCTGCCCTTTGCCGCCAGCGCAACGGCTGCCGACGCCGGCGACCTGCCGCCCACCGCGGGCGCCTTTGCCGTGCTTGGCGATGGCAAGGTCCAGGCGCTTTCTGCCGCTGCCATCGCGGCGCTGCCCAAGCTTCGCACGGCCTCGCTGACGGTCGCTGACGGACCGAAGAGCGCGCGGCACTGGCTGCTCGGCCGCGACCCCGCCGGCGCCGTCCTGCAGCTGCACCGCGTCGACCTCGCGGCCGATGTGAAAGGCGGCGCAGGCGGCATCGCCTCCACCCTCTGGGCCGCCGTCGCGCCGGCGAGCGTTGGCTGGCAGGGTGGCGCCGCGCTGGTGCGGCCGCCGTCGCCCGACGCGACGCCGTGCCTGCTACAGGCGGCTGGCGGAGTCACCCTCCGCTGCCTGGACAGCGGGACCAAGACGTGGATGGTGCAGGCGACGGACGCCTCGGCACCCGAGGGTCGTCTTGTGGCCCTCGGTCCGCCGGGTGGCGACGACCTGCTCTTGGTCATCCAGTCCGTCGGCGCCCAGTCCGCCGCCTTGCGCCGCCTTCGCTTTCTGGGCGGCGTGGCCAAGCTCCAGCCGGGACCGGTGGCCAGCCTCAGCCTGCCGCGCATCGGCGGCGTCGCTTTCGCGGCGGCGGGCTCAGAGGCCTTGTTGACCGGTCTGCACCAGGCAGGCTTGCGGCGTGGGCAGACCTTGGCATGGCCCCTGCTTTGCGCCCCCTAAGAGGCTGGATTCAAAACACACTCGTCGCGAGAGCGACGCGGCAGAGATAGACCGCGAGCGCGCCTGGAGCGACTGCCCGAGCCGCACTTGCAGCGCGGCGACCGAGGCAGCGGGACGTAGGCCACGGACCGGCCAAGCGCGGCCGCCGCAGCAGAGGGCGATTTGATTCCACCCGCCTGACGACGCCGGGAGGCTCAGCGCAGCGGACCGTGGGGCAGGCTCACCGGCAATGGCGCATAGGGCGGGGCCCAGGTAGGCGCGTCCTTGGCCCGGCCGCAGTCGCGGAGCTCGACCTGGACGCCGTCGAGGTCGCGGGTCAGCCGGGCACGCACCTGGTCATGGCCTTCGAGGTCGAGCCACCAAGCCCGTTCGCCCTCGACCCAGGTCGCCTTGGCGATCTTCCAGCCCCCGGGCAGCTCGAGCCCGACCTCGACCACGCCTTCCACGCGCTCGTTCACTTTTGCGAAGGCCGTCGCTCCACGCAGCACGACATCGTAGCCGCCATCGTCGTTGCGCAGGACCTGGCGGCCGCGAATCGGACCGACCATGGGCGTCACAGCGGTTTCAACGGGATGGACCCCAAGCTCGGGGTCATCGGCGCGCACTCCGCTGGCGCTTAGCAAGACAACGACGGCGACCGTCGCGCGCTGCAGGAAGGACAAGGGGCGAAGAGCGATGGCCATGCCCAGGGGTCTAGCCGCGGCGCGGCCAAGAGTCAATGCCGAGCGCTCCCCAGGATCCACTAACGAACGCCTGCCCGACCGCCGAATTCGGAGCGAGCTCTAGGTGTTGCGAGGAAAGGACCGGAGGCGTACCTGCGGTACGTTGAGGAAAGGACTGGAGATTCAAGACGGCCATCAAGCACGTATCGGCGGGCGACCCTTCGGAGCGGGACGGAATTCGTAGCTCCCTCACCATCTGTGGCCTGGTCCGGGCCCGAAGGCGGCGGATCGGGGCTCCGGGCGACGGTGGCCCGAGGCGCGAGCGCCGCGGCGAGCAGGCCGGCGGCGTGGGTGGCAGCGCGCGTAGCGGCGTCCATGAGTCGGGCCTGCGGGGGGCGCGGCGGAGCCTCGGCAGCCACCCGGTGGGGGACGGCTGAGGCCTCGGGGCACCTCATGGGATGCACTCCACCCCGGTCGCGAGACGGCACCCCGGCCCGACAACCCTTGCCCTCCGCGGTGTTCACGGCAGACCTGACTCAAAGTCGAAAGTTGCGCAAACGTTGAGCTAGGATCGACGAATGCCGTCTCGCAGGCGATGCTGGCCTTGCGACAACCCCGCGTCCGGTACACCCGGGCGCCTACGGGACGGCGATGACGACGTTGATGCAGAAC
>CANLIC010000043.1 GCA_947491025.1 Myxococcales bacterium
CCGCCGCCGCCGCCGTAGCCGCCGCCGCCGCCGCTGCCGCCGCCGCCGTAGCCGCCGCCGCCGCTGCTGCGACCGCCGCCGCCGCCGCCGTAGCCGCCGCCGCCGCCGCTGCGACCGCCGCCGCCGCCGCCGCCGCCAAAGCTACGGCCACCGCCACCGCCACCCCCGCCAACGCCACCGCGACGCTCTTGGGCCTCGTTGACGTTGAGGGTGCGGCCGTCGAGGGTCGCTCCGTTCATCTTGGAGACGGCCGCATCGGCCTCATCGTCCGCCGCGAACGTCACGAAGCCGAAACCACGGCTGCGGCCGGTGTCGCGGTCCGTGATCACCTTGGCGTCGGTCACCTCGCCGAACTCGGCAAACGCATTGCGCAACGCATCATCATCGGTGCCCCAGCTCAGGCCACCCACAAAAAGCTTCTTGGACATGGGTCGTGTTCTCTCAAAACGTGGGCCCCGGAGCGCGGAGCCAATCAATTGGGCCAGCGGGCTCGTCCGGCGGGCCGGCGGAGAGAATGCCACCGGCGAGGGCGAATAGCAAGCATCTTCGAAACATCGCTCACCGGTTGGGGCGGGCCCTCGGCGCGTCGCGTCGCGTCGGTTCAACCTGCGTCAATCGCTTCGAATTTGGCGAAAGGGAGAGTCTCGCCCCAACATCGGATCGACGCCGTCGCCGCGCCCCCCGGTAGGCAGCGAGAGTTCAACGCAGAGGTCATCGTCGCGCACGACGGGACCGGCTCCGGCGTCGGCGCCCCCCTCTGCCAACGCTTGGGCCACCGCTTGCTGGGCCGCAGCGCCTTCCGCCCGGCCGGTCGCACAGGCGTCGACTTGTTTGTTGGGCCCGAGGCTGCGCACGACGCGCGTTTGGCCCTGCCGGGTGAGCCCGTAGGGCGTCTGCCAGAGATCGAGGGAGGCGTCGCGGCCGGCCGCGCTGCGCATCGATTCGCGGAGGTAGTTCGCCAGCGCCTCGGGTGACTTCGGCGGCCGCTGGCCGAGGACGGCGTCGGCCTCAATGAGCCGGGCGATCTGGGACAGCTCGGAGCGCACAAAGACGACCTTGACGGTGTCGACGATGCGCGTGGCGACCTCACCGCCGTTGCGGACGACGACGCCTGCGCCGCCGAGGGCCAGCACCAGGGGCAGCAGGCGCGCTGGGACCATCAGCCGCCCCCGTGGGCGAGGCGGCGGCGCGCCATGGCCTCGTAGAGGGCGACGCCGAGGCGCGGATCGGCGATGATGGCGGCGTCGAGGGCGTCGGCGGGCACCTCGATGAGCACGGCGTCCTGCTCGACGATGGCCGAGGCGGTGCGGGGCTCACCGCTGACCAGCGCGAACTCGCCGCAGACCTCGCCGGCGCCCAGGTGGTCGAGGACATGGACGTGCTCGCCCTCGCGCCTCTCGACGCGCAGGCTGCCGCTGCGCACGAGGTAGAGCGCCGAGCCGACGGCGTCTTGCTGCAAGACGCTCTGGCCAGCCGCCAAGGTCAGCGTCTTGACGCTGGCCAGCAGGTCGCCGATGGCCGTAGAGCCGAGGCCGGCGAACCCATCCATGGCCCGAATTGCCGCAGCGTTGCGGACTTGCTCCAAGACCGCGGCGCGGGCCTCGCCGCTTTCGCCGACGAGGGCGAGGAAGCGGTCGCGGCCGAGCGCGGCGACCATGGCCCGGCCCTCGGCCAAGACCGTCGCCGATCGTGGCCGCTCCTGCAGCAGCGCGACCTCGCCGAAGAAGTCGCCAGCGCGCAGCCGAGCCACCTCATGGCGCAGGCCAGACTCCTCCTCGACGACGACCTTGGCCTCGCCGGCGACGAGCAGACAGAAGCGATCGCCCGGTTCGCCTTGCCGGACGATGGCGCCTCCCGCCGGCCAGCGCTCCAGGCGCAGCGCGGCGGTGAGGGCGACGCGATCGGCCTCGCCGAGCCCGGCAAAGAGGGGGATGGCCGCCATCGCCGTTCGGGCCTCGGAGGCCACGTCCACGGCGTCGCCCAGTGGAGCCGCTGGCGCCGCTGGTGGCGATCGTTGGCCCGGTTGGCCAGCGGCCACCTGCCACACCGCAGCGCCCAAAATGGCGCAAAGCGCGGCGCCGAGGCCGACGACCAGCGCGACGAGCCCGCTGGCTGTCGCCATCGCCACCGCCCAGCGCAGGGGTGAAACGTCGCCCGAGCGGGCGAGCTCGACGACGGCGTTGAGCGCGCTCGGCAGCAAGTGGGTGGTGAGCAGCCAGGCCGTCAGTACGCCGTGGCCGAGCCAGGCCGTGCCCAGGCTGAGGTAGGTGCGCTCGGCCTGCGAAGGGCGGCCGCCGCGACGGAGGTTGGCGATGGATCGCCGCAATAGAAACGCAGCCGATCGCCGGCGAAGGTCTGGGACGCCGGTCACGGCGCCGGCGAGGTTCCAGCCGTCACCGCGGCCGTAGGGGGCGAGGTCGGTCAGGAGCAAGTAGGGCGCGACGACCGCGAGCGCTGAGAGCAGGGGCGGCAGCTGCGGCAGGGCGTTGGGCCACAGGCTCTGCACCCGGGCGTAGGCGAGCGCCAACGCCGTCGGCCAGGCCAGCGCCGCGATGCCGGCGAGGTAGAGGCGAATGCGCTCCGCGCGGCCGAGGCGGCGCCGCTGGGTGTCGTCGACGTCGAGGTGGAGCAGGCCATAGGTCAGGGCAAGCGTCAGGCCGACGCTGCGGCCGGCGTGGGCCAGGGTCATGGCGCGGTCGACGCCACGCACAGAGGCCAGGAGGGCGGCCGCGGCGTAGAGCAGCAGCGCCTCAGCGGCGACGTCGCCGCTGCGAAAGGGGTCGAGGGCGAAACGGTCGGCGCCGTCGGGCAGCAGCGCGAGGGTGGCGATGACGCAGGCCAATAGCGCCGCGCCTGCCCAGGGCGCCATGTTGCGGGGGCCGCGCAGCGCCGCAGGCCAGGCGAGCGGCAGCGGCAGGCGCAGCAGCAGCAGCCCCTGGAGGCGCGCCAGCCAGGGCCGCCGGGTCGGGAGGCTGCCGAGATCGGGGGCGACGGCGCTGTCGATGCCGACGAGCAGGCCCTGGCGCAACAGCCGCTGCAGGAGGCCGAGCGCCGCCGCTGGCCTGAGCGGAGGCGTCTTCGCCGCCAGGTCGCGCAGCAGGGTCGGCAGGTCCCGCTCGCCGTCGAAGAGGACAAGGGCCCGCGCCTCAGCCGCAGAGACGTCGCAGGCTCCGCCGGGGGCGGCAGGGCGCGCGGCGCCAGCCTGGGTGCGCACCACGAGGGCGCTGCCATCGGCGCGCGGCTCGACGTGGACGGATGGGTGCAGGCGGGGCCTTGCGGCGTGGAGGGCCGCGGCGGCAGGCGGAGGCGACGGCGCAGCGCTGACCATGGCGTCCTTGGGCGAAGTGGGACTTCGCAGCAGCTTCTGGCCCGAGCGGTGCGCGCGTCAAGGATTCTAGCGACGAGGCGGATGAAGTGTCGTTGGCCGGTCGCTGGGGGGGTGGCGTCAATCGCCAGTGGCGCTGGCATCGGCCGGCATCGGCTGGGCGAGCGGCGGCAGCGGCTCAAGGCGGACGCGGAGGCGTTCCAAGACCGCGTCGTTGTAGGCGTTGATGGCGTCGGAGCGCAGCGCGACCGAGCGGCTGGCGAACCAGAACGAGGCGCCGACCGCCACGGCGCCCACCGCAGCGATGGCGCCGCCGCCGAACTGCATGACGTTGCCGTCGCTGGCCTCGTCGAGCCCACCGATGGCGAGGGCCCCAGCGCCCACCCCGATGGCGCTCAAGCCGCCGAGATAGCTGAGCAGGAAGGCGATCATCGACTGCGACGACGCCTGCGCCAGGGCCTCAGCGTGCGGCACGCCCGCCACCGCCGCCGAGAGCCCGCCGCCGATCGGCTGGTTGTTGAACGTGCGCTCGCCGCGCCGCAGCACCGGCATGCCGTCGTGGACCTCCTCGACGAGCAGGTCGCGGTGGCGCATCCGGTACGTCGACGAGGCGCAGGCGCTGAGCGCGACCGCGGCGACCAGGGCGACCGCCGCGCTGCCACGCCGACCGAACCGCTCACGGCTGCGCGCGAGGTCAGCCACGGGCGGCCTCGTGGTCTGGCTCCGGGCCGAGCTGATCCACCAGGGGGGCGAGGAAGATGGCGCCGATACCGGCCAAGAGCCGCTGCAGGCCGGTCTGCGGCAGCTGGGCGGCCTCGGCGTCGATGGCCGCTTGGGCGCGCTCGAGCAGGTGCACGCCGTGGCGCAGCGAGCCATGCTGGCGCAGCAGCTCGATGGCGCGGCCGACGTCGCGCTCCGGGGTCGCCGGCGCCTGCTTGGCCAGAATCGCCGCCAGCTCGTCGCGCTCGGCCGGCGTGGCGTGGCGCAAGCAGTGGTGCAGCAGGATCCCCGCCTCGCCAGAGCGGATCGACGCGCCGCGCTCGGCGTCGCCGATGCCACCGACGATGCCGAGCAGCTCATCCTGGACCTGAAAGATGACGCCGAGGTGGTCGCCGATGCGAGCGAGCTGCTGAAGCACCTCATCGTGGGCCTGGGCGAGCACAGCGCCACCCATCACCGAGAGGCGGAACAGGCCACCCGTCCGGTCGCGCAGCAGCTCGACCATCGCATCCCCGTCGGGGTGGCCGGATTCGACCAGCGAGGTGGCGTCGATCTGGGCCCTCAGGATGGTCAACATCTGCGAGGTCAGCAGGCGCTGCAGCCGCGCCACCACCACGGGCGAGCGGTGCAGCCGCTCCAGGCAGCCCATGGCGGCGAAGAGCATCGCGTCGCCGGTCTGAACCGCCTGGTCGAGGCCGCACTGAACCCAAAGCGTGTCGGCGCCGCGACGGCTGCGCAGGCGGGTCAAGGCGTCCTTGTGGATGAGCGTCGCGTTGTGGAGCAGCTCCATGGCGGCAGCGAATGGAACGGCTTCGCGGGGATCGCCGCCGAACGCCTCGAACACCACCAGCGGCAGCACGGCCCGCAAGCGCTTGCCTCCGGTGCCGATGGCGTACCAGAAAGCGGCGCTGAACGCCTCGCTGCCCTTGACCCCGCCCATCGTCGGTCGCGGCACGACCTCGGCGATCAGCGCCTCGATCGCCGGCCAGTGGGCGTCGCGCATCGCCCGCAGCTCCTCGATGGTCAGCGGCTTGGCGAGCATCGCCCGCACGCCCTCGGGGGCCTCGTTGGCGCTCTCCAGCAGCTGCTCGGCGGCGTCATGGCTGATGGTCCGGCGGCGGATCATCTCGGCGACGATGCGGTCGATCTGGCCGTCGCGGGCGCCAACCGCCGCCGCGATGTTGCGGGCATGCAGCGACATGTGGCCGCGCTGGATGCCCTCGGTCGCCAAGGCCAGAATCGCCGCCAGGTTCTGCGCCAGACCGACGGCACCGGCGACCCGTCCGATGTCCTGGGCCTTGCGCGCGCCGACGACCTGCAGCAGCACGCGCACGACGGGGTGCACCTTGGTGACGCCGCCGACGATTCCGACCTGAACCGGCAGGGTCATGCGGCCGACGAGCGCATCGCCCTCGACACGCCAGCGGGCCAGGGCGGAGTATTGGCCCGAGCGCGCAGCGAAGGCGTGGGCGCCAGCCTCGACCGCGCGCCAGTCCTGGCCCGTGGCGATCAGGAAGGCGTCGACGCCGTTCATGATGCCCTTGTTGTGGGTGGCGGCGCGGTAGGGATCGACCTCGGCGAAGACGGAGGCGCGCTCGACCCGCGCGGCGACCTCAGCCCCGGTGTAGCCGAGCGCCGGGCGGTCGAGCTCGTGCAGCGGCACCCGGCCCTCGACGTGGACGACGCGGCGATCCGAGAGGTTGCT
Source organism: Myxococcales bacterium (assembly GCA_947491025.1). GTDB lineage: Bacteria > Myxococcota_A > UBA9042 > UBA9042 > UBA9042 > SXNM01. Next base: position 5,751 of record CANLIC010000043.1, read on the forward strand.
GAGGATGCGCAGAAAGGCGCCGCCGCCGCTGAGCTGCTCGAGCTCTGGCGCCAGGCGCTCGGCCATGGCGTTGACGAGGTTGGCGCCCATCGCGTCGCAAACATCGACCAGCAGGTGGATGACGAGCATCGGCCCGGTCGCGGTCTCGGCGAAGGTGCGCACCTCCAGGTCGCGGGCGCCGCCGCCGCGGGCGAGCAGACGCTGGTGTCCCTCGTTGGCGAGGTCGATGAGGCGCGCCTTGTCCTTGAGAATGGCCTGCTCCGCCGCTGCGAGGTCGGGGACGTCGCAAAGTTGGACCTGGCCGATCATGATCGGCGCGCTGGCGTTGGTCGCGATGCCGCGGCCGTGGCGCAGCATGCGCGCGGCGTTGCTGCAGGCCGCGACCACCGAGGCCTCCTCGATGACCATCGGCACCAGCACGTCGTGGCCGTCGATGCGGAAGTTGGCGGCGATGCCCACGGGCAGGTGAAAGACGCCGGCGACGTTCTCAATCATCCGGTCGGCGCTGGCGACCACGGCGGGATCGGCGCCGCGCAGCACCTCGATGTCGGCGTCGCTGAGGCCGGCGAAGGCCTGCACGCGCTTCAGGCGCTCCTCGACCGACAGGCGGTAGAATCCGGCAAGCCGTGAACTCTTCGGGTCCTCGGCGGCTCCACCAGACTCCATTCGGCCCTCCCCACGCGCGCCAGCCGCTGCGGCCGCGATGCCTCGGCGCGCCCGGCGGGATACCGCTTGCGGGGCCGTTCTGGCAAGCTCAGGGCCCAAGGGAGGCGGCATGAACGGCGGCGCGGAGATGGCGGTGGAACTCGGGCCGCTCTTTGGCCCGGCGGTCGGCCTCAGCGTGTTGGGCCTGGCGCTGGCGCTCCTGGGCGAGGCGCGCGGCTGGTCTTGGGCGCTCTTCGTCGGCAAGCCCGCGGCGTCGCTTGGATTCCTCGTCGCCGCCGTCAGCGCTGGCGCCCTGCGGTCGGCGCCGGGGCAGGTGATGTTCGGCGGGCTCTGCCTGGCGGCCCTCGGCGATGTGCTGCTGATGTGGCGCGAGCGCAAGGCATTCCTCGCCGGCCTCGTCGCGTTTCTGCTCGGTCACCTCGCCTACGCCGGTGTCTTCGCGATGCGAGGCCTCGACCTCGAGGTGGCGGGCATGGCAGCGGCGCTGATCCTCGTGGTCAGCGCGTTGGTGGTGCGCTGGCTGCTGCCCAAGGTCGAGGCGGCGATGAAGGTGCCGGTCCTCGCCTATGTCGCCGTCGTCGGGGCCATGGTCGCCCTCGCCTTTGGCAGCCATGCCGCGTCCCCGGACGCGTTGCTGCCGCTCGGCGCGGTGCTGTTCTGGGTCTCGGACATCTCGGTCGCCGTCGATCGCTTCGTCATGCGGTCGCACTGGAACCGACTCTGGGGCCTGCCGTGCTACTACGGCGCGCAGTTCGTGCTGGCGGCGGCTTGTGCCGGCCTGCCTATCGGCTAGGGAGCGGCGACTTCGGACGCTACGAGGCGGCGAGCGGCGGCAAGCGCCCGGCCCTGGCGGTTGGCGGCGGACAGCGCGACAGACGCAGCAACATGAAGGGAGCGGCCACCTCGGGCGGCAAGGCTTCATCGACGCCGGCGCAGAGGGCGAGGAGCTCGGCTTGCAGCCAGGGCGGCAGCGCGACGAGGCCCGGCGAGCGCGCGAGGTGGCTCAGGTAGAGCGCGCTGCCCCAGGGGTGGACGCCGAGGCCGCGCGCGGTCGCCGCCAACCAGACGCGCTGTAGCGCGCGTCCGGCGCGAAAAGCGAACGGCTCGGCGCGATGGTCCGGCGTCGGCGGCGCGCGCAGGTCGAGCAGCGCGATGGCCGCCGACGCCGCGAACGCGTCCTCGGCCGGCCGCCGCAGCGCCGCGCCGCCGCCCAAGGCTTGAAGCTCGGCCATCACGGCGCCGTCCAGCAGCAGCGGCAGCGAGAGCTCGGCAGCGGGCCGCAGCTCCAGCGTGGACAGCCCGAGGCCGACCTCCAAGCCGCCCTCGAAGCGCACTTCGGAGCGTAGCTCGTCGAGCCAGGGCGCGTGCAAAAAGCGCAGGCGGTCGGCGGCACCCGCGAGGCGACCCCAGCCGCGTCGCGCGTCGTCGGTCGCGAACAACGTGACGTGGGCTCCGACTGCGGCGGCGGCGGCCTGCAGGGCATCGCGATCGCCGTCGTCGAGTCCCGGGCCTTGGTGGAGACGCCGGTTGGTGCAGCGATCGCGTAGGGCGACGGCCAGCGCGGGCGGCGGCGTGGCGCCGTCGGGTCGCAGGCGAATACGGCAGAGGGCAGCGGCGCCGGACCAGCGGGCGTCGGCGCCGACCAGCACCTCGGCGCGGGCCGCGAGTCCCAGGCCCGGCGCAGCCAGCTCGACGGACTCGGCGATGGCGCCGATGGCAAGCAGGACCGAGCTGCGGGTCGGGTCCATGCCAGGCACCGCCGCCTCGGGTCGGTCGTGGATGAGCAGGTCCCCGTCTTGAAAGGAGAAGCACCACGGCTGCGCGTTGCCACCTGACGGCGCGAGGGTCGCAATCTCCAGCAAGGCCTGGCGGGCGGCGTCCGGGGCGCGCAAGACCGCTCGCCCCAAGGCGCCAGCCGCGCCCTGTTCCAAGGCGAAGGCCGCGAAGGACCCGGAACCCCTCGCTGCCCCTGCGGCTGCCCGCAGCTCGGCCCCGTCCGGCAGCGTCGCGACGTCGAGGTCGACGCGCCGCCGCCCGCTCGGGCATGGCGCGCCGATCAGGAGGCTGCGGGCGGCGGTGCAGACCTGGGCCGCGCCGAGCGCCACCGCCGAGGCCAGCTGCGGCCAGGAGGTGGTCGTCTCGCGCAGCTCGATCATGCTGGCCGCCGTCCGGGCGGAGAGCACCTGCCGACCGAGCACGGCCATGACGAAGGCGGTGCGGGCGTCGTCGTCGCCGGCAAGGATGGCGTCGAGGTCGATGCCCGCGCAGAGGCCGTGAAAGAGCGGGCGCTCAGGCTCCAGGTCGAAGCGCTCGACGTCGAGCAGACCGCCCTCGGTGGTGGCCATCAGCACGGGGATGCGCAGCTGGCGCGCCCGGCGGCGGAGGGCGATCTTCAGCGGCAGGTTGTCGCATTCCTCGACAAGCAGGTCGACTGGACGGCCATCTTCGCGCAGCAGCAGCGCGTCGGGGTCTTCGAGGCGAACGCCGTCCGGCAGGGCTGCGATCGCGAGGTAGGGGTCGAGGTCCAAGAGGGCGCGGGCCGCGAGCGTCACCTTGGGCACGCCGAGGTCGGCGATGCTGGCGCGCAGCCGGTTGAGGTTGGAGAGGTCGAGGTGGTCGGGATCGGCGAGGCGAAAGGAGGTCCCGACGCCCTCTTGCGCCATGCAGACGGCGATGGCTTGCCCGACGCTGAGGCCGCAGACGGCGATGCAAGCCTCGGCCAGCCGGCGCTGCTCGTCGGCCCGGATGCGGTAGCGGTTGCGGTCCAATCGCAAGGCCCGGAGCTCCGCGGGCGGCAACGTCCGCACCAGCTGCCGCGCCCAGGGTCGATGAATCCAGCGCTCGCCAGTCGCCTCTTCGCCAGCCGGCGGGTCCTCCCGACGCCCCTGCCCCGCAGGTCGACCCGCGCGGCGGCTGCGGGCGAGGTCTTCTCGCTGTGCAGCGAGGGTGTCGACGATGGCGATGCCCTCGCGGCGCAACGCCTCCATGCGCGCGGCGTCAGCGCCAAGCGCCGGGTTGAGGACCTCCACCTGCCAGCGCTCGCTCATGCGGAGAGACCGTCCTTGTCGTGGGCCGGCGGCGAGTCGGCTTCGGCGATGGATTCGCCTGTCTTTTGCGACCTCTGCGGGATGCTCAGCCGGAAACAGGCGCCGCCCTCAGGCGCGTCGCGATCGAGCTCAAGCCGGCCGCCGTGCAGCTGCGCGATTTCGCGCGCGATGGACAGGCCGAGGCCCGTTCCCTTGCCCGGGTCCTTGGTGGTGTAGAAGGGCTGAAAGATGCGCTCCCGCTCCGCCGCCGGCACACCCGCGCCGCTGTCGGAGACCGCGATGTGGACCTCGTTTTCGTGCACCGAGCTCCGCAAGATGGCGCGCTGTCGGGCCTCCGATGGGGTGGCCATCTGCGCCGCCTGCGCCGCGTCGATGGCGTTGACCAGCAGGTTCATCAGGGCCTGGTCGAGCAGGTCCGGGTAGCAAGGGAGCGGCCCGTCGAAGCCGAGCTCGAACTTCAGCTCGACCTCGCCGAGGCGGTGGAGCAGCAGCGGGCGCAGGGCGTCGAGGCGCTCGGCCAGCGAGACGGACAGCATCCGCGAGGTCGGGGCCTCGTGCCGGGCGAAAGCTTGCACCGACTTGACGATGTTCATGACGCGGACACCGCAGCGATCGATGGCCGAGAGCAGCTCCAGACGCTCGTCGTCGGACAGGTCGGCGACGACGGCCGGCTGACGCAGGAGGCGTACCGATTGCAGCAAGGCGTTGACCGGATTCAAGATCTCGTGGGCCATGCCTGCCGCGAGCGTGCCGAGCAGCTGGCCCTTCTCGCTGCGAACCAGCGTCTGCTGCAGGTCGCGCAGGCGGAGCTGGGTCTGGACGCGCGCCAGCAGCTCCTCGGCAGCGAAGGGCTTGGCGACGAAGTCGTCGGCGCGCGCCTCGAGACCCTCGACGACCGCGCCGGCGCCGTGGCGGGCGGTGACCAGGATGACGGCGCAGCGCTGCAGCTCCGGGTCGCCCTTGATGGCGCGCGTCAGCGCCAGCCCGTCCAGGACCGGCATCATCACGTCGCTGACGACGACGTCCGGGTGCGCCTCGCGGACGATCGCCAGCGCCTCCTGGCCATTGCGCGCGCGCAGCACGCGGTGGTGGCGTTCCAGCAGCCGCGCCATCCACGACCGCAGCTCGTCGTTGTCGTCGACCACGAGCACGCAGCCGCGGTGGGCGGGGCTCGGTTGGAGCCTGGGCGCGTTGGGGGCTGGAGGCAGGATCTCGGCGGCGAGGGGCGAGTGGGTCGGCGCCGCCAGCTCCATAGGGCCTTGACCATGGGCCTCTTGCGCGCCCGGGTCAGGCCGCGGCAGACCTGCGCCCTCGGCCTCGACGTCAACCGGCAGCGTCATGGTGAAGCGAGCGCCCCGGCCCTGTTCGCTGTGGAGCGTCAGCCGCCCGCCGTGCAGCGTCGCGATGCCGCTCACCATCGCCAAGCCGATCCCACTGCCGGCGATCGGCGCGCCGTCGGCGTCGGCTGCGCGCTGGAACCGCCCGAAGATCTTGCGCTGCTCCGCTTCGGCGATGCCGGGCCCGTCATCGGCGACGGCCATCGAGACCAAGGGCGGCGCTGCGCCACTTGCGGCCGCGGCGTCCACGCTGACGGCGACCTCCAGCCAGACGTGGTCGCCCGGGCGGCAGTACTTGATGGCGTTGACGACAAGGTTGCGTAACGCGCGTAGGACGAGGCCGCGGTCGAGACTCACCAGCAGCGGGACCTCGCCGGTCGGCGCCTGCAACGCGATGCCGCGGGCCCGCGCCAGCGGCTCCAGCTCGCCGACGAGGTCGGCACAGGCCGCGACGGCGTCGAATGCGCTCGGCTTGAGCGGCATTCGCCCGGCGTCGATGCGCGCAAAATCGAGCACCTCGTTGATGAGGTTGAGCAGGTCGTCCGCGGCGCGCTCCGCGCGGTCGAGGTCAGTCGCGGCGTCGGGACCGGCCTCATGCAGCTGCCGGCGCAGCTCGGCGACTGCGCCGAGGATGAGGGTCAGCGGCGTCTTGAACTCGTGGCTCACATTGGTAAAAAACTCCGTGCGTGCCCGGTCGGAGGCCTCGAGCTGCAGCACCGTGTCCTGCAGCCGATCGCGGGCGACGACCAATTCGGCGGTGCGCTCCTCCACCGCGAGAGCGAGGCCAGCGCGCAGCGACTCGAGCTCCTCGACGCGCTCCTGCAGCATCCGGTTGGCCTCTTCGAGCTCCTGGGCGGCCTCAAGGCTGGCGGCGCGGCTGAGGCCGATGATTCGAAGCGGCGCGCTGACGAGGCGCAGGAAGGCCCGCCAGGGGCCCGGCCAGCGGTCGACGACCAGCGTCACCTCGACCTCAAGGGGGCCGAGCCGGCGCAACGAGACCTCGGCCTGCGGCGCGCCAAACATCAAGGGCATCCCGGCGAGCACGCCGCTGGCCGTCTCGAGAAAGGCGTCCGAGGGCGGGCAGCCCTCCTGAAAGCGGTAATGGCCGCGGAGGCGGTTCCGGTCGACCTGCTCGAACTGGGCCTCGAAGAAGCGGAACAAGAATCGATGCATCAGGGCCGGCATCCGCTGGTAGGCAAAGCGCGGCGACACCACGAGGCGCGATACCGTCCGCAAGAAGCCGAGGCCGCCGCCCTGGCCGATGCTCTGGCCCACGTCGTGGAAGAGGGCCGGCCGCCCTGGGAATTGCTCGGCGAGCGCCTGCTCGAAGACGACCAAGGTGCCGTAGGCGATCCAGCCGCCGCGCTGCAGGAGCTGATCACGCGGTACGCCTTGCGCCTCGAGCCTGGCCAGAAGCGGCTCACGGTCGCGTCCTTCTCGGGCGAGGAACTCCCAAAACACGTTCAAGGCCAGGGTGCTCACCGTGCGCGGCCCGACGTCGAGGGCCAGCGCCGTGGCGGGCGGCGCCTGCGCCACCACCGACGACATCGGACTCATCGGGCACCGCCGCCGGGCGCCTTGAGGGCGGCGTTCTGCATCGCCTCTTCGGGGCGCGGCGCGAGCAGGGTGGCGACATGCTCAAGGAAATCGGGCAGGAGCTGGCGTGAGATCGCCCAGAGCTTGCCGTGCCCGAGGTCGCGTAGCCCGAGCGCGAGCATCGCCTCCAAAGGCCTCTGCTCCTCGTAGACGACGAATCGCTCCTTGCCGAGGGTGCGGAAGCCACGAGCCGCGGCGGCCAGAAGCGCAGCATGGGCATCGGCGCCCGAGTCCTCCGCCAGGTCGAAGAGCCGCACGTTATCGAGCAAGGAGAAGAGGCTGGCGCCGGTCTCGCCGGTCTCGACGGCCGCCATCGCGACCCGGCGGCCCGAGCGGCGAGCGACGATGATGCGGCGGTCGCGGCGCAGGCCTGCGCTCTGCCAGAGGTGCCGGATGTCGTCGAACTTGTTGTCCTCGGTGTCGAGGTCGAGGAGCTGCCGCCACGCCCGCGACCGGGTCTCCTGCAAGTGCGCGAGCAGCGCTTCGACATCGGCGTCCGTGCCGTGGACCACCTCGACGTCGCCCTCGCGCTCCTCGAAGAGGTCGGCGCAGACGCCTTCGAGCAGCCGGAAGTCGACGAGGCAAGCCTCTTCGCCGTCCTGAAAACGCCGCGCCCAGGCGAACTGCGCCACCTCGTTCCAAGGCACGCTGCCCTCGAGGTAGCCGGCGATCCACCGCAGGCCGCGATCGTGTTGCATGTGCTCGAACACGCGGAAATAGAGCTCCCGCAGCACCCTTCGCGGCGCCGTGACTCCTGGATCGGGCCGGTCCGGCGACTTCGCCAGCTGGTAGCCAAACCAGGTGTCGCTATAGACCTTGACGAAGGTGAAGGTCGCCTCGACGCCGCGGTCCGAGGGCCAGACCGCCTGGCAGCCGAGCCAAGGCGCCGCATCGAGGCCGCGGCTGACCTGGCGAAAGCTGGCGCGCAGGCTCTCGAATTGCATCGGTTGCTTGCCGGAGAGATGAAAGTAGCCGGAGTCGTTGTAGACCCGCCACGACTGCAGGCTCCAGACCGCACCGCTGCGGGTGGTGGGGTTCAGCAGGTGGTGGACGAGGTTGACCCACCGCGCATCGTCGCCGGCCGAACGCGGCAGAAAACTCAGGCCGCAGATGGCGTCGCCGCGCTCAGAGCGCGTCGCGGGCAGCTCGCGCACGTCGCGCACCACCGCCTTTCCCTCGCAGACGACCTCGCCGCTGTAAAGGACGGCGACATCGTCGAGGGCCACGCCAGGCTCGAGCAGGTCGAACTCGGGCACGACCCACATGCCGAGGCCGACCGTGCTGACGTCGCGCAACGGCCGCACGACCTCCTCGCGCGGCCAGGCAGGGTGGCGGTAGCAGAGGGTCAGCCCCTCGGGCGCCCGAGCCCGGCGCCGCCAGCGCCGCCGCACCTGCGCCAGGCGATCGGGCAGCGCGGCGTACAGCGCCCCGTCGCGGACCTCGGCGCGCTCGACCAGAAAGCGAAAGACCGCTGCGTAGCCCTCGACCGCGACCTGGAAGAGCGGCTCCGGCGCCGGTCCGTCGAGCTCGAGGCGCAGGGGCAAGGGGCCCGAATCGAGCCCAGCCAGGCGCACCGGCCAGGGGGAGCCGTAGGCCGGCAGCAGCTGCCCGCTGGCGCGGTATGCGCAGAGCGCCGCGACGTGGCGCCGAAGCTGGGCCGGCTCCTGGATGTCGAAGCTGCGGGCAATGGTGGTCTGGGGCGGCGCCAAGACGCCGCGGGCGAGCAAGGCGCTGATGACGTCCTGCAGCGCGATGGCCGACGCGCGCTCGAAGTGGCGCAGCCGACAGAGGACCCGCGGGGCCTCAGCGCCGACCTCCAGGTGCTTGACGTCACAGGCGATGGGACCGACCGTACGATAGCCGAGCGAGAGCCACACCGCCGCGTGGCCGCGGTCGATCGGCACCTCGCCGCGGGCCGCCATGGCGCCGGGGCCGGTGCGCGGCGGCAAGTGCAGCCAGAGGACGAAGATGCCAATGCGGGAAACTTCAAGCGCCGGGCCGTGCTCAGAGAAGCGCGCTTGCACGGGGATGCGCGCCGGAACCACCGCCCAGCCGGGCGCCGGAAGGTCAGGGAACTCGTCAAGTTCGTGCGGCTCGCTGTGAACGCGCGCCGGGCGCCCACCGGCGTTCCATGGCGGCCCCTCGGCGCAAGCGCTCATGGCACCTCGTCCCGTCCGGCCGACGTCGGGCCCTCGCCGGTGGGCGTGGCGCTGTCGCTGGCCCAGGAAGGCTGCGGCCCATGGGGCTCGATGGCTGGCAGGATGAGCTGCCACGCGGTCCAGCCCGGCGACTCGGGCGCGATGGCGTCCAACTCGCCGCCGTTGGCGAGGGTGAGCTCAAGCGCGGCTTCGAGGCCGGGCGCACGGGCGTCGGTGCTGCCGCCGGCGAGCAGCGCGCGTTGGCTGGTGGAGTCGCCGTGTCCGCCGTCATCGGCGACCACGATCGCGGTGGATCCGCCCTCGGCGCTGACCGTGACGGCGATGTTGCCCGTCGCCGTCCCATCCCTGCGCAGCGCCGCGGCCGAGCTGCGTACCAGGTGGATGAGGATGCGGCTGACGTCGGTGGCATCCGCCCAGACCGCGGCCGGCGCCGGACACTCGACCGCGAGGCGGGCGACGCCGACCAGCTCGTGGCGCACGAGCTCTACGACGGTGTCGATGTGGTCCTCGACCGAGATGAGCGCGCGCTGCGGGCGGGTCACGCCGCCGTCGACCGCGACCGAGCGCGACTGCAGGGCGCCCACGTAGTCGATATAGCGGCGCAGCTCGACGATCTCGCGGTCATAGCGGTACCAGACGCTGGGCTCAAGCTCGCCCGCCAGCCGCGGCCTGAGCTCCTCCAGGCGCTGGCAGCAGGCCGAGAGCGAGGAGTTGGTCCGGGCGAGATCTTGCAGCAGGCGCGCGTTGGCGGCGTGGGCGCCGGCGAAGCGCTCTCGGTCGAGCATCGCCAGGCGCAGTCGGCGCACCATGCGCTCGAGGTGGGCGCGGGCCACGGAGTCGCGCAAGATCTGCCGCACCTGCTCGGCGTCCCAGGGCTTGTGAATGTAGCGCGACACGCCGCCGCGGTTGATGGCGGCGATGGCGACCTCGCGATCGCTGTAGGCGGTGATCAACATTCGTTGCACGTCCGGGTAGAGGTCGCGCACGCGTTCGCAGAGGTCGATGCCGGTCATCCCTGGCATCCGCTGGTCGGTGAGCAAGATCGCGACCGGCCGGGCCACCATCGAACGCAGCGCCTCGTCCGGGGAGTTCTCGGTGTAGACGGTGAATTCGTCGCGGAAGGTCGCGCGCAGGACCAGCAGGTTGTCCAGCTCGTCGTCGACCGCAAGGATGGGGTAGGCGCGGGCGAAGGCGGGTCCCCGGCCGGAGAGGTCGCGGTCGGGCGCGTTCATGGCGCCACACCGACGCCGCCGACGGGCAACCGCACCACGAAACGTGCGCCTCGGTCTGCGCTTGTCGCGTCCAGCCACAGCTCGCCGCCTTCGCGCAGCGCCAAGGTTCGAGAGGTGGCGAGGCCGAGGCCGGCGCCGTCCGGGCGCGTGCTGAAGCCAGGGTGGAAGAGGCGGGCGCGGTCGGCCTCGGCGACGCCGGGCCCGTCGTCCTCGACGGAGATCCACAACGCCGGGGTTTCGACAAGAAGCCGGCCGGAGGGCCGCCTCGACTGTGCGGCCGGGCTCGGGGACATCGCGCTGGCGCTCGGCTGGCTGCCATCCGCGCCGCTCGGCTCGGCAAGAGCGCGCAGCCAAATCGAGCGGCCACCGCCGCGCAGCAGCGACTCGGCGGCGTTGCGCAGCAAGTTGACGAGGATGCGGGTGACGGCGACGCGGTCCGCGAAGACCCGTTCGGGCGCGTCGGGCGCCACCTCGATGTGCAGCGACACGCCCGCCGGGCGGCCCGCCAAGGCACAGGACTGCCGCAGCAGCTCGCCGACGTCGAGGGGCTCTGGCGAACGCTCGACAACGCGGCTGGCCGAGCGCAGCTCGGCCTGAAGGCGACCGATGTAGTCCAGACCGTCGCGAAGGGCATGCAGCCCGGCGCGCGCATCCTGCAGCTCCGCGTCGTGGATGCGGCCCGGCATGCCATCGACGAGCTCTGCCAGCGCGTCGTAGCCGAGGTCGGCGATCCCGGCGGCGGTGGCCAGATCGTGCAGCAGCGCTTGGCGCAGGCTCGCCGCCGACTCCAGACGCTCCTGCCGCTGCTGGGCCGCCAGCAGCGCACGCTGCGCCCGTTCGGCACGAACCTCTGCAACGTGGACGCGCAGGAGCTGCTCGAGGGCCCCGACCTCCCAGGGCTTGTCGATGAAGGCGTGGACCCGGCCGACGTTGATCGCGTCGACCACTGCCTGCCGCTCCACCGTGGCGGTCAGGACGATTCGCCGCACGTCGGGCCAGCGCTGCCCGACCTCGGCGCACAGCTCGACCCCGGAGCGGCCGGGCATCCGCTGATCGGTGACCAGAACCGCCACCGGCTCGGCCTCCAGCACGGTCAGGGCGGCTGAGGCGTCGGCGACGGCGCGACAAAGGAAGCGGCTGCGGAAGGTAGCGAGCAAAACCAGGCGGTTGTCGGCCTCGTCCTCGACGAACAGCACGTCCAGCCCGGCGGCCAGCGCAGGGTGGTCGGGTCGTTCGGCGGCGCCACCGGCCTGGTCGGGGTGACGCGCTAGGATCCGGACATTCATGCGATCACTTCTGCAAACGCAAGCGAGGGTGAAGAAAGACCGCCGACCACCGACACCCAACCCGTCTTGCCCCGCCGCGGAGCCAGATCGAATCGTTGCCGGACGCCTAGCGGCCATGATAGCATGGTTCAAGGCGGATTGCACGGAGGGCTCTCATGCATCGACACGCAAGCCGGCGGGCGGTGCTGGTCGCGCAAGATGAGTACGTCAAGCGCGCCTGCTGGCGGGCGCTGGCGGCAAGCGGCTACCAGGTCGGCCTGCACGGGCTCGAGGATGTCCCCGCGGAATTCGAGTTTGATCCGGACATCGTGATCTTGGACGCCTCGGACCAACCTCAGCGCGGCCTCGACCTGCTTGGCCGCTTGCGCGAGACGGCGCCGAGGAGTCTCCTGCTGGCGGTGATCGCCGAGACGCTCGACGCCGCCATCGCGGCACGACGCGGGGGCGCGGACGGTGTGATCGCCCACTCCGTCGATGGCCGGCGCCTCACCGATCGCACAAGCGCGACCATGCAGCAGGTCCTGACCCGGGTCGAGACTGGCATCCAACACACGCCGGGCCCGGTGGTTGAGCTCGGCGGCGGTCGCGACAGGGGCGAGCCAGACGGCGGGATGCCAAGGCCGCGACGCACGGCCGTCGGCGGCGGCGATCCAAAGGCCGCCGCAGCAGCGCCCGCAGGCTCAGGGCCGAATGAGGGCGAGGGCCTCCACGGTCGACGCGCGGTCACCGTGCGGGATCCGGCGACAAAGGTGAAGGGCGCGCCGGACGCGCCGGCGACGGCGGCGGCGGCGGCAGCCTCGGCGTCACGGGCCACAAGCGTCCAGGCGCTGCACCGCCACGACGACTTGCTGCTGCGACAGGCCGTCCGGCTCAACGCAGCAACAGGCGACGAGGTCGAAATCGGCATCGAGGAGCTCCTGGTGGAGGTGGGTGCGCGCGTCGAAGTGGAGCTGCTGCTCGCGTTCGTGCTGTCCGGCAATGCGCGCGCCGGCGTCCGCGCCCTGGCGGGCTGTCGGGGTGGCGTGGCTTGCGACCGCGTGGCGGTGACCCAGCTGGCGCACGAGCTGGAGCTGACTGGGCTCATCCAGCGTATGGTCGGACGCCAGACCGTCTATTGCCGCACGCCGCACGAACTGCCGCCCAGCGAGGCCTCGCTGCATCGCGCGCTGCTGCGCATGGGCCTCGGCCCGATGGCGGCCATGCCGCTGGTGGCTCGGGGCCGCGCCGTGGGTTTCTTGCTGGCGCTACGGCGCACCGCGGCTTCGAGCTGGGATGGCGCCGCGGTGCGCTGCCTGGAGATCACCGCGGACCTGCTGGCAGGCGCGGTGGAGCGACGCGCCCAGACCAGCGTGCCTGTCCCCGTCAACCGCTCGTCGGCGGAGCCTTCGGAGCTGCTGTTGCCGGCGGCGGCGGCCGGCGTCTTGGCGCGTCAGCTCGACATCGCGCTATCGACCCTCGAGGCCGACGTGCGCTTGCTGGTCGAGGGCGATGGCCGCAGCCGCCGGGACGACGCCGGGGCGGTGTCGCGCGCCGCAGAGCGGGCCCGTTCGTTGGCGGCGCAGCTGCGGATCTTCGACCCGAGCGCCAGCGGCGGCAGCGAGCTGATCCACCTCAACGACTTCGCGGTCGAGAGCGCGGCGCTGCTGCAGGCGCTGCTCGGGGACGCAATCCCGGTGCCGGTGGCGGCTGAGGCGACGAGCCCCTGGACCCAGTGCGATCCGATGGCGGTGCGGCGGCTGTTGGCGCGTATTGCGCTGCTCTGCGTCGACGGTTCGGGCGTGGCGCGGGTCGTGCTGCGCACCAGCGAACCCGAGGCGGCGGCCACTTCGGGTCTCTGGCTCGAGATCGCGCTCCTTGGCGCTGCCATTGGCGCCGAGACCGCCAGCGGCCGCCCCTTGATCCACGCCGTCAAAGCAGCTGCGCTCATTGCCGAGGCCCACGCAGCCGGCTTGCACCTGACCCGCGTCGATGCCGGGCCAGAGCTCATCTTCCGCCTCAGCTTGCCCCGCCGCCGCCAGCGCGACGCCAGCCGCCGAACCTCGCAGCTGGTCAAGCCGCGCCCGACGCAGCGCGCGCGGGTGCTCGTGGTCGAGGACGAGCCGACCCTGCGACGCATGGTAGCGCGGGTGATTTCGCGATTGGGCCACGACGTGCAAGAGGCTTCGAGCGCAGAGGAAGCGCTCGAGCTGGCGCTGCTGCCGGGCGAGCCGTTGGCGCTGCTGGTGACGGACGTCTGCCTGCCCCACCGCACCGGCCCCTCGCTGGCGCGCGAGCTGCGGAGCGACGGCCGCGTCCGCTCGCTGCTCTTCATGTCTGGCTACGCCGACGCCTCGGCCATCTCGGCGGAGTTCGGCACCGACGTCTCGCTGCTGGCCAAGCCCTTTCGCCAGCACGACCTGACGGCGCGTGTGCAGGCGCTGCTCGACGCGGCGTAGCCACGGCGCCTCAGCCGATTCCGAGCCCAGGCGCCGGCCCCGCGCCCGTCACCAGACGGCAGATCTCGTGGCTGCCGCGCTTGGGCAAGCGCAGAAAACCCGTCCACGCGGCGCGGGCGAGGACGCCGTCGTGCAGCAGTTCGATCATCCAGTCGCCAGCGTCACGCGGCGGCCGCTGCTCGACGCCAGCGCCGGCCTCGCTCAGCCAGCGGCGATTGTAGCGCTCCTGCACGCCGACCGCAGGCGCCATGACGATGGGCAGGCCGAGCGCCGCGTAGAAGCTCATCTCGGAGGTCTTGGTCCACAGCGCGTCGGCGGCGCCCATCATGCGGTCAAAGCCGGCGGCGTAGGCGTCGAAGTGGGGCTCGTAGACCAAGGCGACACCGTCGGTGCTGCCGGCGATGACCTCGTCGACGCCGGCCTCGCTGGCCCCGGCGCGGCCGAGTGCAGCGACAAACGCGGCGTGCACCTCTGGGCGAATGCCGGCGATGAGGCCGAGACGAAGCCGCCGCTCGCGGACGAGCCGCAGCAAGCCGGGCAGCGCCGCGACGGCGATGTCCACCTGGGCGCCGGAGCCGCCCACCGCGAAGAGCAAGAGCGGGGGACGTGGATCGGCCGCCGCCTCCACCTCGGGTAGGAAGGTCTCGAGCTCGGCCCGGTGCTGGGCGACGAAGCGGCCCTTGGGGTCCAGACGGCGCAGCCGCGCAGCGAGGTTGAGGCGAAGGGCGCCGAGATCGTCGCCACCTGTGAGCTGTGGCGGCAGCGGGAAGCCGGTCTGGTGGATGTGCTCGGGCGGTACGCCGTAGGCCTCGAGCCGGCGGCGCACCCGATCGGAAGGCGCCAGGTAGCGCACCCGCGACGACTCCGGGCGCTCGCTGACCCAGATGCGGGCGCAGTCGGTGTCGGTGATGACGCACCAGACATCGTCGAGCCCGTGCGCGTCGGCCACGATCGCCGGCGCGTAGAAGGTCGTCAGCAGCGGCCGCGGGTCGGCGCGCAGGGCGGCGACCATGCCGGCGCCCAGGCCGCGGTCGATGAGGCGACGCAGCGAGGTGACGCCCAAATCGGCGCGGCGCAGGTCGCGGCGTGGGTGAAACGTCGGGATCTCGGTGATGGCGCGCAGCAACGCGTCAAAAGGGCCACCGACGATCGGCGTCTGGCTAGCGCGCACCAGGGCGTCGTAGCCGCGACGGACCCGCGACCAGCGCCCCGCCTCGGCTTCGTCGCAGAGCGGGGCCGACTCGGCGCGAAAGAGCGGCACGCCGAGCGCCAGGGCCAGGCTGCGGGCGGGGCGGAGGTGGCCGTAGCCCATCTCGGCGGCGACCACGAGCGGTCGGCCCTTTGCAAGGTCGGCGAAGCTCGGCGCCATCGTCGTCGACGCCGAGATCGGGTCGGATGGGCCGGTAGAGGCCGGCGAAGCGGCGTGGGGAGTCATTGGGCGCATGGTCCTCCTGCGGGCCCCTGTGCCGCGGCCCCTCGATGCGGCAGCATCGTCCAGCGCGCGCCGGCTGTCATGGGGTCGGTCGCGGCGGCAGGAGCGCGACCGTGCCAGAGCCGGACCAGGCAGCCCAGCACCCCGTCACGGCCCGACCGGACGGCAAGGACGCGTCGCCACATTCGCTGCGCGCGGTCCTCGGCGACCTGGCGCGCGAAGCCGGATTCTCGCGCCTAGGCGTGGCCCGTGCCCACCCGCGACCCGACGATCTGCAGCGGCTCAAGGCGTGGCTGGCGGCTGGGCACCACGGCACGATGGCGTGGCTGGAGCGCGACCCGGAGCGGCGCAGCGATCCGGCAAGGGTCCTGGCGGGCGCCCGCAGCGTCTTGGTATTGGCCCTCGACTACGACTGCGAAGCCGAGCGCAGCGTCGCGTTTCTCGGCCGCGACGGCGAGAGCGCGCCCGAGGGCCACGGCTGGATCTCGCGCTACGCCCTCGGCGACGATTACCACCACGTCATCGAGCGCCGGCTGGCGGCGCTCACGGCGGCGATCGCGCGCGAGGTCGGGCCGCGCCTCGGCGAGGGCTTTCGTGGCCCGGAAGCGCAGTCGGGGCCCTTCGACCCCCGGCGCGACCTGCGAGGCACGGTCGACTACGGCCCGGTGCTCGAGCGGCGCTGGGCCGAGGAGGCTGGCCTCGGTTGGCAGGGCAAGCACAGCCTGCTGGTCCACCCCCAGCACGGCAGTTACTTCTTTCTGGCGACGCTGCTGACCACGCTCGAGGTCGCGCCCGACGCGCCGACGCTCGACCACTGCGGCAGCTGCTCGCGCTGCATCGACGTCTGCCCGACTGCGGCGATCGTGGCGCCGAAGGTGGTCGACAGCCGGCGCTGCATCTCTGCGCTCACCATCGAGACCAAAGGCTCGCTGAGCGAGGAGCAAGCGCTGCTGGTGGGCGACCACGTCTTTGGCTGCGACCTCTGCCAGGACGTGTGCCCCTTCAACCGCTTCTCGCGGCCCGCCGAGGAGCCCGAGCTGGCGCCGCGACCGGGCAGCGTCGGCCCGCGCCTGGCCGACCTGCTGGCGTTGGACGAGGCCGGCTTCGCGGCGCGCTTCGCCGGATCGCCGCTGCAGCGAACCAAGCTCGCAGGGGTTCAGCGCAACGCGCTCGCCGTGCAGGCCAACCAGCGCCGACGCGCACCGGCCCCAGGGGGCATGGATGGCGGGGCCGACGAGGCGGAGACGGCCCCCTAGCGCGGATCCATGTCCTCGGCGCGCTCGCGGGCCCGACGGCCGCTGCGCTGCCAGCGAGCGGCGGTCTGGCGCGCCTGCCAGGCTCCGGCGCTGTCGCCGAGCAGATCTGCGGCTTCGGCACCCACCGCGCAGGCGCGCGCGATGTCGGGGCCGACGCCGAGCGCCTCGGCGGTCGAGAGCGCCACCGCGGCGAGACGCTGCGCAGCGTAAGGATCGCCGGCGCGCAGGCGTTGCCGGCCGCGCAGGGCATCGAGCTGGCCGCTGGCCCTGACCCGTCCGAGCGGCCGAATCAGGGCCTCCGCCTCGTCGAGCGGCTCATCGACGGCGCGAGCGTCGGCCAGGGTGTCGAGCGCCAACTCGGCGCGCAGCAAGAGCCCATCGGCCGCGGCCAGCGCGTCGCCCCGCTCCAGTTCGCAGGCCACGGCCCGGCGCAAGGCCTGGGCTGCGGCGCGCATGTCGCCGGCAGCGCGCCGCTGCAGGGCCAGCGCACGCTCGAGGCGGGCCTGAGCTGCCAGCGCGGCCCCGGCGACGCTGGCGCCACCCGCGGCGAGGCGGCCGATCGCCTCAGCGAGGGCGCGCAGCTCGTCGGCAGCGGCGGCAACCTGCGCGGGCTCCAGCGAACCGCGTTGCAGGTGAAGGGCGCAGGCGTCAGCGGCGGCGCAGAGAGATTGCTCTTCGGCCTCGTGCGCGGTCGCGGCGTCGCCGGCTGTCCGCGCCTGCGCAGCCGCCTCCGACGCCTGCTCGGCGATGACGCGCAGCTTGGGCAGGGCGCCGGCGCGATCACCCTCCAGCAGCCGCAGCTCGACGTCGAGGCGCCGCATCGCCAGCGCGGGCGGCGAGGCGACGGCATGTCCGAGGTCGACAGCAACGTCGCGGCACAGCATCAGGGCGTCGCGCGCCGCGTCCAACCAGCCCGCGGCGGCGCACAGCCGCGCGCGCAGCAGCAGCCAGGGCAGGCGCAGCGCTGGCGCCTCTGCGGCCTGGAGCAAGGCGTCGGCGCGCAGGAGCAGGCGATCTTGGGTGCGGATGGCGGCGACCGTCGGCAGCGCCCGGAGCAGCACCTCAGCGGCGGCGGCGGGGTGGCGCGCCTCGAGCCAGAGCGACACCAGCGCCTCGCGGCCCCAGCGATCGGCGGCGAGGCCGTCTGCTTCAAGCTCGAGCGCCTGCAAGGCGGCCTGGCTGCGGGCGTCGATCAGCGATCGCGCCGGGCTGGGCGGGGTCTCTTGCGCCGCGCGGGCGGCGCTTGCGGCCGGTGGCGTGTGCAGCGCAACCGTGACCAGGTCCGACGCAAGGGCGATCGCTTCTGCGGGCATCGAGGCCTGCGACGGCGACGGCACGGCGGCGCGCAGCGCTTGCCAGAGCGCGGCGCCGGTCGGCGGTCGCAGCTGCGGGTCCTGCGACCACGCGGCGCGCAGCGTCGACTGCAGCGCCGCAGACGCCTCTGCCGGCGGCTCGGGGCCCTGTGCCGCACGCTTCGGCCGCGCGCCTGTGAGCAGCTCGCAGGCGATGATGGCGAGCGCGAAGTGGTCGAGGGCCGGCGTCGGCGCGGCGTCGGCGCCCTCGGGGGGCAGGTAGGCCCAGGTCCCGTGGCGCAGGCGCTCGCTGCGCTGAGGCAGGGCATGGCCGCGAGCGAGCCCGAAGTCGACGACGCGCGCCCGCAGCCCGCCGTGGCCATCGTCGGCGAGCAACACGTTCTCGGGCTTGAGGTCGCAGTGGATGACGTCTTTGGCGTGGGCGCAGTCGATGGCGGCGGCGATCTCGGCCAGCCAGCGCAGCGCGGTCTCGCTCGCCGGCGGCCCCTTCGCGAGGACGGCACGCAGCGTCGGCCCCTCGACCCACTCCATGACCAAAAAGGGCGCGTCGCCCCACCGGCCGACGCGGTAGACCGCCACCACCGACGGGTGCACGACCCGCGCCGTGGCGCGCCCTTCGCGAATCGCGCGCAGCGTCGGCGACGTCGCGTCAGCCGCGTCGGATCGGCGCAGCACCTTGATGGCGACGCGGCGGCCGAGGGTGGCGTCATCCGCCTCATAGACATCGCCCATGCCGCCCGAGGCGACCAGGCGGCGAACGCAGAGGCCGGGCTCCAGCTCGGCGCCGATCGCCAGAGGACGGGGTCGCCCTGAGTTGCTGCTCATCGCGGGCGCGCTCCGAGCTTGCGGCGGCGAAACTCCGGGTCCAGCCACTTCTCGGCGCCGGAGGCCCACGCCGCCAGCGCCGGCAGTGGATCGTCGAGGGAGCCCTCTTGGTAACAGAGGTCGCGGCCGATGAAGCGAAAGAAGCTCGGCTCCGCGCGGAGGCGGCCGGGGCTCGAGAGGAACCAGAGGACGTCGAGCGGCATGTAACGCATCTGCACGCCGACGCGGTAGGCGTGGGGGGCTGGCAGGGGCTCGCCAAGGGCATGGCGCAAGAGCAGGTCGGCGAAATCGACGCCGGCCTCGAACGCGATCTTGATGCTGCCTGTCACGCGCGGGTTGATCTCCATGACCTTGACCGAACCGTCGCGCGGGTCCTCGATGAGGTCGATGTCGGCGTGGCTCTCCCAGTCGATGGCGTCGAGCAGGCGGCGGCAGATCTCGACGATGTCGGGGCGATCGACCGTCGTGTTGAGGCTGCTGGTACCGCCGCTGATCGGGTAGTAGCGCACCTTGTCGAAGACGACGGCGCCGTGGATCACCCGGTCGCGGCCGCGAAAGAGCTGCGCTTTGAACTGCATGCCGGTCTGCGGCACGAACTCCTGCAGGGCGCAGGGTCCGAACTCGGCGACGAGCTGCGGATAGAGCGCCAGCGCCTCTTGCGGCGAATGGACTTTGCGGATGCCGGCGGCGCCATGGCCGATGTCGGGTTTCCACAGGCAGGGCCAGCCGAGGACGGCGTCTGCCTCGGCGACCACCTCCTCAACGCCGCGCTCGTGGGGGCAGAGCGTGCGCGGGTGCGGCACACCGGCGCGGGCGCAGGCCTGCATCGTCAGGTGCTTGTCGTGGGCGTGGACGAAGCGGTCCCACGCGACCAGCGGCACCCGCGTCTCGGCCTGGAATGCGTCGAGGTGGCGGCTGACCAGCGCGGCAGAGGTGTCGAAGAGGGGGATGGTGACGTCGAAGCGCCGTCGCCGCAGGATCGCCAGCACGGCGTCGAGCCAGGCGCGTTCGGCGGGTGCGCGTACGGCGTCGGCTCCGTGGCTCGGCAGCGCTGGAACGCTCAGCCGTTCATGAGGATAGCGCGACCAGCCGCCCATCGAGATCCGCTGCGAGACGGCGACGGCGACGTGGTGGCCGGCTGCCCGCAGCGCCTTGGCGACCGGGATGGCCTGGCGGGTGTCGCCGTCGAGGAGCAGGACGCGCAAGGGAGCAGGGGCTTTTTCGGGCATCACCGTCCGCCGACAGCACCTGCGGGCGCCGTGGCGAGGTTGTACAGTTCGGTGAGGTCGGGCAGCAACAGGAACTCGACGCGGCGGTTGCGGCGCAGGCTGGCGGCGTCGCCACCTTCGGCTGCCGGCAGGTAGTGGGCATAGCCGCCGGCGGAGAGCATGTCGGGCGGCATGGCGCCTTCTGCGATGAGGAAGCGCACGACGCTGACGGCGCGGTCGACCGAGAGCTTCCAGTTGATGTCGTCGCCGCCGCGGGGGTCGGTGTGGCCCGCGACCTGGAAGCGCCGGCCGCGGAACTGCCGCAGCGCCGCCGCCAGCTCGACTAGCACCGGCTTGGCTTCGCCCTTGAGCTCGGATTTGCCGGTGTCGAAGAGGATGTCGCTGTCGAGGCCGATGACCAGGAAGCCGTTTTTGACCTCGACGCGCAGCTTGCCGGCGTCGACCAGGGCGTTGAGGCGCTGGCGCACGTCGGCAATGATCTTGGTCAGGGCGTCGAGCTGGCGCTGGTACTCCGCGAGGCGGTTGGCGAGCTGGACCGCCTTGTTGCGTTCAGCCAGCAGCTCCGAGCGCATCTTGAGCTTCTCGTCCTCGCACTGCAGGTACTTCTTGCCGACGTCGGTGGTCTTGTCGGCGACGGCCTTGAGCGACTCGTGGCAGCGCTCGAGCTCCGCCTGCAGGTCGGCCTCGTTGCTGCGGCAGACGCCGAGTTCGGCGGCAATGGCGCCGTGCTTGGCCTTCCAATCGGCGGCTTCCTTGGCGTGCAGGCGCTTGTGGTCCTCGAGGGTGTCGGTCTGGCTGCGCAGCGCCTGAATGTCGCGGTCGTAGACCTCGCGGGCGACCGAAGCGCAGCCGGCGCAGGCGGCGACAGCAACCGCAGCGACCAGGGCGCGTCGGCGGTAGAGGGCACGGGACGGCGTCTGTGGCATGGCGGGCTCCGGGGCGCCCGCCAAGGAAGGCGCGCGCCACGTCCCGGTTGTAGATCGGCGCCGCGGGTTGTCGAGGAATCCGCCGCATCGGCGCGCGGGGAGCGAGGGCTTTGGCCCGAGGGCGTTGCCCAATCCGCCGCCTCTGCTGGCCGCTCGGCGTCTCTGCTAGCGCTCCCAACCTTTGCGCAGGGTCAGGACGGGGACACGGGCGTGCTTGATCACATGCTCGGCGACATTGCCGAGGACGGTGTTGCGCACCTCGTTGTGGCCAATCGGCGGCACGATGATCAGGTCGTGGCCGGCGCGGTCGGCGTAGCTCATGACGCCCGAGCCGGGCTTGTTGTCCTCGAGCAGGCGCCAGTCCGCCGGCACCTTGGTGATGGTGTGGGCCGCCTCGGAGAGCTGCGACTCCAGGCGCGACTTCACCTGGTAGTGCAGATCCTTGGGCAGGAGCACCTGGCCCTCGGGCGTCTGCAGCGTCTGCTCGTGGATCGGCTGCACGACCTGGACCAGCTCGAGGCGTCCGCCGAATTCGGCGGCGAATTGCTCGGCCCCGGCCAGGCGCTGCGCGCCGCCAGCGGTGAAGCTGTGCGGCATCAGGCAGCGGTGGAAGCCGTTCCAGGTCTCGGAGCGCTTCTGAAAGTGGTGGTTGATCGTCAGCACCGCGACGTCGCCATCGCGCAAGATGCGCGCGGTCGTGCTGCCGCTGACGCGATCGGTGAAGTCGGCGTAGCCCTCCTGAGGGATGACGACGAGGTCGATCATCAGGTCGGAGATCGCGGGCAGCGCGAGGTCGAAGGTCGAACCGATGCGCGTCACGGCGCCGGTCGAGATGCCCCTGGCCTCAAAGAGGGAGACCAGGGCGTCGATGCGCGGCTGCACGGCCTTCTGGGCCTGCTGATCGATGAGCGTGCGAACCTTGGCCGCCTCGCCTTCGAGGTAGAAGAGGTCGGAGCTGCCGCGCACGGCGTGGAAGATCACCAGCTTGTTGCTACAGACCTGGCTGATGGCCTGCAGCGGGCCGAGGGTCAGCTCGGGCTTGTCGTCGAGATCGGTGAGCAGCAGCACGCGGTCGAACATGACGCCTCCAGGGCGGAGAGAGGGCCGCAGCCGTGGCCCGGCGCGCGGCCCGCAGCGTACCATGCCGGGCGGGCGCTGCAATTCGCCGGCGCTGGCGGCATGCTGAGGTCAGCGCGCTGGCGCGGCGCTACAAACGACGCAGCGGCAAGCCGGAGGCGGCCTGCGCGCCTCGGCGCGCGGCGCGGCGACCCGTAGCGGGCGCAAGCGCCGTCGCCCAAGGTCGGCAAAAAGGACCAGGAGGTGAGGGGTGATGAGCGGCACAGAGCTTGGACGGCGGCGCGGAGAACGCGGAGCGGCATGGCTGGCCGGTCTTTGGCTGATGGTCGTTGCCTGCGGCGGCGAGGCCCCGGCACCCACGGCCGATGCGACGGACGCCAGCGGTGGCGAAGTGGCGTTTGGCGCCGCCTGTGCCGGAGACGGTGACTGCCGGCCCGGCCTGCGCTGTCTACAGGGCGACTGGGCGCCCGAGCCCTTCTGCACCCTGCCCTGCGCGACGGCCAAGGCCTATTGCGCCGAAGCCGACACCGGCGGCGTCCAGGGCATCTGCATCGAGCTGCCCGCGGATTTTCAGGGCCCGGAGCCGCGCTTCTGCGTCCCCCTGTGCCAGCAGACGGCCGACTGCAAAGCGCTCGATGCGATGTGGCAAGTCTGTGACAAGCCGGCGTGGAAGAACGTGAAGCTGGCGCCCGAGCTGCCGACCAAGACCTGCACCGCGCCTGGCGCCCAGGGCCAGGTCGTGGTGGACCCAGTGGCGTGCGACTGGGAGTCGAAGATCACCGACCCCCAGGTTCAGAACGGCAAGCAGATCTGCAAGTCCTACTGCAGCTTCTTGAAGACTTGCCAGTTCTGGGACACCGACGTCGCCAAGCTCGAGTGCTGCAGCTGGAAGTGCTTCCAACAGCTGGCGCCGAATGGCGCTATCGACGCCGCGGCGGAGGCCGATAAGAAGTGCTACATCAAGGCTTTCGGCGCAGCGCAGAGCACCGGCAAGGTCTGCAGTCGTCCCTACTACGAGGACCAGTGCGGCCCCATCGAGCGCTGAGGCGGCGCGACCAACTCGGCGACGGCGGCCGAGATCCGGCCCTTTGCTGAGCACCCCCGCGCCTGCGGCCCTGGCCGGACGCCCACGAACGCCTTTCGGCAGCGCGGCCGGTTTGCTAGGCTCGGACGACCCATGGCGCCGGCTAGCCGTCGCTCGATGGACCAGGAGGCGCTCGATGTCCCGCAAGTTTGCCCAGCTCCGGCCCCAAGACTGCGCCAGCGTCGCGTTCGCCGCCTTGGCGTTGACCTTGCAGATCGGCTGCGTTGGCGGCAGCGCTGGCGGCGGCGGCGGTGTGGCCTTCGTGCCTCAGGACACGGGCGACGGCCAGAACGCGGGCGACGGAGGCGGCGGGGTCGACGATCAGGGCATCGGCGTCGACATCGCGCCGGGCGACGCCGACCCGGTGGACAACGGGTCGAACGACACCGTGTCGATCGAGACCGGGCCCCCTGACATCGAACCCTTCGACAACGGCGCCACCGACGCTGGTGTCGTCGACGTCGATCCGATCGACACCGGCGCCACCGACGCCGGCCCCGTCGACACCGGCCCGGTCGACACCGGCCCGGTCGACACCGGCCCGGTCGACACCGGCCCGGTCGACACCGGCCCGGTCGACACCGGGCCCGTCGACACCGGCCCCGTCGACACCGGACCTGTCGACACTGGCCCCGTCGACACCGGCCCCGGCGGCTGCAAGAGCGCCCTCGGCTGCGACGATGGCAACCCCTGCACCAACGACGTCTGCACCCTCGGAACGGGCGCCTGCAGCAACACCCCGATCCCCGGCTGCGGCCAGCTCTCGTCGCCCTGCAACAGCAAGTTCCCGTGCGTCGCCGGCGTCTGCAACCCGGCGTCCAACGCCTGCGTCGCCTGCATGGTCAGCTCCGACTGCGGCAGCGGCAAGATCTGCAAGGCCAACGCCTGCTTGCCGGCGCCCGCCTGCAAGAGCGACGTCGAGTGCAAGGCCACGGGCGGCGTCTGCGCCATGGCCGACGGCGTGTGCGTCGACTGCAACGTCGACGCAGACTGCGGCAGCGCCCAAGCCTGCGTCTTGCAAGGTTGCGTCGCGGCCCCGCCGTGCAGCTCGAGCAAGGAGTGCCCCAAGGTCTGCGACACCAAGGCCGGCAAATGCGTCGAGTGCAACAGCAGCAACGACTGCCCGAACACGCACTTCTGTGGCGCCGGCAAGATCTGCCGGCCGCGAATCTGCAAGGGCCCGGGATGCAACGGCCCAGGCCTGATCCAAAGTCCCCAGCCCCAAGCCTGCCCTGCTGGCCACGCATTTGTTCGGCCGTTGTAGCCCTGACCGAAGACAAACCTCACCCCTGGAAGTGCCGATCGAGGTGAGTTGTCTTGCGGTCAAGGGTGATTTGGCG
>CANLIC010000044.1 GCA_947491025.1 Myxococcales bacterium
CCGCACCGAGCCGACCTGCGCGCCGGCGCGGGGTCGGGGCGGTGTGCCTGCCGGTCATGCAAATGTGCTTGCGACCGATTTTTCCGGGCTGGGGGCGTTCGTTCTGCGAGATCTTCGATCGGACCTGCGAGGCGAGGGAAATCCCTGGCCAAGCGTGACGGCTTGGATTATCTTGTCGCCGCCGTGACGCTGAGAGTTGCCCCATTGGGCACGCGTCACGCTGGAGTGCACGATGCGTACCCCCCGTTCGATGTCCTGGCCCCTCGCTGACGCCCGCGCGCGTCGCCCCCTCGCTCTGGCAGCCGCTGCGCTGCTCGGCACCGCCTGCGGCTCCACGTCGGGTGGCGGCGGCGGCATCGCCGGCTCTGGCGGGTCTGGCACCGCGGCCCTACCGGCGGTTCAGGAGGCTGCGGCGCCCGATACGCTGGCGCTGGCCAATGAGCTCATTGCCGAATTCGCCAACGATGGCGCAGCGGGCGCCAAGTTCACCGCCGACTCGCAGGCGGTCGATCAGGTCGCGGGCGGCTGCGAGAACCAGACCGACCCGGGTAGTGGGGAGCCGGGTAGCGGCGGCAGTACCGATGGCAACACCGGCGGCGAACCCGTCGAGGGATGCGAGGGCTTTGACGCCCAGAGCTCGGCCGACGACGTCAAGGAGTGGTTCAAGGACTCGGTTCTGAACCAGAAGTTCGTCGACACCAAGCTCAGCAGCGCCAAGGCGGTGGTCGTCTGCGCCGCTGCCGCCGACTTCTGCAACGTCGAAGTCGACGACCAGGGCAAGGAGACCGTCGACGCCAAGTGCGCCGAGGGTCTCGCCAAGGTCCCGGTCTGCCTCGCCATCTCCTGGCACGGCGGCAAGCTGCTCTCGGGCGCCATCGTCGTGGGCCTCGATATGGCGATCAAGCCGGCGACCTTCCAGCTGACGCCGGACCAGTTCAACGTCGAGGTCGATCTCGCCGAAGTGCACAAGGCCGCCCAGGCGGTCGCTGCCGCCACCGGTGAGGCCCTGCCCGAGGAGTTCCCGACCACGATGATCGGCAAGGTCGCTGGCGCGCTGACGCGCGGCCAGGGCAAGGTGATGACGGGCACCATCTCGGTGGCCAGCAACGTCCACGTGGGGGCCTTCGCCGCTGGCGACAAGCGCCACTACGATGTGCAGGTCGCCGCCGCCAAGGACGCGCTCAAGCTGGTCATCGGCCAGGCCGAGCGCACCATCGTCGGCGGGGCGAAGTTCGGCGCCATCGACGTCAAGGTCGCCACCGACATGCTCTTCGGCAGCAACGGCGACTGTGGCGAGGCGCCCCAGCCGATCGACCCCAGCGGCAATCCAATCCCAGGTGGTCAGCCCGGTGGCAACTGTGGAGAGCCGCAGACCCCGCTGACCGGCGCGCTGGCGGCCAAGCTCGCTGGCGTGACGTTTGACGCCACCTTCACCGTCGCCGCCGACGGCAAGCAGGACACCCTCAAGATCACGGGCCTCGGCCTCGGCGCTGCGAGCGCCACCGCGGCGCTGCACGACGGCGGCAAGGTTCAGCCGCTCGGCAGCGTGGACCTGAACGCCGACGCCGGCCGCAAGGTCGATCTCGGCATGGTCTTCGATGGCGAGACCGCGACGCTGACGACCCTGCCCAAGCTGCTGCTCCACGTCGTCCACACCCTGGCGCCGCTGGCGGTGCAGGTCGAGGACGTGCCGAAGTTCCTGCACGCCGGCAGCTCGACGCTGACCTTCGATGGCGCCGCCACGCCGACCTTCCAGTGGGGTGGCTTCGGCGACGGCGGCGGCGACAGCGGCAGCAGCGGCGGCTCGGCTCCCAAGCCCCTGCCGGTCCCGGGCGGCGACGGCGGCAGCGACGGCGGCAGCGGAAGCAGCGACGGCGGCAACGTCGAGCCCGAGGGCAGCGACTTTCCACCGATGAAGGTGATGCTCGGCCTGCTCACGCTCAAGGCGGCGGGCATCCCGGTGCCGCCGGGGGACATCCTGGTCAAGGTCAAGGCCGGCCTCTGCCTCGGCGAGTCCGAAGGCGGCAGCAAGGGCGACGCGCCGAGCCCCGGCGGCAAGGGCGGCGATGGCGGCGAGAAGGGCGACGAACCGCACTTCTTCAGCCGGCTGGCTGAGGTCGTCTGCAAGTAGGACCGCGCGCGCAGACCGCGTCCTGCGCAGGCGTGCGACCTCTGCCACGCTAGGGCCAAGCGCACGGGCGGTCACGTCTGCGACGGAGGTCTGGGATGGACGCCATCTCTTTGGCGGCGGCGACGTACGCCCTACTGACCGCCTTCATCGTCGTCTTTCAGATCGCGCTGGCAGCGGGCGCACCCCTTGGCTCGTACGCGATGGGCGGCCGCTTTCCGGGCGTTCTGCCGCCTGCCATGCGCATCGCCGCCCTCGTGCAAGCGGCGATGCTGGGCGCGCTGGCCCTCGTGGTGCTGGAGCGCGCTCGCCTCTGGCCCATGACCAAGCCGCTCGACGGGTGGCTGATGTGGGTGGTGGTCGGCGTCGCGGCGGTCGCGCTGGTGATGAACACCATCACGCCGAGCAAAGGCGAGCGCATGGTGTGGGCGCCGGTCGCGCTGCTCATGCTGGCGTCCAGCCTCACCGTGGCGTTCGGTGCCTGAGGCCGCCAGAGTCGGCAGGTCGAGCGAACCCGAAAGGCACCGGCAAGCCTGCTAACCCAGGCGGCTGAGGCCGAGCACCACGGCACGCGCCGCGCCCACAGAGGCTGCGTCGGCGTCCAGGAAACACGTCCGCAGCCGGGTCCCGGCCCGCAGCGACGCAAATGCCGAGGCCGCCACCGCGCGCCCCAACGCGCCACAGGCGGCGCCATCGCCCTCGAGGCCGCCCTCGCCGTCCCAGCCGGCCGGAAACCCAAGCCAGGTCTGCGCTGCGGCGTCGGGCAGGTGCAGCCAGACGTCGGCGACGTCGAAGAGGGCGATCAGTTGGCCGATCCAGCGGCCGAGCGCGGCCTGCACCGCTGCGTGGCGGCCGGCCTCGAGGGCGCTGGCCTGCTGGGACGACGACGGCTTGGCGGCCATGTCGCGCAGCGTCTGCGCGTCGGAGGTCGACCAGAGGGCGCGGGGGTCCACTGCGTCGCCGAGGGCGTCCCTGACGAGGCGGCCTTCGCAGCGAATCAGCCCGACTTCGCAGCCGAAGCTGATGTGGATGGCGTCGGGCGCGGCGGCGTGTTCGGCGGACGCGGCTGCGACAGGGGCAGCGCGCCAGCGGCGTTGCTCTTCGGCGCCCAGCGCGAGCGCGACCCGTCGCAGCACCACGCGGCCGGCGGTGGGGACGGAATCGAGGCCAGAGAGCAGCCAAATCGCCTGCACCTCCACGTTGTTGCGTGCGAGCAGACGCTCGCCGGCGGCGACCAGGCCAGCGACGATCTCCGCGGAGAGGGCGCCTGAGGACGGGCGTCCGGGGGATGAGGGTGGGTGGCGGAGGGTCAGCTGGGCTCGGTCCTCCAGCCGGAGACGGGGCGCGGCGAAGGCGTCGTGGGCGCGCACCAGGGCGGCCTCGGGCCAGCGGGCCAACGGGTCGTAGACGAGGCAGGAGCTCGGAAGGACGGGCGTTTGCACGTGGAGCCTCACCTTGCATCGACCAAGCGCTAGGGGCCTGGCGTCGGCTCGAACAGGCGTCGGTAGTTGGCCGCGATCGCAGCGCGCACCTCATCCAAGGGCTCGCCACGGGCGGCTGCGATGGCCGCCACGCCGCGCACGACGTTGGCCGGCTCGTTGCGGCCGCCGCGGTCGGGCCCCATGTACGGGCAGTCGGTCTCGGTCAGGATTGCCGTCAGCGGCAGCGCCCGCGCCAGGGCTTGAAAGGCCTCGCCGCGCTCGACCACCGGCGGGATCGACAGCGTGTAACCCGCGTCGGCGATGCGCTGCGCCAGCTTGACCTTGCCGCCGTAGCAGTGGAAGTCGGCGCGCGCGACACCCTCCTCCAGCAAGATCTCGAACGTGCGCTGCTCGGCGCGGCGGGTATGCAGAATCATGGGCTTGTCGTGGCGCAGGGCCAGGCGGCAGAACGCGCGCAGCACCTCCTCCTGCAGGGGCAGCGACTCGGGTGCCCAGTGGGCGTCGAGGCCGACCTCACCGATGGCGATGACGCGGTCGATGTTCGCCTCGATGAACCCGATGCAAGCGGCGAGATCGACGACGGCCGGTGGCTCGAACTCGTGCGCCCAAGCGACGCGATCGATGGCGGCGGCGCCGGCGTCGACCGGATAGAGCCCAAGCGCGGGCCGCAGGTGGCTGTGGCGAGCGCAGAGCTCCAGGACGGCGGCGTTGCTGGTCGGTTCGAGGCCGTTGACGATGACGCGCTCGACGCCAGCCGCCAGCGCGCGCTCCGCCGTCGCGTCCTCTTCGCCGGCGAAGGACGGGTGGATCAGATGAGCGTGAACATCGACGTACATCGGGCCTCGTGGCGCGCGCCGGCGCGGCGGGTCGCTGCTTGTGCCTTCCAGCGCGCAGACCGGGCGGCCGCCACCATTCCACCGCGGCAGCGCCTTTGCTACAAGGCCGGCCAACGCCCGCCACGGCTGATGCGCCGCCACGGGCCGAGGAGCCACGATGCCGCGCTACGAACTCGAGACCCTGGAGCTACGCGGCAGCCCCGCCGAGATGGGCCGCCAGCAGGGCCAGCACTTCGGCCGCAAGCTCCATGACTTCGTGGAGATGCGCCTTGCCGCGGCCCGCGACTACCTCGGCGATCGCAAGGGTCCGCAGGTCGATGCCCTCTTTGAGTGCGGCCGGCTCTGCTACGAGGCGCTCCGGGCCTGGGATCCGGCCCAAGTCGCCGAACACGAAGCGATGTGCGCTGCGGCAGGCGTGGACGCGATCTCGGTCCACACCGCCGCCAACATGACGGACATCCGCGACGTGCTGCTGCTGTCGGGGTCGGGACCGTCGCATGGGCCCCTGGCGCCCGACGCCGAGGGCTGCACGGCGATTCTGGTGCCCGGGGCCCGCGCGCGCGATGGCGCCGTGATCGCGGGTCAGACCTGGGACCTCAATCCGGGCGACGTCGACTACGTCATCGCGCTGCACCGCCTGCCGACGGACGGCCCAGAGTCGTGGACCGTGACCGTCACCGGCGCGCCGACGCTGATGGGCATGAACGCCGCCGGCCTCGCCCTCGGCACCACCAACATCAAGACCTGGCGCAGCCGGCCGGGCGTCGGCTACGTCCACCTGCTGCAGCGGGCGCTGCGCTGTCGCACCCGGGCCGAGGCGCAGGCGGCGATCACGGCGGCGCCACGCGCCGGGGCGCATACCTACTGGCTGGCCGACGCAGCGGGCACCATCGAGCTGGAGGCGACGCCCTTCGCCGTCGAGGTGCGGCAAGGCCATGGCGAGGCGCTGTGCCGGACCAACCACTGCCTGACCGCCAGCCACGCCCTGCTCGAAGGCGAGGCGCCGACGCCGTCGTCGCTGGCGCGCCTCTCGCGGGCGAGCCATGTCACCGCCACGACGCACCTCGATGTCGAGCGTCTGCAAGCGCTTTTTGCCGATCGCAGCGACGGCGTCCATTCGATCAACCGCTACCCGGAAGATCAGCAAGGCACGGCCACCGACGCGGTGATGATCGCGGTGCCTGAGCGCCTGGAGCTGCACGGCTGCCGCGGACCGGCGGATCGCGGCGTGTGGCGCCGGCTCCCCTTCGTAACCGTCGGGCGTTAGCGGCCGCAGCGGATGGAGTTACGGGGCTAAGGCGGCGCCAGGTGCCAGGGCCTAGAACGTGACGCCGACGATCTGACCGGGCACGCTGGTGAAGCGCAGCGCCACGCTGAGGGCGTCGGGCACGCCGTCCTTGTTCAAGTCGATGTCGGGGTTGAGGAACGCCTTGACGATCGCCTGGATGGCGTCCGGGTCGAGGCCGAGGCCGCCCCACGCGTCGGCCGGAATCGACGCCAGCGCCTTGTCGAAGTCCTTGACCGTCATCACGCCGCAGATGCGGCCCTGCGTCGTCTGCGTCCAAGAGGTCGGGCCGTCGACCGCCGCCTGGTCGATCTGCACGCCAGACATGGTGAAGTTGAGGCCGCCGACGATCGGCAGCACGATCGTCATCTTCTGGGTCAAATCGCCGCCGCCCGAGAGGATGCCAGTGCCCTTGGGATTGCCCTTGACCCCCTGAATCGTCATCGGCTGCACGGTCGCCTGCGCCTTGCAAGTGCCCGTCGGTCCGCCGGCGAAGTTGCCGTCGTCGACCGTGTACTTGCAGTTGGCGTCGGGGCTGGTCGGCGAGCAGCTCGGGTTGGTGCTGTCGAACTCGGCGAGCCAGAAGCGCACGGCGAAGGGCTTGGCCTCGTAGTTCCAGCCGGCGGCGTCCAACACCAGCACGAAGAGCGACTCGTTGATCGACTGTTGCAGCTGCGTATTGGCGGCCGGATAGACCTTGAGCAGCTTGCCAAAGACGTTGTCTGGCTTGCCGTCGCCGTTGTGGTCGCAGCCGTCGGAGCTCTCTGCGATGGTGAGCATCGACACTTTCTGCGCCGGGCCGAGGTCGGACGGCAGCTTGCACACGCTCTGCATGCAAAAGCCGGTCGGCAGGTCGCAGTAGAGGCCGCTGGCGCAGGCACCGCCGCACGGCGGCTTGTTGGCGACGCAGACGCCGTCCTTGCAGAGCTCATCGCCGGCGCAGACCTTGCCGCAGTAGAGCGGGTTGCCGGCGTCGTCCGTCGCGATGTCGCTGACATCGGCCTTGGCGTCGGCCTTGGCGTCGCTGCCGGCGCCATCGGCGGTCGCGTCGGCGGCGTCGCTCGGTGCCGCGCCATCGTCGACGGCATCGACCAAGGCGTCATCGACGGCGTCGCCGGGAGCGGACGCGTCGGTTGCGGTGTCTGGGCCAGCGCCGGTGTCGGAGGCGGCGCCGCCACCCGTGTCGTTGCCAGTGTCATTGCCGGCGTCGTTGGCAGCATCGGCGAGCTGGGCGTCATTGCCGGCGCCTGCGGCGTCGGCGGCCGCGGTGGAGCCGGTGGCGCCGGGCTCGCTGCCGCAGCCGAAGCTGACGACGGAGCCAAGGACGCAGAGGCCAGCGACGAGGCCGAGGCGGGAGCGGGACGAGAGGCTGTGGACGCGCATGGACCCTCCGGCGCCGGAGCCCGGCGCTGTGGGAGAAGCGTAGGGGATTTTGGAGGCGTTGCACACGGCCGGGGCGGGATCGGCAGCGGATGGGGCCGATCGATGGAGGGTGGCCTCGCCGCGTTTCCACCATCACCCTGCCCCATCTTGACCCCCAACGCCCACCTGCCGATCCTCGCCCTGCCCGGCCGCCATTCGGCCGCCAAGGAGCCTGAGCCATGGCCTTCGACAGCATCCCCGCGCGCCTGCAGCGCCATGGCCGCGAGCGCCCCGACGCGACGGCCTACCTCATCGAGCGCCGCGGCCAGTGGCATCGCACCAGCTGGGGCCGCTACGCCGAGCAGGTGCGGACCGTGGCGCGGGCGCTGCGCGCGCTCGGCGTCGGCGAGGGCGGCGTGGTCTGCATCCTCGGCTTCAACCGGCCGGAGTGGGTGCTCGCCGACCACGCCGCGATGGCGATTGGGGCGGTGCCGGCGGGCATCTACACGACCTGCTCGGCTGAGGAGGTGGGCTACATCGTGCGCCACAGCCAGGCCTCGGTGGTCGTGGTCGAGGACGTCGGCCAGCTGCGCAAGGTCCTCAGCGAGCGTGCGACGCTGCCCGATCTCCGGCGCATCGTGCTGATGGAGGGCGCCGCCATCCCCGCCGACCTCGAAGCCGACGAGGCGGCGTGGGTGCTGGAGTGGGCGCCGTTTTTGGCGCTCGCCGCCGGCGTCGAAGAGTCCCAGATCTGGCAGGCGATCGATGGCCTGCAGCCCGACGCGCTAGCGACGCTCATCTACACCAGCGGCACCACCGGCCCGCCGAAGGGCGTGATGCTGAGCCATCGCAACCTGGCCTGGACGGCCCAGCTCGCCGGTCAGGTGGTCGATATCGCGCCGCACGACCGCATCGTCAGCTACCTGCCGCTCTCGCACATCGCCGAGCAGGTCTTCACCATCCACGGCCCGGCGACCTACGGCAACGAGGTCTGGTTCGCCAGCTCCATCGAGACGGTCGCCGACACCTTCAAGCAAGCCAACCCAACGATCTTGTTCGCTGTCCCGCGCATCTGGGAGAAGATGTACGCTGGCATCACCGGCAAGCTGCGCAGCGCCAGCCCGTTGAAGCTGCGCCTCTTCGGCTGGGCATCGTCGGTGGGCCGCGCCGCCGCCGACTGCGAGAACGCTGGCCTGCCGATGCCCACCGCGCTGCGCCTGCAATTCAAGCTCGCCGACAAGCTGATTTTCTCCAAGGTCAAGGCGGCCATCGGCCTCGGCGCTTGCCGCTTCGCCATCAGCGGCGCCGCGCCGATCTCGCCAGAAGTGCTGATCTTCCTCGCCGGCATCGGCGTCGTCGTGCGCGAGGTCTACGGCCAGAGCGAGGACACCGGGCCGACGTCGTTCAACCGGCCGGGGCGGACGCGCTTTGGCTCGGTGGGGCCGGCGATTCCGGGCGTCGAGGTCGTGATCGCCGGCGATGGCGAGATCTTGGTGCGCGGGCCCAATGTCTTCCTGGGCTACTACCGCGACGACAAGGCCACCGCCGAGACGCTCGACGCCGACGGCACGCTCCATTCGGGCGATCTCGGCAGCTTCGACGCCGACGGCTACCTGCACATCACCGGCCGCAAGAAGGAGATCTTGATCACCTCGGGCGGCAAGAACATCGCGCCGAAGAACATCGAGGCAGCGTTGAAGGACCATCCGCTGGTCGGCGAAGCGGTGGTCATCGGCGACAGGCGCCACTTCTTGACCGCGCTGCTCTGGCTCGAGCCCGAGGCGGCAGCGGCCAAGGCCAAGGCGGTCGGCGTTGAACCGGCGGCGTTGGCCAACCACCCCGAGGTGACGCGCGCCCTGCAAGAGGCGGTGGACGCCTGCAACGCCCGCTTCGCCCGCGTCGAGCATGTCCGCAAGTTCACGGCCCTGCCGGGGATGCTCAGCGTCGAGGCCGGCGAGCTGACGCCGACGCTGAAGGTCAAGCGCCGCGTGGTCGCCGAGCACTTCGCGGCCGAGATCGAGGCCATGTACAGCAGCAACACCGACGCCCCGAGCTAGGCGACCCAAGGGCGCTACGCCGCACCGCCGCCACCATCGCTAGTTGCCGAGGGCGCAGGTCTTGGCGAGGTCGTCGACGAAGCGAATCTTGAAGCCGGTCTGGGTGGCGATGAAGAGCTTGCCCTTGCCGTCGCTCTGCAGGCTGGTCGGCCCGTCGAGGGTGGCGCTGGCCAGCGCGCCGTTGACGCTGCCGGCGGTGCTGCCGAAGTAGGTCGAGACGGTGCCGTCGGTCAGGACGCGGCGAATGCGGTGGCCGCCCTGGTCGGCGACCAGCAGGGCGCCGGCGCCGTCGATGTGGAGGCCCCAAGGCGCGCGGAAGGAGGCGGCAGCCCCCTTGCCGTCGTCGTCGCCCTCGGCGCCGCTGCCGCAGAGCGTGACGACAGCGCCGGTCTTGAGGCGGCGGATCTTCCGGCCCGTGCGGTCGGCGATGTAGACCGTGCCATCGGCGGCGACGGCGACGCCGTGCGGCTGGTTGAAGGTGGCATCGAGCGCCGGACCGTCGTCGCTGCCTGCGCCACCCGCGCCGGCGAGGGTGCTGACGGTGCCGTCGGCGGCGAGCTTGCGCAGGCGGTGGTTGCCAGCGTCAGCGATGTAGAAGTCAGCGCCGCTGTTGGCGATGCCCGACGGATTGCTGAACTTGGCCGCTGTGCCCTTGCCGTCGGCAAAGCCGCCCACCGGGGGCTGGCCAAAGCCGCCCGGCGTGTTGCTGCCGGCAAACGTGCTGACCGCGGCGTCGGCGAGCGCGACTTTGCGCACGAGGTGGCTGCTGCGGTCGAGGACGACGAGGTGGTCGGCTCCGTCGAGGGCGAGCGCTGCGGGACCGTGGAAGCGTGCGGCGGTGCCTTTGTCGTCGACCTGACCCGGCACGCCCTCACCGGCGAGGGTGGTGACGGTCTGGTCGGCGGCGATTTTGCGCACGCGGTGGTCGCCGAGATCGGCGATGTAGATCGTGCCGTCGGCGGCGCGCACCAGCCCCGTCGGCGCCTTGAAAGCGGCGAGATCGCCCTTGGCGTCGGTGTAGCCCTGCAGCGAGCCCGCCCAGGTGCTGACCGTCGCGTCAGGCTGCTTGCCGACGCAAGCCCCGGCGCTGCAAGCGTCGTTCGTCGAGCAGGCGTCGCCGTCGGTGCAGGCCTCGCCGTCTTTGGCTGGGGCGTGCGCGCAGCCGGTCTTGGCGTCACAGCTGTCGATGGTGCAGGCCTTCTTGTCGTCGCAATCGGTGGCGCCCCCGGCCTTGCAGGCGCTGTCGCTGCAGATGTCGCCTTTGGTGCAAGCGTCAGCGTCGCTGCAGGTCACGCCGTTGGCCAGCGGCACCGCGGCGCCGCACTTGCTGGTTCCCAGGTCGCAGGCATTCGACGTGCAGGAGTTGCCGTCGTCGCAGTCGCCGTCCTTGGCGCAGGCGCAGGTATCCTTGCCTGGCGCGCACTTACCGTCCTTGCAGGTGTCGTCGCTGGTGCAAGTCTCACCGTCGGTGCAGACCGCGCCATCGGTCTTCTTGGCGAAGACGCAGCCGCTCTTTGGGTTGCAGCTGTCGTCGGTGCAGGCCTCGGCGTCGTCGCACTTCGTCGCCTGGCCGGGCAGGCATGCCGCCTTGCCGGCTTGGTCGCCGCAGGCGTCGCCGATGGTGCAGGCGTCGCCGTCGTCGCAGGTGCCGCTGACGAGGCTGAAGCTGCAGGTGCCCTTGCCGACATCGCAGGTCGCCTTGGTGCACGGGTTGTCGTCGACGCAGTCGCTGTCGGCCTTGCACTGGCAGCTCGCGGCGCCCGGTTTGCACTTGCCTTTCACGCAAGTGTCGGGGCCGGTGCAGCTGTCGCCGTCGTCACAGCCTGTTCCGTCCGCGGACGTCGCAAACACGCAACCTTTGCCCTTGTCGCAAGAATCCGCCGTGCACGGCTCGCCGTCGTCGCACTTCAGGGCCTTGCCGGTGCACGCCGCCGCGGCGTCGCAGAGGGTGTCGAGCGTGCAGGCGTTGCCGTCGTCGCAGGCGAGGCCCGCTTTGCGCTGCGTCTGCAGGCAGGCGCCCGAGGCGGATAGGCAGCTAGCGATGAAGCAGGGGCCGTCGACCGGGCAGGTTTTGGCCTTGCCGCCCAAGCACTTGCCGCCGACGCAGGTGCCCTCGCCGGTGCAGGCGTCGCCGTCATCGCAGCCGCTGCCCTCGGGGCTCTTGGTGGCGGTGCAGCCCTTGTCCTCGCTGCAGCTATCGACGGTGCAGGTGAGGCCGTCGTCGCAGTCGGCGGCGCTACCGGCGCACACGCCCTGCGCGTCGCAGAGATCGGTCCACGTGCACAGCTTGCCGTCGTCGCAGAGCATCCCGACCTGCAAGGCGTTGCTGCAGGCGCCGGTCTTGGGGTCGCAGACGTCGATGGTGCAGGCCTTTTTGTCGTCGCAGGACTTGACGACGCCACCCTTGCACGTGGCGCCTTGGCAAGCGTCCGGGCCGGTGCACGCCGAACCATCGTCGCATGCCTTGCCCTGCTGCGGCGTCTGGCTGCAGCCGCTGATCTTGTCGCAGCCATCGAGGGTGCAGGGATTGTTGTCGTCGCATTTCAGCGTGGCGCCGGCCTTGCAGGTGGCGCCGTCGCAGGCATCGCCTGGCGTGCAGTTGCTGCCGTCGGCGTCGCAGGGCGCGCCCTTGCCGTCGACGAGCGGCAGCGGCGTGTTGCTGCAGCCGGCAGCGCCGCCGCAGGCGTCCTTGGTGCAGACCTTGAGGTCGTCGCAGGTCTCCTCGTCGGTTTGGCCGTCGCAGTCGTCGTCGACGGCGTTGCAGGCCTCGGCTTTGGGTGCGACGGCGCTGCAAGCCGAGAGGCCGGCGTCCCCGCAGGCGCGCGTGCCCGTGCAGCGCAGCTTCTGGCCGCCGACAGTGGCCGAGGCGCCGCAAGTGGTGCTGAGTTTGTCGGCGATGGCGGCGCTCGAGCATGGACAGGTGCCCGGCTTCTGGAACGGCTCGCCGGCGTCGGCCTCCCGCACGCAGAACAAGCGCTTCTCGCCCTCGATTGCCGTCGCCGGCGTGCAGCGGAAGCCTTTGCCGCAGTCGCCATCGCTCTGGCACGACGTGCCGCAGAAGCCGCCCTTGTCGCCGTAGTCGAGGCAGGCCGAGTCCGAGAGGCCGAACGACTTGCAATCCTTCGACTTGATGCAGGGATCGCAGAGATGCAGGAGGCTCGAGACGCAGACGAAGAGGGTGCCGTCGTTGCCGGCCAGCTCGCGGCAGCGTTGTCCGCTCGGGCAGGCGCCAGCGCAGGGTATGGCGCAAGCGGAAGCGCCTTCGGGTCCAACGCCCTCCAGGCAGAGACCGGTGCTGCAGTCGCTGTCGGCGCTGCAGGCGCAGCCGTAGCCGCCGGGGCAGGCCTTGGGGTCGACCTTGGAGACGTCCGACGCGCCAGCGCCGTCCGACTCAGCGCCATCGCTGGTCGCGCTGACGTCGCCGCCGGCACCCACGGCGTCGCTGGCGGCGTCGGACTTGGCGTCCGCGGCCTTTGCGCCAGTCGCCGCCGGCTCGTCCGAACACGCCGCTGCGGCCAAGACGACAGCGCACAGGAGGGCGAACCCGCTGATAGCGCTGGCAAACTCTCTGTCGTTCCGCAAGGCAGGCATCGACGCTCCCCGGCGCGCGCGTGGCGGCCTGCGCTCACGATAGCGGGATTCGCCGGCCGTCTCAATTTCCCGCCCTCGATGGCGCGCGGCCCTACGCCGATTGCCGCGGCGACCGACGCTTGCCACACTGCCGGCGCCGGGCGCGCAGGCGTCCCACGGAGGTGCTCATGGCTGGCGTCCCCTCGTCCCTCATGCGGCTGCGCGCGCTCTTGCCTTTCGGCGTCGGCGTCGCCGTAGGCGCTGCTGGCGCGACCGCGCTGTTGCTCACCGCCGCGCCGCAGCTGGGTGTCGCGGACGCCGTGGCGGCCCCGACCGTCGCAGCTCCGCCTGCCGCGGCCACGCCGGCAGCCGCCGCGGCGCGCCCAGGCCTGCCGCCCGATGCGCCGACCGCTGGCCCCTTGGTGCTGGCGCTCCAGGACGCGCTCAAGCTGCGCTCGCCGACGGGGACGGCCCACGTGCAGGTGCTGGCGCACGGCCAGAACGCCTGGCTCGCCCGCCTCGACATGGCGCCGGGCGCCAAGGTGCCCGAGCACGCCGACGCCACGGAGGAGTACCTCTTCGTGCTCGCCGGCCAGGGCACGGTCTGGATCGACGGCCATGCCTCCAAGACCCGGCCGGGCACGACGATCTACATGCCGGCCGGGGCGCGCGTCCGCTACGAGAATGGCGGCGAGGCCCTGTTGGCGCTGCAGGTCTTCGCCGGCCCGGCGCCGGCTTCCAAGTACGCGGGGTGGAAGCCATGGACGCCTTGAAATCCCCAACGTCTGGGCGCGGCAGCGACGGCGCAGGGCCCGTCCTCGGCGTCGCGCTGCTCGGCTGCGGCAACGTCGGCTTCGAGGTGGCGCGTGCGCTGCGCGATCCCTTGGCGTTGGCGGCGCTGGAGCGCCAGGCCGGCGCCCGCCTGCAGCTTCGGTCCGTCGCTGTGCGCGACGTGGCGCGGCGCTCGGCGCAGCTGGCCGCAGACGGCAGCGCGGCGGCGCTTCCGACTTTTGGCGATGACGTCCTGGCTGCATTGCTGCGCCCCGACGTCGACCTCGTCGTCGAGCTCATCGGCGGCGAGGAGCGCGCCGGGCAGGCCGTGCGGGCGGCGCTGGCGGCGGGCAAGGCGGTGGTGACGGCCAACAAGGCGCTGCTGGCGGCGCAACCGGACCTTTTTGCCATCGCCGACGCGGCGGGCGCGCCCCTGCTGTTCGAAGCAGCGACGGCCGGCGCCATCCCCGTGCTGCGCGCGCTCGAGGTGTCGCTGGCGGGCGACCGGGTGCAGCGCCTCGCCGGCATCGTCAATGGCACCTGCAACTTCATCCTGACGCGCATGGCCGACGACGGGCTCTCCTTCGAGGCTGCGCTGGCCGAGGCGCAGGCGTGCGGGTTCGCCGAGGCCGATCCGGCGGCGGACGTCGATGGCATCGACGCGGCGAGCAAGCTGGCGCTGCTGGCACGGCTGGCCTTTGGCGCCGAGGTCGCGCCATCCCGCATCGATCGCGAGGGCATCCGCGGCGTGCGCGCCGAAGACATCCGCCGCGCCCGCGAGCTCGGCCTGACCATTCGCCTGCTGGCGATCGGTGAGCGTCTGCCGGCGGCGGGCGATGGCCGTGGCGGCGAACGCCTGGATCTGCGCGTCCACCCGACGCTGCTGCCCTCGTCGCACCCGCTGGCCGCCGTGCGCGGGCCGATGAACGCGGTCTGGGTCGAGGCGTCCCTCGCCGGTCCGCTGATGTTCTACGGCCAGGGCGCGGGCGGAAAGCCCACGGCCAGCGCCGTCCTCGGCGACGTGGTGGCGGCGGCGCGTGCGCTCTTGGCCCGCAGCGGCGGCGCCAAGGTGGCGCCAAGGCCCGCCTGCTCGACGCTGGCGCCGGTCCAGGCCGCCGAGCGTCAGAGCGCCTGGCACGTCGCCTGCCTCGTCGAAGACCGCCCCGGCGTGCTGGCCGCCATCGCGCTGGCCTTCGCCCGTGCCGACGTCAGCGTCGCCTCTTGCGTGCAGCATGGCCGAGGCGGCGGTCCGGTCGAGCTGGTCTTCGTGCTGCACCGCGCCCGCGAGGCCCAGATGGCGCGTGCGCTCGGCGAGATCGAGGCGCTGCCCTGGGTCTCGGAGGTAGCGAGCCGCCTGCGCGTGCTCGACGACGGTGGCGGCAGCCGCTGAGCCCCTGAGCGCCGCCCGCAGCCCGCGGGCGCCGACGCGGAGTCGTATGCACCTCGAAGCGCTGGTTCCGGCCACGACCTCCAACCTCGGCCCCGGCTTCGACGCCGTCGGCATGGCGCTGCAGCTCTGCAACCGCTTCGAGGTGCAGGTCGTCGACGACCCACGCTCTGCCGGCACCGAGGTGTGTGGGCTCGGCGCCAACGAGCTGCAGGGACGGCAGGACACGCCCTTTCATGTCGGCTTGCGCCACGCCGCAGCGGCGCTCGGCCGGCCGCTGCCGCCGCTGCGGGTGCTGCTCGACAACGCCGTGCCGATGGGCTC
The DNA here is from genome assembly GCA_947491025.1 of Myxococcales bacterium. Classification (GTDB taxonomy): domain Bacteria; phylum Myxococcota_A; class UBA9042; order UBA9042; family UBA9042; genus SXNM01. The sequence continues at coordinate 15,163 of CANLIC010000044.1, forward strand.
GGGCCTCGGCAGCTCGTCGACGGCGATCTGCGGCGGCCTGCTGCTCGGTCGGCTGATCTGCGGCGGCGACGACGATCGCGAGGCGCTGTTGCAGCAAGCAGCGGCCCTGGAGGGTCATCCCGACAACGCCGCGCCCTGCCTGCTCGGCGGCCTCGTCGTCGCCTGCCAGGATGGCGCCACCACCGCGGCATTGCGGCTGCCGATGCCGGCGGCCCTCTGCTGCGTCGCCGTCACGCCGGCGCTGAGCCTGTCGACCGCGCTGATGCGAGCCGCCCTGCCGGCGCAGCTGCCGTTGGCCGACGTCGTCGCACAGGGCGTCCACGCCACCCTGCTCGGCGCCGCCCTGGCGCTGGGCCGCCTCGACCTGCTGGCGCTGGCCACACGCGATCGCCTGCACGAGTCGGTGCGCGGCGCCCACATCCCGGGGTTCTTGGCGGCACGGGCGGCGGGGCTGGCTGCGGGCGCTCTGGCGGTGCCGATCTCGGGCGCCGGACCGACGTTGATCGCCCTCTGCGACGGCGACTCGGCCTGCGCCGGCGTCGGCGCCGCGATGGTGGCGGCGTTCGAGCAAAGCGGCATCGGCGCCCAGGCCCGAACGTTGCGGCCGCGCGCAGAAGGCATCGTCTGGCGCAAGATCACCCCGTAGGCTAGCCTGCTGCGCGCGGCGGACGCCCAGGCGGCCGCGGGGAGGACACGATGATGCAGCGCCTTCGGCCGACGATGACCACCTTGGCACAGGCCTTGGCGCGCGGCGGCGCCCTCTCCGCGCGCAGCCCGTTGCTGGCCCTCTGCTGCGCGGCCCTGCTCTCGGCCTGCGGCGCGGATGTGGCGTCCAGCGGCGGGGCGGCGGATGCGAGCGCCACGGCCGATGCCGCCGGCGCGGGGACCACCGACAGCGGCGGCGCCACGACCGATGCCAGCGTGACGGATGCCACGACAGGCGAGGACAGCGCCACGGCCACCGACACCGCCGCGAGCTGCCCACCGCCGACCGGCGAGCGTCCATCCCGGCGCAGCGAGCAGGTCGGCGCCTTTGATGCCGGCCACAAGCGCCTCGTGATGTTCGGCGGCTCCTTCGGCGTGCCCGAGAATTGCGGCTTTCCGACCCCTACCTTCGAGTCCGAGACCTGGACCTACGACCCAGCCTGCGACCACTGGCAGCAGGTCAAGACGGCAGCGCCGAAGGGCCGGGTGCGCGCCGCGGCGGCCTACGTCGAGAGCGCCAAGCAGACCTTCGTCTTCGGCGGCCGTCGGCGAGAGGGGACGAGCGGCAACTACACGCTGCTCAAGGATCTGTGGAGCTTCGACGCCGGCACCGGCGCCTGGACCCTGCAGAGCGAGGGCGACGGCATGAGCGCGCGCTTCAACCACGCGATGGTGCACGCGCCGGCGTTGGAGTCGCTCCTGGTCTTCGCCGGCAACACCTCGCCCTCGGGCCTGCAGTACATCGCCAATCAGGACGTCTGGACCTACCGCCTCAACGAGGGCATCTGGAAGAAGGTCGCGACGTCGGGGATGGCGCCGAGCAAGCGCTTTTTCCCCGGCGGGCTCTGGGACGCCACACGCAAACGCATGGTCATCTACGGCGGCGCCGATGAGTCGCTCTTCGCCGACACCGCCAAGTACAAGGACGACCTGTGGTCCCTCGATTTCCAAAGCGATCCGCCGAAGTGGGAGCGCATCGACCAGAAGTCGAGCGAGAAGCCGGACGCCCGCTTCTGGGGCGAGCTGAACCACGACGCCGAGCACGACCGCTACGTCCTCTTCGGCGGCCACGACGACAAGGCCCTCGGCAACCGCAACGATCTCTGGATGTTCGATCCGAAGGATGGCCAATGGCTGTCGGTGACGCTTGGCGACGTGTTCAACAAGCCGGCCATCAAGTTCTGCAGCTTTCCGCCTGACTTCACGAAGTTCGAGGACAACACCCCCGAGCGCCGCAACGGCGGCCTGGTCGTCACCGGCGGCGGCAGCCTGTGGATCGCCGGCGGCAAGACCGACTGCGGCGTCATCGACGATCTCTGGCGCTTCGACCTCCAGAAGCTCGAGTTCGACGCCCGCACCGCGGCCACCGTCGGCGAGGCCTGCGTGCGCAAGGGCGGCCTGACGTGCAACGACTACTGCTTCTAGTCCGGCCGCGTCGGCGACCGCTGACCCTGCCGCTGTGGGTCGCCCTCTTGGCATTCGGCTGTGGCGGCGAAGCCGGATCGGACGGCGCGACGAACGACGCCGAAGCGGCCGATGGCGCGCGCGCTGCGATCGACGGCGGCGGCGGCACGGACTCGACCGACGACGCAGACGGGGCGACGGCGAGCGATGCTGGGCCGGTGGTCGCCTGCGCCACGCCCAAGTTCGAGCTCGGCAGCAACGAGACCGGCAAGGCGACGCCCAAGGACTTCGTGCCGATCAGCGACGGCGGCAAGATGGAGGTCGTCAAGGGCCCGCAGGGGCTGTGGATGGTGGTGCTCGCCTTCCGTACCTGCGGCCTCTACACGCCTCCGCTCGTGCTGCGCGCCCGCATCGAGACCGCCGACAAGGCCGCGCAGGGCAAGCTCGACGTCGCCAAGCAGAAGCTGAACCCGTCGGGCGATGGTCTTCAATATTACTACAACTTCTGGCTGGTGGTCGACAAGCCCGAGGCGGCGGATGGCAAGCAGGCCGCCATCGACTTCACGGTCGAGGACGCCAAGGGCAAGGTCGGCAAGCACAGCCTGCAGGTGCAGCTGGCGCGGGTCTGTCGCGACGCGGCGGGCGTCGTCGTCCCTTGTCAGGGCGGCTAGCGGCGTCAACGGGTCGAGCGCGACGGCGCACGTGGCTCGCACCGGCGGCTGCGTGGGCGACCCAGGTCAGGCGCACGGAGGAAGGCGATGGACATCGGACGGGGCAGGACGATCCTCATCGCTGGCGCCGGGCTGGCGGGGACGCTGATCGCCATCCTGCTGGCCCGCCGCGGCTTCCGCGTCGAGGTCTGCGAGCGCCGCCCCGATCTGCGGCGTACGGCCGGCTCGGCGGGTCGCAGCATCAACCTCGCGCTCAGCACCCGCGGCGTGCGGGCGTTGGCGGAGGCCGGCCTCGCCGAGCGCGTGCTCGCCACGACGCTGCCGATGGAGAGCCGCGGCCTGCACGGGCCCGACGGCAGCTTCGCTCAGCAGCCCTACGGCCAGCCCGGTCAAGCGATCCGCTCCGTGTCGCGGCGGCTGCTCAACGAGGCGCTGCTCGATGTCGCCGAGGCCGAGCCCAACGTGCGCCTGCGCTTCGCGTGCGTCGTGACCTTTGTCGACCTCGACGCCGCGGCTGGCCCCGTCGTCCACGCCACGACGCCCGAGGGCGACGTGCGGCTCGAAGGCAGCTTCGTCATCGGCGCCGACGGCGTCAGCTCCGCGGTGCGGGACGCCCTGGCAAGGCGCCCCGGCTTCGAATTCGAAGAGATGACGCTGCCGCACGGCTACAAGGAGCTCGAGGTGCGGCCGACCGAGCGCGGCGACTTCGCGCTGCGACCCGACTGCCTGCACATCTGGCCGCGCCACGACTACATGCTCATCGCGCTGCCGAACGCCGATCGCACCTTCACCTGCACGCTCTTTGCCCGCTTCGACGGCGCCGACTCCTTTGCCGAGGCCGATCCCGACCCGCTCGCCTTCTTCCAGGCCCGCTTTCCCGACGCGCTGCCGCTGCTGCCCGACCTCGAGGCGCAGTGGGCCAGCCACCCGACCTCGCAGCTCACCACCATCGCCTGCGCGCCCTTTCACGACGGCGGCAGGGCGGTGCTGGTCGGCGACGCAGCGCATGCCGTGGTGCCCTTCTACGGCCAGGGCATGAACGCGGCCTTTGAGTCCTGCAGCCTGCTCTGCCGCCTGCTCGACGCCCACGACGGCGACGCCGACGCGGCGCTGCCAGCCTTCACCGCCGCCCGCAAGGCCGACGCCGAGGCAATTCGGCAGCTCGCGCTCGCCAACTTCATCGAGATGCGCTCGTCGGTCGCGGACGGCCGGTTCCTACTGCGGCGGCGGCTCGGTCGGGCGGTCGAGGCCCGCGCCGGGGCGGCCTTCGTCCCGCTCTACTCGATGGTCAGCTTCTCGAACCTGCCGTACGCGCTGGCGTTGCAGCTCGGCCGCGCCCGCGAGGCCTGGCTCGACGTGGCGCTCGAGCGGCTGCCCGGCTACGAGCAACCCGCGTCCGTCAGCGACGCCGCCGTCTTCGCCCTGGCCGACGCGCTGGCCGCCGACGTGCTGCAGGGCCGCGTGCCCGAGGCCATTCGCCAGCCGCAGGCCGAGGTCGACCCCGACGGCCTCGGTGGCGAGGCCTGATGCGCTACGTCAGCACCCGCGGCCTCGCGCCGGCGGTCGACTTCGAAGAAGCCGTCATGAGCGGCATGGCCCCAGACGGCGGCCTCTACCTGCCGGAAGCCTTCCCGAAGCGCTCCCGGGAGGCGTGGCTGGCCCTGCGCGGCCGCCCCTTCGCGGAGGTGTGCGCGGCGCTGCTGGCGCCCTTCGCAGCCCCGACCTTTGACGTGGCCGAGCTGCGCGCGCTCTGCGACACGGCCTTCGCCACCTTCGACCATGCCGAGGTGGCGCCGCTGCGGCCCTTGCCCGGCTTTGCGGGCGTCGGCGCCGAGGTGGCGCTGCTCGAGCTCTTCCACGGCCCGACGCTCGCCTTCAAGGACGTGGCGTTGCAGCTGCTCGGCCTGCTCTTCGACGCCCTGCTGCAGCGGCGCGGCCAGGCGGCGACCATCCTCGGCGCCACCAGCGGCGACACCGGCTCGGCCGCCATCGCCGGCTGCCGTGGCCGCCCTGCCCTGCGCATCGCGATCCTGCACCCGCACGGCCGCACCAGCGACGTGCAGCGCCGCCAGATGACGACGGTCCTGGACGACAACGTCGTCAACCTCGCCGTGCGCGGCAGCTTCGACGACTGCCAGGCCCTCGTGAAGGCCGCCTTCGCCGACCCTGCGCTGCGGGAGCGGCACCGGCTGCTGGCGGTCAACAGCATCAACGTCGCGCGCGTGCTGGCGCAGATGACCTACTACGCGACGGCGGCGCTGGCGCTCGGTGCCCCCGACCGGCCTGTGCGCTTCTGCGTGCCGACGGGCAACTTCGGCGACGCCCTGGCCGGCCACTGGGCCCGGCGCCTCGGGCTGCCCATCGAGGTGCTGCTGCTGGCGACCAACCGCAACGACGTGCTGGCGCGTGGACTGGCGACGGGCGCGCTGTCGCCGCAGCCGGTGCAGCCCTCGCTGAGCCCGTCGATGGACATCACGGTCAGCAGCAACTTCGAGCGCCTGCTCTACGAGGTGCACGGCGACGATGCCGCCTTCGTCCGCGCTGCCCTCGCCCGCCCCGCCGGCTATGCCCTACGCCCCGACGCCCTGCAGCGGCTGCGCGCGGGCTTTGCCGCCGACAGCGCCGACGACGCCGCGACGTTGGCCCGCATCGGGCAGATGCACCGCGACCACGGCCTGCTCATCGACCCGCACACCGCCGTCGGTCTCGAGGTGGCGGCGCGGCATCTGCGCGGGGCTGGCGCTGCATCGCAGGCGCCGATGGTGGTGCTGGCGACGGCGCACGCCGCGAAGTTTCCGGACGCGGTCAAGGCGGCCACCGGCCTCATCGCAGCGCTGCCGCCGCGGTTGGCTGGCCTGAGCTCGGCCAAGGAGCGCTACACCGTCATCGACCCGACGCTGTCGGCGGTCGCGGCGCTGCTCTAGCCTCCGCCGCTAGGCGATGACCCGGACACCGGCGCCGACCAGCAGATCGGCGACGCCATCGCGCACGAGGTAGGCCACGTCGCCGCTTTGTCGCAGCAACGCGGCGTCGAAGGCCTCACCGACCAAGGTGCCCTCGGTCGTGCGCAGCACCCGGCGGGCGTGCTGATCTTGGAGCAGCGTCAACACAGAGGCGGGGGCGACCGCCAGCGGCAGGTGGTCGACGGGGTCGGCGAGCAGGGCGCAGATGCGCTCGAGGTCGGCGAGATCGGTGGCCATGTCCTTGCTCCCTCGCCGAAGGCGGCGGCGGCGGCGGTTGGGGTCTCTAGCGGCGCGGCGGGCAGTCCTCGCTGCCATCGGGGGCGACGCCGGCGCGAACGCGCAGAAAGACGTCGCGGGTCAACTCGGCGGTGCGTGCCCACGAGAACATCGCGGCCCGGGCAAGGCCGGCGGCGCGCAGGCGCTGGCGCAAGCCGTCGTCGTCGCAGAGTCGCGCCATGGCGTCGGCGATGTCGGCGTGGTCGCGGGGATCGACCGCCAAGGCCGCGTCGCCAGCGACCTCATCAAGCGAACTGCCGCGCGAGACCAGGACCGGGGCGCCGGCGGCCATCGCCTCGACCACCGGCAGGCCGAACCCCTCGTAGAGCGACGGGTAGCAGAGGGCGAGCGCGCCGGCGTAGAGCCCGTGCAGCGCGCCGGCGCTGACGTAGCCGGGGGTGATGATGGCGCTGGAGGCCGGGCTGCGGCCAAGCGCGTCGACGATCGCCTGGTCGCGCCAGCCCTTGCCGCCGACGAGCACCAGCTGCAGGTCGCGGCGGGTGGCGGCGATGCGCTCAAAGGCCGTGACCAGGCGGACCAGGTTCTTGCGCGGCTCGAGGGTGCCGACCGCCAGCAGGTAGCGCCCGCCGATGCCGTGCTGCTGCCGAAACGCGGCGGATGCGGCGTCGTCGACGGGCTCGAAGAAGCGCGGGTCGGCGGCCAGCGGCGTCACCACGACCCGCCGCGGCTCGACGTCGAGCAGGCGCAGCACGTCGCGCCGGGTGTTGATCGAGGGCGTCAGGATCGCCGCCGCGCGATCGGCGACCAGCGGCAAGAGGCGGCGCTGCAGCTCGCGCTTGCGGAACGAGAAGGTCTCGGGCTGCAGGTAGACCGCCATGTCGTGGAAGGTCACGACCAGCGGCGCGCTCGGCAGCGGACTGCCGGCGAGCAGGGGCGCCAGGTAGTTGGGATAGAAGGCGAGATCGGGGCGCGCACGCCGTCCATCGGGCCAGCGCCGAGGCAGCAGGCCGTGGGCCGCCATGGCGGTCTGTTGCCACAGCGCGCGCACCGGCAGCCTTGAGGTGAGGCGCTCGCCAGCGATGTCGACCTCGGGTGTGGCCAGGTTGGCGGCCAGCAGCCACTGGTCGAGCGGATATCCGGCGGCGAGGGCCTGCAGCAGGCGCTCGGTGTAGAGGCCGACGCCGCTGCGGCCGGCGGTCCAGGTCGTGACGTCGGCCAGGACGCGCAGCGGCTCCGTGCCGCGGGTGGGGGCCGCAGCGCTCATCGCTTGGTCCCGCCCTCGTCGTCGCCGCGCCCGGCCGCCGGGCCGCTGTGGGCGCCGACGTCGGGGCTCGAGTCGGTGCCGGCGCGCTGCCGAATCGCCGCCAGCTTGGCCGTGACCATGCGCTGCCCGGTGCGGCGCAGCAGGGACGCGGCGCCGCTGCTCAAAGGTGCCGCCGTGCCGAGGACGCGGTCGTAGAGCGCCTCGTAGCTCGCGACCACGGTCTCGGTCGAGAAGCGGCGCTCGATGAGGCGCCGGGCCGCCGCGCCGTAGGTGCGCCGCCGCTCGCGGTCGCGCAGCAGCTCGACGACTGCGGCCGCCAGCGCCACCGGCTGCAAGGTGGGGACGCCGATGGCGCCGCCGGGCTCGACCAGCTCCTCGAAGGGCGGCTTGTTGGCCACCACGGTCGGCAGGCCCTCGGCCATGCCCTCGAGCAGGACGCGCGGCATGTCCATGCGCTCATCGACGCTGTCGGCGGGGAAGATCTGGACGTCGCAGACCGCCATCAGCTCGCGCAGATCCTCGATGACGTTGAGGAAGCTGACCTGGCGGCTCAGCCCGTCGGCGGCGGTGGCGGCGCGCAAGCGTGCCTCTTCGGCGCGGTCGTTGTCGTCGAGCAGGCGGCAGGCGAGCACGAAGTGGCAGTCGATCTCGCGGACGACGCGCGGCAGCACGGCGGCGACCGTGCGTGCGGCGTATTTGTGACGCAGATCGCCGGCATAAAGGACCAGCGGCACGTCGGGCGGGATGCCGTAACGGGCGCGCAGGCGGCGCGACAGGGCGGCGCGGGCGTCGTCGGTCAGCTCGCCGAGGCTGCTCGGCGGCACGCCGTGCGGGATGTGGACGGCGTCGACGATGCCATCGCCTTGGACCCGGCGCAGCGTCTCGCGCGAGAGCACGACGACCGGCTCGCCAGCCACCATGTGGCTGATGCCGAGGGTGTTGCGCGGCGCCCGCACCAGGGTGTGGATCAGCGGCAGCCCGCGGGCCCGGGCGCCGAGGCGTACGACCTGGGCGACGAGGGGGTCGGCGGGCCAGAACAGGTGGACAAGCTGGACGTTTTCGGCCTGCAGGAGCTGCCCAAAGAGCCCGAGGCGTCGGCCGAGGGGGGTGTCGCCCTCGAGCCGCGGACCCCAGGCCGGCTCGGTCTCGACGTGCGGCGGCAGGGCCCCGATAACGCCTTCGTGGGTCAGCACGCGCGCCTGGTAGCGCTGCACGCCCGAGGCGACGTCGCGCACGAGGTTCTTGTCCGAGCGCGTCCAGGGCGGCTCGACGGGCCCGGACAGGTACAGCACGCGCGGACGGACGGCTTCGCTCATGCGCCTTCTCCGCCGCTCGCTGCGGCCGAGATGCCGCGCAGGGAGTGCAGCTCGACGGCGCCGGCGGCTTCGAGCGGGGCCAAGGCCTGCAGCGCGGCGGCGCGGGCGGCCGCGATCTCGCTGTCCTTGAGGCTACGGTCGCCGCGACGCAGGCGCACCTGCAAGGTCACGCGGCGCGGGAAATCGCCGCTGGCGTGGAAGACCGCGACCACCTCGACGGCCTCGATGGCCTCGGCGTCGTGGCGCTGAAGGCCCTCGACCAGCGTGCGCCGCAAAGTGTCGGCAGCGAGTTCGGCGCGGACCGGGACCGTGAGGTCGAAGGCGCTGCCCGGAAAGCGCGGTGGCAAGCCGCCCCTCCGCGCCGGCTGGGCCAGCTGCAGGCCGAGCAGGGCGTCAAGGTCAAGCTCGACCAGGGCGACCTCGGCCGGCACCTCGAGCGCCAGGCGCGCGTTCGGATGCAGCAACGACGCCAGGCCGATGCAGCGCGGCGCGGCGCCAACTCCAGAGCCGTCGGCATCGATAAAGAGCCAGCCATGGCGGCCGGGGTGCAGCCAACCGGGCGCGGCGTCGAGGCCAGGCAGCGCGCCGTCGCCCACAGCTGCGGCGCTGGCGTCCTCGCGCCAGGAAGCGCGGACGACCGGCGTTGGCAGACCGAGCGCGGCGCAGATCGCCGACACGGCGCCGACGGCGTCGCGGAAAAGGCGCTCGCGGATCGCCAGCGGTGGCGCGTCGGCCTCGTCGCCACCGAGGCGCTCGCCGAGCGCGATGGCGAGGCGGCGCGGCTCGCGCGGCAGGGGCGAGCGGCTGGCGGCGGCGGCGCCGGCGTCCTGCTGCAGAATGTCGCCGCCGACGCCGCCCGCGAGCAGGGCCAGGTAGGCATCGCGGCCCTCGCCCGCGCCGATGAGCGTGGGCGGCAGGCCGAAGTCGACGCTGCCGGCGTCATCGACGAGGCGCGCCGGCTGCTCGGGCAGGTAGGCGCGGCCGAGCTCGAAGAGGCCGACGCGCAGCCCCCGCTGTGCAGCCTGACCGGCGAGGCCGTGGCTCAAGTTGCGCTCGAGGGCGGCCAGCAGCCCCGAGGCGAGGTCGCGCCGCAGCGCCACGTTCTCGCTTGACAGCGTGTTGCGGAGGTGGAGGCGCGGCAGCTCGGCGCCGGCGGCATCGCGGCTCTGCAGGTGCAAGCGCGCCCGCGTCGGCTCGTGGTCGAACGAGTACTGGTGCACCTCGGAGAGGCCGCGGCCGAGAGCCAACACGGCGCGGAGCTGGCGGTCCAGGCTGCGCATCGGCGGCAGCGGCGTCGGCGCGGCCAGAATCGCCACCGGCTGCGAGGGGATGCGGTCGTAGCCGTACTGGCGGCCGATCTCCTCGACGAGGTCTTCGGCCTGCGTCAGGTCGCGGCCGGCCCGCCACCACGGTACGCGCACCGAGATGGCGTCGCTCGCCGCGCCGGCGTGCTCGTCCTGCGATACGGTGCAGCCAAGGGCCTGGAAGATCGCGCCGATGCGGGCATCTGGCAAGGAGGCGGCGTCGAGGCCGAGGCGCTGCCGCAGCGCGCCGTAGGCGGTCGCAATCTCGGGCATGGGAGCGCCTGCACTGGCCGCTGCGCCCTCGTCGGCGATGGCGGAGACGAGGCGCGCGGTCGGGCAGAGCGCCTCGAGGGTGCGCACGAAGCGGCGGGCGGCGTAGGCGGCCATCTCGGGCGCAAGGCCCTTCTCGAAGCGGGCGCTGCTCTCGCTGCGCAGGCCGAGGCGGGCGCTGGTCTTGCGGATGGTGGCGCCGTCGAAGCTGGCCGACTCGAGCAGCACCTGCTGCGTCTGCGGCCGAATCTCGGAGTCGGCGCCGCCCATGATGCCGGCGAGCGCGATGGGGCCTTCGCCGTCGGCGATGACGACGTCGGTTGGCAGCAGGCGCCGCTGCTGGCCGTCGAGGGTCGTCAGCACCTCGCCGTCGGTCGCTGTGCGCACGACGACGCGCTCGCCGCGCAGCACCGTGGCGTCGAAGGCGTGCAGCGGGTTGCCGGTCTCGAGCATCACGAGGTTGGTGGCGTCGACGACGTTGTTGATGGGACGCACGCCAAGGCTTCGCAATCGCAGACGGGCGGCGAGCGGTGAGGGCGCGATGGCGACGCCGTCGATGCGGGCGGCGAGGTAGCGGCGACAGGCCCCCGTCGCGACCTGCACGCCATGGGCGATTGGCGGCGCGGCGGTGGGCTGGACGCTGTCGTCGGGCAGGCGCAGCGGGCGGTCGACCAGGGCCGCCACCTCGCGGGCAAAGCCGATGTGGCCCCAGAGGTCGGGGCGATGGGTCACGCTCTTGTTGTCGATCTCGTAGAGCACGTCGGCGATCGGCGCCGCCTGTAGCAGCGGCGTGCCGGGCGCGGCGTCGCAGTCATCGAGGCGCAGCAGGCCCTCGTGGTCCTCGGACAGGCCGAGCTCGCGCTCTGAGGCCAGCATCCCCGGCGACACGACGCCGCGCACCTCGCCGTCGCGGACCAGGAGCCCGGTTGGCAGCGTGACGCCCGGTGGCACGAAGGCGACGCCCGCGCCGACCTCGACGTTGGCGGCGCCGCAGACCACCTCGATCGGCGCGCTACCGCCGAGATCGACCGCGACGATGCGCAGCTTGTCGGCGTTGGGGTGCGGCCGCAGCGCCAGGACGCGACCGAAGCGCACGCCCTGCAGGCCCCCACCGCGCACGTGGACGCCATCGACCTCGGCGACCGCCAGGACGAAGCGATCGACGAACGCGCGCGGGTCCTCGGCGGGGGTGCCGCTTAGGTCGACCATCTCGCCGATCCAGCGCCAAGACAGGTACATGCGGGGGCTCCAGGGGCAGGCCGGCGGGCGTTGTCAGGGCGCCGGGCCGGGTCGGCGTCGACTTCGGCGCGCGCCGTGCAGGGGTGGGCGACGGGTCCGGGGGCTAGCCAGCGCTTCCGGCGGCGAAGGGCGCGACGAAGCGGGCATCGCCGCCGAGCAGCAGCCGGATGTCGCGGATCTGATGGCGCATCATGACCAGGCGAGACAGGCCGAGCCCAAACGCCCAGCCCTGCCAGCGCGCCGGGTCGAAGCCGCCCATGCGCAGCACGTTGGGGTGGACCAGCCCGCACGGCAGCAGCTCAAGCCAGCCGCTCTGCTTGCAGACCTGGCAGCCGGCGCCGCGGCAGACACGGCAGCGGATGTCGAGCTCGAACCCTGGCTCGACGAAGGGGAAATAGCCGGGGCGCAGCCGCACCTCGACCTCTTCGCCGAAGACCGCCGAGAGCAGCGTGCGCATGGCGAAGAGCAGGTGCCCGACCGAGACGCCCGGCCCGTCCGGCGGCGCGCGGTCGATCATCAAGCCCTCGACCTGATGGAAGGTGTGCTCGTGGCTGGCGTCGACGGCCTCGTAGCGGAAGACCCGGCCCGGAAAGACGGCCCGAATCGGCTGATTCGGGAAGCGGTGCATCGTCCGCACCTGCCCGGCCGAGGTGTGGGTCCGCAGCAGGTGGGCGCGGCCCGGCGTGCCGTCGGGGCCGGCGCATGGCTCGAGCCAGAACGTGTCCTGCATGTCGCGCGCCGGGTGCCACGACGGGATGTTCAGGGCCTCGAAGTTGCTGAACTCGCTGTCGACTTCGGGGTAGTCGAGCACCGCGAAGCCCATGGAGCGAAAGACGTCTTCGAGCTGCGCCTGCACCAGGGCCAGCGGGTGGACAGCGCCGGCCGGCGCGGGGGCGCCCGGCAGCGTCTCGTCGAAGCTGCGGTCGGCGAGCTCGGCGGCCAGGCGGTCGGCGCGCAGGGACTTGGAGCGGGCGGCGAGGGCGGCCTCGACGCTGGCCCGGGCGGCGGTGACGGCGGCGCCGTAGTCGCGGCGGGCTTCGGGCGGCAACGTGGCGATGGCTTTGGACAACGCGGTGACGGAGCCCTTCTTGCCGAGGGCGTCGACCTCGAGCGCGCGCAGCGTGGCGGCGTCGAGAGCGCTGGCGGCGGCGGCCGACAGTTCAGCGACGAGGGCGTCGATCTCGGCCTTCCAGGGCGGCGGCGTCGTCATGATGGGGCTCCTGGCCGCGGCGGGCGGTCCGCGGGCGCGCGAGTGTAGCAGCGTTGGGGGGTGGCGTCGATTGCCCCGGTGCCGGCGGCTCGCGCCTTGCAACGGTGGGGTGCGCCCCGTCGGGCCTTTGGCCTGGGTCGCGGCGGGGTGGCCTGTCGGCTTGGCGACGACGGCGCGCGTTGCCCGGCAGCACTCGGGCGAGCGGGCCGGTTTCAAACCCGCGCGATGCAAACGAGGTGAATCGTTGTGGCCAGATGCAACCGAGATGCGGATGGTGAGGGGGCTGGTTGCCGCGCTGGCGTGCGTAGGGTGGCACGCTCGCTCCAGACCAGCACGACTGCCGTGAACGCCCCACAGACCTGACTCAAAGTCGAAAGTTGCGCAAACGTTGAGCTAGGATCGACGAATGCCGTCTCGCAGGCGATGCTGGCCTTGCGACAACCCCGCGTCCGGTACACCCGGGCGCCTACGGGACGGCGATGACGACGTTGATGCAGAACGA
>CANLIC010000045.1 GCA_947491025.1 Myxococcales bacterium
AGGTGCGTGGCGCGAAGGTGCGTGGCGCGAAGGTGCGTGGCGCGAAGGTGCGTGGCGCGAAGGTGCGTGGCGCGAAGGTGCGTGGCGCGAAGGTGCCTGCCTCAGAAGCCCGGACAAACCGGCGGCGGCCCGGCGACGATCCCACCCCAGAACGACGCTGTCAGACAGGCAGCGGGCAGGCCGCCTTCCTTGCACTTGTACTCGAGCGTTCCGAAGTTGTTCAGCAAGGTGTTGAGGTTCTGGAACTTGCTGTTGCAGCCGTCGCAGCCCTTCCCGTCGACATAGCCGGCCTCGGGCACGCCGCAGGTCTCTGAGGTCTGGTTGCCTGTGGCAAGGCATGTGCAGGTGATGTCGAGCGCGGCCTTGGGCAGGTGCCCAGCGCTGACGATGCCCTGATCCATGCGGGTGCAATCGGCGTTGACCACGGCCTCCAAGACGGCGCCGCGCACCGGGATGCTGTGCTTGACTTCGTTCTTGGGTGCGCAGTTCTTCGGGTTGGCAGGCGTGCCCGCGTAGACGTTCATCGCGGTGGGCGCCGACTTGTCTAACGCACAGCCTTTGCGCGGGTTGACCACCTCGACCTTGGTGTACGGCAACAGGCAGACGTCGGTGCTGCCGGCGACACGGGCGCCATTGACGATCTCGATCGTGACCTCGGTCGCCGTCACCGCCTTGACGTGGGCGTAGAAGTTGAGTTCGAAGGTCTCGATATCCTTCTTCCACAGCGGGTTGAGGGCCAACTGAACGTTGTGCTTGCCGAGATCGATCGAGTCGAGCGTCAACTTCTCAAAGCGAAACCAGAGGCCGGGCTTGAGGCAACCGCACTCGCCGCCGCCGGTATCGGCCGTGTCGACCGCGGCGCTGGCGCCGTCGTTGAGGTTGTTGCGGGTGGCCGGCGGATCGGACATCTCGCAGCCGGTGAGTCCGCCCGCAGCCAAAGCGAGGCCAACCAGTCCTACTGCTCGCGCCAGCAACTTGCCGCCCATGGAGCCTCCTGCGAACCGACGCCGAGGCGACTACGTCCGCCCAAGCCACAGCAGATTTGCACACCGGCGCCGCTTGCGTCAAAACGGGGGCCCTGCGGCGGTGTGACCCTGACCGCGGCCTGGAGGCTCCATGTCCGTCAGCCGTCGCCCGATGTTCACCCCCTTGCCCCGGCTCGCGGCGCTGCTGATCGCGCTGGCAAGCCCCAGCGCGCTGTGGGCCGGCGGCTTTGAGTTGCCCGATCACGGCGCCCGCAACGTCAGCCGCGGCGGCGCATTCACCGCCCGCGCCGACGACCTGACCGCCCTGGCACTCAATCCGGGCGGCCTGCTGCGGGCCCGCGACAGCCAGCGCGCGGTGGCGCTGCCCGGCCAGGCGACGGCGACCGGCATGTGGGGCGCGGTGCTCTACTCGCACAACGCCATCCACGCTCCGATCTCCTTCCAGCGTTCACCGAGCGCTGTGCCGCAGCCGGACTCGGCCGACCCCGGCTCGCCGGCGCCGTTGGCGCGCGTCGACAACGAGACGCCCTGGTTCTTGCTCGGCGGCTCGCTTTTCGCCGCCACCGATTTCGGCCTCGAGGACTTCGTCTTCGCCATCGGCCTCTATGGTCCCAACGCGGCGGGCCACCAGCGCTACCCGGTGACGGGCGGCCAGCGCTACCAGCTCGTGGAGCTCGACGCCATCTTCGTCTACTACTCGGCGGCGATCGCGTGGGGAAAGCGCGACAAGTTCGGCATCGGCGTCACGCTGCAGATGGCGCATCAGCCGATGACCAAGCTGAGCCTCGTCGTCGACGGCACGCCGGGCGGCGCCCAGAGCCCCTACCACTCCAGCTCAGACGTCCTGGCCACGATCAACCTGGCGGCGCCACCGGTGCCGACGGCGCTGGTCGGCGCCTGGTGGCGACCGATGCCAGCCATCGAGGTCGGCGTGTCGGGCCGTGTGGTGCCGGTCAAGCTCAAGGCGGCTGGCGACGTCACGCTCACCAACTCCCCAGGCGGCGCCGAATTCTTCCCCGACCAGCTCGAGATCGACGGCAACGCCGCACGGCTACAGCTCACCATCCCGCAGACCGCCCGCGCCGGCGTTCGCTACCGCCACCTGGACGGTCTGCGTGAGCGCTTTGATGTGGAGCTCGACGTGGTGTGGGAGGGCTGGAGCGCGCTCGATGCCTACACCGTCGAGCTTGACGGCATGATCAAGCTCTTCGCTGCGACCGAAGCACCGGACGTGACCATCGCCAAGCGCTGGAAGGACACGCTGTCGGTGCGCCTCGGCGGCACCTACAACCTGGACGCCCTGCCCCTCTCGCTCTCTGCCGGCGCCTTCTACGAGACCGCCGCTGTGCCGCTGAACTACTCGCACCTCGACTTCCCGTCGTTTGCCCGCGTCGGCCTCGGCCTCGGCGCCACCGGTCGGCTGGGCAGCCTCGACTGGACGGTCGGCTACCTCCACGTGTTCCAGGAGACGCGCACGGTCGACGAGGCCTTCGCCAAGGTCTTTCAGCAGCGCCCGGTCGCGGAGTGCCCAGCGGGCTGCGACGGCTACGACTCGGTGCCCGCCAACGCCGGCACCTTCACCAGCGGCTTCCACATCGTCACCGCGAGCCTGGGCTGGCGCTTCTAGGCGACTCTCCGCCACGGCCGGGGCAGCCAGCCCGCCAGAGCGACCACGCGGCCGATCCTCCTGGAAAGTCGCTAAACTCCGCCCGTGGTCTCTCGCGGTCGAGGTGGGGCGCGACATCGACCTGACCCCCAGCGACCCTTGCGTTGCCCTGCTGCAAGCGCCGCAGACCGCCGCAATCGGCGCCACGCGCCGCGCAGGCCGGGGGCAAGAGCACGTAGAGATCGGCGGGTGGCGGCAACCCCGCCTCGCAGCTGGCCCGCAGGTCTTCTTCGCGCAGTCGCGAGAGCCGTGGACCTGCCGCAGTGACATCGCCGCGCGGCACTTCGATGACGACCCTCTGGGGCCCCAGGTGACGGGGCGACACCAACGTGAGCGTCGGACCGAGACCGGCCAGCGCCGGGCGCAGGGCCCGCCAGCCGGCGCCCTGGGTGTCTTGGAAGTCGGTCCCGGCGCGCGGCCAGGCGATGTCGACGACGAGGGCCAGTCCCAGCGCCCAGGTCGCCAGCCGCCACCGCCCGGCCGAGACAGAGGCGCCAGGCTGCGGTGCCGCGCTGCCGGCCAACGACGCCCAGGTCCAGCCGAGGATCGCCGGCACGCGCGCGGCCCACACGATCACCAGCGGCAGCAGGGCGCCCTGGTAGCGCAAGGCGTCGGTGGTGCTGGCGCAGATGACCAGCATCGCGAACAGACCACACGCGGCGCCGAGCCACAGCGCGAGGGTGCCGGCGAGGCCAAGCATTCGACTGGTTCGCGTGGCGAGGGTTGCCGGCGGCTGACGCGCCGCGAGGTCGCCGATGAGTCCGAACGCGGCGCACGCGGCGAGGCTGGGAGCGAACCAATCGCCGTCGGTGATCAGCAACATGGTCGCCTCGGCGGCGAGTCCGATGCCGCCGCGATCGGCGACGTGCTCGAGCGCCGTGTGCAGGCGCAGGCCGCCGCAGAGCGCCCCAATCCCGACCAGCGGCGCGGCGAGGCGCAAGGCCGCGGCGGCGGCGGCCTGAGCGTGTGCGGTCGCAGCAGCCTTGGCGACCGGGCCGAGTCGCGGCGCGTCAGGGTCGAGGGCTGGCGCCGCGGCCAGCGCTGCCGCGTGGCGCAGCGACACCGCCGTCGCGGCGACTGCGGCAGCCATCGGCGGGCCGAGGACGTGGCCCAGCGCGAGCAGGCCGACGGCCGCGAAGAGGCTGGCGTCGCGGGCTCGGCTGAGCCATGGCGAGCCCGACCCGCCAGCCTTGGGCACCGCCACGGCGGCGAGCAGCGCCGCGGCGATGAGGGCCTGGGCGAAGACGAGGTCGCTCTCGGATGCAGCCAGGCGGACGGCGAGGGGCTGCAGCGCCATGGCAAGTCCGGCCAGCAGCCCAGCCAGCTGGCCGCCGAGCGCACTCGCGACGCCGGCGCAGAGCGCTGCCGCGAGCCCACCCCAGAGCGCCCCAGCCACGGCCAGGCCGTCGAGATGAGCGCCGGTCAGCGCCAGCGACGCCCGCTGGGCGAGGCGAAAGGCCGGCCCATAGATGGCATCCAGCCGTGACAGCGCCGCGACGCCATCGACACCGAGCGACGCCGCAGCGTCCTCAAAGGCGTGGCCGTTGGCGTGAAGCGGCGTAAATCCGAGCCGCCACCGCGTCCCCAAAGCGAGTGCCAAGATCGCCAACGCGGCCATCCACGGCACCCACCGACCCAGCGCCCAAGGCCGCGCCGCCTGATGTCGCAGCCACAAACCAAGCGCCGTCAGCGCAGCCGCGGCCCACAGTGCCCACAGCACGCAGGCCAGCCACCACTCCAACAGCGATCCCTGCGGCATGTTCGTCGGTCTGGCCGCGGTGCGGGAGTCGACGGCAGCGAGGAAGGGGAAGCGCCCGTCATCATTGGCAGCCACGGCGCGGCTGAGGATTGCCAACCCGACGGCGAGGGCGCCTGTCGCCGGCTCGGGATCCAGCGAAAACGCCGGTCCCTTGGGCCCCTCGGCAGCCCGCTGGGCCGCCGGCCGCGGCCGCAGCCGGAGCGTCGCGCTGGACTCCGCTCCGCCCGCCGAGGCTGCGATCTGGCGGACCACGTAGCTGATCTCGCGCTCTTGGATCTGGATCCGCCCCAACACGACGCCGGGCGCGAGCGCAAGGCCGGGCCGATGCGGCGCGATGAGGGCGAGGACGTCGGCTTCGCGGCCTGGGCCAATCACGGCTTCGGCGTGCGCGCCGGCAGCGACCAGCGTCAGGGCCACCGTTGCGAAAGCGCAGAATCCCGCGACCTGGGCACGGCGATCGCTGCGGGCGCGTCCGACCGCGGCAACGGCAACTCCTCTAGGGTGTTGCGTCGGCATCGGGCGCAGGCGGCGAGAGCAGCAACATGCCGGAGGGCGCGAAGTAGTGGCCGTCGGGGCTGCTGGTGCGCAGCAGGCCGCGGGCTGTCATCGGCTTGCCTTGAACGATGCCGTCGCGCGCCACATCGAAGTCGCCGCCGATCAGCAGGCGCTTGCCCTGCAGGTCTTCGCGGTCGGTGAGCATGTAATGCGGGGCAGGCGAGCAACCCTTGGCGGCGTCCGGGCAGGGCTTGATGGAGGCGACGTAGCCGCGCACCAACACCGCCTCAGCGCCTCGGCCAGCGCTGCCCGAGCCGAGCAAGCCGGTGACGGACCAGGCGCCGTCTTCGTACTGCGTCGGCGGCTGCGGCGGGTGGAGGTCCGGGGTTGGCGGCAGCGTCGCGACGCCCGGCGTCGGCTTGTGCGGCGGATAGGCCTGCGGCTCGGGGCTGCCGCACCCTGCGAGGGCGAGGCTCGGCGTCACGAGGACGAGGAGAGCGGCCCGCCGCGCGCCGGCGAAGGGGCCCCTGCCGTGTCGGATCATGGTTGGTCGCGCCATCAGCGGCCCCATCCTCGCGCAACGTTGCGCCATCACTTGGTGTTGTGGGGAGTCAAGCCGGGAAACGACACGATGACGAGCGCGTTGGGGATCACCACCACGTCGGCGCTGCCGAGCGAGACGACTTTGCCGGCGACGCGGCCGGTGGCTGCGACGCGGTTCGGTCCTGCCGGCACGCCGACGGCGGCGTAGCGGCCGATGATGTCGGTCGACACCGCGCTCTTGGCGGGCACCGGGTCCAGCTCGCTGTCGTTGAAGTAGGAGAGCCCCTCGGGCGCCACACCCAGACCGACCTGCGCCTCCGAAACCGGCCAGGACCGCCGCTTGGAGGTGCCACAGTCGCGGACGCGGCCGCCGATGACGCCGTCGCCCTCGTAGATGCCACCGACGATGCCGATGGTGGTCGGCACCAGCTGCCACTGGCCCTCGCCGACGATGGTCGGATTGAACCGAATCGTCTCCTTGTTCAAGTACTTCGACGGCTGCGTCGCCTTGCCCTTGGCGTCGAGTGCGACCTCGAGCAAGACCACGTTCCAGGTGTAGGAGTCGTGCCAGCCGTTGGCGTTCTTTGGATCGACCGCGCGGCTGCGGAAGATCAGCGGCGTGTTCAACGGCACGCCCTCGATGGCGTACACCCCGTGGCCGGCCACGCACTTGGGAAAGCCCGAGACCTTGTCGCAGACAAAGCCGCTCGGGCACTGCAGGTGCATCCCGAGATCGCACTCCTCGTCGTCTTGTTTGGCGCTCTCGACGTCGAGGCCAGCCGCTTTGGCGCCGAGGGGATCAACCGAGACGGCGGTCGCCAGCGGCTTGCCGACCTTGCTGGCGTCGCCGAAACAAGCCTGGGCGTCGGCCGGATCATCGATGCCGGCGCAGGCCTCGGGGTGGAAGTCGGCGGCGCGAAAGATGGCGACCTCGACCGCGCTGGTGATGCCACCGCCGCCGAAGCGGTCGACGCGACCCCAGACCGTCACCGTCTTGTCGGTGGGCAAGCCCTTGAGCGTCGTCGCGAGGTCGGCGCCGACGCAGGACAGATCGAGCGGCTCAGCGGCCTCGGTGTGATCCTTGGACGGATCGCTCAGCGTCGTCTTGGCATTCGCCGACGGCTCGGGTGCACAGACGCCGTCGACGCACATCTTGCCGGTCGCGCAGGGCTTCTTGTCGTCGCAGACCGGAGCGAAGGGCTTGGCTCCGCCGCCCGTGGTGTCGGCCCCACCGCCACCGCCCTGCCCGTCGCCGCCCTGCCCACCGCCGCCCTGCCCGTCGCCGCCGCTGTCCCCGCCCCCCTGCGCGCTGTCGTCGGCGTCGGCCGGCCCCTCGCTGGCATCGCCGCCAGTGCTGCAGCCGGCGAGCAGCGCTGCCAGGCTGATGGCCAGCAGCGCCTGGCGGCGCGATACGACGCCCTGGCGAATGGCGCCCAGGCGGGAGTTGGCCGGAATCGGGCGAGAACCAAAGCGGGACGCGTGCATGCCAGCAACTCCCACGCTCGGCCAGGCGGCCAGCGAACTGTCGTGAGGGTAGCGCCTCGGCCCCTGAGTGGAAAGGCCCGCCCGTTCGCGCTAGCCTCCGTGCCAGGAGCGTCCATGGATCACCTGCCCCACAGCCGCCTGCCACCATGGCGCCGCTTCCACCTGCGCTTGACGGCGCTCTACGCGGTCGCGGTTTTTGGCGTGCTGGTGCCGATGGCGGTGCTCTTCTATCACCTCGGCATCCACCAGGAGCTCGAGGGCCTCAAACGCCGGCTGCTGACCACGGCGGTGGCGGTGGCGGCCGGGCTCGAAGCCGAAGACCTGACGGCGCTGCGCGACGAGGCGGCGCGCGGGGGCCCGGCCTTCATCCGGGTGCAGTCGCGGCTGGCGGCGATCACCGCCGCCGACCACGAGATCCGTAACATCTACGTGCTGATGAAGACCGAGACGGCGCAGGTGATGCGCTTCGCCATCGACCACGACCCCGATCGCCCGCAGGACTCGGCGCGCATCGGTGAACGCTACGACGCCGGCGCCTTTCCGAAGATGCTCGCGGCCTTGCATGAACCGACGGTGGAGGACGAGATCACGTCCGATGCCTGGGGTCCCTCGCTGGCCGGGTGGGCGCCGATTCGCGACGCCAAGGGCGCGAGCCTAGGCGTGCTCGGCATCGACGTCGCAGGCGCTCGCATCGACGCCACGCGAGCCCGCATCCTCGAGCTCTGCACAGGCATCGGCGTCCTGGCGCTGCTGCTGCTGTCGTTGGCGGCGGTGCTCGTCGGCCGCAACATCGAGCAGCCCCTCGGCCGTCTCATCGACGCCACCGCCCGCATCGCCGGCGGAGATCTGGCGGCGCGGATGCTGCTGCAACGGACGGACGAATTCGGGGTGGTCGGAGAGCGCTTCGACACCATGGCGGAGGGACTCGAGGAGCGTGAGTTCATCCGCGACACCTTCGGCCGCTACGTCAGCCGCGAGGTGGCCGCCTCGTTGCTCTCCGACCGCAGCCACTTGCGGCTCGGCGGCGAAGAGCGCGTCGTCAGCGTGCTGTTCACCGATCTGCGCGGCTACTCAACGATTTCTGAGAGCCTGGAGCCGGCGGAGGTGGTCGACCTGCTCAATCGCTACCTCGGCGCGATGAACGAGGTCATCGACGCTCACCACGGGGTGATCATCGAGTTCCTGGGCGACGCGATCTTGGCGGTTTTTGGGGCCCCCAACGACCTCGACGACCACCCGACCTGGGCCATCCGCTGCGCTGAGGCCATGGCGACGCGCCTGCAGGAGCTCAACGGCGAGTGGCAACGCGCTGGCCTCGCGTCGCGCTGGCAGCAGGTGGGGCTCTCATCGCTGCGCCAGCGCGTCGGCATCCACCAAGGTCCGGTGATCGCTGGTAATCTCGGAAGTAAGACCCGCG
Organism: Myxococcales bacterium; assembly: GCA_947491025.1. GTDB lineage: Bacteria > Myxococcota_A > UBA9042 > UBA9042 > UBA9042 > SXNM01. The sequence continues at coordinate 8,352 of CANLIC010000045.1, forward strand.
CCAAGTACGCGGTCATCGGCGATACGGTCAACGTGGCGGCCCGCCTCGAGCAGCTCAACAAAGAGGTCGGCCGCGACGACGAGAGCGCCCTGCTCTTCTCCGACGCGGTGTACGCGGCGCTGCCGGCTTCGCTGCAGGCGCGGGCGGTGCGGCGCGGCGAGTTTCCGGTCAAGGGCAGGCAAGGTTCGGTGGGCGCTTGGACGCTGGAGCCCATCCCCGCGCCCGCGGCCTAGGGAAATCCGCTAGGGCCCGCCAACAGGCACGGTCGGCAGGATGAACATCGCCGTCTTCTTCTGCGGCGTCGCTTGGCTGTCGCTGACTTCGGCGGCAAAGAAGAAGCCCTCGAGGCTGATCTGGGTCAGCGGCACCTGCACCTTGACCACCAGCGAGACGTCGCTGACGGCGCCGGTGATCTTGCCGTCTTTGCCGAGGGTCAGGCCCTTGGGCAAGCCAGCGTTGGGGATGAAGCTCTTGACGGCGCCCGGGAGCGGCGTCTCCACCCACTGGTAGGGTTTCTTGCCGCCCTGCGCTTCGAGTTGGGCGTTGTACGGCACGGGCACCTTGTCGACGACGATGATGAGGGGCAGGACGATCAGCTTGGTGACGAGCAGGTTGATCTGCTGACTGCCGATGATCTCGAGCGGCGCGAGCCCGATGTCGAGGGTAAAGGTGCGCTGATCGGTGGCCGTCGGCGTTGCATCATCCAAGGCTTTGATATCGAAACTGAAGCTCCCCGATTCGGTCGGAGTGCCGCTGAGCGTTCCATCGGCGCCGAGGCTGATGCCCTTGGGCAAGGCGCCGCCCTTTTGACCAAAGAAATAGGGTGGTGTGCCGCCCTTGGCCTCGATCTGCGCCGTGTAGGCCTTGCCCTCGATGGCCTTCTTGAGCGCTGAGGCGGTGACGATGGCGAAGTCGCTGGCTTGGGCCGTCTCGCCGGCATCAGCGACCAAGGCGTCGCCACCGGCAGCGTCGGCGCCCACCGCCGCGTCCCCTGCGTCGGCGCTGGTCGAGTCCTCGCCCATGGCGTCGGCAACCTCGTCGACTGGGCCGAGGTCCGGCGGCTGCGATGCATCGTCGAATCCGGCGCCACTGTCACCGCTGAGGCCGTCGGCGAGGCCGTCGGCGCCGAGCGCGTCGAGACCGGCAGTGGCGTCGTCCTCGCCGGCGCGCACGTCGGCGCCGCAGCCGCTCGCAACGAGGACGCCGAAGAGGAGCCAGAGGCCCACGCGCGCGAGACCCACGATCTGGGGGTGCGCGGTTGGGCTGAGCGGCGTGTTCAGCATCGTCGCCTCCATCCGCCGACGCGGCAGCGTGTCGGGGCAGCGATCGTAGGGTGTGCCGCGGCGATGGCGCAAGCCCGGCAAGGCCCGAGCAGCCAGCCGCGACGGGCCGTGAAGCTGCACCGTTGCGCACCTGCGTCGCGGATTTTCAGGCGTCTGGCGCGTCGGCCCCCTCGAGCACATTGACCACGCGGGCGATCTGGGCCTCGACGGTGAGGCCGCTCACGTGCTGGAAGGCGGCGGCCGCGATGCGTTCGCGCTGCGCGGGGTCGTCGAGCATCTGTTGGAGCGCAGCCTGCAGCCGGCCGCCGAGGCCCTCCTCAGCGGCATCGAGGAGGACGCCGCGGCCGTCGGCGAGCAGGGTTGGCAGGCCGCCGACCGCGGTGGCGACCACCGGTACGCGCATCGCCATCGCCTCGAGGACCGTCGCCGGTACACCCTCGGTGCGCGACGGTAGGGCGAACACCGTCGCCGAGCGCACCATCTGCATCAGCGGCTTGCCGTGCGCGACGTAGCCGCGAAACGCCACGCGTTCGTCGAGGCCGTGCGCGGCGACGAGCGCCCGCAGCGGCGCCTCCTGTGGGCCTTCGCCGACGATGGCCAAGGTCGCCGGTCGCCCGTCGCGACCGCGCAGCCCAGGCAGAGCCTCGATGAGGCGATCGAGCCCCTTCTCGCGCACCAGCCGGCACACGACGAGCAGGTCGACGGCGAGCAGAGGGTCGGGAGCGGGCGGGTCCGCGATGAGCTGGCCATCGAGGAGCGTGGTCTCAAAGGGCAAGGCGCGCAGGCCGAGCTGCTGCGCCCGGGCCACAGCGGCGTCGCCATACGCGAGCACGGGTACGCCGCGGCGGCGAGCGTAGTGGGCAAAGGCGTGCATCATCGCGGTCTGGATGGCCCGCGCGACCCGAGCAGCGCCGCCCTCGCGGATGGAGGCGTCGCGCTCGTAGTCGCCACGCAGCGCCGCGACCAGCCTCGGCCGCGGCGTCGGTCCGAGCAGCTGCAATGCGCGGACGCTGACAGGGTGGCCGGTGTTGAGCCAGACGGCGTCGAGGCCGTGCAGGCGCTCTAGGGCGCGATCGAGGCCGGGCCAGTGGCGCACGGGATGGGTGAATAGGGCGGAGATCCGCGGATAGAAGGGCAACTCGATCACCTCGACGCCTTCGCCTTCCACCCGCAGCGCGAGCGGTGCGTCGATGGGGGTCGGGTGGACGCGCGAGAACAGCACGACGTGATCATAGTGGCGGCGAAAGGCCAGCAGGAACGCGACGAACGCGTCGTTGCATGAGAGCCCGCCATCGGCGTCCCGGTAGAGGATCTGATCGTTGAGAAAGCCGATCGCGGCCACGAAGACTCCAAGTCCTTAGCTGTCGCGCCTGCTGCCGCCCGGGCCAGCGCCTGCCACGCCCAACGTCCGGTTGCTCAAGGCGCTGGCCGCGCCGCTGGGCGTCCCGCCGCCGGCGCTCGGCGACCACAGCGTAGCGGCGTCACGATCAGGTCGCAGCGACCCGCCATGGCCCGATTGCGCGCTCGACTGTCATCCCTGGGCGGCGCCGGCCGCCCTCGCCGTCCGAACCCGGCGTGCGCGTTGCATGCCACAGCGCGCGATCGGCGGCCAGACCTGGCGATCGCGTTGTCCGCGCCACCGCGCGCCTGGCAGGGGTGGCGCGACTTGACCGAGCGCGTGACCGAAGACGCGCCATCGCGGAGGAGGCCTCCAACCGGTCCCGCGGCGGTTCTGCAGGGAGTGGCCGCCGACGTCGCTGCGGCTGCCGTGAGCGGCCAGTTGCAACCCACGCGCAGGGGCCCGCGATGCAGCCTTTGGGGTCACAGTCTCTCATTCAGATCCTCTCAGGGGCCGTCGCGCAGATGGCGAAGCAAGCGCTGTGATCCGCGTCGGCGTGCGCGCCGCAGTTCGAAATCTTTTTCGAATCCGCGCCGCCTTGGCCCGTTCGACCTTGACTCGCGGAGGGCCGCACCCATTCTGCCCTTCCGGCATCCCATGGCTGCCCACCCCATACAGGACAGAGAAGACATGAGTCACGCGTTTCAATTCGTGCGGATCGGCGGTGTCGACCAGGTCGTCATTCGCGACGGTTCGGACCTGCTGGCCCTGAAACAGCTCGACCCCAAGCTGTGGGTCGCGCTGACCTGCCCGACGGTGGGCGTCGAGATGGACTCCGCCACCCTCTCCGCGATCGACCGCGATGGCGACGGCCGCATCCACGTCGACGAGCTGCTCGCCGCAATCGCCTGGGCGGCCGGACGGCTGCGCAGCGCTGACGCCCTCATGGCCGGCCACGATGGCCTCGGCGTCGCCGACATCGCCGATCCGCTGCTGCAGCGCACCGCGGCCGGAATGCTGACCTGGATCGACGCTGGCGGTGGCAAGCAGCTCACCGTCGCCCAGGCCACCGCGGCCGCCGCAGCGTTTGCCGCCCGCGCCCACAACGGCGACGGCATCGTCCACAGCGGCTCGGTGAGCGATCCCGCGACCGCAAAGCTCTGCGACGACATCGTCGCCTGCAGCGACGCCCCGACCGACCGCAGCGGCGCCAAGGGCGTCTCGGCCGACACGCTCGCAGCGTTCTTCGGCGCCATCGCCGATCACCTGGCCTGGCTCAAGGGCGAGGGGGAGGCCCAGCGCCCGCTGGGAGCGGCCACCGGCGGCGCCCACGCCGCCTTCACCGCCGTCCGCGCCAAGGTCGACGACTACTTCGCGCGCTGCCGGGTCGCCGCCTACGACCCGCGCTCGGTCGCCGCCATCAACCGCGATGGCGGCGAGTACGCCGGCCTGACCGACGGCGCGCTCGACCCGGACGCCAGCGCGATGCGCCACTTCCCGCTCGCCCAGGTGGCCGCGGGTCGCGCGCTGCCGCTGGGCGAAGGCGTCAACCCCGCTTGGACGCAGGCCGTGACCGCGCTGCGCGACGCGGTGGTCGTGCCGCTGCTCGGCGCGCGTGACGAGCTGTCGCCGGCCGAGTGGGCCAAAGTGGTCAGCGCGTTTGCCGCACGTGACGCGTGGCTGGCGGCCAAAGCCGGCGCCAGCGTCGAGGGCCTGGGCGCCGACCGCGTCGCCGCCATCGCAGCGGGCGATGGTCAAGCCGCGATCAGCGCCGCCATCGCCGCCGACGCCGCGCTGTCCGACGACGCCGCGTCGATCGACGACGTGGTGCGCCTGGCCCGCCTGCACCGCGACCTGATCACGCTGGTGCACAACTTCGTGTCGTTCCGCGACTTCTATGACCGGAGCCGCAAAGCGATCTTCCAGGCCGGCACGCTCTACTTCGACCACCGCTCGTGCGAGCTGGTGCTGCCGGTGCTGGACGGTGGGCGCCACGCCGCCATGGCGAGCAAGTCCAACGCCTTCTTGGCCTATTGCGACTGCAAGGCGCCAGATGGCCGCAGCCAGTCCATCGTGGCGGCCGTGACGGGCGGCGACGTCGATCACATCGCGGTCGGTCGCAACGGCTTGTTCTACGACCGCAAGGGCACGCCATGGGCGGCGACGGTGACGCGCATCGTCGACCAGCCGATCAGCATTCGGCAGGCGTTCTGGTCGCCGTACAAGAAGATGCTGCGCTTCATTGAGGATCAGGTCGACAAGCGCGCCGCCGACGCTGAGGCCAAAGCCGACGCCGATCGGGTCGCGGCGCTCGAGAAGGCCAAGGGTACGGTCGATGCTGGCAAGGCGCCGGAAGCGCCCAAAGAGAAAGCCAAGATCGACATCGGCATGCTCGCCGCCATCGGCGTCGCCGTCGGCGGTCTGGCCGCAGCCGCGGGCGCGATCTTCAACGCGCTGTTCGGGCTCGGGGTCTGGATGCCCCTTGGCGTCCTCGCCCTGCTGCTCGCCATCTCGCTGCCCTCCATGGCGGTGGCGTGGCTCAAGCTGCGCAAGCGCAACCTGGGACCGCTGCTGGACGCCAACGGCTGGGCGATCAATGCCATGGCCAAGGTCAACGTCGGGCTCGGCGAGTCGCTGACGCCGCTGGCCTCGCTGCCGGCCGGCTCTAGCCGCGACCTGCGCGATCCCTTCGCGCAGCGCGGCTCCGGCGCCTGGATCTGGCCCCTGGTCGCGATCTTCCTCGTCGTCGCCGGGCTGTGGGCTGCCGGCAAGCTGGACGCGATGCTGCCCGAGAGCGTGCGGCTTTCGACTGTCATGCCGTCTGAGGCCCCGCCGGCGGCGGAGCCCGCGCCAGCGGCCGCGCCGGCTCCGGCTCCAGCTCCGGCGGCCAAGCCCTAGCCCTGCTTCGACGCTGATCTGCCGGAATGGAGGCGGTGGAGCTGGCGAACGCCAACCACGTCGCCAGGTTCCCGCCTCGGTCGCCGGGCAACTCCGCTTTGCCCCTTGCATCCCGTCGCGCGGGGCTGCGCCTTCCCCGCCGGGGCCTAGAGCCCCTACGCCGCGCTTCGCCAAGAGGTATCGGCCAGCATCGCGTCGCGGAGCTGGGTGCGCACGCGGAAGATGCGTGCCTTGAGCGCGCTCATGCTCAGCCCCAGCTCGTCGGCGAGATCCTGGCGATCGCGGTCCTCGAGGTCCGTCGCAACAAAGAGCGCCCGCTGCGGCTCGGGCAGCGCCTGCATGGCTTGCTCCAGGGTGCAGTACGCCCGCCGACCCTCGGCCTGGGCGTCCGGCATGTGCGCCGAGCCGCCGGCGAGAGAAGCCTCCAGCAGCGACTCTAGCGCCGCATCGGCCATCGGCACCGCCGCGCGCTTGTGGCGCCGCACCGACATCTGGGCCGCGTTCTGGGACACACGGTAGACCCAGGTCGAGAAGCTCGACTCGCCGCGGAACAGCTCGACCTTGCGGTGCACGGTCCACAAGACGTCCTGCACCACCTCCTCGAGGTCGCGATCGTCGCGCAGCCGCGGTCGCGCCGCCGCCACGATGAGCGGACGGTAGCGGCGATCGAAGGCGGCGAGCGCGTTGGGCTTGGCTGCGAGCAGGCTGGCGATGAGGGCCTGGTCGTCCTCCCGGCTCCATGCCGGAGCATCGGCTGTGGGCTGGTTGCGCGGCGTTGCGGTCTGGGTGGTGCGGTCAGTGACGGTGCTCATCGGGCCTCCTGCCAGCCCGTTCTGGGCTGCCGAACCGAAAGTGAACAGATTCCTCGGGCGAATGCAAGATAAATCTGTTCACGATCTGGTCAGCCGCCTGAGTCGCTGTTTCGCCGGGATCGGGTGGGCAGGGGCTTTCGGGCAACGAAGGGCCGTTTCTTGCATCACACGGTCGATCTGGGTGGCCACGCAACGCCCGCGATCGGTGATCGCGCGGCATCGCGGTGAAGCACATCCGAACAGATCGCGGCCAGGTTGCCGGTGGGTCTTGACTAGGTTTTTGCAGCGGCTCAGGCTCCTGGGGCGGGAGGCGACGTGGAGCAGACGACAGTGATCGCGATCGGCAAGTTGGCCACGCTGGCAGGGGTGCCGGTGGAGACGCTGCGCACCTGGGAGCGGCGCTATGGCGTGCCGGCTGCGACGCGGCTGCCTTCTGGCCATCGGCGCTATGCGCTGTCGCAGGCGGAGCAGCTCCGTCTCTGCAAGCGCCTCATCGATGCTGGGCATCGGCCAGGCGAGGTGCTGGGTCTTCCGCTGGCGGAACTGCGGCAGGTACTCCACGAGGAGGCAAGCGGCGCGACAGCTGGAACCCTGCATCCAGCGCAGATCGTCGATGCCGGGACACGCCAGCGTGTCGAGGAGTGGGTGGAGCTGGCCCGCAGCCTGGACGCCGAGGGGCTCGGCAACGCGATGAACGGAGATTGGCAGCGCTATGGCGCTGTGGCCTTCGCCGACATGCTGGCTGGGCCTTTCCTGCGCGCCTTGGGCGAAGCCTGGGCGGCGGGCACGATCACGGTGGGCGAGGAACACGCCGCCAGCGAGCGGCTGCGCGAGGTCTGCGCCAGCCAGTGGCGCCCGCTAGCGGCGGGCAACACCGACGGGCCCTGGGTGGTTTTGGCCAGCCTATCGGGCGAGCTGCATCAGCTGGGCCTGCAGCTGGCCGCGGCGACCTTGGCGCTCTCCGGCGCGCGGCTCGTTTACTGCGGTGCGGACACGCCGACCGCTGAGATCGCCAACATCGCCAAGCGCAAGGCGGCGTTGGCGGTGGTGCTCAGCGTGTCGCGCTATGGGGATCGGACGGCGACGCGTGGCGCGCTGGTCGCTCTACGCGCCTTGCTACCCGAGCGATGCACACTCATCGTCGGCGGCGACGGCGCGCCTGCAGACCTCGAGGGCGTGAAGCGGATCACCAGCTACTCCGACCTTGCGGCGTGGCTGACGGCACACCGTCGCGACGGCTAATCCTTGTCGCGGCGCGGGCATCAAGCCTGTTGTCGACGCAGCCTCCCCTCTGCTAGCCTTTTCGTCAGCCCCTGCTTCCCCCCATGGGACGCCGACATGACGCTATCCATCCAAGGCCCGTCCACTGTTGGCCAGCAGGCCCCGTCGCCCGCCCAGGCTACGAGCGGCGCACGCGGCGCAGGCACTCGGCGACCAGGGCGGTCCAGCCGGTCTGGTGCGAGGCGCCGAGGCCCTTGCCACTATCGCCATGAAAGAACTCGTGAAAGAGCACGAGATCGCGGTAGGCCGGCTCGTCGCGGTAGCGGGCATCGCCGCCGTGGCTGGGGCGATCGCCGTGCTGGTCAGGCACGAACAGGGTCGTGAGCCGGCGCGCCAGGTCGGCCGCCACCTCTTGCAGGGTCATGAAGACGCCTGAGCCGGTGGGACACTCGACGCGAAGGCTCTCGCCGTAGAAGTAGTGGTAGCGCTCGAGCGCCTCGATCAGCAAGAAGTTCAAGGGCATCCACAGCGGTCCGCGCCAGTTGGAGTTGCCGCCAAAGAGCCCGGAGTCGGAGTCGCCGGGGACATAGCCGACGCTCCAAGTGGCGCCACCGAGCGTCAGGCTGAAGGGCGCCTCAAGGTGGACCCGCGACAACGAGCGGACGCCGTGCGGCGACAGGAATTCCGACTCGTCCAACACGTAGCGCAAGATGCGCACCAACTGTTCGCGGGTCGGAATCGCCAACAGACGACGGGTACCGCTGTCGGAGGCGTGTAGGTACGTGATGTTGCGAGCCAACTCCGGTCGATGCTCAAGGAACCAGTCCATGCGACGGCGGAAGGCGGGCATGTGGTCGAGGTCTTCGCTCTCGAGCACCAAGGCCGCAAAGAGCGGGATGAGGCCGACCATCGAGCGGATGCGGATCGCCTTGGAGGGGCCGTCGACCCGGATGGCGTCGAAGTAGAAGCCGTCTTCTTCGTTCCACAGCCCGCTGTCGTCGGTGCTGTTCATGGCGTGGGCGATGGCGACGAAGTGCTCGAAAAACTTGGAGGCGAGGTCGCCGTAGGTGGGGTCGTCGCGCGCGAGGTCGATGGCGATGCCGAGCATGGTCGTGCAGTAGAACGCCATCCAGGCGGTGCCGTCGGCCTGCTCGAGGTGGTTGCCCTGCGGCAGCGGCTTGCTGCGATCGAAGAGGCCGATGTTGTCGAGCCCCAAGAAGCCGCCGCTGAACAGGTTGCGGCCCTTCTCGTCCTTGCGGTTGACCCACCAGGTGAAGTTCATCAGCAGCTTCTGGAACACGTGCTTCAGAAAGTCCGTGTCGCGCTGCCCCTTCGCCCCCGTCATCTTGTAGACGCGCCAGGCCGCCCAGGCGTGCACCGGCGGGTTGACGTCCGAGAGGTTCCATTCGTAGGCGGGGAGCTGGCCGTTGGGGTGCAGGTACCACTCGCGCAGGAAGAGCTCGAGCTGCTGCTTGGCGAAGTCGGCGTCGAAGCGCGCGAACGGGATCATGTGGAAGGCGAGGTCCCAGGCCGCATACCAGGGATACTCCCACTTGTCGGGCATGCTGATGACGTCGCGGTTGTACAGGTGGCGCGCCCAGTCGGCGTTGCGGGCCCGCTTGCGGGCCGGCGGCGGCGCCGGCTGCGAAGGGTCGCCATCGAGCCAGGCCTGCACGACGTAGCCGTAATACTGCTTGGTCCACAGCAGGCCGGCGCAAGCCTGCCGGTGCACGGCGCGCTCGGCGGCGGTGGCCTGGGGCGGGCAGAGCGAGCCCCAGAAGGCGTCGGCCTCGCTGATGCGCTCGGCGAAGACGCGGTCGAATTCGGCGCCAAACGCTGGTGCTTCAGAGGCGTTGGACAACACCAACCGCAGCGTGCGGGTCTCGCCCGGGGCCAGCTCGAGGCGCTCCCACGCAGCGACCTTGGTGCCGCGCTGCGTGTCGTTGACGGCGTCGGCGCGGCCATGGACCACGCGCTGGTGGAAGGCGTCCTTGCGGCCGCGGTCGTCGTGCGGCTTGCCCCAGAGCGCGGTGCCGTTCGACTCGTTCTCGCAGAAGAGCCAGTTCGCGGGCCCCTCGCTGTGCAGCGTAAAGTTGCCGAGCGTCGCGTGCTCGGCGGCCACCGACGTCGCGGAGCGCTGCTCAAGGTGGGGGCGCGCAGGGTAGCCCTCGCCGGTGCGGCCCCACGACCAGGTGTTGCGGAACCACAGCGTTGGCAGCACGTGAACCGCGGCGGCATCGGGCCCGTGGTTGGTGACCTGGATGCGGATGAGGATGACCTCGGGCGCCGCCTTGGCGTACTCGACCTGAACGTCGAAGTAGCGCTGCTCAGCGAAGACGCCGGTGTCGACGAGCTCGTACTCCGGCTCCTGCTTGGAGCGCCTGCGGTTCTCGGCGCGCAACCGCTCGTAGGGGAAGGCCGCCTGCGGGTACTTGTAGAGCCCCTTCATGTAAGCGTGGGTCGGCGTGTTGTCGACGTAGTACCACTCCTCCTTGGCGTCTTCGCCGTGGTTGCCCTCGGGCCCAGCGAGGCCGAAGAGCCGCTCCTTGAGGATGGGATCACGCTCGTTCCACAGCGCCACCGAGAAGCAGAGGCGGCACTCGCGGTCGGTCAAGCCAAAGAGGCCGTCTTCGCCCCAGCGGTAGGTGCGCAGGTGCGCGTGATCGAACGGAAAATACTTCCAGGCGTTGCCGTCGGCGGAGTAGTCCTCGCGGACCGTGCCCCACTGGCGCTCCGAGAGGTAGGGGCCCCAGCGCTTCCAGTTGCCCGTGCGGGCGCGCTCACTCGCCAGACGGTCGCGTTCGGCGTCGCTCATGACCGGCCCGCCCACAGCTTCCAGCCGCCGAGGAGGCCTGCAGCGTTGTCGACCAAGGTGACGTCCGCCGGGAACCTCGCGCGATCGAGCAGGCGGGCGTTGCCACCGCCGAGGTAGATGCGCCGCCAGTTGAGGATGGGCCGCAGCTGGGCGACGACGGCCTGCACCCGCTCCTCCCACGCCGTGGCGCCGATCTCTTTCAGCGCGCCATCGCTGACCAGCTGCTCGTAGGTCAGCTCGCCGTTGTAGGGGTGGTGCGCCATCTCGATGTTGGGCACGTAGATGCCGTCGACGTAGAGCCCAAAGCCCATGCCGGTGCCGAGCGTCAACACCACCTCCGTACCGCTGCCCTCGATGACACCGAGGCCCTGCACGCCAGCGTCGTTGGCGACCCGGACCGGCCGGCGGAGCCGCTCGGTGAGCCTCGTCGCGAGGTCGAAGTCGGGCCAACCGGGGCCGAGATTTGGCGCCGAGCGGGTCATGCCGGCGACGACGACGCCTGGGAAGCCCACCGCGACGCGCTCGAAGGGACCGAGCGGCGCGACGAGCTCGGCGATGGCGTCGAGCACGGCAGCCGGCGTCGCAGGCTTGGGCGTCGGTACCCGCGCCCGCTCAGAGGCAGGCTCACCGCTGGGGCCGAGGATGAGCGCCTTGATGCCTGTGCCGCCGATGTCCAAGCAGAGTGTTCGCATGCCTCGACCATAGCGCCGCGCACCGGGGCCGGCAACTCGGGAGAAGCGGGGTCGGCGGTCTTGCCGCGGGTCGGCGCTGGGCCTTAGCGCTTGTCCTCAAAGCTCGGCCGCATGAACTCCGGCGCCATCCCTCAATTCGGGTCGCACTGGGTCCACTGGCCGATGACCTTGCGCGGCATGAACGACGCGATGCGCTGTGGGCCAAACTTCATCATCGGAAGCGTCGTCTGGCCCAGCGAGGCGCATTCGGCAGGGTGCGTAGCGCAATCCACGAGCAGCGCGGCCGCGTCGTGACCCAGCTCCTGGAGCTGGCGCTTCGTCGCCGCCTGCTTCGCGTCGCCATAGAGGCGCAGCCCCGAAGCCCGCAGGCACGACTCGAACGTCCCCGGTGCGCGCGCTTGCGCCGGCACATGGCTGGTGTCTTGCGCGGCGGGAAAGAGGATGCGGAGATCGCGCGTCACATACATCGGGAACGGACGGGCCCCCGCGATGGCTGGCGTGGCCATCGCGCGGATCACGCCAGAGACCGGCTGAATCGCGGTGACGACCACCTTGCCGTGGCTGGTAGAGAGGGCGCTCTGGATCAACTTGGCCGCGCGGATCTTCTCAGCGTCCGTGAGCGGCCCGGAGTCGCAGGCAGGGGAGGCCTCTGGAAGGGCCTCACGCGTCGCACCCGGAGGCGAAGCCCCGACACTCGCCGCGTCCTGGCAGCCGACCAGCGATGCTGTCGCGAGCCAGAGGTGCGTGACAGGTCGGAGTGGCAGCAGCCACGCGGAGCTCAGACCCTTGAAGCTGCGACGCACCTTCGCGCTCAACGGGCGCACACCGTGCATGTCAGCTCGCGGTCTTGTACATAGCCGGTGCTGGCGCATTGCAGAGAACCACACTCTATCTCGGTCGGGTAGAGCAGGTTGCCATTGTGGTTGGCGACAGAACCGATTTTTTCAGCTTGGTAGTCCACACAAACGTATTCCGTCGAAGCGTGGGTGTAGTGCTCCGACATCAGGTAACCATAGTACATGTTCGTCCAACCACTCGGGCAGGTATACGTGCCGGGGATCATGAGCTGGGTCGTAAAGCGTGTGTCGAGGCAGACCGCGCAAGGCGCCGAGTAGTCGTGCAGGCCATTGAACGGAGATACGCCAGCGAGGCCGTAGCCGCCCATCTCATACTCTGTGCCGTAGACGAGCGCGCCGTTGTGGTTGCCGTCGCTGAAGTTCAACCACTTGGGGTCGTTTGAGAGGCACAGCTGGTTCGCGCCGGAGCCGCCTTGGTCATGCGAGTGGCCAGCCTGGTAGCCCGCGTAGACGAGCGTAGAGCCCGTCGGACAAGAGCCGCGACCCCAGCGGGTGAAGACAATGCCCGACTTCTCGGCAGCGCACGTGACGCCGCCGGAGGAGTTGATGCCCGTGACGATCTGGCCTGCGCTGCAGCCCTGGTTCGAGACCGCGAAGTTGGCGCCGCTGTAGGTCGTGTTGGTGTCGGTGTCCTTGTCGGTGGCGCAGGTGACCGCGCCGCTCGCGTTGACGCCGGTGACGACCTGTCCCGCCGGGCAGGCCTGGCCTGAGGTCGCGAAGTTGGCGCCGCTGTAGGTGGTGTTGGTGTCCTTGTCCGCAGCGCAGCTGACCTTGCCACTGCTATCGAGGCCTACGACGACCTGATTGGGCGGGCAGCCCTGGTTCGAGACCGCGAAGTGGGTGCCGTTGTAGGTGTTGTTGGTGTCCTTGTCGGCGGCGCAGACGACCTTGCCGCTGGCGTCCAGTCCGGTGACCACCTGGCCGATCGAGCAGTTTTGCCCGGACGTCGCGAAGTTGGTGCCACTGTAGGTCGTGTCCTTGTCGGCGGCGCAGGTCACCTTGCCGTTGGCGTCGAGGCCCGTGACGACCTGACCGCTTGGGCAGGCCTGGCCTGAGGTCGCGAAGTTGGCGCCGCTGTAGGTCGTGTCCTTGTCGGCGGCGCAGGTCACCTTGCCGTTGGCGTCGACGCCTGAGACGACCTGTGTTCCTGGGCAGTCTTGATTCGACACCGCGAAGTTGGCGCCGGTGTAGGTGGTGTTGGTGTCCTTGTCCGCGGCGCAGGTCACCTTGCCGTTGGCGTCGAGCCCGGTGACGACCTGGCCGCTTGCACAGGCCTGGCCGGAGGTGGCGAAGTTGGCGCCGGAGTAGGTGGTGTCGGTGTCTTTGTCGGCGGCGCAGGTCACCTTGCCGTTGGCGTCGAGCCCGGTGACGACCTGACCGCTTGCGCAGGCCTGGCCGGACGTCGCGAAGTTCGCGCCGGAGTAGGTGGTGTCGGTGTCTTTGTCGGCGGCGCAGGTGACCTTGCCGTTGGCGGTGACGCCAGAAACGTATTGACCGGACGGGCAGGCCTGGTTGGAGACCGCAAAGTCGCCGCCGTCGTACTTGGTGTCGGTGTCCTTGTCGGCGACGCAGGTGATCTTGCCGTTGGCGGTGATGGCGGCCACGTGCTGGCCGGGCGGGCAGGCCTGGCCGGAGAGCGCGAAGTCGCCGCCGTCGTAGTTGGTGTCGGTGTCCTTGTCGGCGACGCAGACCACCTTGCCGGCGGCGTCGAAGCCCGCGACGATCGAGCCGCTCGCACAGGCCTGATTCGTCAGGGCAAAGTCGGCGCCGTCGTACTTGACGATGGTGTCCTTGTCGGTGGCGCACTGGATCGTGCCGTCGGCCTGATGGCCGACCAGGACCTGGCCGGACGGGCAGGTCTTGAGCTCGGGGAGCGTCGGCTTGCCCGAGAGATCGCCGTAGCTGCCGCTCGTGGCGACCTTCTTGAGGTCAGCGCTCTTGGCGTACGCCTGCAGGTCTTCGCTCTTGGCGTAGGGCTTCAGGTCGTCGGTCTTGGCGTACGGCGCAAGCACCGCCGGCGCGAGGTCAGCGACGCCGACGCAGCCCGAACACTCCAGGTCGCCGGCGATCGCAGCCCGCATCGCGTAAGGGACCTGGTTGAGCTGCAGGCGCGGCAGCTCCGGGTCCGAGCCGACTTGAATGCCCACCCAGTTGACCTTGCCCTCGCGGAACGGGGCCGGGTTGAGCTTGAGCTTGCTGCCGATGTTGAGCGTGAACGCGCCCTTGGCCACAGCGACCGCGGGGTCGATGGAGACCTCGAGCGCATCGCCCTCGGCGTCCGCTTTCGCGGCGTAGAAGCGCAGCGTCAGCGCGTAGTCGCCGTCTGGGACGGCCGTGCCAGCCGCCGACGTGAGCCGCCCCTGCAGCTGCAACATCTCTGCTGGCGCCGCCACGGCTGCGAGCGGCAAGAGGGCCGCGGCGCCGCACAGGGCCGCAAGCACCTGCCGCAAGACGCCTCGACTTGTGGAAACGTACGTGCTTGCGCGTGTCATGATCCACCCCCGGGTTCGCACAACCCGCTACTCGAACAACGACTGCAACCAGACGATGAATCCGGCCTTGACGGTCTTGCCTGACGCCGCCGCAGCGGTGCCGCCGCCGACGCTGCCGTGGCCGAGGACAGCGTGGACGCGGGTCCCCTTGCCATCGGGGCTGAGCCGCCCGCCGCTGGCAGAGAAGGTGCCCGCGACCTCGGCGGCCTTGCAGCCTTCATCGGTCACGCCGTCGCAGGTATCGTCTTTGCTGTCGCAGAGCTCGACCGCGTTTGGCACGACCTGGCCCACGCAGGCGCTGTCGAGCTTGCCGTTGTTGCAGGCTTTGACGCCGCCGACGCAGAGGCCGACACCCTTGGTCGCGGCGCCGCCGTCGTAGCAGTCCATGGTGACGGCGTTGGGCAACACCACACAGCCCAGCTTGGCGTCGCAGCTGTTGTCGGTGCAGACGTTGGCGTCGTCGCAGTCTTTGGCCTTGGCGCCCGGCGCGCAGGTGGCGATGGCCTTATCGTCGGCAACGCAGGCGTCGCCCACCGTGCAGGCGTCGCCGTCGTCGCAGGTCGCCGTCAGGGCGACGTGGGAGCAGCTGCCGTCCTTGGGGATGCAGGCGTCGCCGGTGCAGGGGTTCTTGTCGTCACAGCCGACGGCGCTGTCGTTGCTGCACGACTTCGCCTTGCCATCGCAGACATCCGTGGTGCAGGCGCTGCCGTCTTCGCAGGAGCCGTCGTCGGTGACGCCGTCGCAGTCGTCGTCGAGACCGTTGCAAGCGTCCGACTTCTTGTTCTTTTCGGTCGTGCAGACGGCGCTCAACAGCGTTTCGCAGGCGACCGTGCCGCCGCTGCAGGGGCCGAGGCCGCAGGCGCCGCCGACCGCGACCTTCCCGCCAGCCAGGGGATCGGTCCAAGCGAAGTCCTCGTCGGCGTTGCCGTCGCAGTCGTCATCCTCGCCGTTGCACGCCTCGATCTTCGGCGTCTGCACCGACGAGCAGACCTCGGCACCGCCGCTGCAGCTGGCGACCCCCGTGCAGGTTCCGATGAGCGTCTGGCATAGGCCCTTGCCTGGGTTGCACGACTCTCCCGGCTGGGTGCAGTCCGCATTGGCCACGCAAGCTTTCTGGCTGCCCACAGGCAACCAAGCGGACTTGCTGCAGACCTTGGTCGCCGGCAGGATGTCGGTGACGCCGTTGCAGTCGTCGTCGAGGCCGTTGCAGCTCTCCTCGGCGGGGGTCGCGGCCTTGCAAGCGCCCATCGCGCCAGCTTCGCACTGCCGCTCGCCAGCGCAGGTGCCGAAGCCGTTGGTGATCTTGCAGCCCGTCTTCATCGACGCAGCCTGGGCCCAGACCGAACAGCCGCAGACCGGCTGCTTGCCCTCGACCTTGGCGAGCTTGCACTGCTTGGTCAGCGTCTTGGTCTCGGGATTCAGCACCTCGTCGCACGTGTAACCGCCGTCGGGGCAGTCGGCGTCGACCTTGCAGGGGCCGCCGCAGAAGCTGCCTGCGTCGCCGTAGTCGAGGCAGAGCGAGTCCGTGCCTTCGGGTGAACAGTCCTTGGTCGTCTTGCACGGGGAGCAAAGGGTCAGGAAATTCGGCATGCAGACGAACACCACGTCGCTGGTGCCGAGCTTCTCGCAGGTGTAGCCCTTGGTGCAGGTGTCGATGCAGGTGAAGGCACAGCGTTTGCCCTCGGGCGTGTCGAGGCAGACGCTGTTGTCGCAGTCGAGGTTGGAGGCGCAGGCGCAGCCAGGGGCGCCGGTGCAGCTGCCCTGGGTGTCCGATCCGTCCGTCTCTTCGTCGGTGCCGGCGTCGTCGGTGCCGGCGTCGTCGGTGCCAGAGGCGTCCCCTTCGACGTCTGCCTGGTCCGTGGTCTCGCCGGGGTCGGTGCCGCCGGTGTCGTCGTCGGTGACGACGCCACCGTTGTCGTCGAGCGAACCGGTTTCGGATTGGGCGGCCGCGTCGTCGCCAGCGCTGGAAGTGCCCTCCGGCTCGGTGCCGCCGCAACTGGCCAGCAGCAGCATCACCGTCGCGCAGATGGTCAGCGCAAGGCGACGCAGGGGCAGCATGCCGAATTCCATCGCCCCCCTCCCTGGCCGCCATGGCTCGCCATTCGCAGCCGTCCGGAGTCTGCCGGATCGCCGTCGATCGACGCAAGCGGACTTGTGGAGCGGGTGTTTGGGCTGCACGGGCCGAGAGCTCCTGTTCGGCCAGCCGCGGCCGACACGCGGGCGATGGCGCATGGCCGGGGATGCTCCTCCGCCCAGAGTGTTGGGGCTCGACAGTCGCGCGCGGGTTCGCACAGACTCAGCGAGGTCCTGATCGGCGATCGCATCAGGCGGCGAGCTGCGCGACGGACGGTGTGCCAGGCGTTGCGGGGCAGGCGTTGTGGACCGGGCGCTCCGCGCCAACAGGAGTCCTCTGAATCCGACGCCTCCGCCTACGCTGTGGCCGCCGCGCGCCCTTGACCGGGATCGAAGCCGCGGCGTCCCGCTGTCAGCCCGAGGCGAGGCCCAGGTGGGCCCAAGACTGCACGTCACAGGCCTTGACCTGACGCTGGCCCTTGGGAAGCCGGGCTGGCCCTTTCGATCGGCGCTGCTGGTCGGCCTGCACCTGGCCTTTGTCGGCGCGTGCTCTGCCCCCTCGGCGCCGGCCGCCGCGCCAGGCGACGCGAATGGCACCGACGTTGACGCAGGCGACGCGGGCGATGCCAGCCCGGCCGAGGACTCGACGCCCTGTCCCAGCGGCCAGGCCCTCGTCGAGGAGGGACGCTGCGCCGCGGTCGGGCCGCCCGCCTGCGCCACGCTGACCGACGACGCCTTGCTCAACTGCGTCCCGCGCTGGTGCGGCCGCTGGGTCGACGGCGACAACAAGGCGTGTGCGGTGGGCGAAAGCGGCTGCCGGCTCGAATCGACCGCCTGCGACAGCGTCGGCGCCGTCTCCTGTGGCGCAGGCGACGTGCCCGACGTCGGAGGCGGCTGCCGTCGCGCCGGCTCGAGCGCGGGCCCGGACAAGTCGTGGCCCACGCCGCGTTGGTGCGCCGACGGCCCCGACGCGCCACCGCGCGCCTGCGCCGAGGGTGAGCTCGGCTGCCCGGTCGGTGAGGGTCCCGATCCGGCAGCGGCAGGCGAGTGTCGGCCGTTGCGCGGGCCCGTAAAGCCTTGCCCGGACGGCTTTGACGCGGTCGGTGACGCCAAGGACGGTCTGCCGCCCGCCTGTGTTGCGTCTGCTACGGCGTGTGGAACCTCACCCTATGCCGTGGCGCCGGGTCCGTCGGTGGTCTTTGTCGATGCCGCCGCGCCCGAAGGCGGCGATGGCAGCCTGGCGTCGCCCTTCTCGGAGCTCGGCCCAGCGATCACGGCCGCGCCAGAGGGCGGCACGGTCGCCCTCACCGACGGCGTCTACACGGGCGGCCAGACCGTGGCCAAAAAGCTGAGCATCATCGGGCGCTGCGCCAGCGCGGTGTACGTGGTCGGCAGCAGCCAAAAGCCCAACCTTGTGCTGACTGTTCAGGCCAAGGGCAGCGTCCTGCGTGGGCTGACGGTGGAGGGCGGCGCCCGCGGCATCCAGGTCGAGGGCGTCAAGGGGCTGCTCATCGAGCGGGTGCGGGTGGTCGGGTCGATCGGGCGCGGCATCTCGCTCACCCTCAGCTCGAGCGCGGACCTCCAAGACTGCCTGATCGAGGAGATCGTCCCGGACAAGCTCAAGCAGAATGCCCACGGCATCTACCTCGACTTGCTCACCGTGGTGAACCTGAAGCGGGTGCGGGTGCGCAAGACGGCCGGTGACGGCGTCATCGTCCGCACCTCCAGCAAGCTGGACGCGGTCGATCTGCTCGTCGACGGCAGCAATCCCGACGGGGTCGCGACGTTGCAGGGGTTCGGTCTGCGGGTGGAGACGACCTCCAAGGCGACGCTGCGCCGGGCGGCCTTCATCGACAATTGCATGCGGGGGATCGAGGTCTACGCCAAGAGCGACGTGACAGGCGACCGCGTAGTCATCGAGCGCACGCGCTCGCTCCCAGACGACTTTGGCTTCGCGACCGGCGCCGCGGTCGGCGGCGACAGCGTGCTCGACCTGCGGGCGGCCCGCGTCGGCAACTTCGTAGGCTGGGGCGTGCTGGCCGAAGGGCCTGTGGCCACCTTGCGCCTGGATCAATGTGCCCTGCTCGGCATGCGCGCTTTCACGAACGCCAAGGGGACTTGGAGCGGCGTGGCGCTGATTGTGAGAGTGGGCGGCAACGCTGAGGTCCGACGTTCCATCGTGCTCGATACGGTCGGTGAGGGGGTGAACCTCGATCACGACAAGAGCTCCCTGCTGCTCGAAGACGTGATCATCCGTGATGTTCGGCAATCCGGGCCCGGCTACGGTGGCCAGGGAGTCGACGTCACCGGCGGCTGCTCATTGACGATGCGTCGCTGCCAGATCGAGGACGCCTACGAGACGGGCGTCGTTGCCTCCAACGACCCACCAGGACCCGTCAGCGGTTCCATCCTGCTCAACCAGGTCGACGTTCGCGGCATTCACCACAACACGGCCACCGTCAACTTTGCGGCTGGGGTGCTCATGACCAGGCCTGATCCAAAGTCCCCAGCCCCAAGCCTGCCCTGCTGGCCACGCATTTGTTCGGCCGTTGTAGCCCTGACCGAAGACAAACCTCACCCCTGGAAGTGCCGATCGAGGTGAGTTGTCTTGCGGTCAAGGGTGATTTGGCGGC
>CANLIC010000046.1 GCA_947491025.1 Myxococcales bacterium
GACGACGTCAACGGCTGCACCACCAACGACGCCTGCGACGGGCTCGGCGCCTGCAAGGGCATCGGCAAGTCCTGCGACGACGACAACGCGTGCGCCACCGACAGCTGCGATGCCAACATCGGTTCCTACAAGAGCCTGGCCGACGGCACGGCCTGCAACGACGGCGACGCGTGCACCACCACCGACGTTTGCGCTGCCGGCAAGTGCAGCGCTGGCCCCGCCAAGAGCTGCGACGACAAGAACGCCTGCACCGCCGATGCTTGCGTCACGGGCGTGTGCAAGAACGTCGTCAAGCCGACCGGCGCCTGCGATGACGGCGATGGCTGTACGGAGAGCGATAGCTGCAAGGACGGCGTCTGCCTGCCGGGGAGCGCAAAGGTCTGCAACGACGGCAACGTCTGCACCACGGATGCCTGCGCCGGAGGCAGCTGCACGACGGTTGGCTTGTCGGGCCCCGGCTGCGATGACCTCGACAACTGCACGCTCGGCGACGTCTGCAGCGCTGGCAAGTGCACGGCTGGCACCGCCAAGAACTGCGACGACAGCAACCTCTGCACCGACGACAGCTGCAGCAAGGGGTCTTGCGTCGCCACCGCAAACACCAAGGCCTGCGACGATGGGTCTGTCTGCACCGTGACCGACACCTGCGCCGCCAAAGCCTGCACCGGCAAGAAGCTCGCCAAGCTGAGCCTCGCCAGCGTCCAATCGTGCAACGTGCTCAACGTGACGAACTATCCTCGCATGGCCTTCTCCCGCCACAGCAACGGCACCATCGCCGTGGTCGGTCACACCAAATGCGGCACCGGCTCGCTCGGGCTCGGCACCACCGTGACGCTCCTCACCAGCTACGGCCAGGTGATCGGGCAGCCGACGTCGCTGTTTCTGCCTGAATCCAACAACGACCGCCCGGCTGTGGTCGCGACGGCGGCGGGCTGGACCATCGTGACGCGCATCGGCGGCACCGCTCCGGCGCTCATGGCGGCATTCATCCTCGCCGACGGCAAGGCCGATGGGACGCTGGCGCTGCCCTCGACGGACCCCGCCACAGTGTCCGTCTTTGGCATGGCCACAACGTCGACCGGCGGCACGCTCGTCGGCACCATGGACAAGGCCAGCGCAGGCGTCGTTTCCAAAGTGCCGCAGGTGTTCGAGCTGGCTGGAAAGACGGGAAAAACGCTGCAGTCGACGACGGTTGTCGCGTCAGGGGGCGCCGCGGCCAAGTACTTGCTCGGAGTCACGGGCGGGTTCGTCTACATCAAGAACGACAACATCGTTGTCTTGCAGGCGATCGGCAGCAAGGCCTCGACCTGGGAGGTCGCTGGGGTGCCTTCTGGCTACAGCTTCATCTCTGCGCTCGGTGCGACGGGCAAGGCCGACGTGATCGCGGTCGCCGGCTACTTGCCAGGCCCCGGGCCGAGCGTAGGCAAGGCGTTCTTGACGCGCTTGAATACCGGCGGCGGCGTCTTGACCTCCGAGACCATGTTCGCCGGCGGCGGCGATGTGGTCATGGCGCCCTACGACGTCGTGCCTGTCTCGGACGGACTCCTGGTGGCAGGCGTCGGCGGCGCCGGGCCCTCCGTGCTGCGCTATGACGCTGACGGAAAGCTGGTCAACACCTGGTTCCCGAGCGACCTCACTGTGACGCACCTGCTGCCGGTGACCGGCACAGACCTGGTGGTCGCCGCGAGCGTGGAAGGTGGCGTCAACCTGGGATTCTTGACGTTGAAGCCGAACGCGACCGTCTGCGAGTAGCGAAGGACCGCCTCGTTCGAGCCGCCTGCCAACGGGCGTCGCGCCAGACGCCGGTTGCCTTGCCGAGTGCGGACCGATGGGACCGCGGCGACGCCTCGCCTGGCCCGACGCGTCTGGCTTGCGTCTCAGGCGCCGCCGAGCCCTCGCGGTCGCGCCGCGACGCCCCCCGCCGGGCCTCCGCCGCCGCCCACGCGCGCGCAGCGCTCGCAACCCCGGCGCCGATCGGCTACAACGCGCCGCGCCGAGGCGGCTGTTTCGCCGCCACCCGGCAGGAACTTCCAGTCAATCATGCAGAATTCCAAGCAAAAGCCAAAGGTGCGTGCCGTCCGCGAGCCCGCCGACGTCCGCCCGCGCCGCGAGGCGCCGCCGCTGCCACCGCTGCGCCTGCACGTCGCCACCACCAGCGCCCACAAGCTCGCGGAGCTGCAAGCGATGGCGGCCGATAGCGGCGTCGAGCTGGTGGGCATGGCGGCCTTGCGAGGGGCCGACGGGGCGCCGCTGGCCGAGGTGGTCGAGGACGGCGAGACCTTCGTCGACAACGCGCTGTTGAAGGCGCTGGCGTTGGTGCGGGCGACCGGCCAGAGCGCACTCGCCGACGACTCTGGCTTGACGATTGAGGCCTTGGGCGGAGCGCCGGGGGTGCACAGCGCCCGCTTCGCCGGTACGCCGCGCGACGATGGCCGCAACCTGGCGCTGGTCCTTGAGCGCATGGCGGGCCTGCCTGCGTCGCAGCGAAGAGCGGCATTCGAGTGTGTCCTGGTGCTCGCCGGACCGATCGCCGAGGGGCCCTTGGCCAACCGCAGCGACGACGGGATCGCTTGGCGCGCCGTGCGCGGAAAGGTGGAAGGCGCGATCGCCGAGGCGCCGAGGGGTAGCGGAGGTTTCGGCTACGACCCGATTTTCGTCGCCGACGGCCTCGAAGGCACTTTCGCGGAGGTCGGTGCGGCGGCCAAGGCCCAGTGCAGCCATCGTGGCCGGGCGTTCGCTGCGTTGTTGCCGCTCCTGACGGCATTGCGCGATCACGCCTCGAGGCCGCGGGCGCCGCTCTTCTTGCGCACCATCGGGGTGGTTGCGCTTGCGGATGCGCTGGCGACCACGCTGGGCCAAGGCTTGCGGCACGCGGTCAAGGGCGTCGAGCACGCGTTGCACGTTCGGCCGCAGCTGGGCGCCCACGAGCGCGCTGCGGTTTCGGCGTTGCTGCACCACGCGCTGCGGCGGCTGGCCGTGCTGCAACGGGCGGTCGAGCTGCTGCGCGGCGCAGGCGGACCGCTGGCCACGCTGCCCGATCCGCGCACGTTGCGGCCCAGCGACGCGATGGCTCTGGCCTGCCTGACCGTCGCCGACGTCGACGCCGAGGGGATCCCCCTGCCGCACCGCGCGCCGGGCGAGGCCTCGGCGCTGCGCGGTCTGCTCCAGCGGCGGCCCGACTGGGTGCCGCAGCTCCCTGCGCCGCAGGTGGCGCTGGAGAAGGCGCTGCGGACGGCGACGCGCGAGGTCGCGGGCCTTCCCGAGGCGGCGCAGCGGGCGGCACAGATCGGCGTCCACCCGGACTTTCTGGCCGGCCTTGATGCGTCCTTCGGCTCGGCCTTGACCGAGCGCCTCGTGCAAGCGCTGGCGCTGCCCGGGCCGCCGACGATTCGCTGCCGCGAGGCGAAGGCGCTGGCGACGCTGCGCCGCGACATCGAAGGCATAGGCGTCCGCACCGTGCCCGTGCCCGGCCTGCCGCAGGCGCTGATGCTCCTCGAGAGCGCACGCATCACCGCGCTGCCGCAGTTCGCCAACGGCGGCTTCGAGTTGCAGGACGCCGGGTCGCAGCAGATCGCGCAGCTGGTCGACGCCGAGCCAGGCATGGCCGTCGCGGACTGGTGCGCTGGGGCCGGCGGCAAGACCTTGGCGCTCGCCGCCGCCATGCGCGGTCGCGGCCGACTCTGCGCCTTCGATGTGCACGACAAGCGCCTCGGAGAGGCCAGGCGCCGGCTGGAGCGCGCCGGACTGCACGCCTTTGTCGAGGTGCGGGCGCTGCCTCCGACAGCCGCTGGCGACGAAGCCCTCGGCAGCTTCGACCGCGTGCTCGTCGACGCCCCGTGCAGCTCGACCGGCGCGCTGCGCCGAACGCCGGAGCTGCGCTGGCACCTCGACGCCGACTGGCTCGGTCGCATGGTCAGCGAGCAACTGGCGATCGCCTTGCGCGCCAGCCGGCGGGTGCGCCCTGGCGGCCGCCTCATCTACGCGACCTGCTCGCTGATGCCGGCCGAAAACGAGCGAGTCATCGAGCGCTTGCAGGAGCTGCTCGGCTGGCGTCTGCTGCGCTGCCAGCGGCTCGGCCTCGCCGATTCCGCGGCCCTGGCGCTCGGTCCGTGGCCTCCGATTACAGGCGACGGCTTCTTTTGTGCGGTCTTGGAGCGTGAGCATGGCGAAGGCTAAGGGCAAGGCGCGCAGCGCGGCAGGCGACGCCGGCACGCTCGCCGAGAGCGAAAGCGGAGAGCCCGTTGGCGAGGCACGCGCGACGGACGACGTCGTGGCGGCACCGATCGATGCGCCAGCCGCGGTAAACGACGACGACGACGCCCTCGGCTTGCCCGGCGGCGACGACGACGGCGAGGACGACGACGACCACGGCGGCGACGACGACGACGACGACGACGACGACGGCGAGGACCTCGGTCCCCTGCTGCTCGGCGAGGCCGGAAGGCTGCCCGCCGATTGGGGCCCGGCGCCAGCCGGACACCGCAGCGGTGTCGTGACGCTCGTCGGCCGTCCCAATGCCGGCAAGTCCACGCTGCTCAACGCGATGCTCGGAGAAAAGCTAGCGATCACCAGCCCCAAGCCGCAGACGACGCGCGACCTGATCCGCGGCTACCTGACGCGGCCGGACATGCAGGCGGTGCTGGTCGACACGCCCGGCATCCACATGGCCAAGAAGGGCGCGCTGCTCAACCGCGCGATGGTCGGCGTCGCCATCGAGGCCATGGACGCGGTCGACGTCGCGCTGCTGGTCATCGACGCCAAGAAAACCATGGACGTGCTCCGCAACATGCCGCTGACGCGCGACGCCAAGGGCGTGGTCCAGACGCCCACCGCTGAGCAGGCGATGCAGCTCTGCCACCGCGGCGACCGGGCCATCGTCGAGCGCCTGCAGCGTTACGGCCACAAGATCGTGGTTGTGCTCAACAAGCGCGACCTGGTGCGGCCCGGCGAGGTGTTGCCGCTGGTGGCGGTCTATGGCTCGCTGCCCGGCGTCATCGCGGTGGTGCCTGTCTGCGCGCGCCGCGCTGAGGGTCTCGACACGCTGCTCGAGGTGGTCGCGCCCGCGCTGCCTGAGGGGCCCTTGCTGGTCGACCCAGAGCTGCTGACCGACCGCAGCGAGCGCTTCTTGTGCGGCGAGCTGCTGCGCGAGGCGCTGTTCATGGCCCTGCAGGAGGAGCTGCCCTATCAGGTGGCGGTGGTGGTCGAGCGCTTCGACGAGTCCGGCGATCCGATCCACATCTTGGCGA
Organism: Myxococcales bacterium; assembly: GCA_947491025.1. GTDB lineage: Bacteria > Myxococcota_A > UBA9042 > UBA9042 > UBA9042 > SXNM01. The sequence goes on from CANLIC010000046.1 coordinate 5,247, forward strand.
CGGTCTGCGTCGAGCGGTCGACCCAGAAAGGCATCGTGCTCGGCAAGGGCGGCCTGCGCATGCGCGAGATCGCGACCAGGGCCCGCGCTGAGATGGAGGCGATGCTGCAGCGCCGAGTCTACCTCGAGGTCTACGTCAAGGTCGAAGCCGAGTGGACCAGCCGCCTCGACGCGCTGCGGCGCCTTGGCTATGGCGAGGGTGCAGAGGTCGCAGGCAGCTTTGGTGCCGGCGTGGCCGACGAAAGCGATTGGGGAGAAGGTTGATGCGCAAGCCCTTGATCGCGATCGTTGGCCGGCCCAACGTTGGCAAGTCGACGCTTTTCAATCGTCTGGTCGGCAGGCGGCAGGCCATCACGCACGACGCGCCCGGCGTCACGCGCGACCGCCACTACGCCGCGACCGAGCTGTGCAACCGCGACGTCGTGCTCGTCGACACCGGCGGTTTTGTGCCGGGCGAGGACGACGAGATCTTGGCGGCGATTCGCAGCTCGGCGTCGGTGGCGATCAACGAGGCGGACGTCATCGTCTGGCTGACGAGCGTGCGTGACGACGTCACGACCGCCGACGAGGAAGTGGGGGCGCTGCTCCGTCGAACGGACAAGCCCGTCATCGTCGCCGTCAACAAGTGCGACAGCGACCGGCTCGACGTCGAGTCCAACAACTTCTGGAGTCTCGGCGTCCACGTCATCGTCGCTGTCTCCGCCGAACACGGCCGCGGCATTGGCGATCTCGAAGACGCCATCGGGGAAGCGCTCGACGGGCTCGGGCCCTTGCACGGCGATTCGGTGCAGACCGACGCCGAGGCTGAAGACGACGACATCGTGGAAGATGGCGCCGACGAGGATGGCGGCGACGGCGAAGCGGAAGACGACGACGGCGATGCGCCGGAACGTCCGGCCAAGGCACCGCGAGGCGGCCGGGTGCGGGGCGTGCGCCTCGCCATCGTCGGGCGGCCCAACGTCGGCAAGTCGACGCTGATCAACGCCCTCATCGGCAAGCAGCGCATGTTGGCGACCGCCGTCGCTGGCACCACGCGCGACGCCATCGATGTCGAACTGGAGTGGCGCGGCCAGCGCTATACCCTCGTCGACACCGCCGGTTTGCGGCGCAAGTCCCGCATCATCAACGCCGTCGAGGGCTACTCGGTGAGCCGCAGCGTCCACGCCATCGAGCGCTGCCACGTCGCCGTGCTCGTTCTCGACGCCAGCCAGTCGCTGGCCGATCAGGACGCCCGAATCGCCAGCCTGGTCGAGCGCCGCAACCGCGCGTGCTGCCTCGTGGTCAACAAGTGGGACGCGGTGGACAAGGACCACCGCACCATGAAGGCCTACGAGGTCGACCTGCAGGAGCAGCTGCCGGCCCTGGCCTTCGCGCCGCGGGTGTTCATCAGCGCGCTCACCGGCCAACGCGTCGACAAGGTCATGGAGGCCGCGCTGCGGGCCTACGAGTCCTTCAACCGCATCCTGCCCACGTCCGCGATCAACCGCTGGATCGCCGAAGCCCAGAAAATTCGCCAGCCGCCGGTCTATCAGAACAAGCGCCTCAAGCTGTACTTCGGTGCCCAGACCGCGACACGACCGCCGCGCCTGCAGATTCAGGTCAACAACCCAGACGCGATGTCGCCGAGCTATGAGCGCTTCCTGATCAACAGCCTGCGCGAGCGCTTCGACCTCGGAGGCACGCCGCTGCGCCTGCAATTCGTCGGCCGCAGCCAGCGCCGCGCCGACCGCACGACCGACTCCGAGTTCGTGCCAGCGACCGTCGCCATGGTCGACCTCAACGAGAACCCGTGGGACGACGAGGCCGAAGCCGCCTACATGCGCGGCGGCGACGACGATGACGACGCGTTCGACGTGCTCGATGAGGAGGACGACCTCGGCGACCTCGGCGACTTCGACGACGACGACGACGGCGACGACGAGCCGATCGAAGATGAAGACGACGAGGAGGACGCAGACGGCGAAGACGACGCAGTCGAGATCGAGGTCCAGGTCGCGGCGCCCAAACCCGCCCCTGCGACCCGCAAGGCTCCGCCGAAGGGTGCACCGCAAAAGCGCAAGCGCTGACGGTCGCGCGCCGCTCGCCGCCGGGGAGCGACCCTGTGTATGGAGGGGCGAAGGGCACGCGGCCCCGCCGCCGCGGAGCGAGCCATGGCCGGACAGGCGCGAGCACAGGACGACGACGACGCCCCTGAGAGCGGGGGCGACCGCACACGACGCGCCTACAGCCAGGCGTTGCGTCTGCTGCGCATCTACCACGCGCTGGCCAACGCACGGGCCGGCATCACGATCGCCGAGCTGGAAGTGCAGACCGGCGTCACCCGCCGCACCCTCAATCGCGACCTCGGCCTGCTGCAAGAAGATCACCTCGTCGAAGTGCTGTCGGTCGACACCGAGGGCCGCAAGCGTTGGGCGTTGCTGCCCGCCGGCCCCGCGAGCACCGTCAGCTTCACCCGCGGCGAGTTGATGGCCTTGCACCTCGGCCGCTCGATGCTGGCCTTTGCCCGCGGCACGGAGCTCGGGGCCGCGATGGCGAGCGCCTTCGACAAGGTCAGCGCACGCCTCGGCGACGCCCACACCCTCGATTTTTCGAGGAAGTACTACGCGCTCCCTGACGCGCCACCGGTCGAGGCCGGCAGCGAGCGCTTCGACGATGTCCTCAATGAGGTGCTGAGCGCGCTCGAGCGCGGGCAGCGGCTGCGCATGGACTACGCGGGCTCTGAAGGCGGCGAGCGGCACTTGCGCCTCGATCCGTTGACGCTCGCCTACTTCCGCGGTCGCCTCTACCTGGTGGCGATCTCCGAAGGGCGCGACAAGCCTCAGGTCTTTGCGCTCCACCGCGCACTGAGCGCCGAGCGCTTGCGCGGCGAGTCTGCGACGATGCCCGTGGGCTACGACCCGGCCGCACACTTCTCGAGCAGTTTTGGGCTGTTCACCGGCGGCGAGGTGCACAACGTGCGCGTGCGTTTCGTCGGCGCCGCGGCCCGCTACGCTCGCGAACGGTGCTGGCACGGCAGCCAGCGCGTCACCGATCTCGCCGACGGGAGTGTGGAGATCGCCTGGCAGCTGCCGTTGACGCCCGATTTGGAGAGCTGGCTGCTCTCCTTCGGCGAGCGCGCCCAGGTGCTCGCCCCCGCCGCGCTGCGGGCGACCCTCTGCCAGCGACTGGAGGCGGCCCGCGCCGCCTACGAGGAAGGTTGAGATGCTGACCGCTCTGCGCCTGCGCGACTTCGCCATCGCCGCCGGCATCGACTTGGAGCTCGGCCCTGGGCTGACGGTCATCACCGGTGAGACCGGCGCCGGCAAGTCGATCCTCATCGACGCGCTCGGGCTCCTGCTTGGCGGCCGCGGCAATGAGCGCGTGGTTCGGGCCGGCGCTGAGCTCGCCGAGCTGGAAGCGCGCTTCGACGGCGTCAGTGACCCGCTGGTGCTAGCGGCGCTGCGGGAGCGCGGCCTGGAGCCTGAGGACGGGATGGTCCTCGTCCGCCGAACCATCGGCCGCAACGGCACGCGCAAGGCATGGATCCAAGGGCGCATGGCGAGCAGCGCCGACCTGCGTGCCGTCGTCGGGCCGCTGGTCGACCTCGCGACGCAGCACCAGCAGAACCGGCTCCTCGACCGTCGCGCGCACCTGGAGATCCTCGACCGCGCCGGGGGGCTCCAGGCCGACGTGGCCTCCTACCAGCGCAGGTACGCCGCCTACGCCGCCTGCCGCGCCGGCCTGGCGGCCCTCACCGAGCAACAGCGCGCAGCCGAAGAGCGCCGAGATTACCTCCAGTTCTGCGCCGACGAGCTCGCCCAAGCGGCCGTGCGGCCCGGCGAGCTGGCGGCACTCGAGGCCGACGTGCGGCGCCTGCGCGCGGCGGAGTCGCTGCTGCGCATCGGCACCCAGACCGAGGCGGCCTTGACCGGCGACGGCGGCGCTCGCGACGCCCTGGCCGGGTTGCCGCGCGACCTGGAGCGGGCCCGCCGCGACGACCCGGCCCTGGCCGATTTCTCGGGGCGGATCCACGACATCTTGGCGCTCATCGACGAGGCAGCCAGCGATCTCGGCCGCTGGGCCGAGTCCGTCCGCCGCGACCCTGAGCGGCTCTCCAAAGCTGAAGCGCGCATGGACCGCCTCATCGGCCTGCAGCGCAAGTACGGCGGCAGCGAGGAGGCGCTGTTGCAACGGCAAGCGGCCATCGATGCCGAGCTGGAGCAAGGCGCCGTCAGCACCGCCCAGCTGCAGGCGCTGCAGGCCCAACTGCCGGGGCTCAAAACCGAGGTCACGGCGGCGGCGCAGGCGCTTTCGGCGGCCCGTACGGCCGCTGCGGAGGCCTTGCAACGCGATGTAGAGGCGGTGCTGGCCGAGCTGGGCATGGCCAAGGCGCGCTTCTCCGTCGAGTTACGGCCCGAAGACGACGGAGAGCCCGGCCCCGATGGCCAAGAGCGGGCCCGATTCCTGCTGCAGTCCAACCCCGGCGAGCCTGCGCAGGGCCTCGTCGAGGTCGCCAGCGGCGGCGAGTTGTCGCGGGTGCTGCTGGGCCTCGAGCGCGCCGCCAGCCGCAGCGCCGGCGCCGCCACCGCCGTCTACGACGAGGTCGATGCGGGCCTCTCCGGGTCCACCGGCGTGGCGCTCGGCCGCTTTCTGGCCGAGGTCTCGTTGCATCAGCAGCTCTTGGTCATCAGCCATCTGCCGCAAGTCGCCGCCGCCGCCGACCACCACCTGCACGTCAGCAAGATCGAGCGCGACGGCCGCACCGAGAGCCGCGTCCAGGTCCTCGACCGTGAGAGCCGGCTGCACGAGCTGGCGCGGATGCTGGGCGCCGGCGAGTCCGAGGCGGCAGGGCCGGGATCCTCGGCCGCCGCCGAGGACACCGGGCGACAACACGCCGAGGCGCTGCTGCGCAAGGCCCGACTCGGCGTCGCCCGCCCGCCCGTGGCGGCCGCTGGCGCGCCTTCATAAGTTCAGGCTGCGATCCCATCGCTCTTGTGCTACTGTCGCGCTCCCTGCCGCCCGGAGGGCCAGATGCAGTCGAGTCCGCCCCAGCTAACCTCGCCCGGACCTTGCCAAAGCGCGGCGCGCGGGCTGGCCGTCGACGCCACGACGGCGCGTGCCACGGGGCGTGTGGGCGTCTGGTCAGGAACGTTGCGGCCGGCGTTGGCCCATCCCGTCCGGAGCCGCGCGTTTCGCGCCATCGGCTGCCTCGCGCTTGCCTTCGCCGCCGCCTGTTCGGGCAATGACGGCGCGCCGCAGATCCGTCAGGTGACGCAGCTTCAGGACACTGAGCGCGACGATGCGGCCTATGGCGTCTGGGCCACCGTTCGTGCCGGCAACGGCGTGTCGCGGGTGCGGCTCTACTACGCGCGGCAAGACCAGGCCGCTTTCGCCTGGGCGCCGATGGCGTCCAGCGACGGAGACGTCTACCGCGGCGCCATCCCGCCACACCCACGCGGCACGCGGCTCTTCTACTTCGTCTGGGCAGAGTCCGAAGGCGGCGCCATCGCGCTCCACCCGGCGGATGCAAAGTCCATTCCCCCGATCTACCACACCTTTCGTGTCCTGCTCCCGGGCGAGAAGCCGGGGGAGAGCCCGCCTCCTTGGGCCAGCGATGCCGGCGGAACAGGCGGCGCCATCGACGCCGGGAGCCTGGACGCGACGCCTTTGGACGCCGAGCCGGCCCAAGACGTCGACGACAGTGGACCCGAGGAGACCGCGCCGGACGTCACGGCCGACATCGAACCCGACCTGGCTCCGGACAGCGCCACCGAGGACGTCGAGCCCGAGCCCGACACGGACGACGGCGGTCCGAGCTTTGACAGCATCGACATCAGCGTCGACGTCGGTCCGCCCGTTGACAGCGACGGCGACGGCATCCCCGACGGCAGCGACAACTGCCCGAATTGGAAGAACCTCGACCAGCTCGACACCGACGGCGACGGCTTGGGCGACAAGTGCGACTTCGACCTCGACGGGGACGGCATCGGCAACGACACCGACAACTGCTTCGATGCCGCCAACGCCGACCAGTCCGATCTCGATGGCGATGGCCTCGGCGACGCCTGCGACGCCGACGCTGACGGCGACAAGATCGTGAACAAGAAGGACAACTGCGTCCTTGTGCCGAACTACGCTCAGGTCGACGGCGACGGCGATGGGCTCGGCGACGCCTGCGATCCCGTCGACAGCTCCCAGAAGGATGGCGACAAGGACGGCGTCCTCGACCCGGTCGACAACTGCCCGCTCATCGCCAATCCGACCCAGGGCGATCTCGACAACGACAGCGTCGGGGACGCCTGTGATGCCGACGCCGATGGCGATCAAGTGCCGAATATACAGGACAATTGTCCGCTGTTGCCCAACGCCGGACAGGCCGATCAAGACGGCGACGGCGTCGGCGACGCCTGTGACCTCGACAACGACAAGGACGGCGACGGCATCGACGACGACAAGGACAACTGCAAGAAGGTCCAAAACGGCGACCAGAAGGACCAAGACGGCGACGGCATCGGCGACGCCTGCGACCCTGACATCGACGGCGACGGCCGCAAGAACGCCTTCGACAACTGTCCCTTCGTCGCCAACGCCAACCAGAAGGACAGCGACGGCGACGGGGCTGGCGACGCCTGCGACACCGAGCCGCTGTGCAAGGTCCAGGCCGATTGTCCCGCCGGCACCTTCTGCTTCGCGCCGCTCTGCCTGCAGCCGCAGTCGTGCCAGACGACGGCCAGCTGCCCGGGTGGCACCTTCTGCTACCTAGGCAAATGCCTGCCGCCAGCGGTCATCCCGGCCAATTTCTGCGAGGACTCGAAGACTTGCCCGGCCGGCTTTGTCTGTCAGCTCTCCGCGTGCGCTCCCGACGCGTGCAAGGCCGACTCCGACTGTCTCGGTGGCAAAAAGTGCTTGTGGGGCGAGTGCTTGCCGGGTCAGATTCCGGTCTCGGGCTGCACCATCGACGAGCAATGCCCGGCCAAGCAGCAGTGCATCGCCAAGCTGTGCGTGCCCAAGGGCTGCGAGAGTGACTCGGCCTGCAACAAGAACCAGAAGTGCTTCAAGGGCTTGTGCATCCCGAGCGTGATTCCGACGGTGGAGTGCAAGCAGGCCTCCGACTGCCCCAAGATCCCGATCGGCGGCCTGAAGCTGACGTGCGCCGCAGGCGTCTGCGTGCCGCAAATTCCCGGGATCCCGCCGCTCTGCACGACGGACGTCGACTGCGGTGAGGGCAAGCAGTGCCTCATCGCCCTCTGCGTCAACAAGGCGTGCAGCAGTTCGGCGGATTGCCCCGACGGCAAGGCTTGTACCTTCGGCTTCTGCCTCGCCAGTGATCAGCCGCTTCCACAGCCCGGCCAGTGCAAGGACGCCAGCGACTGCCCCGAGGGCAACTCCTGCTTCCAATCGATCTGCTTGCCCTTCCAGCTGCCAGGCGGCGGTGGCGGCGGCGGGTTGCCGACCTTCTGCGGGCCCGGCGGGACCTGCCCAGAAGGCAAAAAGTGCCAGTTCGGAGTGGTCTGCCTCTGATGGTGCGCCCGCTCGGCGAAGGGCCTTCCCGCCGCGCTTGGAGCTCCGCCAGGCCGCGGTGGCCGACTGCCCACCTGCAATCGGGGCCACCTGACGCGGCGCAGCTCGACCTGCGCGACGCCAATCTGGTCGAGGCTGACCTCGAGGGCGCCGATCTGCGCGACGCAGACCTGCGCCACGCCCAGCTCGAGGGTGCGCATCTCTTCGAAGCCCAGCTCCGTGGCGCCCGCCTTCAGGCCGCCGATCTGCGGTGTAGCGACCTGCGCGGCGCCGATTTGCGCAACGCCGACCTGCGCGGCGCCGATCTGCGCTTTGCCGACCTGCTGGGCGCCGAGCTCGAAGGCGCGGACCTGCAGGACTGCGATTTTCTCGGCTGCCGCCTCGCCGGCGCCCGCGGCCTCGGCGACGCAGACCCGGGCGCTGCCTCGGCCCCTGCCATCGAGCGCGGCCGCGCCGAGGCCCTCGGGCAGGCCATCGAGGCCGCCCGCCGCGCCCACCGCGAGGGCCGCCTCGGCCTCGCCGAACGCCGTCTACGCCACGCCCTGCGGCTGGAGCCCGACGAGGCCGTCGCGCGCTGGCTGCTGGCGCTCGTGGCCTTGGAGCGGGGCGCGCCGCGCGACGCGCTGGCAGAGCTCGACGCCGCCTTGCAGCAGACGCCCGGAGCGACCCGGCTGGCCCTGGGCGCGGTGGCCCTTGAGCTCGGCTTGCGCGACGTCGATGGGGCGCTGGCGCGGCTGCGGGCGCTCGTCGCGTCGCTCGCAGGCCTTGAGGCCCTTGATCGTCACGGTGAGGGGCAGGGCGGCGCCAGCGCCATCGCTCAGGCGGCGCTGAACGCGCTTGCTGGCCCAGACCCCGATCCCGCGGCCGGCCTCCGCGCCCTCAGCGTCGGTCCGCTGGCCGACGATCCGCTGCTCCGATTCGCCCTGCGAGCGCCCCAGGCGCGGCAGGCCGCCGCCGCGCGCCGCGCTGACGATACCGCCAGCCGCTTGGACGACGCGACCTGGATCGCCGACGAGACCGAGGCGATCGCCGCGCTGCTGCGGCCCCGCGGCGAGCAAGCCGCGGACGCCGCGACGCTGCAGGGAGCGCTCGCCCGCGCGCTGACCATCGGCGCCATGGACGTCGCCGCAGCCGCTGCGCAGCGCCTGAGCCGCATCCTGCCCGAGGCTGGCTTGTGGACCCTGCAGCTGCGCGAGCTCGACCTGACGGCGGAGGCGATCCACGCCCTGGTGCGGACCCGCCGCGGCCGTCTTGGCGCCGTGCGGGCCTTGCGCTGGCTCGCCCTCGGCGCTCACGGCCCGACCGCGCGCGTCGAGACCGAGCGCGGCGTCTACTTCGCCAAGCGCCTCTACGGCGCCACGCGGCCGCGGGCCTCCATCGCCTTCACCCACCGCGTGACGCGGGCGATGCATGACGCTGGCTTGCGTGTGCCGCTGCCCCTCGGCGACGCGGAGGGCGAAGAGGTCCTCTCATTTGGCGACGACGCCTTGGTGCTCTACGACCGGGTTCCCGGCATCTCCATTGCCGAAGACGACCTCGATGGCGCAGAGGCGCAGCGCGTCGGGCAGCTCCTGGCCCAGATCCACCTCGCCTCCGCCGGCATCGCCGATGAGCGCGGCAGGCCGCCCGCCGGCTTGCACGCCGGCACCCGCTTGCTGCGGGCTCGCCACCCGGGGGCGGCCTGGCACGCGACGGTCGCGGCAGTTCCCGCCGCCGCACGCTGGCTGGAGGACTGCGGCCTAGGCCCGGCCATCGAGGGCCGCCTTGGCGCCATCGGTCGCCGGCTCGGCCCTGAGGCGCATTTCCTGCCGCGCGGCTGGATCCACGGCGACCTCGGTCCCGGCAACGTCCTCGTCACCGACGACGGTGCAGCGGCCGCCATCGACTGGGACCTCTGCGACTCCGATCTCTTTGTCTTCGACCTGGCGCGGACCCTCGACCGTTGCTGCATCCACTGGCCCGCCCGCGACCCGGTCGAGGTGCGCGGCGAGGTCGCCCGGGCACTGATCGCCGGCTACGAAGCGCTGCGGCCGCTGCGTGACGCCGAGCGCAGCCAGCTCGCTCCTCTCATCGCCGCCAGCCGCGTCGACCTAGATGCCGGTCTGCTCGCGCTCATCGCTGGCCATGATGCCGACGCCGCGCAGCTCATCGCCGAGCGCGCCTTGGTGCGGCTGGACCGGGCAGTGGCGGGCGCGCCGGAGATCGCCGCCGAGCTTTGGCGATGACCGGGGTCGGCGCCATCCCCGGCCGCGTCGCCGCCAAAATCCGGCCGCCGAGCGACCTGCCACCGCGGCGCTCCGACCTCGCGGCCGACGCCATCGCCGGTGTCTCGGTGGCCGTCGTCCTGGTCCCGCAGGCGATGGCCTACGCTGAGATGGCTGGCCTGCCTGCCTGGCAGGGCCTGCTCGCCTCTGGGCTACCGCCCCTGGTCTCGGCGCTCTGGACCTCCTCGCCGTGGCTGCAGTCGGGCCCCACCGCGATGTCGGCGCTGCTGACGCAAGGCGTGCTCGCCTCGATGGCGCTGGCCGCAGGCGCCGACACCCGCCCCGAGACGGTCATGGGACGCGCCGCGCTGCTGGCGCTGATGATCGGCGCCATCCGCCTCACGCTCGGGCGCTTGCGGCTCGGCGTGCTCGCCTCCTTGCTCAGCCGCTCCGTGTTGGTCGGCTTCTCGCTGGCCGCCGCCCTGCTCATCGCCGCCAGCCAGCTGCCCGCCGTCCTTGACGCTGACGTCGCGGCCGGCTCGACCCTGGCCCGTGGCGTGGCGGTGTTGCTCGACCCACAGCGCTGGCGCATCGACGCCGTCGTGATCTCGCTCACCACACTGCTCATCCTCGTCGTCTCCCCGCGCATCCACCGCCTCTTGCCCGGCGTCCTCATCGCCGTGGGGGCGGGGGCCGTTGCGGCGCCCTTGCTCGGCTACCAGGGCGCGACCGTCGCCGACGGTGGCGGCCTCGACCTCTACGTCATCGGCGTTGGCATCTGGACGACCCTGGTCGCCATCCCCTGGGGCGAGGTGCCGCTGCTGCTGGTCCCCGCGACCACCTTGGCGCTGGCCGGCTTCGCCGAGGCGGCGGCTGTGGCGCAGCGGTACGCTGAGATCGAGCGTGTGCGTTGGGACCCCGATCGCGAGCTGCTCGGCCAGGGCGCCGCCAACCTGGTCGCCGGCGCCATCGGCTCGATGCCCGTCGGCGGCTCCTTCGCCCGCAGCGCCATCAGCCACATGGCGGGCGCCCGCACCGCCCTGGCTGGCGCCATCGCCAGCTGCATTGTGCTGTGCCTGATGCCCATTTTCGGCCTGCTCGAGACGCTGCCGCGCGCCGTGCTGGCGGCCATCGTCCTCATGGCCAGCTGGTCGCTCTTTGACCTGCGGCCGCTGCTGCGCCTCGGGCGCTTGAGCCGGTCGCAGTCTGCGATCGCCCTCGGCACCTTCGGCATGACCCTCGCCACCGCGCCCCACGTCGAGCTCGGCCTGCTGGCCGGCACGGCTGCCGCCATCGCCGTCCACCTCTGGCGTGAGCTTGAGGTCCACGTCGAAGTTGAGGCGCGCGGCGACGAGCTCTGGCTGCGGCCGCAGGGTGTGCTGTGGTTCGGCTCGGCGCCCCGTTTCCGCCAGCGCGTCGCCGACGTGCTCGCCGATCCCCTCAACTTTGGGCCCCCGCCAACCGCCGCCCGCGCCCTCGTCCTCGATCTTGGCGGTCTCGGAAAAATCGACCTCTCGGGTGCGCTGACGCTGCGCGAACTCATCGACAGCTTGCAAGAAGGCGGCGTCGATGTCCGTGTGGCGGACGTACCTCTGCAGCTGCGAGACATGCTTGGCCGCGTCACCATTGCGACCTCGGCGGTCGGCCCTGAGCCCGGCGGCGCATCACCGGCGCCGCCGGACTCGCCATCACCGAGGTGAAGCGCCAGCGCGGGTTTTGCCAAAGCGCCCTCGCGGGCCTACGATCGGCGGCCATGGTGGAGCGCGTGACAGTCGGCGGCGGGCGAGAGCGGTGCGGGCCCGCCATCGCGGCGACCCGGACGCCATGGCGCGTCGGTGGACTCGCCTGGCTTGCCCTCTACGCGCTCTTGCCCCACGGGACCGCCTCCGCTCAATCGCGCCCAGGCTCCACCGCCGACCGGGGCAGGGCGGGCACGGCCTCCAACGCTCCTGCCGCTCCGGCCCCCAGCTTCGGTGCGGCGACGCCGAGCCCCCCGCCCAACCCGACTTCGCCGGGCGCCAACCCAGAGCCGCTGTCCGCCGTCGCCTCCAGCGCGGAGTGGGATGAGGCCCTTAACTCCTTTCGCTACCAAGACTTCGACGCGGCAATCGGCAAGCTGCGGTTCCTGCTCTATCCCCGGCCGCGCGTCGATCGCCAGCGCGAGTGGCGGGCCCGCGAGTACCTGGGGGCCGCCCTCTGGTGGACCGGCCGCAAGGCTGAGGCCCTCGATGAGTTCACGGCGCTGCTCGTCCGAAATCCGCCGGCGAGACTCGACCCGGTGTCGTATCCGCCGCCGATGATCCAGGACTTCGAGACCCTCCGCGGCAACCTGCTGCGCCTCGGCGTCTTGCGCCCCGACTCCAAGCCGAGCCTGCCCACGCCGCCGCCGACTCCTTGGGTCGCGCCCCTGCCGCTTTGTCTTTTTCCGTTTGGTGTTGGTCAGTTCGCCAATCAGCAGCCCGGCAAAGGGATCGCCTTCCTCGCCGCCGAGGGGACCCTCGCTGCCGGCTCGGCCTGGCTGTATCTGTACAACCGCGACGAAGGGCTGCACTCGCGGGCTACTGACCTGCCGCGCGCTGCGCAAGTGGCTGCCGGCGCGGCCTTTTGGGCCGTCGCCACCTGGGGCGTGATCGACGCGCTGGTGGTGCGCGGCGACCTGGCCGACGCCGTCGAGCAGGCGCGGCGCGAGCTGTCAGCGCCCGCACCCCAGTAGTCTGCCCCGAGCCCCCGCGCTCCATCCACGATCCCGCCGCCCTCTTGGCCGGCCTCTGTTGCGACGGCGCGCCATCTCGGCGATGCTGCACGCCCTGCGCACGCCAGCGTCGCCGGCGCGCCGGGTTCCATCGGAGAGCGGAGATGATGCCAACCGCCTTCTTGCACGAGATCGACGCCGCCGGCGTGGTGCGCGCCTCGTACAGCATCGACAAGCTGGTCTGCAGCCTCGGCACCGACAAGAACACGGACATCCGCCTGCGCGGTCGCGGCGTTGGCGCCGTTCACGCCCAGGTCCGCGTCGGCAAAGACGGCGTGGCGATCGAGGCCGTCGGCGGCGAGCGCGTGGTGGTCAACGGCAAGCGCACCGACACCCGTGTGCTGCAGCCTGGCGACATCCTCGACATCGGTGGCGTGCGCTTGCGCTTCGACATGCGCCTCTCCGCGCCTGCCCGCGCTGAGCCGCGCGCCACCACGCCGGTGACCGGCGCCACGGCCTCGCTCAAGGCGATGCTGTCCGCGACCGCTCGCTTCTCCGAGGCGCTTGCCGGCACGTACAAGATCGAAGAGCTGCTCGAGACGATGCTCGACGAGATCATCGCCGTCACCGAGGCGGCCCGCGGCGCGGTGTTGCTGCTGGTCGAGGGCAAGGCCGTGCAGCGCTCGGCCCGTGAGGCTGGCAAGCGCCCGGCGCGCGGCGAGATGCCGATCTCCGACACGATCGTCGCCCGCGTGCTGCAGACGCAGAAGCCGGAGATCGTAAGCGATGCGCTGAATGACACGATGTTCTCGGCCGCGCGCTCAGTGATGGACTACAAGTTGGCGTCGGTGCTCTGCGTGCCGCTGAACATGCGCGGCGAGCTGCTCGGCGTCATCTACCTGGGCAACGACAACGTCGTGAACTTGTTCACCGACGAGGCCTTGGAAGTCGCCACCGTCTTCGCCGCCCAGGCGGCGATGGCGCTGCGCAACGCGATCTTGATCCGTGAGCTGCAGCTCTCCAACGAGAGCCTGACCCAGCAGCTGGAGCGCATCCACTTTGGGTCACTGATCGGCACCTCGGGCGCGATGAAGGAGGTCTTTCGCCGCGTCGACAAGGTCGCCCGCACCGATGTCTCCGTGCTGATCGAAGGCGAGACCGGCACGGGCAAGGAGCTCGTCGCAAGCGAGCTGCACCGCCGAAGCCACCGCAAGGATGGCCCCTTCATCGTGCTCAATTGCGGCGCCATCCCGGAGAACCTCCTCGAGTCCGAGCTTTTTGGCCACGTGAAGGGCAGCTTCACCGGCGCCGTGGCGACACGCGACGGCAAGTTTGCTGCGGCGCACGGCGGCACGCTCTTCCTCGACGAGATCGGCGAGATGCCCCTGAACTTGCAGGTCAAGCTGCTGCGCGTGCTCGAGGAGCGGCGCGTCACCCGCGTCGGCGAGTCCAATGCGCGCGACGTCGACATCCGCGTCGTCGCCGCCACCAACCGCCACCTCGCCGACGAGGTCAAAGGCGGCACGTTCCGCGAAGACCTCTACTACCGGCTCAACGTAGTGCGCGTCGAGCTGCCGCCCCTGCGCGAGCGGGGCAACGACGTCGAGCTGCTCGGCCGCTACTTCCTGAAGAAGTACGGGGACGAGCTGGGCGTCGCCATCCAAGGCTTCAGCGAGGACGGTGTCCGCGCCCTGCGTGCCCACCGCTGGCCCGGCAACATCCGCGAGCTGGAGAACCGCATCAAGAAGGCGGTCATTTTCTGCGATGGCGGCACGGTGGCCGCCCGTGACCTCGATCTGCAAGAGGTCGAGGCCGACCGGGTACTGCCGCTGAACGAGGCCAAAGAGGCGTTCGCGCTCGACTATGTGCGCCGCGTCCTCGAGCTGAACGACGGCAACCGCACCTCGACCGCCCGCGACCTGGGCGTCGATGTCCGCACCATCTTCCGCTACCTGGAGCGTTCGCGCGAAGAGGACGTCGAAGCCTAGGTCAGAGTAGGCGTCGGCCCCGTCCGCCGCGCCGCGTTCGCCCGGCGCTCCTCTCCAACTTCCGTTGCGCTTACGCTTACTTCATCGCCCGTAGCCGAGCGAGCTCGGCCTCGGCGGCGGCCCGGAATCGCGCCTCGGCGCTATTGGTGCCGACCAGCGCGATGTAGCGCTCGAGCGCTGAGATCGCGCCAGCGCGGTCGCCCTTGTCGCGGAGCGCGAACGCGAGGTTGTAGAGCGCCGGCGTGTAGCCCGATTCGAGCTCGATCGCCTTGCGGTAGGCGTTGATCTCGCCGTCCACATCCTGCAGCCGGCCATGGACCACGCCGATGTTGTAGAAGGCGCGGTGATGACGGCGGTCTAGCGCGATGCACTTGTAGTAGGCCTCGATCGCCTTGCGGAATCCTGCCGTCCGCGCCGGCTCGGCCTGCTTGTCGGCCCGGATCTCGTAGGCGCCACCGAGGTCGAAGAAGGCCTCGGCGTTGTCGGGCTTCTGCTGCACGGAGGTCTCGAACTCGGCGATGGCGGCGTCGGTGCGACCCAGCTTCAGCAACAGCATCGCGAGGTTCAGGCGCGCATCCTGCGCGTTGGCGTCGGCCTCCAGGGCCTTGCGGTAGTGGTCGAGCGCCTTGTCGGCCTGGCCGAGATCCTCGTAGACGACGGCGAGGTTGAAGTGGGCGCGCGCGTACTTGGGATCCAGGCGGACCGCCTCGGTGTAGGCGCGCGCCTCCTGGGCGAAGGCCCGCTTGCGGCCGAAGGCGACCCCGAGGTTGAACCAGCACTCCTTGAGGTCGGGTTTGGCCTCGACGCATTGCTGAAAGCTGGCGACCGCCTCGTCGAGCAGGCCCTCAGCGAGCTGCCGCGCGCCGTCGCGAAACCAGTCCTCGGCGCCTCGCTTGGGCGGGTCGGCCGCCCAGGCAGGGGGCGTCGCCATCAGCAGCACAGCGCAGCAGGCAGCGAAGAGCAGGGGCCGTGGCGACTTCGTGGGGGCGTGCGGCATGGGTCCTCGGGTGCCGTGAGGCGAGCGGCGGGTGGGGGACGGAGCCAAGGGGGCGGCAGAGGTCGCCTACGCGACAACGCGGGCCCGACGCGCTCCCTTCAGGTCGTTCGTCGTCCAGGACCTTGAAGCGCGACGGGCCGCCCCCCGTGTCGAGGAGCGGCCCGTCGCAGATCCGCGGCGCGCAGCGCGTGTGCGCTGCAGGCTGGATTACTTCTCGGCGAGCAGCTTCTCGACGGTCTTGCCGACCGCCTGCGGGCTGTAGCCGGCCGAGGGCTCGTACTTGCGGCCGTTGATGAACACGGTCGGCGTGCCCTGGACGCCGGCCTTGTTGCCATTCTCCATCGTCGCGTCGATCAGGGCCTCATGCTTGGCCTTGTTCTTGGCGAGGTCGGCCGGGTCGATGCCGTGCTTCTTGGCGATCTCGTTGATCTTGGTCTCGGAGAGCTCGCTCTGCGCGGCGAAGAGGTCGTCGTGCACCTTCCAGAACAGGTCGGAGCCGCCCTTCTCGAAGGCCTCCTGCGCCAGCACCGAAGCCGGCTTGGCCTCCTTGTGGAACGACAGCGGGTAGTGCGCGAACACAACCTTGACCTTGCCGTCGAACTGCTTGGCGACCTCGGTCAGCGGGCCGCCGACGCGCGAGCAGAAGGGGCACTGGAAGTCCGAGAACTCCACGATCGTGACCTTGGCGTCCTTGGCGCCCTTGTAGGGCAGCTTGCTGACGTCGATGGTGTTGACCGTGGCGTCGAGCTCCGAGAAGACCTTGCCCTTGGCGATGATCGACTCGTAGTAGGCCTGGCCCTTGAGCGCCTGCTTGCCAGCCTTCTCCAGCTCCTCGTCGACGACGGCCTTGAACACCGGCAGCGGCTGGGCGCCGACGACCTTGCGGCCGTTGATGGCGAAGTTAGGCGTGCCGCGCACCGAGACGGTCGAGGCCATCTCCATGTCCGAGGCCATCTGCTTCTCGGTCGAGGCGTCGGCGCGGTCCTTGTTGAACTTCGCGATGTCGAGCTTCAGCTCGGTGGCCCACTTGATCAGGTTCTCGTCACCCAGCTCGCGCTGGTTCTGGAAGCACAAGTCGTGGAACTCCCAGAACTTGCCCTGCTTGCCAGCGGCGATGGACGCAGCGTGCGCGGGGCGAGCCTTCTGGTGGAAGGGCAGCGGGTGGTGCTTGAACACCACGCGCACCTTGTCGCCATACTCCTTCTTCAGGTCGGTGACGGTGTTGGCGCCGCGCGAGCAGAAGGGGCACTCGAAGTCCGAGAACTCGACGACCGTGACCAGGGCCTCGTCGTTGTTGCCCATGATGTGGTCGTTCTTGACGTCGACCGGGACCTTCCAGATGTCGTAGCTGTCCGCGGGCGGCTTGGCCGGACCGGCCTCCTCCTTGGGAGCGGCCTCGGGGGCCGGGGCCTCGATCTTCTCACCCTTGAAGAAGTAGCCCATGACCTTGGCGCCGACGCTGGCGTCGCGCTCGGCGAATGCCGCCGACGCGAGGTCCACACCCGACTTGCCGCCGTCCTTGAGCGCCTTGGCCTTGGCGAGGGCGTCCTTGATCTCGGTGTCGAAGGCCTCGAAGGGCTGGGCGCCCGAGAGGAGCTTGCCGTTGATGAAGAAGCCAGGCGTGCCGCGTGCGCCGGTAGCGTTCGAGGCAAGCTGCTCGCGGTCGACCTGCTCCGTGAGGGCGGCGTCCTTGAGGTCCGCCTCGAACTTGGCCATGTCGAGCTTGAGCTCGGTGGCCCACTTCTTGAAGTTCTCGTCCGACAGGTCGCGCTGGTTCTCGAACAGCTTGTCGTGGAACTCCCAGAACTTGCCTTGGCGGTGAGCGGCCAGGGCGGCCACCGCAGCCGGCTTGGCGCGGGGGTGGAAGCCGAGGGCGTTGTTGGCCCACACGACCTGGACCTCGTTCGGGTAGGTCTCGAGGATCTTCTTCAGCGTCGGGCCGACGCGGTTGCAGAAGGGGCACTGGAAGTCGGAGATCTCAACGATCGTGACCAGGGCCTCAGCGGCGCCCTTGCGCGGCATCGACTCTGGAACCCAACTTGCGGGAGCGGCGGGGGCAGCCTCGACCGGCTTGGCCTCGGCGGCGGGCGCCGGCTCAGCTGGCTTTTCCTTGTTGCAGCCAGCGAGCGCGAGGCACGCGGTCGCCACCAGGGCGACATTGAGCTTGAACTGGTTCATGATGGGACAGTCTCCGTGTGGACGCTTCCGCTGGGATTCCGGGTACTTGAAGCCGGGTCGACGGGCGGGCGCCGTCGAATTGGTCCAAGATCCTAAGGGACAAGCGTACGCAGGTCAATCCCCCGAGGACCCTCCACGCCAGAACCCAAGGCTGCCTCGGTCCATTCCCTGCCAGCGTTCGTGCAACGCAGGGCTGCAACCGCCGCCGAGCCCGACTGGTCGCGCCGCTTGATGCGACGCCTACGCTTTGCCAGAGTGTCCTTGCCGGGAGGCTGCCGCGACGCCGCGTGGGGCTGCGGGCGCAGGCCTTCGACTTCGCGGCTGACCTGCCCGCTGCTGCGGGCCGCGCTCGGCCGCCACGAATCGTTCCAAGTGACCAAGGAGGCAGCCGATGGCAGAAGCCGACCTCGACCTCTGCCCACGCTGCGGCGCTGAGGTCGCCCCGCGACCCGCCAACGGCGCGTGGCCCTTCTGCGGCGACCGCTGCAAGTGGATCGACCTCGGCGCCTGGATCGAGGGCGACTACCGCATCCCCGCTGGGCCGGATGGCAGCGCGGAGGGCGAAGGCGAAGACGGGACCTCCCGCGGGTCCATGGGGCGCTACGGCGGCGGGGTGGCCGAGGGCTAGGAACGCCTAGCGCCGCCAGCCGACGACGACGAGCCGCGGCAGCCCAGGTCGGGCGCCGAAGGGGCGCAAGCTCACGACCGGCAGCGCGCCCGTCAGGTTCTGGCCCTGCACGAAAGCGGTGCCGAAGCGGCCAAAGCGCCACGCCACCGAGGCGTCGAGCTGGACGATGGCGTCGGTGCGCGGCGCCGTGTCGTCGTCGAACGGGGCGGGCAGATCGGCCATTGGCGCGACGTAGCGGCCCTGCAGCGAGAGGTCGAGGGGGCCCCGCCGTAGCCCGGCCGACGCGCTGGCCTGCAGCGTCGGGATGTAGGGGATGGCGTCGCCGGCTTCGACCGTGCCCCACATCGGGTTGCTCGACTGGAACGACGTCTGGAAGGTCGGCTGCTGCCAGGTCAGCGACATTGCGAGCGGCACCGAGACGCCACCCGGCAACGCAACCAGACCGCCGGCCGAGGCCTCGACGCCGAAGACCTGGGCGGCGCCGCCATTGAACTGGTCACCCGCCTGCGCCGCTGTGCAGCCTGTCGAGCTGGCGCAGCTGCCGACCAGGTTGTCGTACAGGCCGGCAAAGCCGATGAGCTCGGCGCGCGAGCGGGGGCCGTTCCAGCGCACGCCGGCGTCGAAATTCCAGGCCTGCTCGGGGCGAATGGTGCTGGGCTGGCCGGGCGCCGCCGCCGCGTAGCCCTGGAAGACGCCGGCGAGCAGCGCCAGCCCCGGACGCAGCGCCACGACCACCCCGAGGCCGGGCAGCAAGATCGCCTGGCCGCCCTCCTGGCGGGCGATTTTCCGCACCTCGTCCTCGGCGGTGGTGAAGGTCTGCTCGGCGCGCAAGCCGAGCGTCAGCCGGACGTTTCGCCACTGCGCCGTGTCCTGGACCCACGCCGTGGCGGCCAGCACCTGCGACTCCGCCCGCGAGTGAGGCACCTCCGGGAGGCCATCGGGCTGCAGGTCGCCATGGACCACCACCACGCCATGACCGGTGGCGAGCCGCAGCGCGTCGTCGTGGTGCAGGCGCGCGCCCGCGAAGAGCTCGTGGCGCAGGCCCAAGAAATGGCCCTCGAGCGCCAGCTCTGTCGAGATGCCGCCGGACAGAAAGGTGCGATCGTTCCGGCCGAGCACGATGGTCTCGGCCGCCGACAGGCTGTCCTGCTCGCCCCGCAGCACCGCCATCAGCACCTGCCCGCTGCCGGCGCTGGGGTCGCGCAGCAGCTCCGCCAGGCTGCGGCCCTCCGCGATGCCGTCCACCTTGTCCCAGACCCGATGCAGGCGCTGGGCGTAGGCCGTGGTGGTGAGCGTCCAACTCGCGTTGGCGCCTTCGCGCTGATAGCTGTGGCGGAGCCGTGCCGACAGGTGGCGCCACTGCATGCGATCGAAGGCGCTGGCCAGGTACCGGCGGGTGGGGTCCTTGGCGAAATCCTCTGCCGTCAGACCGAGGTAGGTCTCGCGGCTATCCTCGTCGGCATAGCCCAAGCGTAAGCTGAGGGCGTGGCGGGCGGCGTCGCGCGGCTCAGGGCGGAAAGCGAGCGTCAAGCCCGCGTCGCGCCGCAGGAAGCCGGCGTCGAGGCCCGTGTCTTCGCCGCTGCCGTCGGTGATGCGCTTGAAGCCGTCGCTGCGGATGGCCGCGAACTCGGCAAGCCAGGAGAGCGCGCCGAACGCCTGGCCGTAGCGCAGCAGGGCCCGACCGTACAGCGTGTTGCCGCCGGCGACCTCCGCGTCGAAGCGCCGGCCTTCCTCGGGCGCATCGACACTGATGAGGTTGAGGGCGCCGCCGACGGCGTTGGGGCCGAAGCGGATAGCCGCAGCGCCCTTGAGCACCTCGATGCGCTCCAAGCGCAGCGTCAGCGGCATGGCGTAGGCGGCCGGCGCCGCGTAGGGCCCCGGGGCGCTTGGCACGCCATCTTCCATCAGCGCGACGCGGGTGCTGCGTTCGGGGTTGGCGCCGCGCATGCCGACGTTCAGTCGCAGGCCCCAGCCATCCTCGTCGCGCACCGAGGTGCCAGGCACGTCGCGGAGCACGCGGCCGAGGTCGTCCTGGCCGCCCCGACGCAGCTGACGGGCGTCGACCGTGCGTGCCGAGCCTGGCTGCAGCGCCTCGCGCTGGCGGCGGCCGTACACCGTGATGGCGTCGGTTCGGTGGCTGGCGCGGCGGCGGCGCGCACCCGGCGCTTGAGGCGGGTCGGTGGCGTCGGCCGAGGCGTCGGTCGGGCTCGGCGCCGCGGGGCCATCGACGGGCGCCGCCGGGGCCGCCTCCTGCGCCAGCGTCGCCGCCGGCCACGCGAACACCAGGGCGAACGGCAGCAGCCCAAGTCGTCGCATCATGGGCCACCTCCGGCCAGGTGCAGCAGCGGTCGACCGAGGCGCGGCGGCGCTCCCAGAGGCGCCTTAGGGATCCAAGGCTTGGGCCAGAGGCCGTCGGTCTGGCGCGCCAGGTCCACCTTCGGGTCGACCAGCGGCTGCGGCGGCCGGCCGTTGAGGCTCACCAGCGCGTCGGCGAACACCGCGACTTCGCCGTAACCCCGGGCCTGGTAGCGCTCGGCGATGTGGTGGGCCAGCTGCAAGATCAGGTCAGGCTGGCTGGCCATCTCGCGCTCTTGGTAGCCGGCCAGGTAGCGCCGCGGCTCCTCGATGACCTCCGCGCCGCTGGGCAAACGCACGCGAAAGCTCACCGCGCCGTGCTTCTCGCGGACCATGACGCGCCAGGAGTAGCGCATGCCCTCTTCGGCCCACAGCACCTGTCCGGGGTAGAGCGCCGTCCGCATCGGCAGCAGCAGCTGAAAGGCCATCCAGGCGACGGCGAGGCGCGGTCCCAGGGCCGCTCGCGCCAGGGGGGCCGTGGGCAGTGCGGCGGTGGCCTGCTCCGCGGAGGACTTCGCGTTGGGCGCCACAGCGGTCAGGCCCCGCACCAAGCGCCGCGGCCAGCTTGGGTCGAGGAGAAGTGTGGCGTTGAGGGTCATCAGGTACGGGAAGATGCCGATGCGGAACAGCAGCGCCGTCATGGCGTGAAAGCAAAGGACAGCGACCATGGCGGAGCGACGGCTCGGCCGCCAGAGCAAGAGGGCCGGGATGGTGAGGTCGTAGAGCATCGCCGCCCACGACAGGGCGATCGCGGTCTCAGGCC
>CANLIC010000047.1 GCA_947491025.1 Myxococcales bacterium
CCTTCGTTTTCTTGTCGAATCACTACCATTTCCTCGTAAGCGTTCCGAGCGGCGCGGTGCTGAGCAGCTTCATGCAGTTCGTCAACGGCAACATCGCGCGCAAACTCAACATCATCAACGAGCGCGACGGCGTGGTCTGGGAGCGTCGATTCCGCTCCATCCCGGTTTCCGCAGACGAGAGCTCGCAGGTCTGGCGGCTGCGCTATCTGCTCGCGCACGGCACCAAAGAGAACCTCGTGGGCCGCATCGAGGACTGGCCGGGCGCGTCGTCTTTGCCCTGGCTGCGTGACGGTAAGGCCATCCGGGGCAAGTGGCAGAGTCTGACCGAGCTCTACCACGCGCGTCGGCGCAAGGGCTATGTCGAGAAGCCCGGCGACTTCGTGACGGTCTATGAGCTCAAGCTGACGGTGCTGCCGTGCTGGAAGGCGATGCCGGAGGCGGCGTGGCGCAGGCTGGTCCGCAACATCATCGCCGAGCTGCAGGCTGAGGCCAACGAGCGCTGCGAGGTCAGTGGCGTACGGCCGCTCGGCGTCGCAGCCGTGCTCGCGACCGATCCGTTTGCCCGCGTGCTGCGGAGCAAGCATGGCAGGGCACCTTCGGTGCTCGCGCTGGACTGCCAGGTGCGCAAGTCGATGCGGCTGCGGCTCGTCGAGCTCGAGCAGCGCTGGCGCGAGGCTGCGGCCGAGGCGACGGCGCTGCTGGCTCAGCATGGCCTCGGCTCGGCCCTGACGCCGCCGATGGTGTGGGCGGGGCTGCAGGTGTAGCGGCTCGACACGTGACAGCGGCGCGGCGGCGGCGGCCGGCGTGCCATGACGGGGCTTCAGAGGGTTGGAGATGGGCCGAGGAAAAACTCAGCGTTCGAAGGCACGCCATCGGCGGCGCCAAGGGCCAGGTATGCGTCGGCGCTGTCCGGCGTGAACGCTTTCATCCAATCGTCCGGCACCTACTAGGGGCACCTACTAGGGCAGCTACTGCGCGCGCGACGGTCGCCAAGTCGCTGTCGCCAGAGACGACGCGGCGGCGTTCCTCTTCACGGAGGCCGTGCCGCGCGGGGTCTGCACCCTGGAGCAGGCGACGCTCGCGCTACGCGCCGATGGCCTCGCCAGGGTCGGGACGCCGCCGGAGGCGCTAGCGGCCGAGGTGCTGGCGGAGGTGCGGGCGTTGCTGGGCTGACCGCGTGCCCAGGCCGGGAGGAGACGCGAGGGACGCGCGTCCGCCTGGCGCTGCAAGGGCTGGCGAGCGACTATCTCGGCGTTGACGCGGGGCCTGCTTCCTTCGACTTCGCCTTGGGGTGGACGCCTCGCATGCCGGTGAATTGCTTGGCAGGTGTGCCGGGGCCGCGGGTAGCTCGCATGGCCCCACATCCGCCCGCCTCCGCCGACCCCGTGTCAGGGCGAGGACCCGATCTGCGGGTCTAGCCTAGGCTCACCACGATGCCAGCGGCGTAAAGCCTAGCGATGGCCGGGCCTTGTAGATGTAACCCGCGGCTTCAGCCGCCGGGCGTCAGAGTGACGCCCTGGTTGTTCGAGCATCTGGACCCCGAATTCGGAACCGCGCCCTACCGCCGGGCCCAGCGTTGCCGCCACGACGCCGCGGCCCTAGGCTTGCGCGCCATGGACGCCGTCACCACCGCCGCCGTGCTCACCGCCGCCGGCCTGCACGCCGGGTGGAACGCGGCGGTCAAGCGCCAAGCCGATCCACTTCTAGCCGTCGCCGGCCTCGCCGCAGGCGGCGTGCTGTGTTGCCTGCTCGCCCTGCCTTGGCTGCCGCGCCCCGACGCCGCGGCCTGGCCCTACCTGGCCGCCTCCGTCATCGTCCACGTCCCCTACCAGCTCGCCCTGGCCAACGCCTACCGCCGCGGCGAGCTCGGCACCCTCTACGCCCTGATGCGCGGCACGCCGCCGCTGCTGGTGGCGATCCTCACCGCTACGGTCCTGCAGAGCGCGACCGGCGATCGCCTCAGCCCGACCTCGCTGTGTGGCGTCGCGGTGCTCTGCGGCGGCCTGCTGGCCCTGCTGCGCGCCCGCCCCCAGCCCGGCGCGGCGCTGGCCTTCGCCGCGACCGCCGCCGCCTGCACAGCGACCTACACCCTGCTCGATGGCCTCGGGGCCCGCGCCGCCGGCAGCGCCGCCGCCTACGTCTGCTGGCACGGCGTCGTCCAGGGCTCGGTCGTGGTCGGGGTGGTGGCGGCGCGGCTCGGTCCGGGGACACTCGGCGCCCACCTGCGGGCGCAGGCGCCTTTGTCGCTCGGCGGCGGCGTGGCCTCGATGCTCGCCTATGCCCTCGTCTTATGGGCGATGACGCGGGCCCCGATCGCTACCGTGGCGGCGCTGCGCGAGACGAGCGTCCTCATCGCCGCATGGCTCGGCGTCTGGCTCTTTGGCGAGCCGCAGACCGCGCAACGGTGGGTGGCGACGGCGCTGGTGGTGACCGGCGGCATCCTGATGCGGGTCGGCTAAGGGCGCGCCTTTCGAGTGAGGCCCGGCCCCGCTGCGGCCCGAAGCGCCTCGCTGCGCCGCTGCGGAGGGCACGCTTGCCCCGGCGGCCAGAAGCTGCTACACCGCGCGCCCTGTCACCGCGGTCCCTTGGGGCTGCGGCGGCAACCCGGGGCGTAGCGCAGCCTGGTAGCGCACTTGACTGGGGGTCAAGGAGTCGCAGGTTCAAATCCTGTCGCCCCGACCAGATGGCCGCCCGCTGCGGAGTCCACCCGCAGCGGGCGGCCTCGACTGGCTCCCCCTCTGGCGCCGCCTGGGCTCGGGCGGCGTTCGTCGTTTTGGGCCCGGAAACGGGCGGGCCAAGGCGCCTGCTGCGGCGCAGGGAAGCGAGCGATGTCAAACGCTACCAGCGCGCCTGAGCTCGCGCGCCAGCGACCCGAGTCCGCCCAACCGGGCGCGCAGGGCGATGGCGCTTCGGGGGCCAGCTCCCGCCTCGATCACAACGAACTGATGCGCTTGCGCGAGGCCAAGCGGGCCCAGCTCGCGGCGCGCGGCCTCGGCTCCTACCCGAACGACTTCGAGCCGACGCACAGCACGGCCGAGGCCTACGCCCTCTTCATCGCGCAGCGCGCCTGGCTGGAGCCCTTCTCGCCGCTGGCGCCAGGCGAGGAAGCGGCGCCCGAGACCGGCAAGGGCGGACCCCAGCTCGAGGCGCCCTGGCTGCGCCTCGCCGGGCGCGTGCGCGCCATCAACGTCAAGGGCAAGGTCGCCTTTGTGCGCATCCAAGATCGCGGCGCCATCGACCTTCCGACGCTGCGTCGACGCGAGAACGCGCTCCGCGTCGAGGCCGGGCTGCCGGAGCGCGACGCCGAGACCGCGACCTTTCAGCTCTTTTTCAGCCGGGCCGAGGATGAAGAGCGCTTCGATCTCTTGTTCAAGAGCGACGGCGAGCAGCCGCCCTTGCTCGATGTGGGCGACATCGTCGGCGCGGGCGGCCTGCCCTTCCGCACCCAGACCGGCGAGCCCTCGCTGCGGCTGCGCACCGGCATGGGCCAGGCGCCAACGCTGCAGATCTTGACGAAGTCGATCCGGCCACTGCCGGACAAGTGGCTGGGTCTGCAGGACAAAGAGCTGCGCCACCGCCAGCGCTACGTCGACCTCATCGTCCACGACGAGGTGCGGGCGCGCTTCGCGGCGCGGGCGCGCATCGTCTCGGCGATTCGGCGCTTCTTCGAGGCCCGCGGCTACCTCGAGGTCGAAACGCCGATGATGCACGGTCTCATCGGCGGCGCGGCGGCGCGACCCTTCGAGACCTGGCACAACGCGCTCGGCGTCCCGCTCTACCTGCGCATCGCCCCAGAGCTGCACCTGAAGCGCCTGGTCGTCGGCGGGCTGGAGCGGGTCTTCGAGATCAACCGCAACTTCCGCAACGAGGGGTTGAGCCAGCGCCACAACCCCGAATTCACGATGCTGGAGTTCTACGAAGCCTTCGCCACCTACCAGCACCTGATGACGCTGGTCGAGACGCTGCTCGAGGAGCTCTCGGTCTCGCTGCACGGCTCGAGCACGCTGCACTTCGGCGTCGACGCCGCCGGCGAAAAGCGCGCCATCTCGCTCGCGGCCCCCTTCGCCCGCGTCAGCGTCTGGGAAGGCCTGCAGCGTTGGGGTGGCCTCAGCGCCGCCGAGGTCCACGACGCGGCCATCCTGCGGGCCAAGCTGCGCGGCCTCGACCTCGAGCCGGCTGCCGATGCCCCGATCGGCAAGCTGCAGATGGACCTCTTCGAGGCCGTCGCTGAGCCGCACCTGATCCAGCCGACCTTCGTCACCGCCTTCCCCATCGAGGTCTCGCCCCTCTCGCGCCGCAACGACGCCGACCCGCGCCTCGCCGACCGCTTCGAGCTCTACATCGGCGGCTTCGAGGTCGCCAACGCCTTCAGCGAGCTCAACGATCCGGACGACCAGTACCAGCGCTTCGACGAACAGGTGCAGCAAAAGGCCCAGGGCGCCGCCGAGACCATGGACATGGACCTCGACTACATCCGCGCCCTGCAAGTCGGCCTGCCGCCCACCGCCGGTTGCGGCGTCGGCATCGACCGCCTGGTGATGCTGCTGACCAACACCGAGAGCATCCGTGAGGTCATCCTGTTTCCGCTGATGCGGCCGGAGCAGTTCGGCGCCGCTGGTGGCGACGACGCCAGCGCCGATGCACAGGCTTCCGACGGTCAGGAGGCAGGCGCCGGGGCCGCCACCGGGCGGGTTGGCGGTGGCGCGGAGCCTCGATAGCACGATGCACCTTCGGCGCCTGCTCATCTGGTGGCTCCTGGCCGGGCTGGCGGCGCTGCCCGAGGCGCTGATCGTCGGCTCCGAGCCGGCAGTCGGCTTTCAAGTCTGGCTGGTGCTTCAGCTTCTGGGCGTGATCTTCGCGGCCATCACGGTGGCGGCGCTCTTCTCGGTCGTCGGGCTGGGCCTGGTGCGGCTCGTGACCTGGCCGGTGCGCGACAGGCCGAGCACCTTCGTCGCCTGGTCGTTCCTGCGGGCGTCCCGGCTGCAAGATCCCGCCGTGATTCGCGTGTTTCGCGCCATCCGCGATGCGGTCGATGCCGGGCCGCTGGCGCCGGGCGGGCTGCGGTGGGCGGTCGCCCTGGTCGGAGCGGTCTGCGCTGGCCTCGGCGCGGCGGCGGTCGCGATGGCGCTCTCGCTGACCAGCGACAGCGCGTCGGACGCGTTGGCCGTGGCGCCGACCCTGCTGCTGCGCAATATCGGCGGAGCGACCTTTCTGCACGGCGGGTTCTTGCTCTCGGCCGCCTTGCCTTGGCGTCCCTTGCGGTGGGCGCTGCCGCTTGCCCTGACCCTGCTGCCGCTGGCGCTCCTGGCCTTGCTCGATCGCCTCCCAGAGGCTGGCGCGCCGCTCGCGCTGCAGGGACTTGGGCCGGCGTGGGTGCGCCTGCTGCCGCTCGGGATCGGCGCCCTTGCGCTGTGGCAAGTGCTGCGGCGACCGCGGCTGGGCCGGGACGTGCTGGCGCGCCGCGTCGGGCTCTTGCTGCTGCCCTTGGCGGTGACGGCCGGCGTCTTCGCCTCGGCCAACGGCGGCGGCCTGTGGGGCGCGCAGGCCGGCGGCATCCTCGGCGCCTTCGTGCTGGCCCTGCTCTTGCACGGCGCGGCGCGGGTCTCGGTGCCGGTCTTTGTCGCCATCGTCGGCGTCGCGGCAGGGACGTGGGCGCTCATCGTCGTGCTGTCGGTGATGGGCGGCTTCGCGGCCGATCTGCGCGCCAAGATGCTGGTGGCCAACGCCCACGCGCTGGTCGAGCGTCCCGGCGGCGCCGACGCCATCTCGGGCGCCGCGCGGCTCTCGGCGGCGCTGCGCGGGGTGCCTGGGGTGGCGGCGGTGAGCCCGCAGGTGCGCGGCGACGCGATCCTCGGTTCGGCCTTCAACGTCCACAACTTCGTGTCCTTGCGCGGCATCGATCCGGCGCTGGCCGAGGTGCAGCGCGGGGTCGGGTCGACGGTCGTCACCGGCGCGCTGGCGCTGCTCGCCTCGCCCGAGGCGATGGGGCAGACGGCCTGGCGCGGCCACCGCGTCGCTGCCGAGGCGTCCAGCCTCGACCTGCCGTCGGCCGCGACCGCGGGCAGCGCCTCTGCGGACCCCACCGAGGGCGGCGCGGCGCAGGTGCCGAACGTACGCGGCGTGGAAGACCAGGACATCGATGCGCTCTTGCAGATGGCCCCTGGCCCGGCCGAGCCGACACCGCCGCGGCCTCCGATCGCCCTGCCCTCCACCGGCCTCGGACCGCCGCGCGGCGCCTTGGCCCCGGTCGCAGCGATGGCGGAGTCGGAGGGACCGGGTGGAGCGGGGGCATCGGCCGCAGACGCTCCCGACCCGGCGAGCCCGACCAGCGACCCCGACGCCCGCATCGACGGCTTGCTCGGCCTGCCGCCGACCACCCTCGACGCCAAGGGCGCGACCGGCCCGACGCTGGGAGATCCGTCGAGCAGCGGCTTCTTCGACCTGCCGCTGGGCGACGAAGATCGCGATGTGCCCGTCGCGCCTGGCATCTTGCTCGGCGTCGAGCTGGCCCGCAGCCTGCAGGTCGACCTCGGCGACCGCGTTGAGGTGATCACGCCCGACGCCGACGTCGGCCCCACGGGGCTGCGACCGCGGCTGCGCAGCTTCCGCGTCGCCGGCACCTTCGAGACCGGGCTCTATGAAGCCGACAGCAAGGTCGCCTACATCGATGTCGCCGAGGCGAGCCGCTACTTCAACCTGGAGGGCGACGTCAACGTCATCGAGCTTCGCCTCTTCGCGCCCGCTGAACCGGACGAAGCCCTGGCCTCCGTGCGGAGCGCCCTGCGCGCCACCGAGGCCGAGCTGGCAGCGGAGGCGCGCGCGCGGGGGCCTGCGATGGGGGACAGCGGGCCGCCGCCGCTGCGAGTCGTCGACTGGCGCGAGCTGAACCGCAGCCTCTTCTCGGCCCTGGCGTTCGAGCGTCTCGTGATCTTCCTGGTGCTGGGCCTGATCATCCTGGTGGCGAGCTTCGCGATCGTGTCGGCGTTGACGATGGTCATCCTGCAGAAGCGCAGCGGAATCGCGATGCTCGCCGCGATGGGCGGCAGCCCCCGGCTGATCGCCAACGCTTTCGTCCAGATGGGCTTTGTGATCGGGGCCATCGGCACCAGCGCGGGGCTGATCTTGGGCCTGTCGACCTGCGCCCTCATCGCCACGCTCGGCATCCAGCTGCCCGAGGCGTACTACGTCCGCGAGCTGCCAGTGCAGGTCGTGCCGTCGGAGGTGGCCACCGTTGTGCTAGCTGCGCTCGCTGTAAGCCTTGTCGCAACCGCGTTTCCTGCTAGAACGGCGGCCCGGTCGCGCCCGCTCGACGGGCTGCGCCAGGACTGAAGAGGACGATGACGGCCTTGGAGACGACTCACGCCCCCAACCCGACGGGAACGGCGGCTGCCAAGGCAGCGGCTCCGGCGCCTTTGTTGGCGGCGCGTGGCCTGCGCAAGGCCTTTGAGCTCGGTGGCCGCAGCATCGAAGTGCTGCACGGCGTCGATCTCGACATCTACAGCGGCGACCGCATCGCCATCGTCGGGCGCAGCGGCTCGGGCAAGTCGACGCTGTTGCACCTGCTGGGCGCCCTCGACGTGCCCACGGCCGGCACGGTGCGCTGGCTGGGCGAGGACCTGCAAGGCAAGAGCGATGAGGAGACCGCAGCCTTTCGAAACAAGATGATCGGCTTCGTCTTCCAGTTCCACCACCTGCTGCCGGAGCTGACGGCGCTCGACAACGTGCTGATGCCGGCGCTGATCGCCCGCCAGCCCCGAAAAGTGGCGCAGGAGCGGGCGGCGTGGCTGCTCGAGATGGTCGGTCTCGCGCATCGGCTGGGCCACCACCCGGGCGAGCTCTCGGGCGGTGAGCAGCAGCGCGTGGCGCTGGCGCGGGCGCTGGTGATGGCGCCGCGGGCCGTGCTGGCCGACGAGCCGACGGGCAACCTCGACGCCGCGACGGCCGACGAGATCCACGCGCTGATCCACCGCTTGCACCAAGAGACCGGCGCCGCGTTCGTGGTGGTGAGCCACAGCAAGGAGCTGAGCGGCCGCATGGATCGCGTGCTCGAGATGCGCGACGGGCGCCTGCTGACCCCAGGCACCACGCAGAACGACACGACACCGACCGATGGCGCAGCGCCGACCGCCGAGGTTGTAGCGTGATGCGCAGCGCCGCGCCGGAGCGCACAGACGCACAGCCTTGCGCGACGGAGCTCGCGGTCGCCTCACCGCGTTCGCCGCGCCGCTGGGCCGCGATCGGGCTGCGCAGCGGGCTGTGGATGCTCTGCGTCCTCGGGCTGTCGCTGGCGGCCTCGACGGCGGCCCAGGCTCAAACGGCGCCGGCAGCCGAGGAGGGCGAAGAAAAGGGCGATGAAGCGCCGCCCAAAGCGGACGCTCCCAGCAAGGGCGAGGGCAAGGGCGAGGGCAAGGGCAAGGGCGAGGGCAAGGGCGAGGGCAAGGGCAAGGGCGAGGGCGAGGGCGAGGGCAAGGACGACAGCAAAGCCACGGGCAAGGCCGCCGCGAGCGACTCCGACAGCGACGCCGACAGCGACAGCGACAGCGACAGCGACAGCGACAGCGACAGCGACGCCGATAGCGAACCCGATGCCAAGAGCCCAGGCGCTGGCGCCGACGGCCGAGGCGAGTCAGCGGGCGCCATCGTGGCCGCTACCCAACGCCCCATCGTCGCCGCCGTCGAGCTCGGCGGGGTGGAGCGCGTCGACGCCGCGGCGGTGCGCAAGCAGGTGCGGACCCGCGTAGGCGAGCGCATCGACGGCCCGACCGTCGCCGCCGACCTCGAGCGCATCTACGCGATGGGCCTCTTCGACGACGTGCGCGCCGCGCTGAAGCCGCGGCCCGACGGTCAGGTGGTGCTGCGCTTCCAGGTGTTGGAGCGCCCCTCGGTGGTCGCCGTCGAGCTGGTCGGCAACGTCGCGCTGTCGAACGAGGCGGTGATGAAGGTGGTGTCGACCAAGGTCGGCGACCTCTTTCAGCCGGCCGATGCGCAGGATAATGCCAACAAGATCAAAGATCTCTACACCGAGGAGGGCTACTTCCTCGCCAAGGTCACGCCCGAGTTCGAGGCACGCCCCTCCAACCAGGTCGCGGTCCGCTTCCGCATCGACGAGCGGGCCGAGATCAAGGTCCGCAGCGTTGAGATCGTCGGCAATACCGGCATTCCCGACGACGAGATCAAGGGCGTGCTCAAGACGCGCGAGGGCTCGGTGCTGTCCATCCTCGGCAAGGACGGCGCCTTCAAGCGCGAGAACCTCGAGTACGACGTGCAGGTCATCCAGTACCTCTACCTGACGCGCGGCTACATCCAGGTCAAGGTCGAGGATCCCGAGGTCAGCCTCTCACGCGACATGCGCTATGTGAGCGTTAGCATTCGCGTTCACGAGGGACCGATGTTCCGGGTCGGCAAGGTCGACGTCCAGGGCGACAGCGTTGTGCCGCTGGCCGAGCTGCGAAAGTCTCTCGCGCTGAAGCCGGGCGACATCTTCAACTACAGCCTCGTGCAGAAGGACTCGCAGACGATCTCGGGCAAGCAGAAGGAGTTCGGCTACGCCTTCGCCACCGTCTCCAACGAGTCGACGCCGAGCCCGGATGGCAAGGCCGTCGACTGGGTCTATCACGTGCAGAAGGGCAAGAAGGTCTACTTCGGCACCATCCGCATGGTCGGGGCCCAGTCGACCCGCGACAAGGTGATTCGCCGCGAGATGCGCATCACCGAGGGCGAGCTCTACGCCGAGAGCAAGATCGAGGCGAGCAAGGCGCGCATCCAGCGCCTCGGCTTCTTTGAGAAGGTGGAGGTCAAGACCCGCCCCACCGGCCACCCGCAGGTCGTCGACGTCGAGGTCGAGGTCAAAGAGCGCACGACGGGCACTTTCCAGGTCGGCGCGGGCTTCTCGACGCTCGACAACTTCATCACCACCGTCCAGATCGCCAAGGACAATTTCCTCGGCCGCGGTCAGCGCCTCTCGCTCCAGGGCAGCATCTCGAGCATCCGCACGATGTTCCAGAGCAGCTTCTTCGAGCCCTACTTCCTCGACACCAACGTGACCTTCGCCCTCGAGCTCTACAACTTTCAGCAGATCTTCTCCGACTTCTCGCGCAATTCGCTCGGCGGCAACCTCAGCTGGGGCTACCGCTTCACGCCTGAGATCATGGGCGACGTGACCTACAACCTCGAGCGCGTGGAGTCGAAGATCGGCGGCCTCAACGGGCGCACCGACGTCCCCATCGCCAGCCTCTTCAACTCGGGCCTGACCTCCAGCGCGCGGGTGACGCTGACCTACGACTCACGCAACGACCGCTTCTTGGCGACCAACGGCTGGTTCGCCAGCTTTACCGCCGAGTTCGCCACCCGCTACCTCTTGTCCGAGAATGAGTTCAACCGCTACCGGTTGACGCTGCGCCGCTACTTCCCGCTGCCCCTCGACTCGGTGCTGAAGTTCAACTTCGTGTCCGGCCTCATCACGGCGCCGGCGGGCAGGCGGGTGCCGCTGTTTGAGCGCTTCTTCATGGGCGGCATTTTTGACGTCCGCGGCTTCGACCGCAACACGCTCGGTCCGAAGATCGGCGTGCCGTCGAGCTCCGACCCGGGCTCGTACCTGACGCCCTTCAACATCGGCGGCAACAAGCAGCTCTTCCTCAACAATGAGCTCGAAGTCCCGATCCTGCCGGCGCCGGTCAACGTGCGCGGCCTGCTCTTCTTCGACATCGGCAACGCCTACGGCGAGGGCGACCTCGTCTCCCTGGCGACGCTGCGCAAAACCGTCGGCTGGGGCATCCGCTGGTTCTCGCCGGTCGGTCCGCTGCGCTTTGAGTGGGGCATCCCGCTCGACCCGAAGCCGGGCGAGGCCAAGCCGCCGGTCTTTGCCTTCACCATCGGTAACTCGTTCTAAGTCATGGCCGAAAGCACGCGCGAGCCGCCTTTGCTACCGCTGTGGCAGGGTGACCCGCTGCCACCGCTGCCGGCGGGCTGCACGTTCGCCGTGACGCCGGGCCGCTGGGCCGCCCTCGGTAGCTGCAGCGCAGCGGCGGTCGAGGCGACCCTCCAGGCGGCGCAGAGCGCGCTTGAGCAAGGCGGCGACGTCGCGGTGTTCGTGCATGGCGCCGTAGGGGCTGCAGGGGCCATCGCGCCGCCCTGCTACGCCGACGCTGAGGGCGAGGTCGCCGACCGGCTCGGCGCGCTGGCAGATGTCGACGGCGCGCGGACGGCGATGGTGGTCGTGGTCGAGCCGCGCGGCACGGTTTGGGCCGTGCACCTCATCAGCGAGGACTAAAACTCGACGGCCGCGCGGGCGCTCTCGCTCCCTACCCCAGCCCTATCGTCCCGACAGATCCGGCGCTGGGCACAGGCCAGCATCGAGCCGCCGCGACGCGCGATGAAGCGGGCGTTGGCGCCCTTTGCGCCTTGGCGACCACGCCTGGCCGCCGACCGAGCGCAGGGTCCGACCGACCAGACACGTCACCGGCCGACAGCGCCCCCGGCCTGCAACGCCGTCGGCGTCCCCGGCGCGGCGACCGGCGTCACCCCGTCCGCAGGGTCGACGAACTCAGGCTCGGAGGCCACAGAGAGGCGCAAGCTGTACATGGCCGTCGCCGTCGCCCCCTGGAGCGCCGACACAGCGATCCCCACCCGCCTGCCCGTGACGCGGCGAGGCGGCAGCTCAATCGGAGCGCCCGGGCTCGCGCCATCGACGGCGTAGAGCAGCCTAGGGCCATCGGAGACCGAGATCCTGGCCCGGAGCGAGGGCGGCGGCGTCAGGACCCCGCGCAACACATCGCCCGCAGCGACGTCGAGGGCATAGGAGTCGACGTCCTCGCTGGCGTCGAGCAAGCCGGTGACGAACGCCGGCGCCCGCAGGGTCTGCGCCAGGCGCTTGTCGTCGTTGGGCTCGCGCTCCACGGGCAGGCGATCGCGGCAGGCGGACGCGGCGACACAGCCCTCGGGCAGCAGCGGCCGCACGGTGAGCGCGTAGCGGACGTCGGCGCGCTGGCCAGCCTTGGCGCGCACACGCAACCAGGGCCGCCCTGCCAGGGTCTGGGGATCGAGGTTCGGAATGGCGATCGGCTCGCCAGGACGCCCGGTGCGTCGCAGAAGCGGCGGCGGCCATGGCGCGCTGAAGGCGCGGCCTACGAGCAGCGCGTCGTCGGCGTACAGCTCGAGCTCCAGCGCGAGGTCCGGCACGCCGGTCATCGACAGCAGCAGCACGTCGCCAGGCAGCGCGTTGCCGAGGTCCAGGCGGATGATGTCTTCGTCGCCGGCCGGCGCCAGCGTGCCCTGCCGCGTCTGGCCGATGCCGACGGGCGGCCCGGCGTCGCCTGGCTGGTCATTGGGCTCGCGCTCATCGTCTGCGCCGGCCCGCTGCGCCGTAATTTGGAGCCGCCAGGGCCCCGCCTCGGGCTGGCCGACGCAGCGCAGCCGCAGCCACACGCCGACCGCCGGCAGGTGCAGCGAGGGCAGGCTCGGCAGCTGGTTGCGCCAGGCGCCGGCGGAGCGCATGGGCGAGGCGTCGAGGCGGTCGAACAGGTCGAGGCGGGCGCACCGCGGGGCGCTCAGCAGCTCGGCGCGCCAGAGCGTACCGGTCGGCGGCAGCGGCTCGACGCGGATCCACTCGGTGTCGCCGACGCCCTTGGGCCCTGTTTGGTCGCCCAAAGCGCCGGACACGACGACATCGAGCGCCACTCGCAGCGCCTGGACCGGCGTGTCGTTCGGCTCGTGCGCCTGCAGCTCGTGGATGCGTGCCAGCGGCGCTGCGGCGGTGGTCGGCGCGGCGCCGGCGCTGGCGTCCGGGTAGAGCGCATGGCCAGGCAGGGGCGCATCGGCCTGCCGACGGCACGCCAGGCCGCTGACGGCGAAGACTGCGTACATAGCGAGAACGGCGCGCGGGGAGTGGGCCGGACGCAAGGCGAGGCGTGGCGGATGGGCGAGGCCCCTGGGGCCGGGTCGCAACCGGATGGCGCAAGACGGCCCTGGAAAATGCCCAGCGGGGCGCTCCAGCGCGGTGCCGGGGTCGGCGTTTGGCATGGGCGCGGCTACTTGCCGATGCGGCCCGAGACCTCGTCGGTGATGTCGACGGCGTCCACGGCGTAGACGACGGCCACACGCGAAAGCACCACCGAGTAGCCGCGCTCCTTGGCAATCCCGGCGATGTGGCTGCGGATCTTGTCCTCAATCGGCTTCAGCAGCTCCGACTCCTTCTTGGCCAGATCCTCGAGCGCCTTCTTCTGCGTCTCTTGGAACTCCATGACCTCTTTCTGGAAGTTGAGCACCTTCTGCTGGAAGCCCTGCGCCTTGGTCTTGAGGTCCTCAGGGATCGACTGGGCGCCCTTCTTCGCGGCGTCGGCCAGCTCGCGCTCAATTGCCACGCGCTCCTCCAGCAGGCTCTTCTCGCGCTCCTTGAGGGCGTCGTCGCGGCGCTTCAGCTCCTTCTTCTTCTTGTTCTGCAGCCCTTCGAAGGACTTCTTGGCGGCCTGGCCCTCTTTGGTCGAGAAGAGGATCTTCTGCAGGTCGACGACCGCGATCTTCTCGCCGTTGGCACGCGCCTCGGTCGGCGTCAGCGCCAGACCGGCGACCGCAAAGGCGAACAGCGCGGCCAGAGCTGCCACCTTGGATGTAGCCAACGGGCACAGGCGGCGGGCGAGGTGGGCGTGGGACATGGACTGCGACATGAGGGCCTCCTGGCACTGGGGGCGCGGGTTATCGCCGTTGCGGCGGGTCGGGTCAAGCGTGGTTCGGGTCCCCGATCCGCCGCCTTCGGGCCATCTCGTTGTTGTTGCTGCGGTCCGGTCCTCAACGTACCGCATGTACGCCTCCGGTCCGGTCCTCTCAACGCCTAGAGCTGGCTCCGAATTCGGCGCTCGGACAGGCGTTCGGTGGTGGATCCTGGGGGTGGGCTGGGGGCGCGCAGACGCAAGAATTGCGCTGGCGCCAGACACAACGCCCGAGGGCGCTCGATTGTTCGCTCAGCCGGCCCAGATCAGGCGATTGCCGCTGAGCGGGGACTCACAGGCCGTTGGTCTCGATGAGCGCGTCGCCGGTGGAGGCGACCTGTGCCAGGAAGTCGGCTGCGAGGCGCGCCAGAGGCTCGACGTCGAAGATGACGTAGTGGGTGCCTTTTGCGACCTGGCGCAGCACGGCGGTCACCTTCTCGCCGCCGATCTCGACATTGTTGAACACCGGGGCGACGACCGAAGGCGTGGCGAGCGCCACCATCGCCTCGTTGCGTTGCACCACCGGCTCGAGCAGGTGCAAGCCCATCGCGACCGCCAGCGCCTCGCTCGCCACCGCCGGCGTCGCCTCGTCGAGCAGCCCCTCGGTGTGCAGGATGTGCGGTGGCCGAATGCCCGCCGGCCGCTCGAGCACCTGCCGGGCGTAGGCGATGGGATCGACCGGCTCGACCAGGAGCTGGATGAGGCTGATCGCTGGGTGCAGCTCGCTGAGCTCTCCCTCGTCGAGGCCGAGCTTGGCGGTGACCAGCCCGGGAAAATCGACGATGTCCTTGCGCCGAACGACGGTCAGCGACAGACCGGCGCCTGTGCCCGAGAGGACGAACGCCCGCAGGTTGTGCTCGACGCTGGCCAAGAGCGGCCCGACGAGTCCGCCCTGGCTGTGGCCATAGAAACAGAGCCGGTTGGCGTCGAGCTGCAGCGGCTTGCTGCCCGTGGCGCTGGCCGGTATGTCGAGCAGTCCGCGCTGGATCATCTCGATGAGGGCAACGTTGTCGAGCGCCGCCTGGCGAAAGACGGCGCGGCCAGCGGGCGGGTTCAAGAAGTTGAAGCTGGCGAGGTAGAGCGAGTCTTTGGCCATCGCCTTGCCGGCGCGCTTGCCGTGCAGCGGCTGGTCGATGCTGATGACGACCATTCCGCGATCGGTGAGCAACTCGGCGGTGTTGTTCGGCGAGTCGTCGATGAAGCTGAAGTAGTCGCCACCGGTTCCGTGCGAGTAGATCACCACCGGGTGGAGGCCACCGACGTCAAGGCCGGTGCCGGGCGTCAGCTTGGGCACCGCGACCGCAACGCGAATCGGCTCGTCGAGGCGCGCCGGATCGGGTGTGCCATCGGGCAGAAAGGCGAAGCCGCCGCCGCCGCTGAGGTAGGGCGGCGTCCCGTGCTGGAAGTTGGGCGCCACATACTCGGCGGTGTAGAGGCGATACCCGGGCTTCTCTTTGTGTAGCGCCCACTTGGTCGCATTCTGGAAGCCAGGCCAGGCATCGAGCCACTTCGCGAGCTTCGCCAGCTCCAGCGCCGGCCGCCCGGTCCGAAACACCGCGACGGCGGCGATGTCGCGCGGCAGCAGCGTCAGCTTGCCGGCATCGACGGTGGCGGCCAGCGGGGCGAGGGTCTGCGCCAACCGCGCCTGCAGCGGGTCGGTCGGCACCGGTCCGAGGCCAAAGGCGGCGTCGAGGGCGGCGGCGAGGGCCTCGGGCTGGGCCAGCGGTCGGTCGAGCGAGTCGCGCAGGCCGCGGCGTACGATGAGCGCGTAGCTGGTGTCGGGCCGCAGCACCGCGCCCCACGCCGCCTGCACCATGAGCAGGTGCGGGTGCAACAGATTGCCGCGTTCGAAGCCGCTCTGGGCGCTGCGCAGCGGATAGCGCCGACCACGCTCAGGGCTGGCGGCGTCGACGTCCACCAGAAGCAGCTGCGAATCCGGGCCCATCGACGCCGTGGGGGTCGGCAGCGCGCCCTTCTGCAGGGCGCCGTCGAAGGCGATGTAGGCGGTTGGCGCGACGCCCCAGCCATCGAGGACCGCCTCGCCGTGGGTGAGGTAGGAGGCTAGCAGCGGATCGGGGGCGCCCTTGCGCGGCTCCGGGAAGCCCGAGAGGTCGAGCCCGCCGTCGTCGCGGCGCCGCAGCTCGCTGGGGAAGGGCGTATCGTGCCAGCCCTTGCCTGCGAGGTCGTAGCGGGCGCTGACCCCAGACGCCTCGCCCGCCCACGGATCGTGGCCGAGGCCGCCCGTTGCAGCGGCGTCGGAAGCGTCCTTGTCGGCGATCGGCTCAGCGCGGCAGCCTTGCTGCAGGAGAGCGCCGAGCAGCAGGGCGCAGGGCAAGAGGGCCAAGGGCCAAGGGGCGAAGGGTAGCGCGGTGGGCAACTGTCGGGCGCCAAACGGCAATTCGCTCGGCTGGGCGTTGGAGAGCGATGGAGCGATGCGATGGGCGCTTGCGTCCATCTGGCGGCACGCGACGTCCTGCGGGCGCGATCGCAGCCCGGCGCGTCGCGCGGCGCTAGTAGCCACCACCGCCCCAACGCTTGGCAGCGGTGGCGCGGGCCGGGCCGCCCTTCTGCGCCGCCGGCGGCTCGCTGCGGGCGCCCTTGACGATGGCGATCGAAGCCGAGGCGCCGATGCGCGTGGCACCCGCGGCGATCATGGTGTCGACATCGTCCGAGGTGCGCACACCGCCCGAGGCCTTGACCTCCAGCTCGTCGCCGACGATGGCCTTCATCATCGCCACGTCCTCGGCCGTCGCGCCGCCGGGTCCAAAGCCCGTAGACGTCTTGACGAAGGCGGCGCCGGCGATCTTCGACAGCGCGCAGGCGATCACTTTCTCGTCGCGCTCGAGCTCACCGGTCTCGAGGATGACCTTGACGCGGGCGGGAGCCGCGGCGGCGACGACCTTGCTGATGTCCTCGAGGACCAGCGCGTAGTCCTTGGACTTCATCGCGCCGATGTTGAGCACCATGTCGATCTCAGCCGCGCCGGCCCGCACCGCCTCGCGGGTCTCGAAGGCCTTTGCGTCGGGCGTCGTGGCGCCGAGCGGGAAGCCGACCACGGCGCACACCGGCACGCCGCTGCCCCGCAGCTTGCGCGCGCAGTAGGCGACGTTCGACGGATTGACGCAGACCGAGGCGAATTTGTACTTGGCCGCCTCGTCGCAGAGCTTGTCGAGCTCTTCGCGGGTGGCGCGCGCCTTGAGCAGCGTGTGGTCGATGTACTTGGCGAGATCAGCGCGCACCAGCGACGGATCAAGCCCCGCCGAGTTGGCCGCGACGCGCGAGGCGCCGACGTCGACGATCTTCTGCGTGTCGGCCGGGCGCCGCGATACGGACCAGCCGCAGCCGGTGCATTCGCCCTTGCCGGCGGTGCAGGGTCGACCAGGGACCGCGCCGTGGCTGTGACCGTGGCTGTGACCGTGGCTGTGACCGTGGCCGGCCTCGGCAGGTGCGGCGGCGGGCCGCGCCCCCCCGGAGCGCGAGGCGAGCTCGGCGCGCACACGCTGCGTGATCACATCGACCAAGGCGTCCATCTCGCGATCTGCTGCCATCGTCTTCGCCTCGCAGGTGCGCTATCCACTGCCCATCGCGACGCACGGCGCGCAGTGGCGCGTGACGTCCGCCGCAGGTTCGCGGCTCGAAGTCCCGTCGTCAAGCCGCGTGCGGCGTGCCCAGGCGCCGTTGGCGCAGGAGCAAGAGCCCAAGCGCCAGGACGAGCACGACCTCACCACCGGTCGGCCCGCGCGTCGTCGAAGACCGAACGCTGCAGCCGCAGCCACCGTCTTGCCCCGAGCCGTTGCCGCGGCGGGCGGCGCCGGGGGCCGGCTCGAGCAGGGTGACGCGCAGGGGCTCCCGGCCGCTGGGGTCGAAGCGGACCGTGACTTTGGCGCCGACGCGCAGGTCGTCGGCGCTACCGCCGGCCACGACCTCATTCCAGGCCTCGGCGCCGCCCTCGATCGCAAAGCCACGACCTTTGCCTTGACTATCGGTCACATAGAGCTTGTTTCCGCCGCGGTCGAGGACCTTGACGCCCTCCAGCACCTCGGTCTCGACCCGCTGCTGAATGATGATCTCCGGCCTCACCTCGCCCTTGGGATCAAACTTGGCCGTGATCACCGCGCCGCGCTGCAAATCGTCGACGGTGCCGCCGACGATGTTGGCGAGGAGAATCGCGCGATCTTTGGGGATCGGGATGGCCCGCGTCGACTGCGAGGTCTTGCTGGCGCGGACGTAGAGGTAGGTCTCGGCGACCTCGTCGATGGTCACATCGCGCAGGACGCTCCAGACGAAGCCGGCTGGCGGGGGCCGGGTGGCCATCGTCTCAGGGGTCAGCGCGGTCGCGGTCGCGGTGGCAGCGGCGGCGAGCCCGGCCGCGGCTTGCTCGGCGTTGACGAGTTGGCCCCCGGCAGCGCTCGGCGCGGTGGGAGCAGCGGGCGCGACGGGCGCGGCAGGCGCGACGGGCGCGGCAGGCGCGACGGGCGCGGCAGGCGCGGCGGTTGCAGCAGGCGCGGTGGGCGCGGCGGGCACGGCCGGCGTGGAGGGCGCTGCGGGTGCGGCTGGCGCTTTGGGCTTGGTCGGCGCCTCGGCGGTTGGCGGGCGGTCGGGCCGCTTGCGTCGCGCCGAACCGCCCGAGTCGGAAGGCGGAGGGAGCAGATCGGCGAGCGCGAGCTGCGCCGGGGCGAGGCAAAGCGCGCTCGCAGCGCAGACGTGCAGCAGTCGGCGCAGCGGCGCCACCGGGGTCTTCATCGTCGATCTCCTCAGGTCCTGTGCCGGGCTGCGGCCCGCAGGCCTGGGCAGGGGCCTGC
The DNA here is from genome assembly GCA_947491025.1 of Myxococcales bacterium. Taxonomy (GTDB): domain Bacteria; phylum Myxococcota_A; class UBA9042; order UBA9042; family UBA9042; genus SXNM01. The sequence continues at coordinate 18,506 of CANLIC010000047.1, forward strand.
CAGGCCGGGGGGCGCCCGCGCGGGCTGAAGTGTAGCGCCGTGTTGGCGCCGTGGCGATACGGCAATCAACGATGGCCCTGGGTGATGAAGCGTCAGGGCGTGAGCCGCGTTGCGGGCTCGGCGGCAGGCCAGGTCGGCGCACGCGGGATGGCGCGGGCGTGGCCCGTGTGCGATCGTCGCCGACTGCGGCGCGCGCTCCGGCGCTCGGCCGCCACCGAGGGACTGCGCCCACACCGAGGGCGGACTGGCGGCGCACGGGTCGCCAGGGGACGCGGCGGCGTCGGGGTAGGAGCGAGCGATGCGCGTCATGGTCGTCACGGCATTCGAGGGCCTTGGCGTCAGCGTCCAGCGGGCGCTGCAGACGGCGGGATTCGACGCCCGGGTCGAAGCGCGCGAAGTGTCGACCACCGAGCTGCGGACGGCCGAGGTCAGCGACGTCGCCGAGATCGGCAAGGTGCTCGCGGCGGTGCGCCCCCTGCTGCCGAGCGTCGTGGTCGCTGACATGCCGGCCGACACCGTGGAGCTCCACCTCGGCGACAACCGACCCCTGACGTCATGGAACCTGAAGATCCATTGCGATGTAGCATCATTCTGCACCATCCTCCGCGACGAGGCCCGCACCCTCGGCTTCGACGACAGCTCGCCGAGCATCGGCCGCCAGGAGCACAACCACCTCGACTATGGCGGCGCGACGCCCTTTGCGCGGCAAGTGCTGCGCTGGATGCTGGGCAGACACGGCATCCGCATCACCGAGAAGCGCGCCTGGGGTGGCGACGACACCGACCTCTGGCTCTACGTCCGCGACCCGCGCCTCGACGGCAGCAACCTGCAAGAGTGCGTGGCGGTCGACGTGCAGAGCGACGATCTCGGTGCAGCCATGGCGCTGCAGGCCCAACTGCGCGGCCTAGGCCACACGCAGGTCGGGGTACGCGGACTCGACGACGAGGACCGCCCGCAGTTTCGCCTCGTCGGCGGTGGCTATGCACGCGATGGCGGTGCGCTGGCTGCCTTGACCACCGCCGTGCGCGGCTTCTTGCACGGCCATGGCGTCGACACCGGGCGTTTTCCCTTGGAAGTCAGCGACGGCGACCCCATCGCACCAGCGCAGGTGACCTTGCCGCTGGAAGCGCTGCGCCAAGGCACGCTCCGGCCCACCTCCGGCAGCCACCCTGAGCGCTGGCGCGTCACCGTGCATTGCGATGACGACGCCTCGGCGATGCCGCTGGTCGAAGCGCTCGAGGCCGCCGGCTTCCGCTGCGTCGACCGCGCGCCGCTGCCAGCGTCGGTCTTGGGCTTCGCGGTCCGCCTCGGCAGCGCCATTCGGCACGAGGGCGTCGCCCACACCTTGCTTGGCCTCGTCGAGCAGCGGCGCGGCGAGCTCGGCGCCAGCGCCGGCTGGCGGGTATCGTCGGTCGAGGCCAGCGACAGCAGCGACCCCGACCACGTCGGCATCGATTTGCCGAGCCGTGAGCTCGACGACGCGGGGCTGGAGCGGCGCGTCACGCTCGCCGCTTCGCGCTACCAGCTGCGCGTACGCACGGGCCACCGCGATGACTTCGCCATGCTGCTGGCGCGGCTGGAGGCGATGCACTGGCAATCCTTCGAGGTAGATGCCGACGGCGGCCACAGCGACGCGCTCGCGCAGTACGGCGGCGCCCCTGTGGCCTTGGTCGAGCACGTCGCCGACCTGGTGCGCCGCGATGCCGGGATGCCCTGCCAGACCCGCAAGGAGTGGGGCGATGATGACCAGCAGATCTGGCTGAATCTGCCGCCCCGGCCGCAAGCCACGCAAGGCGCTCAAGACGGGGTCGATCTCGGGCCCTTCTTCGCCCGTGGCCCAGCAGCAGCTGCGGCCCGCCCCTTGCTCGAGCTCGACCAGGAGACGCTGCGGGTCGCCGAGGTGGCGCTGCCGCGGCGGCGGCCTGGTCCCCACGTCGCGCTGGTGCCCTCTGACCTGCTTTTTCGCCATTACTGCCTCGACGGCCGCACCGCGGAGACCCTGCTCCTGGTCGCCGAAGCCGTCGCGCTCGCCGAGCCTTGCCTGCTGGAGGGCGAGACCAGCGTCAGCAAAACGTCGATTATCCAGTACCTCGCGAGCCTGCTGCGCCAGCCGCTGGTGCGCCTCAACCTCAACGGCCAGACCGACACCGGCGAGCTCGTCGGCCGCTTCTTGCCGCAAGAGACGGCGTCGCGCCTGCCATTGCCGGTCGAGGAGCTCCTGCAGGTCGAGAGCTGGCTGGCGCCCGAGAGCCGGCAGCTACTGGCGCGGGCCCGCGATGAGAACCGGCCGCTGAGCCGCGCCGAGGTGCAGCAGGTGATGGCGCGCGAGCGCATGAGCCAGCACCCGTGGCGCTGGCAGGACGGCCTCGTCGTCGCCGCGATGCGCCACGGCTGGTGGGTGGTGCTCGACGAGCTGAACCTGGCCGAGCCGCAGATCTTGGAGCGCCTCAACCCTGTGCTGGAGCGGGTGCCGTCGCTGGTGCTCAGTGAGCACGACGGCGAGGTGATCGGGCCCGGCGGCACGCCCATCCATCGCGACTTCCGCATCTTCGCGACCATGAACCCGGCCGAATACGCCGGTCGGTCCGCGCTGAGCCCGGCCTACCGCGATCGCTGGCGCAGCTACGCGTTCGTGCCACCGCCGGGCGAGGCCGACTACCTGGCGATGCTGCGGGCGCTGCTCGATGGCCGCCAGCCCGACGTCTCGCTGCGCGGACGCAGCTACCGCGGCGCCACCCACGACCCGCCGATGGCTGGCCTGCTCGACGTGCCGGGCATCGACGGCTTCTTGCAGGCGTTGGCGCGCTTTCACGCCGCCCTGGAGGGAGCGGTCGGCGTCAGCGGTGGCCAGGGCGCCCGGCTCTCGGCCCGCCGCAAAGATCGCGTGGTCTTCAGCCGGCGCAGCCTGCTCTCGGCGCTCGATTACATCGCGTGGGCCATCGGCCAAGGCGGCGAGGACCCGACGATGGCGATGCGCGCTGCCCTGGTCCGCACCTACCTGGCGCGGGTCACCACGGCCCAAGATCAGCGCACCGTCATGCAGCTGATGGACGCCGCAGGCATCGGCCCGACGGTCTGGCGCCCCTTGGCCAGCGACGCGCGACGGGGCTAGCCCGATGGCAGCGCCGGGCGACGGCAGCGGCGGGGGCGACGGCGACGGCACCATCGGGCCGGCGACGCCGCCGCGGCGCATTGCCTCGGCCGCCGAAGAGCGCGCCGCCGCGGAACAGCGAGCAGCCGACGCCGCGCTCGGTGAAGATCTGCGCCGCCTGCGCGCCCTGGCCGCCGGCCTCTGCCAGGACGCCCGCGTCGGCGTCGATGTGGCGCCCGGCCCCTGGGCTTTCGATCGCGCCAGCCGTACGTTCATCGTCTCGGCCGAAGACCTGCGCACCGCCGGCGTCGACTATTGCGCCGCGGTCCTGGCTCGGCAGGTCGGCCACGCCAAGATCAGCCGCCACGGCCTGCTGCAGGTGCCCTTCGCCGACGAGGAGCTGGGCCGTCTCTGCGTGGATGCCCTCGAAGTCGCCCGGGCCGATGCCTGGATCGGCGACCGCTACCCGGGCGCCAAGGCGTGGATCGCGGGGCTCGACGAGCTGGGTGGGCCGATCGATCCGGCGCTGCCAGACGTGGTCGCCTTCGCCATCGCCTGCGCCGCGCCCTTGAGCGCCGCCTTCGGTGTGCGCGAGGCCGTCGCTCAGGCGCTCTACGACACCTACGAAGCCCGGCAGGGTTACGCCAGCCTCGCGCCCCTCGACCCTGTGACGCCACCGACGGTCGCTGAGCGGGCGCGCTTTCGGCTGGAGGTGGCGCCCCAGCTGCCGAAGGGCCTGCTGCCTCCGGCCGCCGAACAGGCGACGCTGCTCGCCGCCAGCGCCGCGCTACGCTATGCCGCAGCCGAGATCCTGCCCGTCGCCGAGGCGCTCTATTGGGACGACGTCGATGCGATGCAGGCGTACCTGATGGAGCGCCCAGACCGCATCCCTTGGGCCCGCCAACGCCTGCAGGCCAACGATGCCATCGCGGTGATGCGCCAGATGCGCCAGCGGGGCCCGCTGTCGCCGCCAAAAGAGTCCTGGGCCGAAGAGCTGGCCCAGGCCCTCATCGCGTCGGCGGCGCTGGCGGCGCTGCCGCGACGGGTGCTGGTTCGGGAGGGCCTGCCGGAGGCCGGAGGCCGCAAGGCCGAAGCCGCGACCGATGAGGGCCCGCCGCCCTCGTTCTGGACGCCGCCGACCGCCTACGAGCGCGCCCTCGAGCGACTGCGCGACCAGGTCGAGGCGCTCTGCCGTCGATTGGAGGCGGCGCTGTTGCCGAGCCGCCGATTGCGCCGGCGCGACGGCTTCCCGAGTGGGCGAGGCATCGATCTGCGGCGCCTGTTCGCCTTCGAGGCCGATCCGCGGCGCGTCGGCGAGCTGTGGTGGCGACCGACCATCCCCGACCGCCGTGACGCCGCCGTGCTGCTGCTGGTCGACCTGTCGGGCTCGATGCGCGGCCCCAAGGCCGACGCGGCCCTGCTCGGCACGGTGCTGCTCGCCGAGACGCTGGATCGCCTGCGTGTCCCGTTCGCGATCCAGGGCTTCCAGGACGTGCTGGTGCCCTTGCGCGGCTTTGATCAGCCCTTCGACGACGCGGTGCGCTCGGCGATCGGCGCGATTCCGCAGGAGATCGAGGGGCGACGTCTCGGCGGCAACAGCAGCCCGGCGTTCAACGACGATGGCCCCTGTCTGCTGGAGGCAGCGGCCAGCCTGCTGGGACAATCCGCGCTGCTGCGGCTGCTGATCGTCGTCAGCGACGGCCGCCCTGAGGGGCGCCGCAGCCAGCCCAAGGACCTGAACGCGGCGGTCACCACCGTCTGCAACGCCGACCCCTCCTTGATGCTGGTCGGCCTCGGCCTCGGCCCCCAGACCGAGCACGTGCGCCAGTACTACCCGAACGCGACCGCCAATGTGCCGGTGGACCGCCTCGCCGATGAGATCGCCGACCGGCTGGAGCGGGTGCTGCTCGACCACCTGCGCGCTGGCGGTGCAGGCGCCGATTCCGGCTGAAACGCACACGTGGAGGCCAACGCCGCGTTCGGCAGCCCCCCCTCGGCCTGACGGCCCTGCGTCGCGGCCAGCCTGTGCGTCGGGTTTCGATAGGACACAACTTGTCCGATAGTGGTGCTGAACTTGCGTTCAGTGCTGAACGGGCGTACAGGTCGATCCAGGCCGGCGCCACGAGCCAGCCGAAGGAGCCCACGCCATGATGACCACCGCATCCGCCCCCACGCCGTCAACGCCAGCGACCTCGACCAGGCGCGCCTGCCCCTCCTGCGCCGCCAACGCCCGCGACGCCCTGCCGATCCGCTACGGCATGGTCTCGGCCTGGGTGCTCGAGCAGGCCCGCCGCGGCGAAGTCGTCCTCGGTCCGATCAACCATGGCCGCAATGAGCCGCGCCTGCTCTGCAGCCACTGCGGCCACCGCTTCGCAGCGCCGCGCGCCGATCTCGACCGCTTCGGCCGCCCGTTGGTGGATGCGCAGCCCATGGCCTCGAACCAGCCCGCGGCGCTGCCGTCGCCGCAGCCCCTGGCGATGCCGAGCGCACCGGTCATGGCGCGCAGCGAAGGTGGCCGGCGCGAGCGCAATGAGGCGGCGAATGGAACTGCGACGCCGCGACGCGAGGTGCTCGAAGTGGCGAGCTTGCGCCAGGCAGCGTAAGGGTCGGCCGCGTGGTCATGGCGCACGTCGTCGGCGACGGGTCTCAGCGCGCGACGAGCGTACGGATCCAGCGGCCATACAGGTAGATGCCGACGGCAGAGACGATGCCGACTACACCCATCAGGTTCCACACCATGCCGATGTCGTGGCTGGCGGCGAGCTCCGCCGTGACCTGCCAAGGCTCATGGCCGGTGGCGGCGACCAGCTTGGTGAACGCCTCGCCCTGCGGGATGGCGGTCACCTGCGCCTCGGTCAGCCCGCGGGCCTGCAGCGCCGTGCGGGCGAAGGCCTCCTTGCTGGCGTAGTGGTCGTAGAGCATTGGGCCGATCTTGCCCTCGAGCGTCCAGCCGATCGCCAGCGGGATCTGCGAAAACCCGAGGTACATGGCCTTCTTGTCGTCGGGTGCCAGGTTGCCGACGAACTCGCTGAACTTCGGGCTCGACAGCATCTCGCCGACCGAGAACACGGCGATGGCGGCCAGCGCCGCCCAACCCGCGGTCGCGGCGCCGATGAGGAAGAGCGAGGCGCTCGCCAGCAGCGTGCCGACGACCATCGATGTCGTGGCCCGCATGAGCCCGGAGAGCCAGGCGAATCCGAAGCAGGTGATCATGATGAGCCCGGAATTCAGGTTCAGCATGCCCTCGGGCAAGATCTCGGAGCCGTCCTTGTTCATCACGACGAAGAACTGCACGAACGCGTTGCTGACCGGTTGACCGCCGAACAGGTCGCGGACGACGCCGCGGGTATCGACCCAGTCCTCAAGGTGCGCCGGGAGCACGTCGAAGAGTGCGTTGAACATGAACCAGAACCCAGAGAAGATCAGCAGATAGACCCAGACCTGGGGACGCGCCAGCTCGAGCAGCGAGGTCCGCCAGAGCGGCGCCTGCACGCGCCCGGCCGCCCGGTCTTCCGCCGCCTTGGCCAGCCGCTCGGCCTTGCCGGGCTCCTTGTAGAGCAGCAACATCACGAAGTTGAGCGAGATGATTGCGGCGCAGGCCAGAAAGACGTAGCGCCACTCGAGCTTGCGCATCAGACCGGCGAGCAGGGGGCCGAGGAAGCCGCCGATGTTGACGGTCTGGTAGAAAATGCCCCAGGCGATCGAAGACGTCTCGCGCGTGGTCGACTTGACTAGCGTGCCCTGGATGCCGGGCTTGAAGATGGCGGTGCCAGCGGCCAGGAGCATGGCGCCGGCGAAGAAGCCGCCGAACGTCGGGAACGTCGCCATGGTCAGGTAGCCGATGATCTTCACCACCGTCGAGGCGGCGATGGTCTCCTTGTAGCCGAAGCGGTCGGAGAGGCCGCCGGTGAACACCGGGAGCACCGACTGCACCAGCGCCCACAGGGTCAGGATGTTGCCGAACTCGGTCATGGTGACGCCGAGGCCACCCTTGCTGACCGGGTCCTTGGCGTAGAGCGTGGCCACCGCCTTGACGCCGTAGTAGGCGAGCCGCTCGATCATCTCCATGCCGCCGACGATCCAGAACACGTAGCCGAGGCTGGCGACGGCGGCCACCAGGCCGAGCTGCTTGACCTCGTCGACAGATCCGCCGCTGCTGGGGGCGTCGGGCGTGGGCGATTCAGTGGACATGGGGCTCCTGCGTAGCATGCCGAAGCCCCGCCCCGCGCCCGAAGTTGGGGCGCGAGACGGGGCGTCGGCGGAGACGACTGCTAGCGGCCGCGCGGAGTCGGCAAGGGACCGGGGACCTCGCGGGTGTTGACCTGCTCCGGCGGCTTGCGGGCCTGCGGCCGGCGGTCCTTCTCTTCCTCTTCCGCTGCCGGCGGGGCAGCCGGCGCCTTGCGCGGCGCGACCTGGTAGGGCTGCTGATTGCGGCCGCCGTCCGGGGCGCCTTGGCCTGGGGCGGGCTGCGCCGGGGCGTAGCGCGGGCCGGGCCGGGGCGTCGGCTCTGGCGTCGCCGGGCGCGTCGGCGTCGGCTCAGGACGCCCGGGCGGCGGCGCCGGCGTCGGGTAGGTCGGCGCTGGGCGGCCGGGCGGCGCCGTAGGCGTCGGGTAG
>CANLIC010000048.1 GCA_947491025.1 Myxococcales bacterium
ACCCCCTCACCCCCTCTCCCGTCGGGCGGGAGAGGGGCGACATGACAATGAATTCAGTGCCCCCCTCTCCCGCTTCAGCGGGAGAGGGGGTGCCGCGAAGCGGCGGGGGTGAGGGTTGTCGGCGCTGACGTCGACTTTGCGACCGCCCTGACGCGCACCGGGGGCCACCTGTTGCCCACGCTGCGAATTGGCATACTCTCGCCGCGAGGCACGGCCCCTGACTCGCCGCGCCGCCGCGGCATGTCATGAACCAGGCCCACCCCGAAGGCGCGTCCGCCACGCCCAGCAAGCGTAGCGCACCGCCGAAGAGCAGCACAGCGATCTGGGCGTCCGAGTTCTCGGCGTTCTGGCTCCGCCATCCGGTGCGTCGCTGGACCCTCGCTGGGCTGTGCACGGCGGTCTTGCTCGCCGGCTATGGCACCCAGCACTTTCGCGTGACCAAGCAGCTCGCCAGCCCGCAGCGCGTGGTGGGCATCTCGGCCGAGACCCTCTACCTGCCACCGGTCGCGGTTCTGCGCATGATGAGCCTGGGCAGCCAGGGCTTCATGGCCGACCTGCTCTTCATCCGCGTCGCGCACTATTTTGTCGACCACCTGCTCAGCGATTCGCAATTGCCCTTTATCGACCTGTACCTGGACGCCATCTGGGGCCTCGACGCCCACAACGGCACGACCTACCGGTGGGGCGCGCAGGTCATCAAGTTCGGCCAGCGCATCGACGACGAGGTCAACCGACGCGCCAACGCCTTCGCTCGCCTCGGCCTGGAGGCCTTCCCCAACGATCCTTGGCTCTACCACGAGATCGCCTACAACCTCTTCGCCTACCGCCACAGCGCCCAGGAGCCCGAGCTAAGCCGCGTCGAGGCGCTGTCGCTGCGCTACCTCGACACTGCGTACAAGCTGCCGGGATTCTCGTTCGATCCCAACTACCTGGCGTACCTGTACGAGCGCGCCGGCGCCATCGACGCCGCCGTGACCACCTCGATGAGCGCCTACGCCCTCGGCACGGTCGAGCAGCGGCGCGAGCTGCGCATTCGTCTCCTGGAGCGCGACAAGGCCGGCGCCGCCGCCAACCTCGCATGGCTCGACGTGATGCACCGCCGCGATTGGCCCTTCGTCGGCGAGGCGCTGACGGCGCTCATCGGGCCTCAGCGCCTGACGACGCCACCGCAAGACGCCGCTCGCCCAGAGAACTGGCTGGCCGAGCAGGAGACCGCCCTGGAGCTGCTGCAGGAGCTCGATGTCCCGCAGATCGAGCCCGTTGCGCAGATGCTCGACCCCGGGACCCGTCGCGACGCGGCGGAGTGGCATCGGCCGATCGGATCGCCGTGGGCGACCGCGCCCCTGCCCGAAGCGTTGACCGAGAGCGCCGCCAATGTGGCGTTGCTGCCGAAATCAAAGGCCGAGTTGGCCCCAGCCTCGCAAAAAGCCGGCGCTGGTCGTGAGGAGGTGCCATGAGCCACGCGAGTCCCAGGCGGCGATCGGCAGTGGCGCGCGCCACGTCCGGTGCGCTGACCGCGCTGGCTGGCCAGACCGTCGCCTTGACCGGCGGCGCCGGCTTCATCGGCTCGTCGCTGGCGCGGCGCCTCAGCGAGCGGCCCGACATCCGGGTCCTGCTCTACGACAACCTGCACCGCGACGCCGTGACGCACTCCGACCTGCTCGAGCGGCCCAACGTGCGGCTCGTTCGCGGCGACGTCCTCGACAAGGGCGCCCTGGCCGGCGCGCTGGCCAGCGCGACGTCTATTGTCCACCTCGCCAGCATCGCCGGCGTCGACACCGTGATGCAGAACCCGGTGCGGACGATGATGGTCAGCCTGCAGGGCACGATGAACGTGCTCGACGTCGCCCACTCGCTGATGAACGCCGGCCACAACGTCCATCGCGTCATCGACTTCTCGACCTCCGAGGTCTTTGGCCGCTACGCCTTTCGGGTCACCGAGGGCGACGCGACCAGCCTCGGCGCCGTCGGCGAGGCGCGCTGGACCTACGCCGTCAGCAAGCTGGCGACCGAGCACCTGGCCTGGAACTACTTCAAGCAATTCGGGATGAAGACCGTCTCAGTGCGCCCCTTCAACATCTACGGCCCCGGCCAGGTCGGCACCGGCGCCATCCACCATTTCATCCGCCGCGCCATCGAGGGGCGGCCGCTGACGGTGCACAACGACGGCTCGCAGATCCGCTCGTGGTGCTACATCGACGACATCATCGACGGCATCTTGCTGGCCTTGACCAGCGACGGCGCAGTGGGGCAGTCGTTCAACATCGGCAACCCGCGCTCGACTGTGACCATTCACCAACTGGCCAACGATATCGTGCGCTTGACCGGATCGAAGGCGCCAATTGAGTACGTCAGCTGGGACCACCCCGACGTCGAGCTGCGGGTGCCGGACATCAGCAAGGCCCGGCAGCTGCTCGGTTTTGAGCCCTACGTCGACCTCGAGCTCGGCCTGCAGCGCACCATCGACTGGTACCGCGCCGAGATGGGCCGCGAGGCCGGCCGGGCGCAGGCGGCGCGTGACACGGAGGGGCAGCGATGACCGAAGTCGCTCGCCAGCATGAGCCCGGGCCGGTCATCGAGGTCGCGGGCCTCGAGAAGACCTTCCGCGTCGGCCTGCTCGGTCGGCAGGTCGAGGCGGTCCGCGGCATCTCGTTTTCGTTGCAGCCCGGGCGGGTGCTCGGCTACCTCGGACCCAACGGCGCCGGCAAGACCACGAGCATCAAGTGCATGTTGGGCCTGATCCAGCCGAGCCGCGGCGAGATCCGCTTCTTTGGCCGCTTCCACCGCGATCCGCTGGCCCGCGCCCGCATCGGCTACCTGCCCGAGCACCCCTACTTCTACGATTACCTCAAGCCGACCGAGGTCTTGGACTACGCCGGCCGGCTCTACGGCGTCCCTGCTGCCATCCGCAAGCGGCGCATCGGTGAGCTGCTCGAGCGCCTCGGCCTAGGCCACGCCATGGACCGCACGCTGCGCGGCTTCAGCAAGGGCATGTTGCAGCGCGTCGGCATCGCCCAGAGCCTGATCTCCGATCCGGACCTGCTGATCTACGACGAGCCGCTCTCCGGCCTCGACCCCATCGGCCGCAAGGAGCTGCGCGACCTGCTCGCCGAGCTGCGGCGGGCGGGCAAGACGCTCTTCATCACCAGCCACGTGCTCGGTGACATCGAGACGCTCTGCGACGAGGTGGTGATCTTGCGCCGCGGTGAGGCCGTGGCAGCGGGGCGCCTCGAGGACCTGCTGCGCCGCGATCTGCTGGAGAGCGCCGCGACGCTGCGCACGCCGGACGCGGGTGCAGCAGACGCGCTGGTGGGCCGCTTCGGCGACGGGGTGACGGTGCAGCAGCGCGGCGATGGCACGCTCGTGCTGCGGCTGCCGAGCGCGCGGGTCTTCGAGCTCACGCAGGCGGCGGCCGCCCTCGGCGCCGAGCTGGTCGAGCTGCATCCGGTGCGGGACACGTTGGAGGAGCTCTTCGTGCGCAAGGCATTGGCGGTCGAATCGGGCGACGACACGGCGGCGAGCGCCAGGCCGGAGGCGACATGAGCGGCTTAGGGCAGAGGTCAGCGGGCGAGCGAGCGGTGCCGATCCGCACCGAGGGGGTCGCGGCGTCGCTGGGGCGCATCTACGCCGTCACCGCCAACACGGTGCGCGAGGCCGGGCGCACCCGCATCTTCAGCGGCCTGCTGGTCGCGGCGGGGGCTCTCATCGGCTTTTCGCTCTTGCTCTCCGATCTGGCGCTGGTCGATCAGAAGGCCCGACTGGTCCAAGATTTCGGTCTCTTCGTCATCCCGCTGCTCACGGTGCTCACTGCCGTCATCCTCGGTGCGGTCTTGCTCCACAAGGAGATCGAGAAGAAGACGCTCTACGCCATCCTGCCCAAGCCCGTGCGGCGCGGCGAGTTTCTGCTCGGCAAGTTCGTCGGCCTGTGCCTGCTGCTCGGCGTGCAGGTGGTGGTGCTCGGCTGCTGCTGGCTGCTGGTGCTGCTGCTGCGCGGCGGCGAGGTGACCGCGCCGCTGCTGACCGCGTTGGCGCTGTCGTACGTCGAGGTCATCGTCATCACCGCGGTGGCGACCTTCTTCTCGGCCCTCTCGTCGCCGGTGCTCTCGGGCGTGATGACGAGCGGCCTCTTCCTGGTCGGTCGGATCTCCTACGTCCTGACCGACCTGATGGCGGCGCAGAAGGGCGTCTTCGTCGAGGTGCCGGCGATGCGCGCCCTAGGCCGCGCGCTGGTGACGGTCGTCCCCGATCTCTCGACCTTTCACATCGCTGACGAGGTGCTGCTCGGCTGGCAGGTCCCGACCGACTACCTGCTCTCGGCCGCGGGGTACGGCGCGAGCTGGACGGCGCTCTTCTTGCTCTTGGCCGTGCTCGCCTTTGAGCGACGCGACCTGGTCTAACAAGCGTAGACGCCCTGCCAGCGATGGCCGCCGCCGGCGCAGCCAGCCCGGGCGCGCTGCGCAGGGCGCTGCACCTTTCGACCTCTCGCCGCGGCTGGTACGCTCGGCACCGGCGCCACGCACCTTCGCGCTGGCCGCGGCCCTGCGAGGAGCGGCATGTCGATGCATCCGGCACACATTCGCTTGGCGCGGCCTCTGACCCTTTGGGGGCGCGGCTGCCTTGCCGCGATCGCGCTCTTCCTGGGCTGCTGCAGCGAGGCGCCGGTCAAGGCCCCGGCCGCGGCAGACACCGCAAGCGCCGAGGTCGAAGGCGACGCCCACGCCGACGCCGTCCAGAGCGATGTCGCCGCCGACATCGGCGCGCCGGATCCTGACGCCGGGGTGGACGTCGGCGGCACCGCGCGGCAGCCCTGCGACAGCGCCGCCACCTGCCCGCCGGGCGACGACAGCTGCCTCAAGCCGCACTGCCACCCAACGCACGGCTGCATGTTCGCGCTGTTGGCGGACGGCGCCGCCTGCGAAGACGACGACGTCTGCACGGTCCAAGATCACTGCAAAGACGGCGGGTGCGAAGCCGGCCCGAACCTCGGCTGCGGCTGCAAGGCCGACGTCGACTGTGCCCCCGCGGACGACGGCGACAAGTGCAACGGCACGATGTATTGCGACAAATCGGTCGGTGACGGCGTCTGCAAGGTCAACCCAGCGACCGTCGTCTCCTGCCCCCCGGTCGAAGCCGCCTGCCAGGTCGCGGCGTGCGAGCCCACATCTGGCGCTTGCGTCACGGCGGCGAGCCCCGACCACCTGCCCTGCGACGACGGGCAAATCTGCACGGTCGGCGACAGCTGCCAGGCCGGAAACTGCAAGCCCGGCACGGACATCTGCAGCTGCAAATCGGACGCCGACTGCCCAGACGACGCCGACCTGTGCAACGGCAAGCGCTTCTGCGACAAGTCCGGCCCCGCCTGGCAGTGCGCCACCAACCCGGCGACCATCGTCCTCTGCCCGGCATCGGTCGATCCCTGCATGGTGGAGGCCTGCAAGCCCGCGACCGGCAAGTGCTCTGCCGTCGCAGCCGCCGACGGCGGCCCCTGCTCTGACGACACAGCCTGCACCAAGGGCGACGTCTGCAAGGGCGGCGCCTGTCAGCCTGGGCCGGACGTCTGCAGCTGCGGCGGCGACGCCGACTGCAAGGCCCTTGAAGACGGAGACCTCTGCAACGGCACGCTCTTCTGCAAGAAGTCGCTCGACAGCGGCACCTGCGTCGTCAACCCCGCGACGGTGGTCTACTGCCCGACCGGCCTCGACGGACCCTGCGCCAAGACCTTCTGCCAACCCAAGCAGGGCAACTGCGCCCTCGTGCCAACCCAGGAGGGCCTCGGCTGCGACGACGGCAACCCTTGCAGCGGCGGCGATAGCTGCAAGGCCGGCGTCTGCGCCGCCACCACGACGACCTGCAAGTGCCAATCGGACGCCGACTGCAAGGACGACGGCGATCTCTGCAATGGCACGATGTTTTGCAACAAGCAGGGGGCGACGTGGACCTGCGCTGTCAACCCTGCGACGCAGGTGACCTGCACCGACGACGACGATCCCTGCACCCTGCCGCATTGCGACGCCAAGACCGGCTCCTGCCAGCAGAAGCCCGCGGCGCCGAGCACGCTCTGCCAGGACGGCAACCCTTGCAGCGCCGGCGACACCTGCAAGGACGGCGTCTGCGTCGCCGGCACCAACGTCTGCATTTGCCAGAGTGACGCGGACTGCAAGGGGAAAGAGGACGGCAATCCCTGCAACGGCACGCTCTACTGCGACAAATCGAAGGGCTCCACCTGCCAGGTGAACCCCAACACGCTCGTCACCTGCTCCCAGGTCGGTAGCGGCCCCTGCTTGACCATCGCCTGCGACCCGGGCGACGGCAAGTGCAAGCCATTGACGATCAAGGAGTTGGAGCCCTGCAACGCCGACGACAACCCCTGCACCGTCGGCGACGTCTGCAAGAAGGGCAATTGCGCCCCCGGCACCAACGTCTGCCAGTGCATTCAGGACGACGAGTGCAAGTCCAAAGAGGACGGCAACCCCTGCAACGGCACGCTGTTCTGCGACAAGTCCGAGCAGCCCTTCCGCTGCAGGGTCAACCCGGCGACGGTCATCACCTGCCCCGACGCCGTGCTCGGCAGCTGCGAGGCGCAGGCATGCGCCATCGCCACCGGCAAATGCGGTGTCGTGCCGCAGCCGGACTCTCTGCCGTGCAGCGACGGCAACGCCTGCACCGTCGGCGACTCGTGCACCAAGGGCGTCTGCAAGGGCGGCACCAACGTCTGCGGCTGCCTGTCGACCGCCGACTGCGCCGAGCAAGACGACGACAACGCCTGCAACGGCAAGCTCTACTGCGACAAGGCGGCCCTGCCGTGGGCCTGCAAGGTCAACCCAGCAACCCTCGTCAGCTGCGATCCCAAGCTCGGCAGCGCTTGCCTCGGCAACCTCTGCGACCCGAAGTCGGGCTTCTGCAAGTTGAGCGCCATCAACCCTGGCAAGGGCTGCGACGACGGCAACGCCTGCTCGCAGAATGACGCCTGCGAAGGCGGCGCCTGCCTCGGCATTCTCGGCGACTGCAACGACGGCAACGCTTGCACCGCCGACTCCTGCGACCCCAAGACCGGCTGCGTCCACATCCCCAAGCCGCTGGTGCTCTGCGACGACGGCAACGCCTGCACCGCCGACGCCTGCGACGCCAAGCTCGCTTGCGTTCACACCGTGCAGAACGGCAAGGCCTGCTTCGACGGCGATGTCTGCAGCGTCGAAGAGGTCTGCGTTTCCGGCGTCTGCAAGGGCAAGCCCGATGCCTGCGAGGACGGCAGTACCTGCACCATCGGCGAATGCGATCCGAAGGTCGGCTGCAAGCAGACCGTTGCCGATGGCATCTGCGGCCCGGGCGGCACCCTGCGCTGCCTCGATGGTGCCTGTGGTGGCTGCGCCGCGTTTCAGCTCGCGCTCTCGGACGCCAAGGACGATCTGCGCGGCCGCGCCGTCATCGACGACGGCGGCGGTGCCCTCATCGCCGGCTACGCCCAGCAAGCCGGCGGCGGCGTCGAGGGGTGGCTGCAGGCGGTGGACGCCGGTGGCGCAGCAGCCTGGAGCAAGCGCATCGCCGGTCCCAACGGCGATGGCCGCTTCGAGGCCCTGACGCGCCTTGCCGACGGCCGACTGGTGCTCGGCGGCGCCAGCGTCGCGCAGCTCCAAGAGCGACCTTGGCAGCTCGTCGCCAAGGCCGATGGCACCGTCGTCGACAGCCAGGTGCTGGCGGGCCCGGCGGGGGAGCTGCGTGCGATGCTGCCGCTCAGCGACGGCGGTTGGCTGGCGACCGGCTGGCAACTTGGGGGCGGCGTCGGCGAGTCCGATGCGATCGTCCTGCGCTACGACGCCAAGGGCCAGCAGCTGATGGCCAAGCGCTACGGCGAGCAGGCCAAGGGCGAGACCGCGCGATCGGAGCGAATCTTCGGCCTCGGCGTCGGGCTGCAGGGCGGTGTCCTCGCGGTCGGGGAGGCGACGGCCGCAGCCGGCGTCGTGCAGGCCTACGCGCTCCACATCGATCTGCAGGGGCAGGTGCTCTTTGAGACCCGGGTCGGCGCGGCCATATCATCGCTGCGCGCTGTACGCGGCCTCGCCGACGGCGGAGCCCGCGCCGTCGGGCTGCACAAGGCCAGCGCCAGCGCACCTGGCGACGCCCTGGCCGTGCACCTCTCCGCGGCGGGCACAGCGACGACGGCGACGCAGCAGCTCGGCGGTGACGACGCCTGGGTGGTGATTCGGGCCCTGCCGGACGGCGGCGAGCTGCGCGTCGGCACCACCGCCGCGACCGGGCTCGCCGACGCTGGCAACGGCGTGGTCGAGCGCCTCGATTCCAAAGGCAACCGTGTCTTCTTGCGCCACCTGCACGGCCTCGGCGATGACGCGCTGGTCGGCGGCGGGGCATTCGGCATCGACGGCGCCCGGCTGGTCGGGCAAACGCGCGTCAACAGCGCCACGCCGATTGCGGGGTGGCTGCTGCACATCGACGGCGAGGGCAACGACTTCTGCCCGTGCCGGCTCGGTGGCCCCGACCTCGACGAGGGCCTGCACGATCAGGTCTTCAAGGGCGGGGCAGCGACCCTCGATCGCGGGGCCGTCGCCGTCGGCTGGACGCTGCCCGGCGGCGCGTTCGCCAGCAGCGCGTTGGTCTTGCGGCTGGACCGCGACTTGCAGCCGACGTGGCAGAAGGTCATCGAGGGCTCTGGCGCGCGCGCGCTGCACGACGTCGCGCGTACCGGTCAGGACGTCTATACCGCGGTCGGCGAGCTCGCGGCCGGCGACGACCCCGGCCAGGGTTGGGTGCTGCGCATCGACGGCGCAGGCACGGTGATAGGCGAGCAGGTCCTCGGCGTCGCTGGGCTCGATGGACTGCGCGCGACCGCTGGCGTGCGCGACGCCAAGGGCCACCCCACCGGCGCCATCGTTGCGGCGGGCGTGCGTGGACAGGGCAGCCAGGGCGTGGCCGATGGCTGGCTGCTGCGCCTCGAGGCCGACGGCACCATCGGCTTCTCCGCCGAGCTCGGCACCGCGTTCGCCGATCACTTCGAGCAGGTGCAGATCGCCGAGACGCCGGGCGGAGGAAACGTCGGCGGCGACATCGTCGCTGCCGGCTTGCGTGGCAAGTCCAGCACCGTCAAGGAGCTCTGGGCGGCGCGCCTGACCGCCGCCGGCAAGGTCAGCTGGCAGGTAGGCCTCAGCGCTGACCCAGCGCAGAGCCTCTCCGGCCTGCTGGTGCTCGCGAATGGCAGCGCCATCGTTGCCGGCGCCGTCAAGCCGACCTATGTCTCGCTTTCGAGCCACCTTGCCCGGCTCGACGTCGCTGGGCAGGTATTGCCGACTGCAGGCTACAACTACAGCGGCGCGACCCCCGACGAGTTGACCGCCATCGCCGCCGCCGCAGGGGGCGGCTGGATCGCGGCCGTCGGCTTCGGCATCGGCAGCGTCAGCCCCTACTTCACCAACTACGAACTCGCCAAGTGGCCGGCGGATGGCGGCACGCCGACGGCCCCCAACCTCTCGCCGGCCCTGAAGGGGCGCGTCGATGACCTCGTCGAGGTCGGTGACGGCTCGCTGATCGCCCTCGGCACCGTGCGCGACACCGGCGGGCACCTCGGCCTCTTCGCCCGCCGGCTGCACAGCGCCAAAGTCCAACAGAACTGCCCCAGCCTGACCTGCGGCGATGTCGGCTGCACGCCCACAGCCGGCTGCGCGGCCCGCCTCGGCGCCTCGCCCTGTGACCACAGCAGCCAGTGCACGCTGGCGGCGCGCTGCGTCGCCGGGACCTGCACAACGACCGAGACGCTTGTGTGCTCCGCGACCTCGGCCTGCACCACGACCTCTTGCGGCGCGGCCACCGGCTGTCTCGCCGTGGCCGGCAAGAACGGCGCTGTCTGCGGCAACAGCCAGACCTGCAACGCCGGAAGCTGCGGGCCCTGCACCCGCTATGAGGCGGCGCTGGCCCCGTCGGGGGTTCGCCTCGGCGCGCGCGGCGTGGCGCTGCTCGACGGCAACAAGGCGATGGCGGCCGGCTGGTCGTACGTCGGTTCCTCGGGCCGCGCATTCGTCGCCTTGCTGGACATCAAGGCCGGCACGCTCGACGCCCACGTTCCCACGGTCAGTGGCCTTGGCTTTGACGCGCACTACGACCTGGCGCGACGAGGCTCGGAGGTGATGGTCGTCGGTGCTGCCGGCGCGACGTCCGCTGATGGCAACAACCGCGCGCGGGCACTCCGCGTGGATCTGGCGGGCAAGGTGCTGTCGGACCACTTCCCGCCCGAGCTCGATCGCCGGCTCTTCAGCGTGGCGACGTTGCCCGGCGACGCCGGCTGGCTGGCGGTCGGCGACAACGGCTCCGACGGCGCGGCGACGCCCATCGACCTCAGCGGCAAGCTTGGCGTGCCCGTCAAAGTGTCGTCCAGCGGCGGTAGTGGCCTGCAAGCTGTTGCCGTCGGCGCCTCGCAGACGCTGGCGGTCGGCGACCTCGTGCCGCACGACTGGATGCAGCGTCGCGCCGCCGTCTGGCGGTGGAATGCGGGAGCCCTCGAGCTGCACTGGCTCGACCCCACGCCGGGCGCCCTGCTACGCGCCCTCACCTTCGCCCCCGACGGCAGGACCTTCGCCGCCGGCGAGCGCCAAGCGGGCGGCAAGCTCCGCGGCGCCATCGTGGCCCTGGACGCCGGTGGCAAGCTGCTGTGGACGCACGTCGACCTGAACGGTCGCGACAGCCGCTTCTACGGCATCGCGGTGCACCCGGCCGCCGGCATCGGCGTTGCCGGCTTCGGCACCTCTCCCGACGATGTGCGTCTGTTCGGGCGCATCGGCCTGGACGGCCAGGGCGCCATCCTCCGCGGCTACGTGACCTCGGTCGATGACACCTTCAGGCCGATCCGGGCCCTCGACGATGCCTGGCTGCTGGCCGGCACCTGGGGTGTGTCGAGCTCGGCCCACAAGCTGAGCCTGGTCCGCGTCGGTCTGCTCGACGGATCGCCCTTCTGCGGTCCGTAACGGCCGGAAGTTGCGCTCAGGCGCGGCCCTCGTGGCGGGGAGCGTGCGGGTTCCGGTCTAGCTGCGACGGCGGCCAACCTCTTCGCCATCGCCGCTGCCTTCGTCTTCGGCCTCGTCCCCGTCGTCCGGGTCGATCGCGACGATCTCGACCGTCCACGCCGCGCAAAGCCGCTCAAAGGCAGGAAGCGGCTGGGTCGCGTGGCGCTCGGCGATGACCATCAAGCCGCGGATCTGCGCGGTCGCTGCGGCGTGCAGCGGCGCCAGGGTCTCTGGCGAGCAGTGGTCGACCAGGCGTACCCGGTCGTCTTGGTCGACGAGCCAGAGCGACGTGTCGATGTCGTCTTCGTCATCGCTCCCGCGGGCTTCGTCGGCGCCACCAGTCCCCGCGCCTTCGTCGACCGGCGCCGCCTCGGGCGGGCTGAGGTAACGCAGCTTCGGCAGGCGCTCCAGCAGCTCCGGCACGCGCTCGCCCGGCGCCCAGACAAAGACCAGCGGCGCCGCCGCCAGCGCGGGCGTGTCCGCGCCCTCAGCGAGCAGAGCGCCGACCTTGGTCCGCAGCCACTTCGGCGCCACGTCGGTGACGGTGACCTCGCAGTCGGCGGGCAGCGGTGGGCAGCGCTCCTCCATCAGGTCGTCGAGCACGGCCTCGGCGACGTCCACCTCTTCGACCAGCTCGACCTGGACGCCGATCATGCGCAGGGCCTTGCCGAGCCACGACGCCACCACCTCGTCGACCAGCTCCATGCGGCGCGGGCGCTGCGGCGGCTGTCCCTCCGGCGGCCGCATCATCGCCTCGCGCACCGCCGCGACCAGCCCGACCTCGTCGAGCTCTTCGCCCATCAGGCGCTGGAAGCGGATGTCGCCCGTGCCGAGGTCCACGATCACGACGCCGTCGGGGTCATCGACCAGCTGCCAGGTCGCCTCAGTGCGCGGCAGGCGCTGCGCCGGCCTCAGCATCAAGCTCGTCGCGATGGGCATGGTGTCCTCCTCGGTCGATGGCGCAGCTCTGAGGCCCGCCCAGCCGCAGTCGTCGGCAACTTGCCGCGCCGTCAGGCTTGGCGCAAGGCCGGCGCAGCGGCATCATCGCGGCGCCATCGCCATCCTGGGCGATCGACAGGGAGCGTCGCGCCCATGCCAGTCGATCTGTCGAATCCCCGCAGAGACAGAGGGCCGCGCCACCGACGCGATCGTCGGCGTGGCCATGCCGCCGGCCGCCCGGGCGGACGTCTCGTCAGCGTCGCCGTCGCGGCGCTCGGCTGGCTCGCACTCGGGCTCGTCATCGCCAGTTGCGCCGCGTCGCAGGGGCTGCAGCGCAAGGAGGGCCCCGCCTACGAGGCCGAGACCGCGTCGTGGATCGCGGCCATTCGCGCCCTCGGCGGGCCAGGCATGTGGGTGGTCGTGCGCGGTTATCACACCGGCGATGACGTGGTCGCGGTCGCCACCAACGCCACCTTCTCGCACGCCGCCGTGCTGGACTTGGAGCGACTCAAAGTCATCGAGGCCATCGGCGACGGCGTCCAAGTCAAGCCGCTGCTTGCGCTGTTGCGCGAGTCGCACCGCGTGCAGCTCGTCCGGCCGGCAGCGTGGACCGCGGAGCTCGGCGCAGAGGCCGTGAAGCGGGCCCGCAGCCAGGTCGGACGCGGCTACGACTTCCTCGGCATCCTCGGCGCGCCCGACAAAAAGCGCTGGTACTGCAGCGAGCTCGCGGCGTGGTCGATGGGCATCCCGGTCGATCAGCGCGGTCCCTGGCGCGTGCTCCATCCCCAGGACATGCAACGCAAAGGCACGCTCCTTTTCGACTCGGCAGCCCGCGACGGCCGCCAGGATGCGGCTCCAACCGCGGCCTCGCCCGAACCCGCACCGGCGCCGCCGGTCGCCGCGACCACGACGGAGGTCAAGCCATGAACGCGAGCACGACACCGCTGAAAATCCGAGAGATCATGGGCTGGACGTCCGAGGCGCCAGCGCAGGCCTGGCTGACCTTGCGCGGCGATCCCAGCGTGCCAGCCTCGAAGTTCGGCCCGTCCAGCCTGCGCGTCTACACGCCACGGTTGGCGATGGCGACTTGGGCCGGGCGCCGGCCCTACGGGCGCAAGGTGCCGATCGTCAACCTCTTCAACCGGACGCCGACGCCGATCGCCGAGGGCTGGAGCGTGAAGGTCACGCAGGTCCGAGACTTTCGCGGCGGGCGAATGACCTACGACAGCCACAACGGCACAGACTTCGCGTTGGTGGCAGGCACCAAGGTTGTGGCGCCGGCGCCGGCGCGGGTGGTGGCCATCCGCAACGAGTACAACCGCGGCGGCCTCAAGCTCTACCTCGACCACGGCGGCGGCCTGCTGACCAGCCACCACCACCTCGGGCGCACGCTTTGTCAGGTCGGCGACATCGTCGGCCGCGGCGATGTCGTCGCCCTCTCGGCCTACTCGGGCCTCGACGCCATGGTGTCGTTTCCCTTTGTCGCCCCCCACATCCACATGAACACCGCGATCGGCGGCCAGCTCATCGACCCCTTCGCCGAGGTCGGCACGGCCGAGGTGCCGCTCTGGCGCGGTGACGCCGGGTTGCCTGAGCCCCATGGCGGCGCCGACGACCGCACGGTGCAGCCGACGCGCTTCGACGCGGCGCGTGTCGATGCCGCAGCCGCCGCGCTGCACGATTCGGCCCGGCGCGAGGTCCTCATGGCGGCGCCCGAGCTGGCGCTCCGGGCCTGGAACCTGGCCATCGAGGCCATGGTCTACCCGACGCGCTTCGCCGACCCGCAGGCCGTCGCCGCCCTCTTCGAGGAGGCCGCCCCGCGCGCCCAGCGCCTCGATCTACCCGTCGATCCGGCCCTCGCCGACGGCATCGTCTTCGGCGACGACGACCGCTTTCTCGGCGCCTGAGCCGCCTGGCGTCGCCGGGCATCGTCGAAAGACCCGCGTCGCGCCGCTGAGCGCAGGGGGCGCCATTGCCACCGGCGTTTCGAGCCGCCACCCTCGCTCGGGGCGCCGCCGGCGCGCCTGTGAGGTGACACATGAAGCTGGTGCTCGTCGATGGCAACAACGCGCTGTTTCGCGCCTTCTACGCCATCCGCGGCATGTCGCGCAGCGACGGGATGGCGACCAACGCCGTCTTCGGCTTTGTGACCATGCTCGAGGGGCTGTTGCGCGATGAGTCGCCGGACGCGATCGGGGTCGCGTTCGACGTCGCCAAGCACACCTTCCGCAACGACCTCTACCCCGCCTACAAGGCCAATCGGCCGCCGATGCCGGCGGAGCTGCGGCCCCAGCTGTCGTGGATCCGCGACGTGGTCCGCGCCTACGGCATCCCCGTCCTCGAGATGCAGGGCTGGGAGGCCGACGACGTGCTGGCGACGCTGGCCACCGCAGCGGCCGGCGAGGGCGCCAAGGTCACCATCGTCTCCACCGACAAAGACCTGATGCAGCTCGTCGGCGGCGGCGTCGAGCTGCTCGACACCATGAAGGGCATTCGTTACAGCCCGGCCGATGTCGTGGTGCGCTGGGGAGTTCCGCCCGAAAAGCTCATCGAATTCCAAGCCATCTGCGGCGACAGCAGCGACAACATCCCGGGCGTCCAGGGCATCGGCGAGAAGGGCGCGGCCAAGCTGATCGGCGAGCACGGCAGCGTCGAGGGCGTCTACCAGGCGCTCGATGCCGACCCGGCCGCCAAGGTCTTCAAGGGCAAGCTGCGCGAGAATCTCTTGGCGTGCCGCGAAGATGCCGCCCTCTCCCGCACCCTGGCCACGCTGCGCCGCGACGCCCCGCTCGACCTCGACTGGCACGCGCTGCGCCTGACGCCGCCGGATCTCGACCGTCTGCGCGAGATCTTCCAAGCCTTGGAGTTCAAGTCGCTCCTGTCCCGCCTGCCGGCCCCAGACCGGCCTGAAGATGTGGCGGTGCAGGCCGAGACCCTCTCGCGCGCCGGCGATACGCTGGTCTGCGACGCCGCTGGCTTGCGGGCCATGGTCGACGCCTTGCGCGGCGCCGGCGCCTTCGCCTTCGACACCGAGACCACCGGGCTCGACCCGCTGCACGACACCCTGGTCGGGCTCTCCTTTGCGGTCGGCCGAGAGCAGGCCTGGTATGTGCCGGTCGGTCATCGGCCCGGGTTGTCGGCGACCAAGGCCGGCGCGCAGGGCCTGCTGGCGCTCGGTGCCGTGGCCGACGATGCGCCGCTCGATCCGCGGCAGCTGCCGTGGGCGACGGTCCGCGACGCCATCGGCCCGCTGATGGCCGATCCCGCCATCGGCAAGAGCGCCCAGCACGCCAAGTTCGACGTCGCCATGCTGGCCATGGCCGGGGTTCCGGTCGACGGGCTGGCGTTCGACCCGATGCTCGCTGACTACCTGTTGGACCCGGCGGCCAGCGGCGGCCACGGCCTTGACGCCCTGGCGCAGCGCTGGCTTGGCCACGAGAACATCCATTACAAGGACTTGCAGGGCACCGACGGCGGTCGGGCCGGCTTTGCCGCGGTCGCCATCGACGACGCCGTCGCCTACGCCTGCGAAGACGCGCAAGTCGTCGAAGCGCTGCGGCTGCGCATGGCGCCGCGACTCGACGAGGAGGGATTGGCCTCGCTACTCCTCGACCTCGAGCTGCCGCTGGAGCTGGTGCTGGGGCGCATGGAGCTGGCTGGAATCGCCATCGATGTCGCCGGATTGCAGGCGCTGACCCTCGAGCTGCGGCAGCGAGCCCGGGCGCTGGAGATCGAGGCCCACGCCGCCGCTGGGCGCGCCTTCAACCTCGGCAGCCCGAAGCAGCTCGGCGAGATCTTGTTCGGCCAGCTCGGCCTGCCGGTCAAGAAGCGCACCGCCTCTGGGCCTTCGACGGACTCGTCCGTTCTCGAACAGCTCGAAGACCAGCACCCGCTCCCCGGCCAGATCCTGGCCTGGCGCTCGCTCACCAAGCTCGACAGCACCTACACGTCCGTACTGCCGGGGCTGGTCCACCCGCGCACCGGCCGCGTCCACACCCGCTACCACCAGGCCGTGGCGGCCACCGGGCGCCTGTCGTCGACCGACCCCAACCTGCAGAACATCCCGATCCGCACCGAGGACGGCAGGAAGATCCGCGCCTGCTTCGTCGCCGCGCCGGGCAAGGTCCTGATCTCTGCCGACTATTCGCAGATCGAGCTACGCGTGCTCGCCCACCTCTGCGGCGATCCCGCGATGCAGCAGGCTTTCCACGATGGCGCCGACGTCCACGCCCGCACCGCCGCCCAGCTCTTTGGCGTGGAGGAATCCGCCGTCACCCGCGATCAGCGCAGCACCGCCAAGACCGTGAATTTCGGCATCCTCTACGGCATGAGCGCCAGCCGACTCGGGCGGGAGCAGGGCCTGTCGCGCAAGGAGGCGACCGAGCTGATCGAGCGCTACTTCTCGCGCTATCCGGCGATCGAGACCTGGAAGGCCAAGGCGCTCGAAGATGCCCGCCGCACCGGCGCGACGCGGACCCTGCTCGGCCGAATGCGGCGTCTGCCCGAGCTGCACGCCCAAAACGGTGCCGTCGTCGCCGCTGCCGAGCGGATGGCGATCAACACGCCGGTGCAGGGCTCAGCGGCCGACATCATCAAGCGCGCCATGGTCCATCTCGACGCCCGGCTGCGCAATGAACTGCCTGGAGTCCAGCTCTTGCTGCAGGTCCACGACGAGCTCCTGCTCGAGGCGCCGCAGGCAGAGGCCGAGGCGGCCGCTGCGCTGTGCCGAGAGACGATGGAACAGGCCTTCCCCCTCGCCGTCCCCCTCGAGGTCCACACCGGCGTGGGGCGGTCTTGGCTAGAAGCCCATTGAGCTCAGACTGTTGAGTGCGTTGTCGCGGGGAATAGGCCCTGGCCTTGACGAGGGGCCGAGTCCGTCCTTCCTTGTCTTGATTGCGCCCCATGAAACGAGTAACCACTTGGAATCAAAGTGGGTTCCCCCCTTGACAGGCCGCGAAGGCGTCTTTGCGTGAGTTCACGGTGACCGCTGGGGCGGCGCCAGAACTGACCTGGACGAGGCCCGCCTGGGCCCAAAGAGGAGCAAGCCATGTACATCGCACGCTGGAACCCATGGGGCGGCCTTGAGAATTTCCACGAGGACGCCAAAGTCGCCGCCCGCCGCGCCAACGCCGCGCAGCCCGACATCCTGCCGACGACTGACATCCACGAGACCGCCGAAGCGTTCGAGCTCTCCCTCGACCTGCCCGGCGTCAAGCTCGAGGACATCCAGATCGAGGTCGCCGACCGCGTCTTGAAGATCACGGGCGAACGCCGGGTCGAGCAGCGCACGGAGCAGCCGGGCTACAAGCGGTTGGAGCGCGCCTTCGGCCGCTTCGCGCGCACCTTCCGGCTCGGCAACGACATCGACGAGCAGGCCATCGTCGCCAAGATGACCGATGGAGTCCTTCACCTGCACCTGCCGAAGCGGCCGGGAGCGCAGCCCCGCAAGATCGCGATCACCCACTGATCGCGAGCCTCGCCCGGCCTCCCGCAAGGGTCGCCATGGCATCCAGACCGCCCGGCGCCTATCTTGGCGCCGGGCGGTCTGCGCTTTTCCCGCGGGAGGCAGCATGTGCATCGGCATGAATGGGCGAGGTCGGCTGGTTTCTCTGACGGTTTGCGCCGCGGTGCTGCTGGTGGCGGCCCCAGGCTGTGGCGCGTCGGCGGGATCCTCGGCGGATGGTGCAGGCATCGAACTAGCTGATGCGAATGAGGAAGTTTCCGAAGCGGATGGGCAAGACGGGACGAAGACCGACGCCGTGGGCGCAGACGACAGCGTGGACACCGCGGACTCCGCGGACATCGGGGCCACCGCGGACACCGCCGACCCGCCGGACGGCGCTGCCAGCGACACCTCCGCCAACGACGGCAGCGGCGTGTCGGACGCCCAGCCAGGCGACGTGTCGGCTGATGGCGCGGCTGTGGATGGCGCTGGGGGATCCGACGGTGGCGATGCAGTCGCCGTCGATGCCGCAGTCGATGCGGGCGCCGATGCCGGCCCAGACGCGACCGATGCCAGCAGCGATGCCGCCAGCGATGGCTCCGGCAGCGCCGTGCAGTGCGGGACGTCGCCGTCGAAATTCCCCGTCTTTGCCAAGGGCTGCGCCGCCGACGGCGAGTGCTTCGTCGCGCTGCACCAGGTCAACTGCTGCGGCACCCAGGTGGCGCTCGGCCTCAGCAAGGGTGAGGCCTCGGCCTTTGAGGCGGCAGAGAAGCAGTGCGTCAGCCAGTACCCGGGCTGTGGCTGCGCCCAGTTTGCCACCCAGGCCGAAGACGGCTTCTTCGGCTGGGCAGCGGCCGACTTCAAGGCCTCGTGCCAGGCCGGCGTTTGCCGCAGCGCTTTGAAAGACCCCAAGCCCAACTGCACCTCGACCGGGCTCGCGGAGCCCAAAGCGCCCAAGGCCTGCCAGAAGCAGAGCGACTGCACGACGTTGCTGCAGACCATCGACTGCTGCGGCAGCCAGAAGGCCGTCGGCGTCGCCAAGTACGCCAAGGACGCGATGGAGGCTGCAGAGCTGAAGTGCACGCAAGCGATCTCGATCTGCGACTGCGCGACCAAGCCTGTCGTCGCTGAGGACGGCCAGGCCGCAGGCGACGGCCTCATCGCCGTGCAATGCGAAGCCGGCGCATGCATGAGCTACATCAAGTAGGCCCGCGCAAAGCCGCCGACGTGCCGGCTGGCCCCGACTCCCGCGCCCTCCCCATGGCTGTCGCCACAGGGTCTCGCCAAAGGCCGCCGCCGCTCGCTTGCGCGAGGCAATGGCGTCCTGCGCCGGGTTCGCCCCTTGCCCGCCACCGCAAGCCCCGACAAGCTACGGTCGATGGCCCGCTTTCGCCCCCACCGCATGTACCCTGGCGCCCTCCTGGCGCAAGAGTGCTGTTCGTACCAGGCGAGCACCGAATTGCTCTCGCAGCTGCGCGGCGACGTCGTCGTGCTCATCCACTCCGATCGCGACTGCAGCAACGTCGTGAGCAAGCGGCGCTCCCGGGTCCACGAGGGCAACCGCCACAAGTTCCTCTGCACCAACCTGCGCGAAGACGAGATGGTGACCGGGCAGGGCAATCGGCGCCTGCGCGAGGCGATCGAGCTGGTGCACGAGGAGCTGCGGCCTCGCCTGCTGCTTGTGCTCTCGACCTGTCCCACCGTCATGATCGGCGACAACGTCAAGAACGTCGCGCGCAAGGCGTCGCGCGATCTCGGCCTCGACGTCGTGCCGATGATCACGCATGGCCTCAAGCCGAAGAGCCCCGCGGAAGTCGTCGACGACCTCTACCAGGCGCTGACCCGCACCAGCAGGCGCACCGTGACCGACGACGCGCGCTGGCAGCGGCGGGTCAACCTCATCGGCATGGCCCTGCGCGCCGATGAGCGCGCCGAGGTCGCCGGCGTCTTCTCCGCCATGGGCCTCGAAATCGGCGTCGTCCTCGACGAACGCGCCCACCTCGACGACTTCCTCGCCGTCGCCGACGCTGGCTGGAACGCGCATCCAGGCCCGAATCTCCTGATCGAGTTCGACAAAGCCTGCGCCCAAGCCCATGGCATCGCCGCCATCGAGGCGCCGCTGCCCTATGGCCGGGCCGCGACCTTGGCCTTCTATCGGGCCGTGGCGGCGGCGACAGGCGTGCCCGATGCGACCTGCGCGGCAGCGCTCGCTGACCTGGATGGGCAGGCAGCGGCGGCCATCGCCGGATTCGACGCCCGCATGGCCGGCCGAACGCGCCGAGTCGCTTACAACATCGGCTCCGTCCGCAGCTTCGACCTCCGCCGCATCGCCCACGAGGAGCTCGGCGAGTTGGCCTTTTTTCGCGAGCTTGGGTTCGACGCTCGGCTCTTCATCCAGGGCAATCAGGCCGAGGACAACTGGGACCGCACGGCCCAGGTGCTGGGCGCGCTGGGTGTCACCGAGCGCTTTGTGCTCTTCCCCGATCCGGGCGCGCTGGCGCACTACCTGAAGCCGGGCGACTTTGACCTCTGGTTCGGCGCCGGCTTCCTGCGCGACCAGTTGGTGCAGGTCCAGTTGCCCTTGCTGCTGCACCACCGGCTCGGGCTCGGGCTCGGCGCCGTCGCCGGCAACGTGACGCTGGTCGAGGCCGCGCTGCGGTCGGACTTCTTCACCGGCTTCGAGGCGGCCGTGCACACACCCGGAGGCATCGAGCAGCTCGACGCGATGCTCGGCGCGGGCAAGGGCGTCCCCGTGCGCCCCGAGCTGCCAGCCGTTGCCGCGGTCTCGGTCTCGAACCTCACGCTGGGGCGACGCCTTTCGGAGGGTGCGTGAGCGATCCCTGGGGGCCGCCCGAGGACGATGAATTCGGGCCGCGCAAGCGTCGCGAGCCCCGCCGGGGTGCCGCCGCGAACCCTGCGGAGCCCGGCGCTCCGGGGCCCGCTGCCGAGGTGCCTAGCACCTCAACGCAACCTACCTCACCGCCTCGCGCGACGCTGCCCAACACCCCAGCGCCGCTCACGCCAGCGGCGTCTGGCGCAGCGCCGGCCGCAGCCCCAGCCAGCGCCGGCACCCTCGATGCTGCCGCCACGCCGCCATCGCCGGCCAGGGCAGCGCGAGGCGACGACGCGACGGCGGCCGCCCCGGCACGCCCCAAGCTAAGGCTCGATGACCTCGTCATTCGCGCCTCGAGCCATACGCCTTTCTTTGGCGTCTACCTCGCCACCCACGCCATCCCCGACGCCCTGTGCATGTGTCACGCCAGCGTCGGCTGCAAGGTCAAGACCCAGCATCACCTCGTCGAGCACGACGGCGTGGCCGACGCGCACAACCGGATGCGCTACTCGCAATTCATCGACGAAGACCTGATCTCCGGCAGCACCCACCAGCTCGAAGAGGAGATCGTCGCCTTCCAGGCCCGACGGCAGTCGCAGGTCGTCGTCATCGACTCCAGCACGCCCATCTCGCTGCAGGCCCAGCCGATGGCGCATGTCTGCGCCCGCCTGGAGCAAAAGACCGGCGTCCACGTCGTCGCGGTCGACGCCCGCAACTACGACGCCGACCTCTGGGAGGGCTACGACGCCACCATCGCCACCCTCCTCGACCGCCAGACCTGGCCGCCCCTGGCGGAGACCGCGGCCGACGAGGTGGCGATCCTCGGCCTGCCCTTCGACCGCTACGAGCCGGACCAGCAGGGCACGGTCGCTGAGCTGCGTCGCCTCGCCCACAACCTCGGCTTGCAAGCCAAGGCCATCTGGCTCGCCGGTGAGCCCTACGCCACGCTCCAGCAGGTGGTGCGGGCGCGCCACATGGTGCTCCTTCCCTGGGCGCAGGGGCGGACCGAGCGCGCGCTGCGGGCGGCCGGACGACATCCCATCCGCGCCGGTCTACCCCTAGGCCTCGAAGGCACCGACCGCTGGCTGCGCGGCGTCGCGGCGGCCATCGACGCCACGGCTGACAAACCCAGCGGTAACGGCGCAGCGCCCCCGCCGCGCTTTGGCGAGCGCGCCGAACGCCTCATCAAGCACGAGCGCGGCCGCTGCAAGGAGCTCTACGCCCTCGCGCACCGGCGCCTCTCGGGCCGCGGCTTCGCGCTTTTCGGCGACGCGCCGCGCGTGGCCGGCGTCGCAGCGCTCCTGATGGAGGTCGGCATGGTGCCGGTCTGCCTCGGCACGTGCCACTTCAGCCTCGGCGGACGCGCCGCCGTCGAAGCGATGCTCCGGGCTCACCATGGCCGCACGCTGCCCGACGGCGTCCATTGGCTGCAAGACCCCACGCCGCACGAGCTGCGTGCCCTCGCCGACGACCGCGCCGCCCTCTTCGATGTCCACGGCCAGCTTCAGCCGCCGCCGCCTGGCGCGCCGCTTCCGCCCCTCTGCCGGGCCGAGGTCGCCATCGGCACCACGCTCGACCGCGATCAGCTCGCGGCCGCCCGATTGCCCTTCGTCGAGTTCGGCTACCCGAGCGAGCGCGCTCACTTTCTGTTCCCGGCGCCCTGGCTCGGCAGCAACGGAGCGCTGCGCCTGCTCGAGCGCGTGTTGGTCGCCCTTGAGGGCGTGCGCTAGGCCAACCCGGCGTAGACCCGCGGGACGCCCATCGGCGCTAGAAAAACCAGCGAATTGCGCCGCCACCGCCCCGCAGCCAAAGACCGCCGAGGTAGTCGCCGATGAAGAAAGTCGGCCGCCAATCCACGACCACTTCCAGCGGCAGGGCCTTGAAGTGCCAGCCCAGCTCGACGATGCCCGACACGCCGATGATGTTGGCGTCGTGGGACCCCACGTCATAGAGCAACAGGCCAGCGCCCACGCCGGCGCCCCAGAACAAGCGGCCGGCGCCGCCTTGTGCCAACGGCTTGAATTCCATGACGTAATCGACGCCGACGCTGATGCCGTAGGAGAATCGCTGGCCGAGCATCAGCTGCACGGCCGCGTCCTCACCGATGTAGTACTTGGCGGTCAGGCCGTTGGCGATGGTGCCGCCGCCGAAGCCGAGGCCCAGCTTCTTGCCGTGCATGTCGGCGAGCGCCGGCGAAGCCGTCAGCAACATCAACGCAGCCACCGCCCACATCGCACGAATCGGTCCCATCGCTTGCACTCCTATCCTGAGGGCCCCCGCGGGAACGCGAGCGGCGCCGCGCCCGGACGACGCCAGGGCGTAGCGACCCCAAGCTAACTGTCGGTGGACGGGAAGGTCAACGTGCGCCGCCGATGCGGGGCCAGGCGCCGCCATGACCACGCCAAGGCCTATGGCCGCTGGCGACTCGGCTGCTGGGCGCTTCTGCCCAGCGGGCGGTCGCTACTGACAGGTGCCGCAGGTCGAGCCAGCGCAGCTCGTCGACTTGCCCCCGACAGACGTGCAACAATCGCCAGAGGACTTGCACTGTGCGTCGCAGTAACAGGCGTAGCTCGGGTGCTGAGAAGTGGCGCCGCAGTGGGTGTCGCAGGGGTGCTTGCTCGGCTTGCAGTCGCTGGGGCAGTTGGCGTTGTTCTCGCCCGTCTCGCAGTACTTGTTGCCGCACGAAGGCTTGCAGACGCCTGATTGTTGGCACTGGCCAGGCGTCGAGTCGATGGTGCAGGCCGTGCCGGTGTTGGCGTAGCCGTAGGTCTTGCCGACGCCGAGGTAGCAGGTGTCCTGGGTCGTGCAGGCGTTGTTGTCGCTGTACTCGCCTGTACATTCGCAGCCGAGCTTGCCGTCGAGCGTGAGCCGTAGCAGCCATCCTTCGTAGCCCTGGCCGTTGGTCTGGTAGCCTTGGCCGGAGACGAGCAGCTGGTTGTCGGCGATCATGATTCGGCTCATGAAGTCGCCGTAGTAGAGCGACTGCTTGGCGTCGCGGCTCCACAGCACGCCGCCGTCGCTGGCCTGGAGCGCCATCAGACGGCCGTCCTTCTGGTTGTTGTTGTAGCCGTTGCCAGCGAAGATCAGGGTGCCCTTGTGCTCAACCATCGAGTCCGCTGAGCCCATCACCGTGCCGGGCATCAGCTCCCAGACGACCTTGCCCTTGGCGGTTACGCGCGCCGCCATCAAGCCCGTGCCGATGTTGCTGACGTAGCTATCGCCAAAGACGAGGAGGTCATCGCCGACCGCGACGAGGCCGCCGACGTTGTCGCTGTTGGCGTTGCCGATGTCGACGTTCCAGATCTCCGTGCCGCCGGGCTCAAGCAGCTTGAGCTTGATGTCAGTGCTGCCTTTGGCGCCGATGCCTGCGCCAGCTACCGCCAGCGTATCGTTGACCATCACGACGCCCATCATCGTCGCGACGTTGGTGAACTGCTTGCTCCACAGCGACTTGCCCGAGGGATCGGTCTGCAGCACGTAGCCATAGTTGTACGAGGAGGAGCTGCTCGAGTAGCTCTGGCGGCCCACGACGGCGAAGCCCTTGGCGTTGGCGACGATGCCGAAGAGGGTGTCGGAGTAGCTTGAGGCGCCGTGGTACTCGGTCCAGATCTCCGTGCCGGCGCTGTCGACTCGCATCATCCAGCCGTCGCCGCCATAGTTACCGACCAGCGTCAGGTTGCCCTTGCCGTCGTCGACGCCCTCGTAGAAGCCGTCGTTGCTGTTGCCGCCATAGGTCTTCTCCCAATCGAGGTAGCCCTTGGGGCTGACCTTGACCAACCAGCCCTGCTCCGAGCTGAGGCCTTTGCGGCCGTAGACCCGTGAGCTGCCATCCGACTGCGGCAGGATGCCCCAGAAGGTATCGGTACCGGTGCCGCCAAAGAACTTCTCATAGCCGGCGGAAGTCGAGCCCTTGCACACGCCCGCGTCGCACGTCGAGCAGCTGCCGGCATCGCCGCAGGCGGTGCCGTTCAGCTTCTCGTTCTTGCAGCCCGTCGCGCCGCAGCTGTCGAGCGTGCAGTCGTTGCTGTCGTCGCAGGTCTTCTTCTTGCCGATGCAGTAGCCCTCTTTGCACGTGTCTTGCTCGGTGCAGGCGTCGGTGTCGTTGCAGGGCTCGGTGTTGGGCGAAAAAGCGCAGCCGCCCGCCTTACAGGTGTCGGTGGTGCACGGGTTGACGTCATCGCACTTGGTGACCTTGCCGGTGCACTTGCCGGTGACGCAGGCGTCGCTGCTGCTGCACGGGTCGCCGTCGTCGCAGGTCTTGCTATTGGGCTTGAAGATGCAGTCGCCGACAAGGCAGGTGTCGTCGGTGCACGGGTTGCCGTCGACGCACTGCTTGCCGACGCCAATGCACTTGCCGTTCTGGCAGGTGTCGTTGGTCGTGCAGTCGCTGCCGTCGTTGCAGCCGCCGGTCAGCGACACCCACTTGCAGCCCACCGCTTTGTCGCAGCTGTCGGTGGTGCAGGGGCTGCCGTCATCACAGTCGAGCTTGGTGCCGCTCTTGCACTTGCCGGTGTCGCAGACATCGTCCTTGGTGCAGGCGTCGCCGTCGCTGCACGGCCCGCTGGTCTGCTGGAAAGCGCAAGCGCCCGTGCTGGCCTCGCAGGTGTCGATGGTGCAGGGGTTGACGTCGTCACAGGACTTCGGCGCGCCTTTGCAGCCGCCATCTGCGCACACGTCGTCGATGGTGCAGGGATCGCCGTCGCCGCAGCTGGCCGTGTTGGTCGTCGTCACGCAGCCCTTGACCTTGTCGCATGCGTCGTCGGTGCAGGGGTTGCCGTCGTCGCAGACCTTGGCCGGGCCCGGCACGCAGAGTCCGCCGCCGCAGCCATCGCCCTCGGTGCAGACGTCGCCGTCGTCGCAGAGCTTGCCCGCCTCAAAGCCAGAGCCGTCGGCCTTGCAGGCGAAGGCTTTGCCGCCGACGCAGGTGGGGCCTGCGCAGAGGTCGGCCGTGCAGACGCCGCCGCCGCAGAACTTGTTGGCTGGGCAGTCGTCGCTCGACTCGCACTCGACGCACACGCCGAGTTTGAGGTCGCACACCAGGTCACACTCCTTGCTCGACTTGCAGGGCTTCACAGTCGTGCAGGCGTGGTCGACGCACGTACCCGCGCTGCAGTCGTCATTCGTGTTGCACGCCACGCACTTGCCGCCGGCCTTGTCGCAGACCTGGTTCGTGGACTTGCACTCGACATGGGATTTGCAGGCCAACGCATCGACGCAGACCTTGCCCTGACAAGCCTGCCCGGCGTTGCAGTGCTTGGTCTCCAGACACGGCACGCAGAGGTGCGCAGCGACGTCGCAGTGCTTGCCCGCGGCGTTGGCGCAGTGCTCGTCCGTCTCGCAAGCCGAGGGCTCGGTTCCCTGCCCACCGCCGCCGTCGGTTCCGCCGCCTGTGTCGTCGCCGCCATCGGCGGTGCCGTCGGCTGTGGCGTCGACGCTCGCATCTTCGACGGACCCACCGTCTGTCGCGCTGTCGGCGATGGCATCGCCCGTTGCCGTGGCTCCGTCGGGCACCGTGACCCCGCCGTCCTCGCTCTGGGTGACGTCAGCGGCGCCATCGACAGCGCCATCTTCGGCGGCAGACCTGACTCAAAGTCGAAAGTTGCGCAAACGTTGAGCTAGGATCGACGAATGCCGTCTCGCAGGCGATGCTGGCCTTGCGACAACCCCGCGTCCGGTACACCCGGGCGCCTACGGGACGGCGATGACGACGTTGATGCAGAAC
>CANLIC010000049.1 GCA_947491025.1 Myxococcales bacterium
CCCCTCACCCCCTCTCCCGTCGGGCGGGAGAGGGGCGACATGACAATGAATTCAGTGCCCCCCTCTCCCGCTTCAGCGGGAGAGGGGGTGCCGCGAAGCGGCGGGGGTGAGGGTTGTCGGCGCTGACGTCGACTTTGCGACCGCCCTGCGGATCGCCGCTCCTCCAACCAGAGGCGGCCGCATTCCATTCCAGCGGGGAGACGCCATCGGCGCAGTGGCTGGCCGTGGTCGATTCGGGGCCGGCCCGGCCATGCCCCGGTCCCTCGGCGCGGCGTGATCGCGGGCAATCGCCGATTCCGTCGCATTGGCGATCGGTTGCGAGCCGCGCCTCGGAGTGTGTCGCGGCCCTTGCGTGTCACGATCCAGCGATTCCGATCACTTCCCGATCAAGGGTTGACCGCCCCGATCCCCGCCCCGACGATGCGCCCTCGAGCCGGCCCCGCGGTCGCTGACGCAGATCGCGTTTGTCGAGGAGTTTTCGTATCGTGCAACGACTCGGTCCAGTGCTGGGGCAGCGAAGGCGGCGGCGACAGGCCGGCGGGTGGTGGCAACGCGCCGCGCTCGTCCTCGCCCTCGGCCTCGCTGGCTGGCTCTGGGTCGTGGAGATCGGCGCTGACCTGCGCGGGGTGCGCCCGGCGGCGAGCGCTGCGGTCGTGCGCGCTCCGTCCAAGGCGCGCGCCACTCCGGGCCCGGCGGACGCAGTCGCGGTGGCCACAGAGCACTCAGGCCCCGCAGCTGCGCCTGCTGCCCGCGTCGCTCACGCCGGCGGACCGCGCGCCGACGCCACGCCAGCGCCCAGGCCGCGGCCGGCGCTTGAGCCGCCACTGGACCCGGTGCGCCGGGCGCTGCTGGCGGCTTCGCGCGACGCGGTGGCGCGCGGCGTGCGGCCGACGCTGGGCTCGGTGCCGGACGTCCGTGCGCTGCGGGGCAGCTCGGCCGATCTGGTCGAGCGTGCCCTGGACCAGCTCAACTTTTCGTTGCGGGCTGCGCTCATCGCGCACCGCGTCCGCGACCCGCGGCGCCACGGTCTGTTGCAGCGGGCTGGCGCCGGCGACATCGGCAGTGAGCGCGTCCTCGACGTTGAGGCCCTGACGGCGTTCCTCGACGCCTTCGGCGAGCGCCTCGATCCCATGGACGAGCGGGCGCTGCGCTCAGGTGACCTGCTGGTGGTGACCGACAATCGCCGCCGCGGGGCCCCGCAGTTCGCGATCGTCGGCGAGCAGACCGACTCCCAGGGCACCTCGCTCCTGTTCACCATGGACCCGCGTGATCGCCGGGCCCGCGCCGATCGCTCCGGGGCCGAGTTCCAGCGTCGCCACGCCTTTCGCTTGACGCGGGCGCGCCTGGAGGAGGCCCGGCGGCAGCTCGGCCTCGGCGGCCCTGCCGCGGGCATCAGCGACGGTGTGACCAGCTAGCTACCCAAGACGGCGCACAGACGGCGGCTCTTGCGAGACGACCGTCTCTGCTGCGACGATGGCGCCATGGCGAGCCAAGGCGGCGCGGGATGGGGCTTCGACGACGACGCTGAGGCGCCGAGCGGCGGCGCCATGGTCGAGCGCGAGGCCTGGACGCCGACCCGCGCCAACCAGGAAGTTGCGGCCCGGACGCGCGATCTGCGCGGGCTGCGGGTCTGTGGCGAGGTCAGCCAGCCGCGCTTGTCGGGCGGCCACCTCTACTTCGATCTCAAGGACGAGCGCTCGCGGATGCGCGCCGTTGTCTGGCGCTCCACGCTGCAGCGGAGCCGCATCGAACTGCGCGACGGCGATCAGATCATCTGCCACGGCGATCTCGACGTCTGGGTGCAGGGCGGCAGCTACTCGCTGGTCGTCCACCGGACCGAGCCGGCGGGCGTCGGCGCGCTCTTCGCCAACCTGCAGCGGCTGCGGGCCAAGCTCGAGGCCGAGGGGCTCTTCGCGCCGGAGCGCAAGCGCCGCTTGCCCTTCTTGCCGCAGCGCGTCGGCATCGTCACCGCACTCGGCGGCGCCGCGCTGCGCGACGTGCTGCGCGTGCTGCACGATCGCTTCCCGGTCGCGGTGCTGATCGCGCCGGCCAAGGTGCAGGGACCGGGGGCGGCGCAGAGCATCGTCGAGGCCCTGCAGCGACTGGATGCCACCTCGACGTGCGACGTGATCATCGTCGGACGCGGCGGCGGTTCCATCGAAGACCTCTGGGCCTTTCACGACGAGCGCCTGGTCCGCGCGATCGCCGGCTGCCGCGCGCCGGTGGTGAGCGCCGTCGGCCACGAGACCGACACCTTGCTCTCCGATCTCGTGGCCGATGTGCGCGCGCCGACGCCGACCGCCGCCGCCGAGCTGGTGGTGCCGCGCTTGCTCGACCTGCAGGCGCGCCTCGCGGAGCTGCGGGGCCGTGCCCGGCAGGTGCTGAGCCGACGGCTGCAACGCGATCACCGCGAGTTGGCGCTCCTGGAGCGTCGGCTCTCGGGCGACCGCATCTTGGCGCCGCAGGTGGCCGCGCTCGAGGCGATGCGGGCCCGGCTCGAAGCCCGGGTCGCCGTGCAGCTCCATGGTGCTCGGCGTCTGCTCGAGGCGCTGCGGGCCCGGTTGCAACGCTGCGAGCCGCGCCGTCGCCTCGACGCTGCCCGGCTGCGCCGCGAGCGCCTTCAGGCCCGGCTTCTCGCTTGCGGCGTGGCCTTGACCCGCGGCCGCCGTCGTCGCCACGAACGCGCCGTGGCGCGCCTCCAGCAGATCGGCGGCGCAGGCCGCCTCTTCTTGGCGCCCCGTCAGCGCTTCGGCCTGCTCTCGGTGCGGCTGCTTGGGCTCGACCCGCGCCTAGCGCTGCGCCGCGGCTTTGCCATCGTCCGCCATCCGGATACCGGGGCGGTCGTACGCGACGCCAGCGAGGTCCAGCCGGGCACTGCGCTCGCGCTGCTCCTGGCCCGCGGCAGGCTCGACGTCATCGTCGAGCGCAGCAGAAGCGGCGACGGCGCGACCGAGGGTCAGCAGCGCAGCTAACCCTCAGTCGAGGACGGCGGTGATCGCGGAGGTGGCAACGTCCACCACAGCCAGCACGCCGGCGCCTTGGTCGACAACATAGAGCAGGCCGAGTGCCGGTGCCGAGGCGATGGCGACGGCCGCAGCCCCGACGTTGATGACGCGCGGCTGGACGCCAGCGACGACGAAGTAGCGCCAAGAGGCGTCGCGGATCGAAGGCAGCAGGGTCGGCGCCGCGCCTGGGACGTCGCTGGCGGCGCAGCCAGGTCGCAGCTGCAGCGAAAACACCGCGTTGGAGAAGGGCGTGTAGGGGCCCACTGCGCCGCCGGCGTAGGGGCGTTGCTCCATGCGCTCGGCGAAGTCGTCCGCGGTGATCGGGCAGGCGACGGCCTGTCCTGGCTTCAAGGTTGGCTCGACGATGCGGGCCGCGCTCAGCGGATCACCGGCGGCGAGGGGCTGGCAGCCCGCACCCTGGGCC
The DNA here is from genome assembly GCA_947491025.1 of Myxococcales bacterium. Taxonomy (GTDB): domain Bacteria; phylum Myxococcota_A; class UBA9042; order UBA9042; family UBA9042; genus SXNM01. The sequence continues at coordinate 3,430 of CANLIC010000049.1, forward strand.
GGGCGACTCGAGAGCAGCCCGGTGCGGCTGCCAAGCACGAGCCAGCCGTCGGCACGCAGCTCGAAGTTGAGGCCGCCGTCGACGAAGCAAGCGGGCGACAGCGGCGGCGCGACCGCCCCGCTGGCGGCCGCGCCCGAGGCGAGCGTGACCTGGTTGTCGGCGGTCACGGCGACGTCGACCCGGCCCGAGGTGGTGTTGAGCTCCAAGCGATCGCGGTGAACTTTCGAGACCTTCCAGCGCGTCGTGCCCGATGGCATGCCCTGGCAGGGGCCGGAGTCGGCGGCGCGGTGGATCAGCAGCAGGTCGCCTTCGATGACGCCCATGCGGCAGAAGTCGGCGCTGGCGTCGACGAGCAAGTTGGCCGCTCGGAGGCGCCCGGTCTGGCGGAGGCTGCCAGGGATGCGGCCCTCGCGGATGATGCGCCACTGCTCGCTGCGGTGGTCGGCGACGTCTGGGGTGGGGACGAGGCCGAAGTAGCGCTGGTCGTTGTCGCTGTCGAGCGTGCCTGGGTTGGCGTAGCGGCTCGGCGCAACGCTGCCGGTGTCGATGACCTTGCCGCCGACCTCGAGCGTGGGCTTGCTGGCGATGGTCTTGGGCGTGGCCTGGGACTCGCGCAGGGCGATCTGAGGCGCCGAGACGCCGGTCACGAGGTCCTTGGCGCCGGTGAACTGCAGGTAGACGAGGCCGGTCATGGCCAGGGTGATCGCCAGCGCCGGCCGGCCATCGAGCGGGATCGGCGCCATCGCCAGCGGCGCGTTGGGCAGCGAGAGCCCGATGAGCCCTTCGCGGGCATCGAGCCGAGACGGCCGCAAGAAGGGGGTCTCGGCGCCAACGACCGGCAACACGAGCTTGAGCGTCTTGGTGTCGATGATCTGCAGGGCGTTGCGGGCGCGGTGGCCGATGACGAGCTGCGCCCCGTCGTCGCTGAGCGCCAACACGGCGTTCGGAGCATCGGCGCCACCGACCTCGGCCGGCGAACCGCGGTGGCGGCAGGCGCTGTCTTGCAGGTCGGTCGCGCCGTCGCCGTCGTTGTCGATGCCGTCGGCGCAGGGCAGGCGCTGCTCACCGGCGGCCTGGGCGTCCTTACAGTCGCTGTCGCCTGGAAAGTCGGTCTTGCCGTCGCCGTCGTCGTCGACGCCGTTGTTGCACGGGCCTTGCGCGCTCGGGTCGGTCGGTGGCAGCTCGAGGCCGCTGCTGGCGCTGTTGCAGTCTTCGTCGTCCGGGAAGTCGGTCTTGCCGTCACGGTCGTTGTCGATGCCGTCGCCGCACGCCGCGGCGTCCACGGCCTCGCTCGCGCCAGCGTAGGAGATGCAGCCGAGATCGCTCGGGAAGTCGGTGAGGCCATCGCCGTCGTCATCGATCCCATTGCGGCAAGCGTCGGATCGCGGTGCCGCGCCTGGACCGGGGGCCGCGCATCCCGGGTCGCCGGCGTCGGTTTTGCCGTCGCCGTCGTCGTCGACGCCGTTGGTGCAGGCGCCAGGCAGCTCGGGCGCGCGCTCGTCGTCGTCGGCGTCGTCGTCGCAGCCGGAGTCGCGGTGGTCGGTCTCGCCGTCGGCGTCGTCGTCGATGCCGTTGGCGCAGGCCGGGCCGAGGCTGATGCGCTGCAGCACGGCGCCTTGCGGCGACAGCACGGTGACGTGGTCGTGTTCGAGGTGGCCGACGAAGACCCGGCCGTCGCTGTGGACGGCGAGGGCGAACGGCGAGCCCTCGATATCGAAGCGCTGCGGTGCGCCGCCGCCGTCGAACGCCGAAACGGCCAAGCGCCAGACCGCGCGGCCTTGCGGGTCGCTGGCCCAGAGCACGGTCTCACTGCCGGTGTCGGCCGCAGCGAGGTGCGCCGGCACGAAGGGGATGTCGAGCCAGAGGACGCCGAGGTCGGCGACGGAGAGCCGGCCGAGGCGCGGCAGCAGGCCGAGGGCGAAGTAGAGGTTGCCGCCTTGGCGCGGGTCAGCGACGAGGGCCTGCGGCAGGTCGCCGATCATCTTGGGCGAGAAGCCAGGGACCGCGGGATCGGTGTCGATGAAGGTCGAGGCGGCCGGGTTGGCGACGGCGATCGAGCCGATGCTGCCGCCGCTGACGTAGGCGCGGACGCCGGCGCCGCCGGTGCAGGTGCCGATGGGCTGCGGGCCGGCGGCCGTCTGGCACGTCAGCGCCAGCGCGCGCGGGTTGCGCAACACATCGCTGCTGACCGGGGCCGTCGTCGTGCACGACGCCAACAGAAGGGCCCATCCGGCGACGGCGGCTACGGCGCGGCCGAGCCAAGGGAGGGCGCAGCGTCGCGTCATTCGATCCTCGCCACGACCTGGTGCCGCTCGGCGGCGCCCTCGTCGATCGGAATGACGGCCACGCGATGGCGCGAGAAGATCGCGGCATAGAGCATCCGGCCGCGGCCTGGCACGTCGGCGATGGCGAGGCCGTAGGGCGAGTGCTCGAGCCGAATCACCTCGACGACGCGCCGCTGCTCCGGGTCGACGACCCAGATGTCGTCGCTGCCGAAGCAGGCGACGTACACGAAGTCGCGGCCACCGGGTCCGACCGGGGCCACCGCCACCTGCGCCGGGCGGCCGCCGAGGCCGATGACGTCGACCAGCGCGTCGCGCGGCTCCCCGGTGGCAGACGGCGCGACGTCGATGACCAGCAAGGCGTTGGGGCTGCGGTAGGCGACGTAGAGCCGGCCCCCGTCGCTCGACAACGCCGCGCCCCGGCCGAACTCGCTGCCTGTGGCGCGCGGCAGCCCGACGCCGGCCGCGCTCGTCGGCCGCCAGCTGCCCTTGCCGTCGGGATCGAGGCCGTAGGCGTGCATCCGGTTGGCCCTAGAATCGCCGACGTAGACCCGACCGGAGAGGTCAGCGATGACCAGGGACGACAAGCCGAAGCCGAGCGTGAGGCTGGTCAGCGGCGTCGCCTTGACCCCGCCCGCCGGGGCATCGCTGAGCGCGAGGGGCGTGACGCGACCGTCGCTCACCGCCGCGACGTGCAGCACGACATCGCCGCCCGGCAGCCGCTGCAGGCCGACCGCGACCGGATCTTCGCCGAGGTTGAGGTCGCCCTCTTCGTCGCCGCCGAGGCGGTGGCTCTTGGCGCAAGTGCCCATCCCCGCTGCCCCGCGGCCGCAGTCGAAGGACGGCGGGCCCTCGCTCGGAGTGCCGGCGCCCTCGCTGAGCACGTCGAGGACCGTGACGCTGTCGTCGTCGCGCGCTGGCACATAGAGCCGTCGCCGCAGGGCGCCCTTCTCATCCTGGTCGACGTCGAGCAAGAGCCCAGCGGCAAAGGACGGCACCTCGGCCCGGCCGGCCTGCACGTAGGTGTCGGTCTTGGTGTCGATGGCGCTGACGACGCCGCCGTGGTGGGCGCGGTCGAAGTTGGCCCCTACCGCGTAGACGTAGCGCTGCGACGGGTCGACGGCCAACGCCAGCGGGTAGCGCAGGCCCTTGCCGTCATAGGTCGGCAGGTCGAACTCGCTGGTGCAGCCCGCGAAGGCGAGCCCGGCCAGCCACCACGCGGTCGTGGCGCCCATTCGGCGCGCAACGAGGTGCGGCGATCGGCGCGGCGGGGGCTGCTGCTTGGGGGTCGGCATCGGCTAAGCCTGCTGGACGCGCGAGAAATCGGCAAGGCGAGCGAAGAGTCCCGCCGCCCGCCCGAGCAAGGCCAGCCGGTTGCGGCGCAGGCCCGGGTCCTCAGCCATGACCATCACGCCGTCAAAGAAGGCGTCGACCGCCGGGCGCAGGCTGGCGAGCTGCAGCAGCGCGCCCTGCCAGTCGCGACGCGCAGTGGCGGCGGCGACCTCGGCCTCGACGGCGGCGATGGCGGCCAGCAGTCCGGCCTCGGCGGCGGTCTCGAAGCGCGAAGGCTCCACGACCGCACCGAGGTCGGCGGCGTCAGCCTTGCGCGCTAGGTTGGCGATGCGCTTGAAGCCGGCGGCCAAGGCGGCGAACTCGGGGTGGGCGCGGAAGGCGGTGAGGGCAGCGGCGCGCTCGAACAAGGCCGGCACGTCGTCGATGTCGACCTCGAGCACCGCCTCGGCGGTGTCTGGCGCGTGGAAATCGCCGAGCCAGGAGCGCAGGCGGCCGCGGAAGAAGTCTGTGATCTCGCTCTGAAGCTGCGAGGCCGGCGCCTTGAACGCCTCGGCCGGCAGGCCGGCGATGGCGTCGGCGATGAGGGTCGTCAGTGGCACACGCCACGACCGACCCGCCAGCAGCCGCAGCACGGCCAGCGCCGCCCGCCGCAGGGCGTAGGGGTCGTTGCTACCGCTCGGCAACAGGCGCAGCGCGAAGCAGGCGGCGATGGTGTCGAGGCGGTCGGCGAGCCCGACCACTGCCCCAGCGTCCTCGGTCGGCAGGCCGTCGTCGGCGCCGCGCGGCAGGTAGTGCTCGGCGATGGCCCGGGCGACCTCGGCCGTCTCTCCGGACGAGCGCGCGTAATCTTCGCCGATGGTCCCCTGCAGCTCCGGGAACTCGAATACCATCTTCGAGGCGAGATCGGCCTTGCACAGCGCGGCGGCGCGCGGAACGGTGGCCCTTGTCGCCTCGGAGAGCGGCAGCGCTGACAACCACTTCGCGCTGAGCGCCTCGATGCGCGCCACCTTGGCGGCGGTGCTGCCGAGCCCTTCGAGGAAGGTGCGGCCCTCGAGTTTGGGCAAGAAGTCCGCCAGCTTCTGCTCACGGTCCGAGTCGTAGAAGAACGCCGCGTCGGCCATGCGGGCGCTGACCACCCGCGCGTTGCCGGCGGCGATGGTGGCTTCGCAGCCCGGGTGCAGGGTGTTGGCGGTGGCGACAAAGCGTGGCAGCAGGCGCCCCTCGGGTCCCATTACCGTGAAGAGCTTCTGGTTGTCGCGCAGCGTGGTGCGCGTCACGGCGTCTGGGATGCGCAGCAACGAGGGCTCGATGGCCCCGAGCAGCGGCGTCGGCCACTCCGTCAGCCAGGTCACGGTCTCGAGCGTGGCCGCGTCCTCGACCAGGGTGCCGCCGGCGGCCGTGGCGCAAGCCCTGGCCTCGGCGTCGATTTTGTCGCGGCGCTCTGCGGGGTCGACCATCACGAACGCCGCCCGCATCGCGTCGCAGTAGGCCTCGAGATCGGCGGCATGCAACGTCAGGGCCTGGCCCTCAAACGCGGCCGGCCCCGCGCCCGTGACCTCGCCGTAGAAGCGGTGGCCGCGGCTGACGCGCCCGGCCTCGACATCGGCAAACCGGCACGAGATCACCGCGTCGCCCGCCAACGCGACCAGCCACTGCACAGGCCGCAAGAAGCCCGTGCGCTCGCGCCCCCAGCGCATCTTCTTCGGACACGGCAGGTCGGCGATCAGCAGCGGCAGGGCAGCGCCGACGAGCTCGGCCAGCGGCCGGCCGGGCAGCCGACGCCGCAGCGCCGCGTACTCGCCTTTGTCGGTGGCGACGCGAATCAGCGCCGACGCTTCGACCCCAAGGCCGCGCGCGAAGCCCTCCGCCGCCCGGGTCGGCTTGCCCTCGGCGTCGAACGCCACGCGTGCCGGCGGGCCGAGCAGCTCTTCGTCGCTTTCCTCTTGCTGCGCCAGGACCTGCGCGAAGTGCGCCACCAGCCGTCTCGGCGTGCCGAGCACGGTCGGCTTGGCGTCGGCCGCCACCAGACCCGCCGCCTGCAACGTCGCCGCCAGCGCCTCGCCGAGCGCCGCCGCCAACTTCGGCGCCGAACCGGCGGGCAGCTCCTCGACGCCGACCTCGATCAACACATCGACGCGCGCCGCCGTCATCGGGCGCCTCCCTGTGCGCTCGCTGGCGCCTTGTCGCCCGCCTGCTTGGCCGCCTGTGCCGCCTCGCGCGCCGCGGCCTTCTGCGCCGCAGCCTCCTTGGCCGCCCGCCAGGCGTTGAGCCGGGCCTCGCGCTCCGCCTCTGGCAGCATCGGTAGACCGAGGCGGTGGCGCAGGTCGTGGTAGCCGTGGGCCACCGCGCGCGCCAGGGTCCGCACCCGCAGGATGTACTTCTGCCGCTCGCTCACCGAGATGGCGCCGCGGGCGTCGAGCACGTTGAAGGCGTGGCTCGCCTTCATGACGTAGTCGTAGGCCGGCAGTACCAGCGGCGGATCGAGGCGGCAGAGGTCGAGGGCCGTCTGCTCGTAACGGTCGAAGAGCAGGTGATGCAACCCGACGTCAGCGTAGGTGAAGTTGTGCGCCGAGAACTCGACCTCGTCCTGATGCTTGACCTGGCCATAGCTGACGGGCGTGCCGTCGGCGAGGACGCTCCAGCACAGGTCGTAGACCGAGTCGACGCCCTGCAGGTACATCGCCAGGCGCTCGAGGCCATAGGTCAGCTCGACGGGGATCGGATCGAGGTCGAGGCCACCGACCTGCTGGAAGTACGTGAACTGCGTCACCTCCATGCCGTCGAGCCAGACCTCCCAGCCGAGGCCCCAGGCGCCAAGGGTCGGCGACTCCCAGTCGTCTTCGACAAAACGGATGTCGTGGCCGCGCAGGTCGAGGCCGAGCGCCTCCAGGCTGCCGAGGTAGAGCGCCTGGGCGTTCTTCGGGCTCGGCTTGAGCAGGACCTGGTACTGAAAGTAGTGCTGCAGGCGGTTGGGGTTCTCGCCGTAGCGGCCGTCGGTGGGGCGGCGCGACGGCTCGACGTAGGCCGCGGCCCACGGTTCAGGGCCGAGCGACCGCAGGAAGGTCGCAGGGTTGAAGGTGCCGGCGCCCTTCTCGACGTCCCAGGGCTGCACCACGAGCGCGCCGTGGCCGGCCCAGTAGCGCTCGAGCGTCAAGACGAGGTCCTGAAAGCGCTCCCGCGGTCGCAGCGCTGGCCAGGCGGCGGCGGCCGGGGCGGGCGAAGCGGGGAGATCGGTCGCGGCGACGGGCATCTCGGGGACTCCTGCGGCGGGGCGGTGGGCCGCAGCGACGCGGCGCTCCAGCGCGGGCGCGGGACCCTAGCAGAGCGGGCCCGGGGCGTCCATTGCGCCACAGCCGGGCGAGCCGGCGTCAGTGCCGCGTCCGTTGGGCGGTTGCGGCGGCTTGCCTCTGCGAGAGCATGAGGCCTGGGTCGAGGTCGCGGTGCATGTGGCCGGGGCGCGTTGCTATCGGGCAGCCTGAGTGTGGCGAGCGTGGCGCATGTGCGGCTAGGGCACGGCCTTGCAGGCGGCGAACTGCTGGATCCACTGCAGGAACGCCTTGTAGGAGACGTCGTTCTTGTTGGCGAACTTGACGCCGCCGCCATGCTGGACGCCACCGGACTTGGGCGCGAGCGGCTTGAGCAGCAAAAGGCTCTTGTCGGGCGCGGCGACGTCGATGTAGCCGGCGCCGATGACGTTGTACATCGTGATGATCGAGCCACCCTTGCCCGGATCCTTGCCCAGGAAGGGCGGCGCGCCGGTCTTGGCGTTGTCGACGCCGTAGGGCGCGTGGCAGTGGGCGCAGCGCTCGCGGTAGGCGTAGACCTTGGTCTCGAAGCTCGCCGCCAGCGTCGCCTCGTCGCAGCCACCGATCATCGGCTTGTCGAGCTTGGGGTCGGGCAGGTTCTCGCCGCCGCACGGGTCCTTGATCTCGCCGCAGGTGCTGGCGTGGCAGGTGGCGCTGTGGGTGATCCACTCGAGGAAGACGTCGTGCTCGGCCTTTTGGATCGCCGGCGTGATGAACGAGCTGACCGGCGCGGCCTTGGCGATCCAGCTCAGCACCTCGCTCTTGGCCGGGTCCTTGAAGTCGACCATGCCCTTCTCGACCATGCAGGCCATGCTCTCGCAGGGTGTATCCTGCACGAACATGCCGAGGTCGACGCCCGAGAAGTGGCACTGGTTGCAGGTCGAGGGCTGGCCGCTCGACACCAGCGGCTTGACCTTGGTGTGGAAGAGCTTGGACAGCTTGTCGTCCGCGCAGAGCGCGGGATCGATGGTGGGTCCGGTGTCGACCTCGGCGATCGCGGTGTCTTCGGCGGCGGCGTCTCCGCCGGTGGCGCTGTCGACCGCCGTGTCCGAGGGTGTCGCCCCGTCGCTGGCGGCGCCGCCTCCGGTGTCGGCCGCCGCCGTATCCGTCCCGGAGCTCGTGTCGAAGGGCACGCCGCCGCCGCCGGAGCCGCCGCTGCTGGTGGTGCAGGCGGTGGCGACGGCTGCGACGATGAGCAAGGTCAGGACACGGCGGTCAAGGGTGGCCATGTGAGATGTCTCCAGGCGATCGTTTCCACGGCGACGACGGCCCTGGTAAGCTAGGATGGTTCGGACGCGGCATGAGAGCCGTCGGGGAGGCCAGAATGCGATATGCGCTCAACTCTTGCAACGACAAGCCATGGGGCCGCACTGCGTGCGCGGTTGGGCGACTCGTTGTCCTCTGCTGGTTGGCAACGGCCGTCGGCTGCGAGGCCGAAGCCGAAGACGCGGCCGCCCCGGCAGCCGTGGCGAGCAGCGGCGGGACCTGGCGGGCCACGCTCGAAGGCAGCAAGACTCTGCAGGTCGGCGTCGCTGCGAGCCGCACCCTGCGTGTGACGACGGCGAGCGGCGGCGATCCCGGCGCGCTGAGCGCCAGCGTCGCGTTCATCCACACGGCGATGAACCACGGCGGCCTGGTCGACCCGACCGCCACCGTCGGCGCTGGCGGCGCCGTTGCCGTGGCCGATCTCCAGGCCTCGATGGAGGGCACGTGGCGGCTGACCTTGACCGTACAAGACGCTGCCAAGGCCAAGCCGGCCGAGAAGGTCAGCTTCGACTTCGAGGTGAATCCATGAGCCCCTTCGCCCACCCTTGGCGCTTCGCTCGCTTTGCAACCTGCGCCGCGCTGCTCCTCGGCGGCTGCGACGCCAGCCACGAAGAAGAGGGCGACGCCCACGCCGAGCCCGGTCACCCGGCGCTGAGCTGGGATGAGCTGGCGTTCGGCTGCTCGGTGATGGGCGAGGGCGAGCAGGCGCACGTGATGTGCAACCACGGCCACGCCCTCAACCTGCGCAACGAGAACCTCTGGGAGCGCTGGCGCATGCTGCAGTCCAAGGGCGTCGCGCAGCCCAATGAGGCCCAGCTGATGCATGGCGGCCAGAGCCATGACCCGCTGCCGCCGCCGCTGACGCCCATCTTGCGGGCGCGGCTCGGCGAGCGGGTGCGCATCCGCGCAGCGTCGTACGGCCCGCAGTTCCACACCTTTCACGTCCACGGACACCTGTGGAAGGACGGCGCCAACGCCGCCGACACCCAGACGCTTGGGCCCGCTGAGGTCTACGATCTCGCCGAGTTCTACGCCGGTGCCGGCATCGACGACCCGAAGGAGCGCGCCGGCGTCGGCGACTGGATGTACCACTGCCACGTCGAGACCCACGCGGTGACCGGCATGTGGGGCATCTTCCGGGTGCTGCCGAAAGAGGGCGCCGCCGAGCAGCCGGGCGCCGACGGCCGCTTTGCCTACGAGGTACCGCCGCCGCTCGGGGGTCCGGGCCAGAAGGTCACGGTTCACGTCGTCGCTGCCGAGGTGCCGCTGGTGGTGGCGCGCAGCTTCGTCCCTGCCAAGGGCGAGCTCGTCGACGTCGTCCGCAAGGCGCGCCTCTACATCCCGATGCCCGACGAGGCGAGCTGGCAGGCGGCGACCGCGGCGGAGCTGACGGCGCGCTTTCAAGCCGGCGAGAAGTCGACGCATACGGCCTGGATCTTGTCGCTGCGCAAGGGCACCGAGGTGACGGTCAAGCTGCGCAACCTCATCCCCGACGCGCCGGCCAGCCTCCACCCGCACGGCGTCGCCTACAAGGTCGAGAGCGACGGCACGATGGAGGTGTCGATGGCGCTGCCCGGCGGCAAGCCCACGGTCTCGACCTGGACGGCCGACACGGTCGGGACCTGGCCGCTGCATGACCACGCCCGCCAGGTCGAGAACATCGGCCGTGGGCTCTTCTCGGCCATCGTGGTCAAGGACGACGCCGAGATCGCGGCCATTCAGCGCGACTACCTTGTGATCTTCCACGATTACGACATGGATTGGATGATGGGGAGCGCAACGCCCGTCGGCGGCGGTCACTAGGGAGACGGCCGGCTCGCTGCCCGTTTGCATTGGCTTCGCGCCCTGGGGCTTGTGCCCGGGACGTCCAGACCCCTCAGCCGCCTGCGCGCCGGAAATTGACGCACACAGCTCCGAACGTCAGGCTCTCAGCGGCGCTTGCCCCATGGAGCCCTGCTGATCATGTCGTCGTCTCTACCCACGCCACCCGAGCCCGGATCTTGCCCGATCATCGTCGTCGGGATGAGCGCCATGGGCATTCGGCTGGTCGAGCGGATGCAGGCGGCGCACGTGCCGTGTCTGGCGCTGGTCACCGCCGAGGAAGCGGCCACCTGCGGCCCGGAATTCGACCTTCTGCACGTGCCGATTCTGCGCGGCGCGCCGCCGTGGGCCATCGAGCTGGCGCAGCTGCCGCTCGCCGAGTACGGGGCGCTGGTAGCCGCGGGCGATGACCAGAGCGACAACGTCGACACCCTCCTGGCCGCGCGCCGATTGGCCCCGAGCCTTCCGCTCCTGGTCCGCCTCGATGACGCTCAGCTGCGCGCCTTTGTCGCCCACAGCGTGCCTGGGGCCGAGCCCTTCTCGGCCGCGGTGGCGGCCACGCCGGTGGCGGTGGCGTTGGTCGAGCGCCTGATGGCAGCGCAGGGCAAGCACCCGCGAGTCGCCCACCGCCCGCTCGCCGTCGTCCGCGGCATGTTGCCGCGCCCCGGTGCGCTGTTCTGGTCGGTGTTCGCAGGCTTCTTGCTGGGCGTGCTGCCGACGGCGGCCTACTTTGCGCGGCAGCTCGAGCTCAGCTACCTCGACGCTTTGTACTTCGTCTGGGTCACCGCCCTCTCGGTCGGCTACGGCGACATCCACCTGCGCGACGCGTCGCCGGTCGCCAAGCTGGTCGGCATGGCCGTCATGCTCTTTGGCGCGGGCTTCACCGCCGCGTTGGCGGGCTTGCTGGCCGATTGGTTGCTGACCCGGCGCCTCGGCGGTTTGTTCGTGCGGGCCGCCGTCGCGATGCGCGGCCACGTGGTGATCTTCGGCGCTGGCACCGTCGGCACCGCCGTGGCGACCGAGCTGCAGCGCCGGCGGGTCGCCGTGGTCGTCGTCGAGCGCGAGCAGAGCTCCCATGGCGTGGCGGAGCTGCGCGCGCTCGGCGTCCCGGTGGTCGTCGGCGACGCCGAGGCCGATGACTCGCTGCGGCTCGCCGCGGTGCGGTCAGCGAGCGTCGTGCTGGCGCTGACCCAGCGCGACGCGACGAACCTGCACCTGGCCCTTCGCCTCGGCGCCTTGCGGCCACCGGTGCCGTGCGTGGTGCGGCTGCAGTCTGAGGAGATCTCCCGGCACATCGAAGCGAGCGGCGACTTTCCGTCGATCTCGACGTTGGCGGTGACGGTGGCCGACGCGGCCAAGCGGGTTGAGACCTTGCGCGACGCGCGCCGTCTTGCGATGGCGCGACCTGCGAAAGAGGTCGGCGACTAGGCGGGCCGATGCGACCCGCCCACCGCGGTGGTCAAAACCGCTGTCTCGTTGCAGTGGCGTTGCCGCCCTCGGCGGGACCCACTAGGCTCCTCTGCGCCTTCACAACGAAGCGCGATGCGGCCCCGATCGCTGGGCATGCAGACGGGGGAGAGCGGTGACGACGCGCAATCAGGTGTCGATGGCCATGGCCCTGGCCGGGCTCGCGCTTGTGGTCGGCTGCGGCACGACCCCGACGGGGTCCTTCCCGTCGTTCTATGCCGCCGACGGCGGCGCCGATGGCGTCGCCCTGGCCGATGCGACGACGCCGACGGACGGGTCGGGCACTGCCGATGGCTTCAGCGACGCGACCTCCACCGGGGACGACGGCGCCGGCGAAACCGACTCGCGCGTGCGGACCGGCGACGACGCCGCGGGCGGCGACGCGGCCAGCAGCGACACTGTCGGCGGCGACACCGCGGGTGACGATACGGGCGCCACGGCCGATGCGGAGGACGCCGGGGCAGTCGACGCGGGCCTGGGTGATATTAGTGTTGAAGACGCGGGAGCTGTAGACGACAGCGTCGCCGACACCGGCGCCGGCGACAGCAGCGCCAACGACTCGGGTGCGGCCGACAGCGACGTCACCGACAGCGGCGGTGGCGATAGCGGCGCCAACGACACCACCGTCACCGACAGCAGCGCCGGCGACGCGACCGACGCCGACGGCGGGGTCAAGGACACGGTCGTCACCGACAGCAGCGCCGGCGACGCAACCGACGCCGACGGCGGCATCAAGGACGCTGGGGTCACTGACAGCAGCGGCGGGGACGCCAGCGATGCCGACAGCGGCATCCAGGACACAGGCGTCGCCGACAGCGGCGGGGGCGACACCGGCGACACCGACGGCGGCGTCAAGGACACCGGGGTCACCGACAGCGGCGGCGGCGACACCAGCGACACCGAAGGCGGCAGCAAAGACACGGGCGGAGGGGACGGCACGGCAGGCGACACGGCGGACACTGCCGATACCGCCGACACCGCCGATACCGCCGACCCCTGCATGGGCAAGAACTGCGACGACGGCAAACCCTGCACCACCGACGTCTGCAGCAAGGAATTCGGGGCCTGCGCCCACATCGACAACACCGCGCCTTGCGACGACGGCAGCGCCTGTACCGCCGGCGACATCTGCAAGGATGGCGCGTGCAAGCCGGGCGCCGCCAAATCCTGTGACGACGGCAACGTCTGCACCAACGACAGCTGCACAGCTGCCTCGGGCGCCTGCGCCACGACGGCCAAAAGCGCCGCTTGCGACGATGGCAGCGCCTGCACGGTCGGCGACGCTTGCGCGGCCAAGGCGTGCAAGGCCGGTACCCCCAAGTCGTGCGACGACGGCGACGCCTGCACCAGCGACGCCTGCGACGCCAAGACCGGCGCCTGCAGCCACGGCAAGATCTGCCCGGACGCCGAAGCGCTGCCCTACATGACGGCGTTCCCCTGCGGTGGCAAGCCGCCGGGTTGGACCTGGAGCGACTTCCCGGGCGTGGGCACCAAGGCGATCTGGGCCGTCGACGCGACCCCGGCATCGCCCGTGCCGACGTCGCCGGGCTGCGCGCTGAACTTCAACGACGGCACCGATTTCGCCTGTAGCTCCGGGTACATCTCGGCAATGGCGACCTCGCCCTGGATCGACGCCACGAAGGTGCCCAAGGCGCTCGGCCTGGAGCTGCGCTTCCAGTACGCCGGCAGCTGGGAGTCCAATGAATACGACGACCTCGACATTGAGGTCAGCCAAGACGGCAACAACTGGAACACGCACAGCAGCTTCAACGGCGGCGGCGCCGTCTGGCAGAAGGGGGTGCAGGACCTCTCGGCCTACGCCGGCAGCAAGTTCAAGGTGCGCTTCCACTTCCACACCGTCGACTGCATCAGCAACGGCGGCAGCGGGCCCTTCATCGACGACGTCGAGATCGCGGCCAAGGCCGGCTGCAGCGGCGACGCCAGCTGCTCCGACGGCAAGCCCTGCACCCTCGACACCTGCGACCTGGCGACCAAGCTCTGCAGCAACATCGCCGCCAACTCCGGCACCTGCGACGACGGCGACCTCTGCACCAGCGGCGACAGCTGCAGCGCCGGCGCCTGCAAGGGCAAGACCGCCACGCCCTGCGACGACAAGGACGCCTGCACGGTCGATAGCTGCGACCCCAAGGCCGGCTGCAAGCACGCGCCGAACGCCATGTGCGGCAAGACCGCGCTGGCGCTGCCCTACAGCACGCCTTTCGATTGCGGCAGCGCCGACTTGAGCAACTGGACGATGACCGGCGTCGCCAACGGCCCGGGCTGGAAAGTCGACGCGGCGCCCAACGACTTCCAGTTCAGCGGCTACAAGAGCGCCTCGTGCTCGGCGAACTTCAACGACGACAATGACCTGCAGTGCCCCAAGGGCGCTGGGCTCACGCAGGTTCAGGGCGCGCTGACAAGCGCTCCCTTCGACGCCACCAAGGTGGCCGCGGGCGACCAGGTCTTCGTCGAGTTCTGGCTGGCCGGCGACATCGACTATGGCAACACGCTGGCGCTCGAGACGTCCCTCGACGGCACGAAGTGGACGGAGGTCAAGACCTTCTCGCCGTGGCTCTTTGCCAAATCGAAGTGGAGCCAGATGGTCGTCAGCCTGCCCAATGTCGCCGGCAAGACCTTCGCGTTGCGCCTGCGCTTCGCCTCGGGCGACTGCGATGGCTTCGGCAAGATCGGGCCGTTCATCGACGACCTGAAGGTGTACGCCGCGTCGCCCTGTGCCCAGACCGACGTCTGGGCCAAGACCGACTTCGATCCCTACGGCGGCTACAACGTCGGCAGCTACACGATGGGGAGCAGCCCGTCGCTCTCGCTGGAGCCCAAGGTCGTGCTGACGCCCGGCGAGACGCAGGTGGTCTATTGGTACGTCTACGACTCGTCGACCGACAAGATGTACGTCGACGTAGAGGTCGACGCCGACATCCCCATCGACATCTGCGTGGCGCACCAGTGCTACAAGAGCAAGGCCTACGACTGCACCGTCACCTGCCCGTCGTCGATGACCAAGACCATCAAGGGTGACGGCTGCTGCGTCAAGGCGAAGGCCAGCGCGGCCTTTGCCTTCAAGCCGGTCGGCTTGGGCATCACCAGCGGGTTTACCAAGGTGACGATGACCAACAAGTCCTCGTCTTGCACGCTGGTTGGGGTCAAGGCGTACTTCTGAGCGCCGGCGACCGGCGGCGGGTGCGGCGCGACGGCAGGAGGGGATGATCGGCCCTTCGGCTGGGTTCTTGGCCATTTCCGGGGGCGCAGCACGGCGGGGCGTCGCTGGCGGCGTGTTGCGAGCGCCCGTTCTTGCATCTTGGCCGTAGGGGAGCTGCGCTGAGCGGGCGGCGACAAGTCGTTGACGCCGCTGGGAGTGGCTGGCAGCTTGACCTCGGCCTTGTGGCGAGGCATGGGTCGTAACCGTGCGAAGGACTCCGCTTCCGGTGCTCCCGGGCGACTCCGCGAGGTGGCGAGTGCATGGCCCCATGGGCAGGAACCAGCTGAGCGCGACGCCGTGGTGGCTGATTGGGCTGCTGGGCGCGGCGCTGTTCGGCTGCAGCGCCGAGCCGAGCGATGAGGCAGGCGCAGCGCCCGAGGCCGCAGCAAAAGAGGCCGGCAACGGCGCCGAGCAGCCTGCTGCGCCGCCGCCCGCCCCGGCCTTCGTCGGCTGGACCGAGCCCAGCGCCGCCGCGCTCGACCTGAAATGTCCGGCCGGCGCCGTCGCCTTCGGCAGCATCCAGGCCGGTGCGCGCGGTTGCAGAGACAAAGAGGGCCGCAATCACGGGCCGTGGGCGAGCTACCTGCCCGGGGCCAAGGACGGCAGCGAGCTGCTCGCGCTCGGCGCCTTTACCGCGGGGCTGGAGACCGGGACCTTTCGATTCTGGCATGAGAGCGGCGACCCCGCGGCCATCGGCGACTACGCCGCCGGCAAGCGCACGGGCGTGTGGATCGCCTTCTTCGCCAAGGGCGCGCTGCGCGCCAGCGAGACCTACGTCGACGGCGCTCTCGACGGCCCCTCGACCACCTATTTCCCAGGCGGCAAGGCCGAGAGCCAGGGCGCCTGGCAGGCCGGCAAGCGTCACGGCAAGTGGTCGACCTGGCTACCCTCCGGTGGACCCGGAAGCGTTGGCACCTACGACAAGGGCCAGCTCGATGGCGCGTGGCAGCGTTGGCACCCGAGCGGCGAGCTGGCGGAGGTCGGCACCTACGCCGCCGGCCAACGCACGGGGGAGTGGACGCTGTATCACCCGAACGGTGCCAAGGAGGCCGAGGGGGCCTTTGTGCACAACGCCCAGTCCGGGCCCTGGGTCACCTGGCTCGACGACGGGCGCAAGAACACCGAGGGGACCTTCGTGCAGGGCCTCGCCGAGGGCATGTACCGCAAGTACTCCTACGACAACGGTCTGCCCCTCTACAACGAGGGGCCGATGCTCGGCAGCCTGGCGCACGGGGTCTGGCGCGAGTGGACGCTGGACGGCAAGCAGAAGATCTCGCAGGTCCTTTTTGTGTACGGCGACGCGAGCGGCCTCTTCGAGGGCTGGTTCGTCGATGGCAAGCCGAGCGTGACCGGGCACTTCCAGAAGGGAGCGCGCGACAAGCTCTGGACCTGGTGGTACCCGAGCGGCGTCAAGGAGACCGAGGGCGCGTATCACAGCGGCCTACGCGACGGCGTGTGGAGTTACTGGTGGCCCGATGGCTCGCCGCAGTCCAAGGGCAAGTACGCGGGCGGCAAGAAGGTGCTGCTCTGGCAGTACTGGGACAAGAAAGGCGTGGAGACGCAAGAGAAGTTTGACGCCTGGGGGAACAAGGAGTGAGGGACACGCCGCGACGCTTCTGTCCTTCTTGGGGCCCGTCTGCCTGCGCTTCGGCGTGCCCGGCGGTGTGCACGGGGGCGGTCGTCCGCGCGGTCTGCGCGTTGCTGCTGTCCGCGTCGGTCTTGCTTGCCACGGCCTTCTCTGCGGCTGCGCACGCCGCGACCGCGATGCCGCCGCTGCTGCGCGACCAGGCCAACGTGTCGCTGGTGCCGCTGACGCCGGAGCTGGCGTCGATGCACGTCCGCGTCATTGGCATGGACGATGTCGGGGCCATCTACGCCCTGCGCGACCTCGAGGCGGTCTGCTGGCCGAAGGGCGCCGCGGCCGATGGGGTCAAGAAGCTCGCCTACCTCGATCCGCTCGACAAGCCGCTCGGCAACGTCTGGCTTGGCATGAGCGCGGATCACAAGGGCGCCGTGCTGGGCCGGGTCCTGTAGGGCAATCTCGTCATCCAGACCGTCCGTTGCGACGCCGCAAAGCAGAGCGCGCCGCTCGTCATCACCCCAGCGGAGGACCCGGCGCTGACGACGATGCCGCCACCCGGCGGGCATCAGGGCCGCTGGCTGGCGACGACGCCGGAGGGCGCGCCGTGCATGCCCATCGGCGGCGAGGTTCATTGCTACGGCGCCGACCATTCCATCGTGCGGAAATTCCGCATCGATGACGTCAAGCCGAAGCTCGACATCAACCCCGAGTGGGGGCTCGCCTTGATGAGCCCGGCGTCCGCGGACGCAGGGGTCAAGCTGGTCACCGCCGAAGACTGGCTCGTCGACGCGTTCACGATGTCTCCCGCGGGCGATCTCTATGCGCTGATCGAGGTGGTCTATGGGCGCAACCAGAGCAACGCCTACACCTCGGGTGCGGCGCGGTGGCTGATTCGCCAAGCACCTGACGGTGCGCTTCAGGTCCTGACAGCCGCGATCCCCGAGGCGCGCAACTGTGTCGTCGAGGCGGGGTCGACTTCGTACCACGGCTGGCCGCAGATCAACGCGTTGCTCGGCGCCACCAAGCTGGTCTACAGCGCCTCGCGCAAGGCGGTGATGGCGTGGCCGGTGGCGTGGGAGCTGCGGAGCCTCGATGAGATCGGCACCGGCAAGCACGACGCGGGCACCCCTGCGCTCGGTGTGCGCGTCTTTCCGCTTGGGCAGGAGAACACGAGCGGCTACCTGAGCCTGACCCGCGCCATCGGCAAGTGGCTGGTGCGCGGCTACAACCCGGTGCAGACGCTGGACCTCATGGCGCGGCCCAACGGCGACCTGCTGGCGGTGGTGGCGGTGCCCAAGACCGCGGACGGCAACCTCAACAAGGAGATCTCCGCCGAGCGCGTTTTCGACGTGCAGATCGATGACGCCTCCGTCGACCACGACCTCGACGGCCTGACGGCCGGTGAGGAGAAGCTGGCGGGCACCTCCGATCTGCTCATGGACACCGATGGCGGAGGTACGCAGGACCATGACGAGCTCATCGGGGGGTTCGACCCAACCGACCCCAGCGACGATCCTGCGCTCAAAGTCGACCTGCACCGCATCGGCTACTCGCTGAGCACGCTGATCCGTTGGCGTCTCGGCGACGGCGAGAAGCCGCCGGAGACGTCTGACCCCTGGGCGGGTCCTGCCACCGGCGGCGGTCGCCTCGCGCCGTCCCCCTATTGCGCCAAGGGCGTGTGTCGCAGCCGCAACGGCGAGCTGGTCGCGACCTACCCGGTGGCGTCCGGCTACGCCCATCAGCCCCAGTCCGCCGACGCGACGATGGTGCTCCTGCGCGAGGGCGACGCCATCCGTGCGCTGCATGTCCCCGAGGGCACCACGCACCCGCTGGCCAGCGCTGCGGCGATTCAAGCGCTGCTCGGCAATCCGCCCGAGCACGTGCCGGTCGCGATTCCCGTCGCTCGGAATGAGGTCTACTTCTACTGGGCGCAGTCGCCCAAGCGCCTGGTGCTGGTCGGAGACGGCCCGCCGCGGGTGGTCTTTGACCTCGATGAGGTGAGCTGCGCCTCGGGCCTCGGCTGCCCCGGCGGGCCGGGCTACGTCGATTATCGCTTTGACCTCAAGGTCATCGGCGCGGATGACAAGCACGGCCGGCTCTGGGTCTCGGTCAGCGAGCACAACAACGGCAATGGCCGCGGCTGGTTGCTCGGCGTGCACGCCAAGGCAAAGCCGGTGACGCTGGCGACGCCGAACCAGGCGTGGGGGGCGGTCGGGTCGCAATTCGCGGCCAACTTCGGCAACTGCAGCGAGCCCAACATCCACGGCATGGGCTTTCCGGACTGGGCGGTGGCGACCGGCGGCGGCGAGGTGCTGACCAACTTTGGTCGCCGGGACCCGTACTTCGGTCGTCTGCCCTCCGACATCGCCTTCTTCTATGACCGCGTGCGGCGCGTGTGGGGCGACACGCTCATCCAGTCGACCGTGGCCGGGCTCTTCGAGGTCGTGGAGGTCCCCGAACGCGTGGAGCCCGGCGAGTTGTTGGTCTATTCCTACGAGAACTCCACGAGCGGATCGGAGCACGGCAAGCTCCTGCATGTTCCGGCGCGTGGCGGCACGGGCGAGGTCTTCCGGCTGCCCAAGGTCCAGGTGATGGGCATGGACGCGGCGCCGGACGGTCGCGTCTGCCTCGCCGCGCCAGTGCCGGGGGTCTTCTTGCAGGTGAAGGCGCATCCCCACTCGTTTGGGATGCCCTCGCTGCTGCTGACCGAGATCCGCGTCGGCAACGTCGTGGACTGCGCCTACGGCCCCGACGGTCGTGATGACCGACCCGCCGCGCGTCTTGGTCTGGAACGGCGCGGACGACGTCAAGAACCCGCGCAGCGCCGACCCTGGCAACCCCAAGACGGATTCGCTCGCCGACTTCGAGTTGCGGCCGCTGCCCGAGTCGTCCAAGCCCTTGCAGCTGCTGGTCGATCCGGACGGCAGCGACCGCGTGCTCGACCTCGACGGGCCGAGCCTTGGCATGGGGCGGATGCGTGACGGCAGCATCGTCGAGCTCGACGCCGGGTCGCAGACGCTGCGGATTCACGGCGCCTCTGTCGGACCCAACTTGTCGACCTGGTTGAACAGCGTGTCGACCTCCAAATTCCCCCTGGCGCCGACCTCCAGCGCCGAGCTGCGGGTGCACATCGCGGAACGTCCGGATGGCCTCATCGCGCTGTTGCCCTATACGCCGCTGGGTTCACCGTTTGGCGCCGCGGCCACCGCCCCTTCGATGACGGTCCTCGCCCTGGACCCGAAGACCGGCGCGTATGGCGAGCTCACCGCGCGGCTCGACGCTGGGCTGCATTTGCCGCACGCGCTTGCGGTGATGCCCGGCGGCACCCCCATGGATCCCTGGACGCAGGCTCCGAGCCCGGTGGCGGCGGCGCCGGACGCCTCTGCTGATGTCGGGGGCGACGCGTCTGGAGACGCGGGTGGTATGGCTGCCGCGGGCGGTGCTGGCAAGGACGAGCGCGGCGGCGGGTGCAGCGCGGCGCCGGGGCCGAGGGCCTCGGGTGCGCTGGGCATGGCGCTTCTGATGGCGCTCAGCGTGGTGCTGTTTGCGCTGCGGCGCAGCGTGCTCAGGACGCCTGGCGTGTCGGGCGTCTTCGTGCGATTGCGCTAGTCGCGTCGCGCAGCCGGAACCATGGCGCCTTTCTTGGCACCGGGCGACGCCGCGGCGGGCCCGTGCCCGTAGCGGATTCGCGTCAGCTGCCACACTGCGGACAAGCGAGCGCGTCGACAGCAAAAGATCTCCTGAGCAGCAGCGCCCACGACATCCGGCGCTGGCGCTGCTCCTCATCCCGCGGCTGGGCATGGCGCGAGCGAAGGATGGCGGGGCGGGGTTGTCAAGGTGGGGCGGGCGGCTACGGGCAGGCCTCCGCACCACCCAAGGGCTGGGTACGAGCAGGCCTCCGGCCTGCGACCGGACGCCTCAACGCCTCATCAGCGCCGCAGAGAAGGCCGCCGCACCACCCAGGGGCTGGGTACGAGCAGGCCTCCGGCCTGCGACCGGACGCCTCGGCGCTTCAGCAGCCCGGATTGATAGCCGCCTGCGCATGAACAAGCCCACCCCAGCGACGACCCCGAGCGCGCCGAGTGGATCGGTGTTGGATCGATCCAACACCGAAGGACATGCGTCATTTCATACCATTCGCGATCCGGACATTTCCCAAGGCGGTCGATCCGAGCGACCACCGCGGCAGGGTATGGCCCGCCGACGACCGGGCGGGGCAGGGCCGGCGCCGAAGTCGCTGCGGCTAGACCACGGCGGCTCCCGTTGCTATCGTGCGTCGAAGCTCGTGAAGCTCGACGCGCGCCGAGCCGCCCGCAGCGGCAGGAGGTTCCATGGACCGAGGCCAACCCGTTCGAGCCGGCGGCGACGCCTTGCTGCGGCTCTGCGTCACCGCTGGGTTGGCGCTAATGCTCGGCTGCGGGCCTGAAGTGAAGGCGCCAGCGGCGGATGTAGGCGGCGGCGGTGGGGTCGATACAGGCGGCGACGTCGACGCTGGTGAGTTCATCGATGTCGCGAGCCCGGACACCGGCGAGGACACCGGCGCAAGCCAAGGCGCGGCAGGAACGCCCTGCAAGGCCGCCACCGACTGCAACTCAGCGCTCTGCCTACAGACGCTCGACGGCGGCCGCTGCAGCGCCTATTGCGGCGACGGCCAATGCCTGCCCGGCTGGTCGTGCCTGGGCCAGAGCGGCGGCGGCGATGGCACGTACTTCTGCATCCCGGACGCTGGGTTGCTGTGCCGGCCCTGCGAGAGTCACGAGGCCTGCCGGGCTTCTGGCCACGCCACGGCGGCCTGCGTCGACTACGGCGATGTCGGCGCTTTCTGCGGGCTGGGGTGCCAGTCGGATTCCGGCTGTCCGAGCGGCAGCGCCTGCCGCGACGTCAAGGGCATCGACGGCGGTCCGGTCAAACAATGCGTGGTACGCATTCACCCGACGCGTGCGAAGCGAATTTACCCGGGACTGCATGGTTCGGCAATGGCTTTCCTAGCCACGACTCGGGCTTCATTGCTAAAGGTGGCGCTCGCCATGGTGCACGTCCGGCCCTTTGTAGCCCGGGCAGTCTTC
>CANLIC010000050.1 GCA_947491025.1 Myxococcales bacterium
GACGCTGCCGACGAGGCGCCGAACCGGGCTGAGGCGCTCATCGCCCTCGACGCCCTGCAGGCCGAGCTCGAGGGGCGTGTTCCGCGCCGACCGCTGGTGGCAGCCGTTTGCGCGGTCTTCGCCCGCCGCGAGGTGCCGGAGGAGGCCGCGACGGAGCTGCTGCGTGGCGTGCGCGGCGATCTCGGCGACCGCGCCGGCGCGCTGACGGTGGCCGACGATGCCGAGCTGCTGCGCTACGCCTACCGCGTCGCCGGCACGGTCGGGCTGATGATGTGCGGCGTGTTGGGCGTGCGCGACCGCGAGGCCTGGGCCGGCGCCATCGACCTCGGCGTGGCGATGCAGCTCACCAACATCGCCCGCGACGTGCGGGCAGACGCCGCGCTCGGGCGTGTCTACCTGCCGAGGACGCGGCTGCTGGCCCACGGGGTGACGCCGGAGGAACTCCTGGCCTGTACGCCGGAGGCGGCGCCGTCAGACGTGCGCCTGGCCGTCCGGGCCGTGGTCGGCGAGCTCCTGGCCCTGGCCGAGCGCTACTACCGGAGCGCGGACGCGGCGATGGCGGCGATTCCGCTGCGGCCGAGGCTGGCCATCGCGGCGGCGGCGCGCATCTACCGCGCCATCGGCCCTCGCCTGCTGCGCCGACACGGCGGCGACGCCCTGCACGGCCGGACGGTGGTGCCGACACCGGCGCGCCTCTTCTGGCTCGTCGCCGGCGTCGCCTTTGCCATGCGCGCCGCGTCGGCCCGGGCGCAGCACGCGCCGGCGCTGCATCAAGCGCTCCGCGGATTGCCTGGCTGCGACGAGGGACCTGCGACCCGCGAGGCCCGGCGCTTGTCGGCGTAGCGGCGCAGCTCCCAAGGACCGAGGAAGAGCCCGTACGGCGGCCGATGCGCGCCCTGGTGGTGGGCGAGGTGGGCGTTGCGGATGCGCCGCAGCGCCGGGATCCTGGCCAAAGCCGCCACCGGCAGCCGTCCATGCACGAGGCCATCGTGCACCACGGCGTAGCAGAGGCCGAAGGCGGTCATGCCGCCGCCGATGCCGAGCAGCACGGCGTGGCCGTCGCGTAGGCCAAAGTAGACCATCGGTCCAGCGATGGCGGCATGCACCCAGGCGAAGGCGTCGTTGCGCTCGAAGGGACCGATGCGCGGCGCGTGGTGGCTGCGATGACCCCACCAGAGCGGACCGTGCCAGAGCTTGCGGTGCACCCACATGCTCCAGAACTCCATGGCGACAAAGGCCGCGATCGCCGGCAGCCAGAGCGCGGGCTCGGCCCACATCAGTGGGCCACCGCTTCGGCGCGCTGCGAGAGACCGGCAGCGTGGGCCGCAAAGTCCTCCTGAATGAGCCGCGCCGTCATCTTGGCCGACATCATCACCGACGGCGTGCCCGCCCCCGGCTGCGCCGATGCGCCGACGAGGTAGAGGCCCGGGAGGTCGGGACAGCGGTTGTGGGGGCGAAAAAAGGCCGACTGGGTCAGCGTCGGCGCCACCCCGAAGCCGTTGCCGAGGTAGGCGCCGAGCTCTCGCTCGAAGTAGTCGGGGGTGATGTGGAACTGCGTGACGAGGCGTTCGCGCAGGTCGGGGATCCACCCGCGCTCGTCGAGGTACTGCAGCACGCGCTGGGCGAGCGCCGGCCCCTCCTGCGACCAGTCGATGTAGCCGCCGACGCCGCCCTTGTTCGGCACGGGGATGAGCGTGTAGGCGGCGTGGTGACCGGGTGGGGCCATCGACGGGTCGGTCAACGACGGCACATGCAGGTACTGCGAGAAGTCCTCGGCCAGCACGCGCCGGTCGAAGATGTCGCCGAGCAGCGCCTCGTAGCGCGGCCCGAGCAGGATGTTGTGGTGCGCCAGCGGCAGCTGCTCGCCGGGGCGGGCGCGGAAGCCGAAGTAGAGGACGAAGAGCGACATCGACCACCGCATGCCCTCCACCCGGCGATCGCTGTTCCAGAAGCGCGGCTGCTCCTTGAGCAGGTGGCGGTAGGTCGTGGCGTAGTCGGCGTTGGAGACCACGACGTCGGCCAGGATCTCCTCGCCCGAGCGCAGCCGGACGCCCATCGCCCGGCGGCCGCGCTTGGTCTGCTCGACGAGGATGCGCTCCACCGGGGCGTTCAGGCGCAGTGTGCCGCCGAGCTCGGCGTGCTTGCGCGCGAAGGCCTGGACCAAGGCGAAGGTGCCACCAATCACGTAGTGGATGCCCCACGTCTTCTCGACGAAGTGGATCATGGCGTAGATCGCCGGCACCGTCAGCGGGTTGCCGCCCACCAGCAGCGTCTCGAAGCTGAACACCTGGCGCATCTTGTCGCTCTGGAAATAGCGCTTGGTGAAGCCAAAGAGCGTGCGCACCGCGTCGAGCCGCAGCAGGTCGGGGACGACGGACAGCATCGCGCCGACGGTGCCGAAGTGGGTGTGGCCGAGCTCGAGGAAGCCGCGGCGGAAGATCGCCTCGGCGTCGGTGGAGAAGCGGTCGTAGCCGTCGAGGTCTTCGGGGGCGAGGGCGGCGATCTGGGCGCGGGTGCTGGCGGGGTCGCCGTCGTAGTCGAAGACGGTGCCGTCCTCCCAGGCGATGCGGTAGAAGGGCAAAATCGGCACCAACTTGCAGTAGCGCGCCGTCGCAGGACCGGCCGGGCCGCCCGCCCGCACCTGGCTCGCGTCCTCCAGCACCGCAGCGTCGAAGTCCGGGTCGTCGAGGCGAGGCTCGTCGCGGCGCAAGGCCAGCAGCTCTTCGATGAAGTGCGGCACCGTGATGACGGTCGGGCCCATGTCGAAGCGGAAGCCGTCTTGCTCGCGCTGCAGCGCGCGGCCGCCGGGGGCGTCGAGCGCCTCGACGATGGTGGTGTCGTAGCCCATCGAGCCGAGGCGGATGCCCATGCTGAGGCCGCCGAACCCGGCGCCGATGACGACGGCGCGCGGTCGCGACACGCCGGGGCGGGTGAAGTGGGGCGGGTGGGTCTGGGTGGCTGGCTGCATCGGCTTGCTCCGCTTGGGTTCGGCCTTTGGATGCGCCGAAGGCGGCGACGGTGCGTGGGGCAGCAGGCCGCCGACGCGCGCGCTTTCGCTCCAGCGGCGACTGCGGCAGGCTCGGGCCCGGCGTGCACGCTCTACGCAACGGCGCGGGCGCAGGGGCATCGAACGGTGGCGGCGTGTGCGCGAGCGGGGGGCGAGATGGGGCAGCTTCGAGGTCTATGGCGCGACGGGCTCTTCCAGGCGACACGGCCGCTGGCGATCTTGGCGCTCGTCGCCGGCTGCGCCGCAGATGAAGGCCAGACCGCCGACGCCGCTGCCAAGGCTGAAACCGTGACCGGCTGCGGCGGTGCGAAGCTGCTGTCGTGGTCGAAAGCGCCGGCGCTGGCGGATGAGGGCCTGCTGCGCGGGCCGTGGCCGGTCGGCGCCCGCACCGTGACCCTCGCCGGCTTGACGACCGAGATCTGGTACCCGGCCAAGCCCGGCAGCGAGAAGGGTCAGCCGCGCGTCGCCTACGACCTGCGCACATGGCTGCCCGCCGGAGAGCAGGGAAAGATCCCAGACGCCAACGCGCCAAAGCTGGACTGCGACTGCGCCCGCGACCTGCCCGCCGATGCTGACCACGGCCCCTACCCGGTCATCGTCTTTGTGCACGGCACGGCCGGCTTCCGCGCCCAGTCGATGTCGCTGATGACGGCGTGGGCCAGCCACGGCTTCATCGTCGTCGCCGCCGACCACCCCAAAATCGTGCTCAGCGACGCGCTGCAGCTCATCCTGGGCGCCGACCAGCCCGGCGACGCCCGGGCCCTGCTCGCCGCCGTGCGCAGTCGGGACGCGGCGCTCGGCCCGCTGGCGACGCTCGTCTACCCGGCACAGTTGGCGGTGGCCGGCCACAGCGCCGGCGGCAACGCCACGGGGATGGTGGGCGGCGAGGCGGGCGTGCGCGTCGCGATCCCGATGGCCAGCGGCGGTGTCGATCCCGCTACCTCGGTCACTGCCACGGTGGTCCTCGGCGGCGTCGACGACGACGTCGTGCCCTACAGCAAGACCCAGAAGGGCTATGAAGCCACCGTCGGCAGCAAGTGGCTGCTCGGGCTCAAAGGCGCCGGCCATTTGGCCTTCTCGGACCTCTGCGTCATCGGCGCCAGCGACGGCGGCCTGCTCGGCGTGGCCAACAAGTACGGCATCACGTTGCCCCCCGGCACCGGGCCGCTCTTCGAGAAGCTGGCCAGCGACGGCTGCAAGCCCGGCCAGATGGCGCCCGAGCGCGGCTGGCGGCTGAGCGTCGCGGCCACCCTGCCCGTCCTGCGGCAGGTCCTGCATTGCCAGGCGGGGGCGGCGGCGGCGTTCTCGAAGCTCGCCAGCGAACCCGATGTCAGCGAGGCGCGCGCGCCGTAAATTGGACCCCAACGCCAGCAGCCAGGCCCACGGCCACCGCCCACCCGGCCGAGCCGCCGCTCTCCGCCGCTGGCTGTGGCCCGCGCTTCAGCGCAGAAGCAGGTTGCCGACGTTGTGCTGGCAGGCCTCGCTGCTGTCGCCGCAATCGACCGGGAACCAAGCCAGCATCGGCAGCTTGCCGACGTCGGTCTCGATGCCGCTGGTGTTCTTCTCGTCCTGGTTGTTGGTCGCCCAGCAGGCCCCGTAGGTGTCGATCTTGTTGCCGTTGGCGTCGAGCTTGTAGGCCGAGCCGACGCCGACCGTGTGGCATTGCCAGCTCTGGCGGCCCTCGCTCGACACCTTCTTGATGGCGGCGATCTGCGCGTTGCTCAGGCTGTACTTGAAGAGCTCCGTCGACTCGGACTCCGAGTAGACTTTGTAGGCAAATTCGGTGGTCTCGGGGATGACGAACCAGCCGCCGCCGAGCGTGGTCATGTCGCATTGGACCTTGAAGGTGGGGAGGCCGGGCAACGCGATCCAGGCCGGGCCATCGGTGGGCTTGCCGCCGGCGGCCTTGGTGACGTCCAAGATGTCCTTGCACGACTTGCCCGGCTTGCCCTCGCTGTAGCCGTAGTCGGCGGTGCAGGTCGCCGTGCAGCCGTCGCCGTCGGTGTTGTTGCCGTCGTCGCACTCCTCGCCCGGCTGCAGCACGCCGTCGCCGCAGGTGTCGGCCAGACCGCGCCAGGCGCCGCCGTCGCAATAGCGCAGCTTCTTGGTGGCGCTGTCGAAGTAGGCGTGGCCCATGCGGTTGCTGGTGCAGGCGAAGGGCGCCTTGTCGAAGACGCCGAACTTGAAGGTGCCGGTATTGACGACGGCGATGGGCGACGTCACCTGCACGTCGACGGCAAAGGCGACGATGGCGCCATCGGTTTTGGCGGTGGCGTCGCAGATGCCCTTGTTCTCGGGCACCTGCGGCAGGCAGAACGAGGTGTCGAGCACCTTCAGGGTCCAGATGCCCTTGGGATTCTGGCCGACCCAGCCCGCCAGGTCGCCGCTCTTGAGGTCGCTGTTGGCCTTGTAGGTCTTGTCGAGCAGCTTGCTGTCCTTGTCGCCGCAGGGGTCGCAGAGGACGATGCCCTTGGCCTTGTCGTTGGGCGGCAGCAGGATGACCGAGACCGTGGAGAAGTCGGTGTTGGTCACCTTGACCTTGACGCTCAGCGCGGAGGCGACGCCGACGTCTTCGATGGTGACGTCCGACGTGACCGCGGCGCCCGTGTTGTCGCCGATGGCCTTGGGCAGCCCCTGCGCTGCGGCGCCCTCGGACATCTCGTTGCTGAGCAGGCCACCGAGGGCGTTGGCCGACGCGACCTTGCCGCAGACCACGGAGCCATCGACGGCGATGCCGGTGACCGCCTCGCCCGACTTGCAGGCGCCGCTCGGCTGGACGATGCCGGTCAGCTTGCTGCCGTCGCCGACGAAGGCCGCGGCGGTGACGGTCTTGGCGGCGAGATCGCCGGTCAGGGTCGCGTTCTTGGCCTTGAGGCTGTTGCCGCCGAGGTCGAGGTCGCCGTCGAACTTCAGCTCCGCGGTGCTGACGCAGCCGGTGCACTCGAGGTCGAGCGCCGGGCCGCCCTTGGTCGCGGCGCCAGCATAGGGAAAGCCAGCCGCGCCGGCGCTGAGGCAGCCGCTGCACTCGACCGCGTCGGCCACGCCAGCGCGCAGGGCGTAGGCGGTGGACGACACGCGCCGCCGCGGCAGCTCCGGCTCGAGGCCGACCGCCATGCTGAGCCACGCCTTGCCGCCGGCCAAAGCCTTGGGGTCGAGCGCTGCGGTGTCGCCGAGCGTGGCCACAAAGCGCCCGCCGCCGATGCCGACGTCGACCGTCTCGCTCCACAGCTTGTTGCCGTTGGTCTCCGCATCCCACAGCCCGAACGTCAGCTTGTAGGGACCGTCGACGACGGCGCCGCCGCTCTGCGTCTGCAGCACGCCTTCGACCTGCAGGGTGCCAGGCACCACCGCCAGCGCCGAGCCCAGCGGCAGCAGAAGCACGAAGCCGAAAAGAGCGGCCGGGGTCCAGCGCCGCGGCGGCAGGGCGAAATCGAGGAACGCGGGGCGGAGACGAGCGAGCTGGCGCATGACGGAACCTCCATTCGGCCTCGCGCGGCACCGAGTTGGCGGCGCGAGCGCGGGAGTTTAGCGAAGTCGTTGGCGTGTGGACAGATCTGGGCGTGGGTGGGGATGTGGGGCAGATGGAGGCGGTGGGTGCAAAGCGCTCGGCGCGGCAGGCGAGGCCAAGGCCTGGCAGCGCCGGTGCGACACGTCGATCCCGTGGGCGCTCTCGCGACACTGGCGCTCTGGACACGCTGTTCTCGAACAACGGCGACAAGGCGGTGTTCAAGACGCCCGAAGACCTTGAGGTCCTGCGACAAATCCAGAGGTAGGAGCCCGACCTGACATCCGAGGAGCATGCCGCGGACTCTTCTGCTTGCACGGGGATCGAAATCACCCGCTCGACCGCGGTCGCTGGTCTGCGCAGGGTGGCGGCGCTCGTCAGCTGCAAGCCGCGATCGGACCTGGCCGCCGGTCAGGATGGCGTTGGCCGGCCCGTACGACTGCGGCGACCTTTGCGCGTGTCTGTCTCGATTCGGCTCGGGCGGAACCATCTGACCTCACTGCGAGCCATGCATCAACACCAGGGCGCGTCTGCAGGCTGAGGGAGGGCTTTGTGGTTGGCCGCCGCCGACGCGAGCGCTATGCTGGGGCCGCGCTGGCGATCGTCCGCGCAGGAAGCGACCGATGACAGAGCCGAGCGATGACTTCCCGGACAATGCGCTCCTTATGGAGGTCGAACTTGGCGTTTGGCTCGACCTGCGGCCCGGCGCTGCGCAGGATGACATGGGCTGCGACCTCTCGTTGATCGACCGTTGCTTGGACCGGACACCCTGGGAGCGCGTGTATGCGCTGCGGGGATTTGCGGACTTGCTGGCGGCGGCGGAGGGCGCGGATGGCGACCGAGCTTGATCGGCTGCTAGCGCTGCTGTGCGAGCATGAGGTCGACTGCGTCGTTGTTGGGGGGCTGGCTGCGGTGCTGCAGGGCGCTCCCATCGTCACTTTCGACGTCGACATCGTCCACGAACGCAGCGACGCCAACGTCGCTCGTCTCATCGCGGCACTCAGCCGCGTGGATGCCCGCTATCGAACGCATCCCGACCGCGTCATTCGCCCTCGGGCGGACGCGCTCAGTGGGCCTGGGCACAGCTTGTTCACAACGACGGTCGGACAACTCGACGCCCTCGGGGCGCTGGATGGCTGCGACTATGAGGCGTTGCTTCCAGATAGCGTCGTGCTCGACTTCGGCGGCCGTTGCCTCCGCGTGCTGCGCCTCGAACGGCTGATCGAGATCAAGCGCGCCGCTGGGCGTCCCAAGGACTTGCGCGTTTTGGCTGAGCTCGAAGCGACGCTGCGTCGCATCGCTGAGCGAGGCTAGCGCTCCGGCAAGCAATTCCGATCGATTGGATAACAGCTTCCTCGACGTCCACCAGCTTGGGAAGCACCTCAGAGGGTGTGGCTCAACTCGCGCCGCCCGCCACGCCCGCCCCTGAGCCATCAAACGCCCTCATCCGCCATTGTCGGCGCCGCCGCGAGCGCCGCCTGCAACGCCTGCAGTCGCGCCGTCGCCAGCCTCACCGCCGCACCAGCGCCTCCCGCTGCGCCGGGCGCAGGATTCGCACTTCGCCGAGGTCGACGCCGTCCAAGGCCGCCAGCGCGCGCTGCAGCGCCGCCAACGCGGCCATCAGCGGCCGCTGGTCTGCCATGCCAGGGTGACCGCCGCCGTCGTGTAGCGAAAGACGCCCAGCAGCCGGGAGAGGTTGGATTCGGTGTGCTCTGGCGTCACGGCGCGCTCCACGCCGCCGTCCGGCAGCGCGACGCCACGCTAGCCCGGGGCGGATCAGTCGCTTGCCTCTGCGCCAATCGCTTGCCACGGCGCCAATCGCTTGCCGCGGCGCCAATCGCTTGCCACGGCGCCAATCGCTTGCCTTCGCGCAGCCGCAGCCCGAAGCTGGCGCGGCGCGGTGTCGCCTGACGCGCCGCGTCGGAGCTCTTCATGCTGCTACGCGACATCCACCCGCCCGCCTCGGTTCTCCAGTAGATGGCCGCGCACACCGCGTCCTCGGCGTCGACCTCTACGCTGCGCGCGCTGCCATTGGCGGCCCTGACGCTGCAGGACGAAGCCTCGTTCGCCCACGTCGGCCTGTACGCCGACCTCAAGGCGCGCCTGCTGGCCGACGATTATCACGTGACCGTCCTGCCCGAGCGCGCCCAGCGCTGGGACCACGCGCTGCTGCTGAACCTGTCGTTCTGGGACGCGAGCGGCGGCGGCGACGTCCTGGTGGACGAGGGCCTGCCGGCGGATGTGCTGTGTCATATGGCCTGGCATCACCTCGCCGCCGGGGCCCTTGGCCCGCCTGGGCAGCCGCTGTCCGCGCCAGCGATGCTTCTCGGCGAGTCGATCGCCAGCGCCTTTGACCTCTACCTCGTCGGACGGCTGCTCGGTCATGCCCCCGACAGCGACTTCTTGCACAGCCAGCTGCCGGCGATGGCCGACGCCGCTGCGAACGCGGGCGTCGACGCAGACGCCTTCGCCGCGATGCTCGACGACGTCCGCGCCGACCCCGAGGCGGCCTTTGAGGCGTTGCGTCGCCTGATCTTCGACGTGTCCCTGGCGCTGCTGTCGGCGGAAAACGCGGACCAGGCGCTAGCGGCACTGCTGCGCTTTGAGGACGCGCCTTATGCCTGTCTGCTGCACCATTTCGAGCTGTCGAGCTGGCTGCAGCACGCCCGCGCCGCGCCCGACAACGACTCCTCGACCCGCGCCCACGCCCTCGATCAGGCGCTGCGCCTGGCCCCGGTCGCGCTGGATTGGCTGGCCGACCACTGGGAGTTGTCGCCGCCTACGGCGCCTTGGGTGGCGGCGCCGCGGCCGAACTCGCGGTAGGTTCACCGTGGTAGGCCCGTGGTGCGTGGTCCGCCGCTGTTTGCTGGGCTCGAACGGCTCGAACACTCGGCGAGCGAGCGCCGAGCCGAAGACGACAGTGAACGCCGCGTCGTGGCTGACGTGGACTTCGTCGAAAGGGACAACGGCTGGCCGAGCAAGCCTCCCATCGCCGGGTGTGCAGACCTTCCGACGCTGGCGCTGCGGGTGCTCGGCAACGGGCTCGTGCGTGCTGTGGTCGGGTCTTTGGCGTTTTCGCGGCTCGCAAGCGGCCGACTTGGCCTGCGAATTTCGCGTTGACCGTGGTCTGGCCGGCTGGCAGGCTCGGCTGGGCCTCGAGGTGGGGCGCGGTTGGCGATCAGATGTGGGGCAATGACGCCTGCGCTCCGATGCGGCCTCCGAGACATGGCAGAGGAGGCTTTTCATGGGGGTCTCCGCGTCCCCGTTGGAGAGCGGAGGGGGGCGAGACGTGGCAGTTTCGCGTGGCGTGGCCAGCGCCTTGTCCTCCGCGCCCTCTGCGTCCGCGCCGCCTACGCCACACCCCCAGAACCCGCCTGCGAGCCGCGCGGCGCACCCTCCGCCACAATCAGCTCTTGCAGCGCCGGCAAAAGCGCCCGTCGCCGCAGCTGCACAATCAGCTTCTCGGACAGCTGCAGCGCCGCCTCCGCCAAGGGCTCCAGCCGGCCCTCGGCGCGCGGGATGACGCCGTCGCGGAACATCGTCAGCTCGGCCTTGGCGAGGCCCCGGACGAAGGTCATGTAGGTGCCGAGCACCGACGTCGGCAGCATCTCGGGCGTCAATCCGCGCTGCCGGGCCTCGATGAGCAGGCGCAGCAGCGTCAGGTCGTCGCCCTGGTACTGCACGGCGCCGCCCTCCGCGTGCGGCTCGAGGAATCCGTGCTCCTCCAGCCAGCGCAGCTCGTCCGGGTCGCTGCCGGCGGCGATGACCTCGTCGCGCGTCATCGACAAGGGCGGCGCCATCTCGCCGAGGACGCGGACGATGGCAGCGGCGGTGGCGCGGTCGTCGGGGCTGGCGGCCTGCTCGTCGAGGATCTGCCGAATCACCTTCAGTGGCAGGAATTGGCTGCGCTGCAGCTCCTTGATGGCCTGGATCCGCGGCACCAGGCCGACGTCGTACCAGGCCATGTTGCGGCTGGTGCGGCTGGCGGCGGGCGGCAGCAGCCCCTCGCGCATGTAGTGCTTGATGGTCGGACCGGGCACCCCGGAGAGCTCGGCCAGCTTCGAGATCTTGACGAGGTGGGCGTCGCTGCGCGGTCTGGCCATCTTCCCTCGCCGCGCAGCGTGCGCGAATCGGCCGCATCGCGCTGACCCTCCAGCCGCGCGGCGTGCTCTGCGAGGCCGGCTTCCGCTGGGGACCAAGCGCGGACCGGGCCGACTGCGAGCGCAGCGCGTCCGGAGCGCGCAGTGGCACTTTCGACGACGTACACGCGACGCGTCAACCGCGCCACCCTGCCCTGCCGCGCCTGGCGCCTAGATCGAGCGCAAGTAGGCCATCAGCTGGGTCTTCTCAAGCGGCGTCAGGCCCTCGCAGGTGAAGAGGTGGCCGGCGTCGGACATCGGCTTCGGCGTCTTTCCGGGCCGCGGCCCGTTGGTGCAGAAGAGCTCCTCGAGCGACTTCAGCGCGCCGTTGTGCAGCAGGCGCTTCTGCGCCCAGAGGCCGGTCAGGCGCGGCGACTTGACGCCTCCGGTCAGGCTGTCGCCCGGCATCATCAGCGGGTGGTCCGGCTTGCCGTCGGCGTTGCCGTCGTTCCACAGCGCCAGCGCGTCGTCGGTGCCGATCTCGGCAAAGCTGTAGACGCTGGTGCCGGCGTGGCGCGGTCCGCTGTGGCAATCGGTGCAGCCCTTGCTGACGAAGAGCTTGGCGCCGCCCTGCACTTCGGCCGCGGGCGGCGGTGTCGGGTTGGTCGGTGCGACCAGCGTGTGCAGGTAGGCCCGCAGCGCCTCGGCCTTGTAGGGCGCCGCGGAGTTGCCGCCCGAGAGCACCGAGAAGCCGGCGAAGAAGTTGTGCAGGGTCGCGGTGGTGCCGGCTGAGCCCAGCATCTTGTGCGGCATCTTGTGTTGCGCGACCTCCTCCTGGGTCGGCAGCTGCCACAACGACTGGATCTTGCTGACGATGTGGACGTTGTCGTCGAGAGGGACGGGCCAGACCATGAAGTCCTGGGTGCCAGCAGGCCAGGAGGCGTACTGGGCCTGGATCGCCAGCGCCATCTTGGGGACGTTGGCGAGCTGGCTCAGCAGCGGCAAGAGCGCGAGGCCGAGCCCGAACATGCCGTTGGGGATGGCCTTGAACTCGTCGAGGACGGGCGACAGGACCTTCATCGCGTCCGGGTGCACGTCGGCGACCTTGTCGGTGCCCATCGCGAGGCCGGGGAAGAGCTGGATGACCAGCAGCTGGCGGCCGTAGTCGAAGTCGTGGTTGGGCTGGCCGACGGAGAAGCGGCCGTCCGGCGTCTTGCCGAAGTGGCAGGAAGCGCAGGTGTAAGCGTAGGTCTGCATGCCCTTGAGATCGGCGCCGACGGCCATGCCGACCGGCAGCTGCGTCCACGACGTCGGGTCCTTGTAGAGGCCGAAGTGCGTCATGCCGGTGCCGACGGTCTTCGGCAGGTTGTGGTTGAGGTAGTCGACGATGGCGCGCGGCGGGCCGTAGGTGTTCCAGTGCTCGTAGAAGAAGAGCTCTTTTCCGCACTTGACCTTCATCGCCTGTGTCGCCTGGGCGCCGAGGGCCTCGTAGGTGGCGCAGGAGCCCTTGAGCGTGCCCTTCTCGAGCAGGGCCCACAGGTCGGTCGAGACGTTGGTCAGGCCGTGGGCGTCGGGCGCGGCGGGCTGCGTCGGCAGCGGCGGGTGCGCGGCGTTCGCAGCGGCGTCTTGGCCGGCGGACGCGTCGCCGTTGCCGCCGGCGCCTGCGGAGTCGTTGCAGGGCGCGATGGCGTCGGATGCGGGAGCGACGGCGTCGGCCCCGGTGTCTGCGGAACCCTGGCCCGCTGAGTCGCTCGCGCCCTGGCCAAGGGCGTCCATCGGCGTCGTACTGCCGGCATCCACGGCGTAGGCCCCGTCCTGCGCCCCTGCGGCATCCCCTGTCGCGGCGTCGGCCACCGCGTCGGTCGCGGCGCTCGCGCCAGCGTCGGCGCCAGCGACCGCCCCAGCGTCGACCCCACCGTCGACCCCAACGTCTGTCGCAGCGCTCACCCCAGCGTCGCTCGCACCTGCGTCGGCGGCCGCCGAGGGCACGGTGGCCCCGGCGTCGTGGCTCCCTCCTGCATCGTTCGCATGAGCGACGCCGTCGGTCACGAAGCCGTCCGGGCTGATGTCGAACGCAAAGCCATCGGCGGCTCCGTCGACCGCGTCCTGGGCAGCGGCCTCCTTCTGCGTCGGCTCGCCGCAGGCCGCCATCGCGATCCACACCGCGGCCGGCGCAGCGCGCAGCGTCCAGAGTCTCTGCAGCCGCTGTGCTTTCTCGAATTGGGTTGCCATGTCATGCCTCGTCGGACTCCGGCGTCATGCCGGTAGTTGAAAGTCGGACTTTCTACTTTCATCGTAACGCATGTCAAGTCCCATCGCCGCACACAGCGCTGCACAGAGCGCCGCGCACAACGCCGCGGATGGCGTGCTTGAGCGGCAACCAAGCGGGCAAAGCCCATTGATCTGATGGATATCTGAGCGCGAGGCCAACGCGCTGAAGTGCGGGCGTCGGGCCCTAAGCCTATGACGGGGAAGGTGCGAGCGCGGCGACGGCGGCGATCGACCCGGCCTCCGCCCCGACGTCAGCCGGGCTCAACGCGCCCAGAGATCGATGACCTGGGTGCCGCAGTTGTCGCTGGTCGAGACGTTGTTCGACGGCTCCTGCCAGGTGGCCGCCAGCTTGTCGCCTAGTTGCACGGTGAAGTTGGTCGTGCACAGGATGTCCGCCGTCGCCGACGCCGGCTTGGCGCACTGGCCTGGCAACACCGACCAGTTGTCCTGCTTCAAGATGTAGCCGCCGTTGTTCATCAGCTCGAAGCTGTAGACGTCGCCGTGGCTCGGGTTGCAGGCCTGCCAGGGCGCGTTGGGGTTCGCGCTGCTGCAGTTGCAGGCGACAAAGCCGCTCTTGTGCACGGCCCGCAGCTGCTTGAAGGCGCCACTGGCGACGGCGGCGATGGTCTCGACGCTGGTGCCGTGGCGCTTGGCGTCCTTGGCGAGCAGGGTCCAGCCGCCGCCCTGCGCCTTCATCTCGCAGGTGGCGAGGTAGGCGCCCTTCTTCAACGGGTCGATCCAGTAGTCGCCGCTCGGCATATTCGCGTCGCCCGCCAACAGGGCGGCGCAGCTCTCACCGGCGCTGCCCGCGCTGCTGCCGGGCTTGAGCTGCGACACGGGCTTGAAGGACTGACCATCGCAGATCATCAGCACCTGCTTGCTGGTATCGAGGTAGAGGTAGCCGAGCGTCTTGGCGTCGCAGACCACCGGCGCGCTGGCGGCGGCCTCGATGCGCAGGCCCTTGGTGCCGCTGGAGGCGAAGTCGACGCCGCCCTTGGCGATGAAGGTGCCGGCGGCGGCCACCTTGCCGTCCGAGAGGGTGTGGACCTCGATGGCGAAGGCCTTGAGGGCGCCGTCGGTCTTGGCATTGAGGTCGCAGAGCGCGTCGTTGCCGGGCGATTGCTTGACGCAGAAGGCGCTGTCGGTGACGACCAGCGTCCAGTCGCCCGCGACCGAGGCGCCGAGCCAGGCGCTGAGATCGCCGACCAGCGGGGCCTTGGTGTGGCTCCAGGCGGCGTCGAGGGCCTTGCTGTCCTTGTCGCCGCAGGGGTCGCAGAGGGTGTAGCCGACCTTCTTGTCGTTGGGCGGCAGCAGCTTGATGGCGATGCTGGACAAGTCGGTGGTGTCGACCTGAACGCTGATCTTGAGGCCTTGCGCCACGCCCCAGGCCGGCAGCTTGAGGACGGCGACGGCCGTCGCGCCGGTGTTGTCGGGGATCGGCAGCGGCTTGGCGATGGCCAGGGACTCGATGAATTGGTTGGTCAGCAGGCCGTTGCTGACCTCGTCGAGGCCATCGGAGGGCAACGCAGCCTTGAGGGCCTTGCACTGCAGCGCGCCGTCGGCGGCGATGCCGACCAGCGCCTCGCCGTCCTTACAGGCGCCATTGGGCTGGCTGATGCCGGTGAGCTTGCTGCCGTCGCCGACAAACGCGGTGGCGGTCACGGTCTTGGCGACCACGTCGCCGGTCAGCGTCGCGTTCTTGGCCTTGAGGCTGTTGCCGCCCAGGTCGAGGTCGCCGTCGAACTTCAGCTCCGCCATGCCGACGCAGCCGCTGCACGCGAGGTCGAGCGCGGGTCCACCCTTGGTCGCAGCGCCAGCGTAGGCGAAGCCCGCCGTTGCCGCGCTGAGGCAGCCGCTGCACTCGATGGCCTCGGCGACGCCGGCGCGAAAGGCGAACGCCGAGGCGGACAAGG
Source organism: Myxococcales bacterium (assembly GCA_947491025.1). Classification (GTDB taxonomy): domain Bacteria; phylum Myxococcota_A; class UBA9042; order UBA9042; family UBA9042; genus SXNM01. Next base: position 14,776 of record CANLIC010000050.1, read on the forward strand.
GTTGCCGGGGCAGCTCAGGGTCGTTGCCGACCGCGACCCCGACAAAGACCTTGCCACCGGCGAAGATCTTGCCATCGAGGCCGCTGGCGGCACCGAGCAAGGCTGCAAAGCGGCCACCGGCGACGGCGACATCGATGGATTCGCTGCCGAGCTTTTCGCCCGCGCTGGCGGCGTTCCAGAAGGCGAAGGTCAGCTTATAGGGTCCATCCACCACCGGACCGCCGGCGGAGTTGAGGACGCCCTCGACCTGGAGCGTGCCAGGGAGGGCGGCGAGGGTCGGCCCGGCCGCAAGGAGGAGGCCGGCGGCGACGAGGGCGCGCAGGGCGCCGAGGCGCGGCGAGACGAGGGTGCGGTGCATGGTGACGCTCGGTGGGTTCTGGGGGGCGGGCGGGGTGAAGGGACGCGTTGCCAGGGGCAGCGCAGCGCCGATGCGTCGCGACCTGCGCGGACCGGCAAGCGCAGCGTCGCAGTCCCACCCATGGGGGTCAATCGCCGAGCGGGCTTCCGCTGTGGTGCTGCGGAGATCGCCAGAGAGCACAGGACCGCGGCGGCGGCGACGCCAGCCCCGGCTCAAGGGGTGTCGGGTTTCGCCCCCTGTGTCACGTGCGCCTCCGAGCCAGAACTGCTGGCCACGATTGACAACCTTGCAGATTCGATGGCACGGTAAGTGTCGGTTCGCTGCCTTGTCGTGGACGATAGGCTGAAAGGGCGGACCCAACCAGACCACGCCCCGAGGATGTGGAGCCACGATGCGTAGCGCCCAATCTCCCACCCTGAAGACATTGCTGGCCGTCGCGCTCGCCTGGTCGTCGTGCCCGTCGATGGCCCACGCCGAGAACTCCGCGGGCGGCAACAGCAGCCGCAGCGACAATTCGAGCCAGGGGTCGATCGACGGCAACAGCAGCCAGAACGACTCCGAGATGACGACGTCGGTGTTGCTGGTGGTGACCGCGGCCGGCGTCGCCCTCGCCACCTACGGCACCTACCGCGCGACGACGAACACCAACCAATCCGGCAAGGTCGCGGAGATCTACCTGCGGCACCACGCCATCGCCCTGCGCCAGGACCTCTGCCTCGGCCGCGGTCCGCTGCTCCACGAGCTGCTGGCGGCGCTGCCGATGAAGCCGTCGCAGCGGGCGTCGTATGCGGCAGCCGTGCGCACCCGACGCAGAGCCCTGCTCGAGCTCGCCGATCCTGCCAAGCTCAACCCAGAGCGGGCGCTGGCTTTCTTCGAGATCCTGCGCGACCTGTTGCCGCAACCAACCAGCTCCAAGAGCTAGGACCGCGAGTGCCGCCGTCAGTGCGGAGCAGCCTCGTCGCCTCCGCAGTCTTCGGCCTGCTCGCCCTCCTCTCGCCGCGGGCGGAGGCCCAAGGCGCCAGCGCGTCGGCGCCAGCGGTCGTGTTGCCGATGGAGGCCACGACCACCGCGACCCTGGAAGCCATCCGAAAGCGCGCCGTGCGCTGGAGCAGCGACCGACGCTGGATGGCGCTCGACGCCCGCACGCTCGGCGAGGCGCCGTTTCGCCTCGCTGGAAGCGCCAAGGCGCCCTCCTTCGCCGACGCGCTTGTCGACTTCGCCAAGGCCGAGCTCGTGCCGCCGCCGGGCACAGCCGACGACGACCGCGTCGCCTGCCGCCAACCGGCGCGCTGGCGCCTGCTGCAAAAGCTGGCCAGCGGCGAGGGCGTGGACTTGCCGGCCGCGCCGAGCTGCACCGCGATGGCGGCGTTCGCCGACCCCGCGGTCGTCGTCGGGCTCGAGGTCCTCTTCGTCGCACTGACCTCGGCGCAGGCGTCGGCGAGCTTTGGCCACTTGCTGCTGCGCCTCGTGCGCGGGCCCGAGCCCGAGATCCACGACGTCGTCTATGAAATCAGCGCCATCACGGGCTTTCGCGACAGCAGCCTCGCCTACGTCGGGCGCGGCCTGAGCGGGGCCTACCCCTTGGTCTTCGACCCGCAGACGTTGAGCTCGGCGCTGGCCGACAACCTGCACGGTCAGCAGCGCAACATCCAACGCTTCGCGCTCAACGTCACCGCGGCCCAGCGGCGCACCATCTTGCAGCTGCTGTGGCAGGTCGAGCGGGACCTGGCGCTGCCGTACCGCTTCTTGAACCGCAACTGCGCGACCTACCTGCTGTGGCTGCTGTCCACCGCCCTCGACGACGCGCCGGAGGTCGGTGCCAGGGTCCGCCTCGCCGCCTCACCTGCCGAAATCCTCAACCGGATGGCCGACATCGCGATGCCCCACGACGGCGAGCCGCTGCTGCGCCATGAGCCCGGCGGCTTCGAGAGCAGCAACAGCCACAGGCTGCGCGCCGTCGCCTCAGCGCGCGCAATCCGAAAGCGGCTGGATGCGCTGCCGGCGCCCCTTGGCCCACGCTGGCGCGCGAGCGACGCCCTCGGCCCCGATGCCCTGGCGGCCCTGGCCCTGGCGACGGTGGCCGCCCTGCCAACGCACCGGGCGACCATCGAGCGGCTGCTGCAGGCCCGGGTCATCGCCGCGCGCGCCGAGCTCGACAGCGGCCAGGCCGCCGCCGTGAAGGTCGATCGCGAGCGCGTCCGGCCGCGGCCCGATCGACCCCTGCCGGACCTCGCGCACCTGCTGGAGTGGCGGCGCCTCGCCTACCTGCGTGAAGACAAGACGTGGCGACGCGACCAGCAAATTGCGCGGCTGCTCTGGATCGATGACTACGCGGCGACGGCCCCGCGCCGGGCGGCCAACCGCGCTGAGCGCGACATCCTCGCCGGGACCGAGCGGGCGCGCGCCGCCTTTGTCTGCGCCACCGATGGCTACCTCGCGACCGCCGACGCGCTCGACTGGGCGTCGCCCCCCGACCTCGAGCGGGAGTGGCGGGACGAGCGCCAGCACGAAGAAGCGCGCCAGTGGCGAGGCACCCTCGTCCGCAGCCCCGCGCGCCTGCTCGGCCTGCGCGCGACCCTCGCCGACGGCGCGCTGCGTTCGGGCTGGGGCGCGGTCTTGACCACCGCCTTCTGGCGCGAAGAGCTCGGCCAGATGCGCCCGCACGGCGTCGGCCCGACGCGGAGCTTCGTGCTGGCCGACATCGAAACCGAGCTCGGGGTCGACGGCGACGGCGTGCGCTGGCTCGGCAACCGCGCCCGGCTCTTCGAGGTGGCGTCGATGTCGCTGGTGCCGGCTGCCGAAGACGGCTGGCTGCGGCATCTCGGCTGGGTGGATTGGTTCGGCTGGGGCGTGCAGGTCCACTCGGCGGCGGGGCCGAAGGCATCGAACGCCAGCGTGCGGCTCGACGGCTACGCGCTGCTGCTGGACGGCCTGTCCGGGCCCTGGCTGGTCGGCGTCCGCGCGGGCTTGCGGCCCATGTTGGCGCTGCGCGGTGGGCGCATCTTCGACGCGGCGCTGCTGGCGGAGCCGTTCGCGCAGCGGCGGATCGGGTCGCTGGGGCGGCTGGCGGCCTCGATGACGATGGCGCAGACGTGGTGGCGGCGGGATGCGCAGGCGGCGCTGGCGCTGGAGGTGCCGATGGGCCGGCGTGAGGCGTGGTGGGCGCGGTTGGGGGCGGTGACGGACTGCGATGCGGCCTGGCGTTGTCGGTGGTCGAGCCATGCAGGGGTGCTGTTTTAGCCGCCTTTGGGGGACGTTGGCGGTGCGTCGCCGCATGCTGCGACGCCTTGGCCGCCTGGGCGGGCTGCGACCCAAGTCGGAAGGCCGGCGCTACGACTTCGTCGGCCAACGCGGACCCATTCTGGCGAGCATCATGACGGCGAGCTTGCTCCAAGGGGGTCGCCGTCGGCGGTCGCACGGAGGTGCTGGTCGGGCGGCCGCGGAACGAAAGGATCGCGGTCCGCGGCGGCAAACCTTTCACGCATCTGACATCGGGCGAGCAGTCCCTACGAGACCTTGCAATCGGCCCCGGCAAGGGTCAGTCTGCCGTTCAGTAGCGCCGCAGGGGCTCCCCTCGCGACGCGAATGGCGTCTCGTACGCGCCACTCAGGAGATCCGCATGAATCCGCAGACACGTCGCGCCGGCCTCGTCGCGCGCCCCGAGGGCGCCGGCCTCATCATCCTCGGTCCCGACCACCTGGTCCTCCGCCTCGACGCCCGCGCCGCCTGGCTCTGGCAGCACGCGGACGGCAGCCGGGACATCGAAGCCCTGTTCGCCGGTCTGCGCACGGCCGTCGACGCCGACGCGAGCCGCGAAGACGTCTTCAGCGGGCTCGACCAGCTCGGCGACGCCGGGCTGCTGATGTCGCGCGCCGCGCCCCCGGCCAGCGTCACCCGCCGGGCGATGCTCGAGCGCCTGGGCGGCGCCAGCGCCCTCACCGCGCTGCTGGGCCTGCTCGGCGCCGCGACGCCGGCCGCCGCCGCCGCCGCCGACAACTCCTGCCAGGACGACAAGGAGATCATCGAGGAGATCGCCTACCTGGAGGCCCAGGAGCGGGCGGTGGCGACCTTGCTCGACGAGTGGGTGGACGAGGCGACCAAAGCGGAAGAGCCGGACGAGTTCTACATCGCGGCCCTGGATGCTCGTGAGCGCGACCGCAAGAAGTCGGCAGACGCCTACGGCGACGACCTCGACGACGCGACGGTCGACCTCGCCGCCTGCAAGGTGGGTGATGACTTTGCGCGTGAGGCCGTGAGGAAGAAGAAGATCGAGGCCGCGGCGGTCGAGGCCAAGATCCGCTCCGAGGCGCGGGCCAAGCACAACAACCAGCGCGCGAAGCAGCAGGTCGACCGGTCGATTCAGCACGAAGCCTCGCGCAAGAAGCAGATCGCCACGGAGGAAAAGAAGAAGGCGTCGGTTGGCGCACCGGTCGAAGGCACCGAGGCGCGGATGGTGGAATCGCGGCACAAGGAGCGCGAGCGCAAGCGCCACGTCGATGAGCAGGTCGACGCCCGCGTGAAGGCATCCGAGCAGCGGGCCAAGGCCATCGAGCACCGCCGCACCGAGCGGGACGAGAAGTCGCACGGGCGCATCCTGTCGATGGAGCGGCGCTTCAAGCTGCAGGCCGAGGCGCAGACCGAGCGCAAGAGCGAAAAGGCCCACAAAGCGATGGACGGCTCGTCGCTGACCCTGGCGCTGGCCGAGGGCGACGCCGCAGCCGCCGCCAAGCAGGCCGTGCTCGATCGCTACGCCGAGGAGAAGGCCAAGCAGGACAGCTACGCCGAGCAGAAGGCCAAGCAGAGCAGCGCAGAGGCGGAGCAGAAGAAGTCGGTCGCCGCCGAGCAGACGGAGAAGAAAGAGATGGCCGCCAAAGAGCAGGCGTATAAGGCGTCGGCCGAGATGGAGCAGAAGAAGAGCGCGGTGTAGGCCCTGCGGTCGGACCTTCCCGCCCTTCAGCGTTGAGCGGGACTGGCAGCGCGGGGGTCTCCTCGCGCTAGACGCGGGGCGCGAGGTCTGGCCAGGGCTCGTCGGAGGCCGGGGCGTGACGGGCGGCGTCATCGAGCAGGTAGTCGACCATGGCGCCCGCGACGTTGTGGCCTGCCTCGAGCTGGCCTGTGGCGTAATAGCAGGGGAAGTTGGCCTCAAGCAGATAGAGGCGCCCGCTCGGATGGGCGAGGATGTCGACGCCGCCATGGGCATGGCGCAAGGCGCGGCAGGCGGCGATGGCGAGCGCGGCCGCGCCCTCGGGCGGTGAGGCGGCGTAATCGTGCGGATCGCTGCTTCCCGACGTGCGAAAGTCGTCATCGTCCATGACGTTGCGGTAGGTCGACACCACGCGGTCGCCGACGACGACGAGGCGCCAGTGCACCGCGTCCGGCACCCAGGCGGTGAGCAACGGCCGGGTGCCTTCGACCAAGGCGTAGTCAACGATCGAGAACAGCGAGGCCAGCGAGTCGGCGCGGATGGTTCCGACGCCGCGTGAATGGCCGAGGGCCTTGAGGACGACCGGCAGCCCTCCGAGCTGCTCCACGTAGTGGCGCATCAGATCGCGGTCGCCATCGAAGAGCGCGAAGGTGCGCGGGACCGGAAGCCCGGCGCGGGCAAAGGTGGTGAGCGCGTTGATGTTGCTGAACAGCGGCCCAGCGGGGTCGAGGTAGAAGCTGCCGACGCCCGGCTGCCACAGGTGGTGCTCGACCCGAATCGAGTGCATCGACACCGCCGGGCGAAAGACCAGGTCACCGGGCCGCAAGACGCGTTGGGCGCCAAAGTCGAAGCGCCTGGGATCGACGCGGACGCAGGTGACACCGCGCGCCTCAGCCGCATCTTGCAGGAGCTCGACGCTCTCGGCCGGCACGCCGTCGTCGATGATGGCGAGCAGGCGACCGAGCCCGCGTAGCGCGCCGAGCGGTCGGCGGGCCCGCGCCGCATCCCGCAGAGCCGTCGGGGCCCGGGTCGCGACCATGGCGCCGGGCAGATCGCCCAAGTCGGCGTAGATGAACCAGCTGAGGACGATCTTGTCGCCCTTCTCCACCGGCGCCGCGACGTGGCGGGCGCTGGCTTCCTCGCTGCCATCGGCGCTCAGGTTGCGCCAGCAGACGAGCTGGCCCGGCGCGACCGTCAGCGCGACCGGCGCCGGGTGCGCCGCCGGAAAGACCGTCTCACCCCCTTTGGTGGCGATTTCGAGGCCGACGAGGGCGGTGGCGACCGGGCTCCAGCCGTCGATCTCGTAGGTGTCGACCTGCGGCGGATGGCCTTCCCCTTGGCGGTAGTGGCGCATCCGCAGCGTCAGCGCCGCACGCTGGGCACGGGCCCGCGCACCATCTTCGGCGTCATCGCGTGAGCCACCCCGCTCGCCCAGGCGGTTGCGCAGGCCCATGGCGGCCTCGATGCGGTCCGCGACGGCCTCCAGCAGCGGGTGCAGGCTGAGGGGCAGCTCCGCCTTGCGGCCGGCGCCGTCGGGGAGGACCTCGATGCCAGCGGCCGCCAGCGCGTCGTCATCGCGCGCAAGCGCGGCGAGCGTCGCTGCCTCGTCCCCGCTCAACAGGTCGGGCAACACGCACAGGTGGGGTGACTCGCAGAGTCGCAGCAGCGGCTGGGTCACGGGGGGCTCCTGGTGCTGGCAGCGGTGATAAGCGGGGCCCTGCCTGACCCAGGCGCGGCCAACCCCGCACGCAGCGGCTGCTGGGCGATCGTCTGTGGGCGTCGGCGCAGCGGGCCGGCGCCGCCTGCCGGCCCCGGGTCCCGGCGCAGGGCCAGGTCGGCGCGATCCGTCTGGCCGGGTCTCCACCGCCGCGCGCACGGCCCTGAGCCGAGCGGAAACGGGCGCGACGGCTCTACGCCTAGGCCCTGGCGAGGCTGACCGATGTCGGCGGGAACGGCAAGGCCGGTCGCGAGCGATGGGCCCGCAGTCTTGCCTTTGGGGGGTGCGTGACAACGCCGCGCTGGTCGATCGGCACGTCTTGCAGCTTCATGACTGCCCTTGTACGTGCCTTGTACGTGCCGGACGATTCGCAGCGGCGGACCTTGTACGTGCCCCTTGTACGTGCGCCCCTTGTACGTGCCGGACGACTCGCAGCCCCCCTTGTACGTGCCGGACGATTCGCCTTGTACGTGCCGGACGATTCGCAGCAGCGGCAAGCAAGTTCTAATGACCCTGGCGCTCGCATTTTTCTGCTCCTGCCGAAGCGGATGTCGCTAGCAAGCGACCTATGCGTACTGGGCCACGCACGGCCCAGGTGACGGAGCTTCACCATGCGACCCTTGCGCTGCCCGCTGCCAGGCGGGCTCTATGAGATCTGTACGCGCGTGACCGGCAATGCCCTGCTCATACGCCCGAGCAGCGAGGTCAACGACCTCATCCTGGGCGTCATCGGCCGGGCCCAGGAGCAGAACGACGTCGAGCTCCATGCCTTCGTTTTCTTGTCGAATCACTACCACTTCCTCGTGAGCGTTCCGAGCGGTGCGGTGCTGAGCAGCTTCATGCAGTTCGTCAACGGCAACATCGCGCGCAAGCTCAACATCATCAACGAGCGCGACGGCGCGGTCTGGGAGCGTCGCTTCCGCTCCATCCCGGTCTCCGCAGACGAGAGCTCGCAGGTCTGGCGGCTGCGCTACTTGCTCGCGCACGGCACCAAGGAAAACCTCGTCGGACGCATCGAGGACTGGCCGGGGGCGTCGTCGTTGCCCTGGTTGCGTGACGGCAAAGCCATCCGGGGCAAATGGCAGAGCCTGACCGAGCTCTACCACGCGCGCCGGCGCAAGGGATATGTCGAGAAACCCGGTGACTTCGTGACGGTCTATGAGCTCAAGCTGACGGTGCTGCCGTGCTGGAAGGCGATGCCGGAGGCGGCGTGGCGCAGCCTGGTCCGCAACATCATCGCGGAGCTGCAGGCTGAGGCCAACGAGCGCTGCGAGGTCACTGGCGTCCGGCCGCTCGGCGTCGCTGCCGTGCTCGCGACCGACCCGTTTTACCGCGTGCTGCGGAGCAAGCATGGCAGGGCGCCCTCGGTGCTCGCGCTGGACCGGCAGGTGCGCAAGTCGATGCGCCTGCGGCTCGTTGAGCTCGAGCAGCGCTGGCGCGCGGCTGCGGCCGAGGCGACGGCGCTGCTGGCTCAGCATGGCCTCGGCTCGGCCCTGACGCCGCCGATGGTGTGGGCGGGGCTGCAGGTGTAGCGGCTCGACACGTGACAGTGGCGCGGCGGTGGCGGCCGGCGTGCCATGACGGGGCTTCAGAGGGTTGGAGATGGGCCGAGGAAAAACTCAGCGGTCGAGGGCACGCGATCGGCGGCGCCAAGGGCGAGGTATGCCTCGGCGCGGTCGGGCCCCGTTGCGTTCGTCTAATCGTCCGACACGTACGATGGGACACCTACGATGCTGTGCTGCGAGGATGCGGTGACGCACAGAGCGCACATGCAGGCGCCGACTCCGCCCCGCCCGATGCCCGTATGCGAGCTACTTGCACATGCCGCTGCCAGAGACGCCAACGTCGGCGGCCCAAGCCTCGCACATGTTGGCCATCGTCACGCCAAAGCAACTGCACACGGGCGGTTGGTTGGTCGGGCAGCCATTGGGCACCGGCACGCACTTGCCCTTGGCCCCGCATTGGCCCGGTGGCGCCTGGCAGTAGTATCCAGAACCACAGTAGCCGACGTCGCCGACCACGCAGACCTGGCCCTTCGGCGAGCACGTCGGCGTCGACAGCAAGACATGGTCGCAGCTGCCCAGCGTGCAACTATCGCCGGTGCAGACGTTGCCGTCGTCGCACTGCAGCGCGGTGCTGCAGGCCATGCAGCCCGGCGTCGGGGTCGTGAGGCAGAGGCCGTCCTTGCAGATGTCGATGGTGCATACGTCGCCATCGTCGCAGGCACCGACGGTCTTACAGGTCTTGCAGCCCGGGATAGGCGTCTGCACACAGACGCCGGCGCTGCAGGCGTCTGCCGTGCACGGATCGTTGTCGTTGCAGGCGGTGGCCTTGGTGCAACCTGCGCAGCCTGGCAGGGGAACGTGCGTACAGGCGCCGCTCGCGGCGGTGCAGGCGTCCACTGTGCACGCTGTACCGTCGTCGCAAGTCTTGGTCGCGCCGGCCTTGCACACGCCGTCGGTGCAGGTGTCACCCGTGGTGCACAGCTGGCCATCGTCGCACGGCTTCGACTCCTTGACGTGCTGGCAGACGCCATCGATGCAGGCATCAAAGGTGCAGGAGTTGGCGTCGTCGCAGGCGCCCGCGACCGCGTCGCTGCACTCTGGCTTGGGGCCACCGCCGTCGCCGTCCGTGCCGCCGCCATCGCTGCCGCTGCCGCCGTCTGTGACACCGCCGCCGCCGCCGTCGGAACCACCGCCGCTGCCGCCATCCGAACCGCCGCCTGTGCCGCCATCCGAACCGTCGCCGCTGCCGCCGTCCGAGACGCCGCTGCCGCTGTCGGAACCGCCGCCGCTGCCGCCGTCTGTGGCGCCGCCGCCGCCGCTGTCGGAACCGCTGGCGCCGTCGGAACCGCTGCCCCCGTCCGAGACGCCGCTGCCGCCGTCCGAGACGCCGCTGCCGCCGTCCGAGACGCCGCTGCCGCCGTCCGAACCGCCGCCGCCTGCGTCTGCC
>CANLIC010000051.1 GCA_947491025.1 Myxococcales bacterium
CTCCCAAGGCGGGCTGCAAGGGCCAGCGACGCGACCGTCAACCGGGCGCCGGGCGTGCCGACGCTGCCGGCGGGCGACGCTCGGCCGGCTCGAGCGCGCTGCGATCTATCCCATGCGACACCCCCGCACCCGTCGATCTGGAGGTCTGGGTCTACCGTCCCTGGAGTCAACCATGGGCCAACAGTGGCCAATTTGGCTCGGCCGACTTGTTCCATGTCGGTACCCAATTCCGATTGCTAGGCTACAAGATCTTGGACATGCAGCTCCCTGTCCCACTGCCGAACCTCGGCACGGACGCGGAGGTGCTGATCTTCGAGGCGACGTTTCTCAAGGTGATCTCCGCTTCGGTCAGCACCCCAGGCGAGAAGAAGAACGGGCTGAAGTTCTTCCTCACTGCGGGCCTGACCAAGACGCCTGGTGACAAGGCGGCCGGCAAGAAGGGCAAGGTCAACAACTCGCAGAAGGGCGGCGTCAACAAGCCGAACAAGGTCGAGGGCGTAGCGATCAACTTCACCGCCAATGTCGGTGTCGAGCTCAGCTTCACGATGGAGCGCAAGGGCCAGACCGGCAAGATCCAGGCGCCGCAGCTCAGCATCCCCGGCGAGGCCGCCACTGCGGGTTACAGCTTCTGCAACGCCGCCAAAACGCGCTGCTACTACCGCCTCAACCAGGCAGTGAACCTGTGGCAGGCGCAGACTGCCTGCGCCCAGTCGGGCGGGAAGCTGTACAAGCCTAAGACGTTCAAGAATGGCGATGCAGGGTTCGACCCATACACCGGCATTCCGGTCTCGATCGGTATTCCTACTGAGGTCGACAAGCTGATCGAATTCGCATGGACCCAACCGGATCCCCTTGCGTTTATCATGAACTTGCCTGGCGCCTCAGCGAGTGAGCTCGTTCACAAGAACAAGAAGGCCACCATGGTCCCGTTCTTTCCCTGTCCAACCTCGTGCTGGGGCGAGGCGGGCAAGGACAACCTGTCGCGCACCAAGAAGGACTGTCAGTGGAATCCCAATTGCACCCATGCCTCCCAGCGGCTCCCGGCGGCGTGGGAAGCCGCCAAGAAGGTCCAGCAGGGACTCGTCGGTGGCGGTGGTTCGTTGTATTGGGTGGACCATGAGGGGACTTGGGATTTCCTCCCATCCTGGGTGTCGAAGAACTGCTCAGGCGTCATCTCCTATTGGAATACCATGAACCCGACGTTGTGGCAGCTCTCCCGGCTCGCGTACACCAACTGGCACACAGCGACTGCTACCGCTGCGGCGTTGGAGTTCAACAACAGCGGCAAGTTCTCTATCGACTACGGCTGCTTCGGTGGCACCGCACACAGCACCAGCTTTGATTCCATCAGGGACATGCAGAGCAGGGCGCCTGACTTGTACGGCGCTCTGCCGGAAGACAAGCGACTGCTGCTTCGATCCATGGGCTGGTGCATGGGCGGCCTGATCAACGAAGCGCTGCACAACTCCAATCACCTCGGCCAATCCGCGCGCCTCGTGCCCACACAGCACGGCACAGCGGCGGCTCCGATCTGCGAGTGGCAGCTCCAGACCCTCAAGGGCAAGGAGGCCGAGTCGTACTCCATCATCGGCACGCCAGGCGCAGAGGCGAGCGGTGCCCTCGGCGTGAGCCTGGACGCCTTGATCTTCGCCTTTGGCGTCGATATGGAGGTCGTGCTCTTTGAGGGCGCTGCACCGGTGGAGTTCCGCGGCATGCGCACCAAAGACAACAAGAGCGCCGAGTTGGCGATCTGGCAGACCCTGACGATCGACATTCTCAAGGTCAAGTTCAAGGTCTGGATCAGCACGATCTTTTCACCCAACTTCGAGGTCACGCTCATCGACACCTCGGCCGCCAACGGCGGCAAGGGCGTTCTGCATTGGAAGTTCGACCTGTGGGGGCCGTTCAAGAACAGCTTCGGCTGTTCCGGGGCCAACGGCTCTTGCGGGTATGAGCCCAATGACTAGTCGTCAGGTCAGCCGTGCGTCGCCCCGTCGCCCCTCCAGGGCGGAAGCGAGGCTGCGCGGCGAACGCCGGATGCGCGCGTCGACTGCCACTCGCCCACCGCTGAGCGTTAGATTCTCGCCTGCAATGCTGCCCCTGGTCGCCAAACGGTAGACTCTGCAGCATGGGCGAACGATGCACAAATTGGAGTCGCTTTGCGCGAAGCTGGCGCACGTTGCTGGCCGTCCCTTGCGTCGCATGCGGCTGCAGCGTGGTGGCTCCTGCCGCCGCCCCCGATGCCGTCGCCGACGGCTCTGACGCGCAGGCCAACGACTCCGGCGCCCGCGCGGCGGTCGACGTCCCTACCGACAAAATCGACCCCGGCGATTCGCATGACGCCGTCGGCGAGGTCGCGGACGACGGGGCAGATGCTTCGGGCGCAGGCGTCAGTGACACCGCGGACAGCTCCGATGTCGGCAGCGAAGATGCCGTCGGCGCCGTCGATGGCACCGACGCCGTCGGCGCCGTGGATGGCGCCAACGGTACCGACGCCTGCGCCCCCGCCGCCGAGCTCTGCAACGGCCTCGATGACGACTGCGACGGCGCAACCGACGACGGCGCCGCGCTCTGTGACGACGGCAACGTCTGCACCGGGGGCGACGCCTGCGCGCTGCTCGCTGGTGGCTATGGCTGCACGAGCACGCCGCTGACAGGCCCATGCGACGACGGCGACCTCTGCACCGGCGGCGACACCTGCGACAGCGGTAGCTGCGCCGGCGGATTCGTCGCGGCCTGCAACGACAACAACGACTGCACGACCGACGGCTGCGACAGCACCGGCCCTGGCTGCGTCCACGAGCCGGTCCCGGGCTGCGGCATCCCCTGCGTGATGGGCGCTGGAACGTGCCCAAAACCCAACTATTGTGAGTCGCTATTGCCCCTGTCCTGCGGCGGCGAAGGGCGCTGCACGCCCGTGCCGACCAGCTGCACGGCCGAGGCGGCCCCAGTGTGCGGCTGCGACGGGGCGAGCTACAGCAACGCCTGCAAGGCGGCGATGGCTGGCATCAACGTCAAGGCCTGCCCTTGAGTGCGTAGGCCCGCTGGGGCAGCGCCCTCTTCCTGGGGGCGAGGGGAGGGCAGCCGTGCTGGGATGCCCCGGCTGCAGTCAGCGTGAGCGCCCCTTGGACGCGCGCTCTTCCAGGCGCTGCAGCTCGCGAAAGGTGCCCGCGAGGGGCGCCCCGAGTGCGGTCATCAGCGGCCCATCGCTCGGACGCAGCCAGCGCCCCTGCGCGTCGAGGATCAGCGGCAGCCGCCGGCCGCGCAGGCGCAGCGACGTCCACGGGGCGTTGACCGACACGCCGCGAAAGTGGCTGCTCCTGCCGGCGTGGTCGCCGGTGCCCATGAGCTCGGCCTCGCTCAGCGGCACCCGCAGGCCGGGGAACGCCATGGCTGCCTCGAGGGTGACGGTGCGACCTTCGCCGTCGCGCTCCACGATGCGCAGACGCGCGATATAGAGGCGCAGGTAGAGGAGCATTCCGCCGGCGAAGGCGCAGCCCACGCTGGCAAGGGCGCTGCCGAAGGCGACGCGTTGCCACAGCGGACGCAGCACGCCGCCGTCGGCGGGCGACAGGCCGAAGTGGTTGCCGACGTACCAGCCAGTGGCGAGCGCAAGGCCGGCGCAGAGGACGGAGAGCGCGGTGACCGCGTAGACGCTGTAGAGCTGGCCGGCCGATTCGTAGACGACGCCAGGGTCGTCCGCGCCGTCGGGACCAGCGCGCTCCGCACGCTGCGACGCGGGCCGGCGCCCGGGTGCTGCCTGTTCTAGCGCCCGGCCGTTGCGTCCATGGGCCGCGGCGGGCGCATGCGAGGCGCCGTCCCCTGCCCCCTTTTTGCCGCGCGTTCGTCCCACTCGAAGCTCCCTTGGGGTGGAGCCCACGGCGATGACCGGCGGAGCCCGGCGTCGCCTTCTCGATGGCGAGCCTACGTCAGCGCTTCAGGCGTGGCCACCTCGGCGACCGCCGCCGATCCGGTGGCGATCGCTGGACAACACGTCGCGCTTACGCTCCGATAGATCCAGGCGCCCACCAGGTGCCTCCGACCGCCGAGCCCATCGGACCCCATCATGCCCACAAGCGCTTCGCATCGCCGCTGTCCCAAAGCCCAGAGGTCGCTGCGACCTTCGTGGATGCTGCTCTTGCTGCTGCTGACCTTCGCGACCGCGGCTTGCGGCACCTCGGCGACCGGCGGCGGCGGCAGCATCCCCTGCGGCATCGACCCCGATTGCCCGCAGCACATGGTGTGCGTCAGCGGCACCTGCGCGTCGCTTCAGTTCGGCGACGGCACGGCTGCGCCGCCGGACGGCGCCAACTTCGACAGCGCCGCTGACGCAACGGGCGACGCAGCGTCCATCGGCGACGCGTCAGTCCCGTCGGACGCCGACGCCGACAGCGCCGCGAAAGACGTGGCGACTGACAGCGCCACCTCGGACGCCGCCCGCAAGGATGGGGTGGGCAAGGACAGCGCCGCCGCCGACACCATCGACGCCGATTCAGCCGACAGCGACGGGACCAAGGCCTGCAAGTCCGCCTACGACTGCGACGACTTCGACCCGTGCACCGGCGACTCCTGCATCGACGGCGTCTGCGACAACGGACCCAAGGCCGCCGGCTGCTGCGTCGAGGACGCGGAATGCGAAGATGGCGCCGATTGCACCCTCGACCAGTGCGTGGAGCACGTCTGCGTCGCCAAAACGGTCGGCGTCTGTTGCCAAATCGGCCTGCAGTGCGATGACGCCGACCCTTGCACCGACGACATCTGCCAAAAAGGGCTCTGCACCCACAGCCCCGTGCCCGGCTGCACGGGTGGCGGCGGCGGCGGCGGCGGAAACTGCGGCGACGGCGCCTGCGACGCCGGCGAGGGTTGCCTGAATTGCCCCCAGGACTGCGGCGCTTGCGGTACATGCGGCGACGGCACCTGCGGCTTTGGCGAAGACTGCCAGAGCTGCGCCCAGGACTGTGGCAGCTGCTCGAGCAACCAGTGCACGCCAGGCGGCAAGTGTTGCACCGGTGCGGGAACCTACGCGCCAAAGGGCACCGAGTGCGGCACCAGCCAGCTCAGCAAGACCTATTCGTGCGCCGGTAGCGGCAACGGCTCCGACATCCTCTTGAGCTACAAGGTCGGCGGCTGCGTCGGCACCTCCACCCTCTGCTCGACCTCCTCGACCTATGCGGTGACCAAGCTCGTGACCTACAAGACCTGTGGCTCCACCCAGAAATGCCAGGTCAGCAGCCCGACCTCACCGGGCACCTGCGTCCAGGGCGACAAGTGCACCATAGGCACCAAGTGCTGCCTCAATGGCCAATACGCCCCGAAAGGCACCGCCTGCGGCACTTCGGTGTACAAGAAGGTCTACAGCTGCAGCGGCGCAACCAAGGGCGCGACCATCTACCTGCAAGAGGCGACGGCGGGTTGTATGGGCAGCTCGACGACGTGCTCGACCAGCACCACGTACCTGTCCTGGAGCGGGCAGGAGGTCTACAAGAAGTGCAGCAGTACCCAGTATTGCAAGGTCAGCAGCACGGGGACCACGGCGAGCTGCAGCTCGACGCCCTGAGCGTCGCCTTGGCGAAGTCACCGCGCCGCTGCGCCATGCCAACATCAGCGTGGGTAGGTCGCATACACCCACATCACCCCGCCTCCGACGCCCCCACCGCGAGGGCGACGCCCGCTTGCGCGCACCGACCCCGACGTTCAGCGCCCAAGTCAGCGCTCGAACCGCTGCTCGAACCGCCCACGCTCCGCGCGCCTTGACCGTCACCACCGCCGACCCTAGGCTCTGAAATAGCCCAGGAGTTGTTTCATGAACCAGCCCTCCGCACCGAACCTGCAGCAGTGGCTGGCATCGGTGGGCCCCGTCGCCGCAGTCGAGGCGTTGGCCTCGCTCTTGCCTGACGCCGCCGTGTTCGCCGTCGACGGTGAGCGGCGCGTTCAGCTGTGGAGCCGCGGCGCCGAGCGCTTGCTCGGCTTTCGCGCCGATGACGTCGTCGGCGAGCCCTGCAGCGCGTCCAACCGCTGCCACAACTGTCTAGTCGGCTGTGGGCTGTCCGAGCGTCGCCAGCTTGATGATGTGCCGATCGTGCTCGTGCGCGCTGACGGGCGGCCGATCGCCGTGCGCAAGACGGCGCGGGCGTTCTTCGGCCCTGGCGGTCGCTTCCTCGGCGGCGTCGAGCTGCTCGTGCCCGACCCAGAGGGGGAAGCGCCTTCCACTGAGCTGCCGGGCGACGCCACGGCGTTCCACGGCCTGATGACGCGCGACCCGGGCCTGCGCGCGCTCTTCGAGGTCGTGCGCTCGGTGGCTGCGACCGATGCGACCGTGCTCGTCCGCGGCGAGAGCGGCACCGGCAAGGAGGGCATCGCCAAGGCCATCCACCTCGAGAGCGCCCGTGCCGGCGGCCCCTTTGTCGCCATCAACTGCGCCAGCCTCTCGCCGACCCTGCTCGAGAGCGAGCTCTTTGGGCACGTGCGCGGCGCCTTCACCGGTGCTCTCCGCGACCACAACGGCCTCTTTGTCAGCGCCCACGGCGGCACGCTCTTCCTCGACGAGGTCGCCGAGCTGCCCGTGGACCTGCAGGCGCGGCTGCTGCGGGTGCTGCAGGAGCACGAGGTCACGCCTGTCGGCGCGACGCGACCGCGCAAAGTCGATGTGCGCATCGTCGCCGCCACCCACCGCTCGCTGCGCCGGCTGGTCGCCGAGGGCCGATTCCGCGAGGACCTGCTGTACCGCCTGCGGGTGGTGCCGCTCTTTCTGCCGCCGCTGCGCGAGCGCCGCGACGATCTTCCCTTGCTTCTTTGGCATTTCATCGAGGCGCGCAACGCCCGCGGCCAGCGCGTGGTGCGGCAAGTGGCCACCGACGCGTTGCGGGCGCTGCTCGACCACGCCTGGCCAGGCAACATCCGCGAGCTGCAGAACGTCGTCGACTACGCCTTCGCCGTCGGCCGCGGCCCGGCGCTCATCCTCGCCGACCTACCGCCCGAGCTGCGCGGCGCCGACGCGCACCCCTCCCTCCCGACGGCCAAACCCGAGGCGGCGCGGCGCTCGGCCGAGCCGCTGGAGCCTTCCGAAGCCGAGCGCGTGCGCATCGCCCGGGCGCTCGCCGAGGCCGACGGTCACGTCGGAAGGGCGGCGGCGCTGCTCGGCATGAGCCGCCCCACCTTCTGGCGGCGCCGTAAGCTCTACCCCGAGCTGAACATGCCAACGGCGTAGGTCCGCCGCGGCAGCGAGCGCGCGGGGTGCTTGCGCGCGGCTCTTCGTCGCGGGAGGCCGATTCGGCAGCGGCCAGGTGCGCCCTCGCGGTGGCGAGCCTCAACCGAGCGTGGACGCGCGGGGATCGCCGGCACGCCGCGCCAGGCGCCTCAATCGCTGCGGCGCGCCCTCGTCGGCGGCGGCGTAGCCGACGACGGCTTGGCCCGACGCACCAGACCAGCGACCGCCGCCGCGCAGCGTCACCGCCAACGCCGCGCCCACCAGCACGCCCAACAGCCAGCGCGGCCAGGCCCCGTGGGCCAGGACCTCGCGCCAGCCCGCCGGCAGCGCGCCGGCGGCCATCCACGCCGCCAGGGCGAGCACGAAGAACGCGAATCCACGGCGCAAGCGCGCTGCCGGCACCCGCCCGGTGAGGTGGCTACCGGCGAGGGCGCCCACCATCGCCGCCGCCACCACCGCCGCTGTCAGCCCTGGCGCCGGGGCGACGTGCGCGGCGTGGGTGGCGAAGCCGGCCAGCGACTGCAGCGCGATGACCAGCAGCGAGGTGCCGATGGCCTCTCGCATCGGCAAGCCGCCGAACAGCACCAAAGCAGGCACCACCACAAAGCCGCCGCCGGCCCCCACGAGGCCCGTCAGGGCGCCGACGCCCGCGCCCACCGCCACCATGCGGCCGCTGGAGCGCCTGCCCGCGCGCGGCTTTGCGACAAGCGGCGGCGCTGGGCGCAGCATCGCCAGAGCGGTCAAGGACATGAGCGCGATGAAGGCCCAGGTCAGCCACGTCGTCGGCACGCGCTGGGCGACGAGGCCGGCGAGTTCCGAGCCGACCATGCCGGCGCCGCCAAAGCGCATGCCGGTGCGCCACGCGACCTGGCCGGCGCGGGCATGACTGACGAGGGCCGCGGCGGCGACGAGCCCGACGACCAGCAGGGATGTGGCGATGGCCTCGCGCGGACCGAGCCCGACCGCGTGCACCAGCGTCGGCACCATCAGGATCGAGCCGCCGCCGCCGAGCAGCCCGAGCGAGAGCCCGACCAGGGCAGAGAGCAGCAGGGCGACCAGCATGGACCCTCCCCTACGCCGCCCGCCGCACGGGCATGCCGTGGGCGCGCCAAGCCGGCGACATCTCGCGCCAACCGTGCGGCGTCGCGACCGATTGCATGTGAAAGGGCGTGGGTTGCATGTCGGGCTCCTTGCAGCTTCCTGCGGGGTTCACGCGGCCGGGCGTTCGCGCCCGCACGCCTGGTTGGCTGGCAGCGCGTGGTCGATGGCGCGCGGGTAGGGCAGGTCGAGGTTGGCCATCAGCTGCACGAAGTCGTCGCGCGTGCGGCCGCCGCCGAGCCGGGCGTTGTGCGCCTGCTCCTGCCCGATCGTGCTGACACTGCGGCGGTGGTAGTCATGGCCGGGGTAGACCAGGGTGTCGGGCGGTAGGGCAAAGAGTCGGTCGTGGATGCTGTCGTATAGCCGCTCGGCGCTGCCCTGCTGGAAGTCGGTGCGGCCGCAACCGCCGATGAGTAGCGCGTCGCCGGTGAAGACCCGGTCGCCGAGCAGCCAACTCACGTCGCCCGCCGTGTGGCCAGGCGTGTAAAGGGCGCGCAGGACGAGGCCGCCGACCCGCAGCTCGTCGCCATGCGAGACGAGGACGTCGGCGCAATCGGCGCCAGCGTCGCGGTGCACCACCGACCGGCTGCCGACGGCCTCGCGCAGCGCCGCGGCGCCCGTGACGTGGTCCGCGTGCACGTGGGTCTCGAGCGTGTAGACGAGCCGCAGGCCGAGGTCGCGCAGCAGCTCGACGTAGCGTGGCACGTGTTCGAGGACGGGGTCGATGAGCGCGGCCTCGCCAGACGCCGCGTCGCCGACGAGGTAGGTGTACGTGCTGGTCGCGGGGTCGAAGTGTTGGCGGAAGATCATGGTCGGCCTCCAGGTGCCCGGTCGCTCCGGCGCTGGCGGTTGCATTTGCAGGGGCCGTGCCAGGTGATCAGATACCTCTAATATATGAGAAGAACGCTGAAATATCCTGACGCGCCCCCCCCGAGCGACTGTTTCATGGAGGGGCTCATGAAACGGCGTGTGAAACGTGAAACGGCTACGGTCGGTGCAACGGACACGGCTCAGGCCGGGCGGGCAGGGCGCCTCTTCGCAGGTGCTGGAGGTCTCTGGGGGCACACCCGCAGAGACCAGCCCCCCTTGCGGGCGGCAATCGACCGCACCTGAGGCAAGCGGACCGGCCGACCCGTGGGCGATCCCGCAACGGACCCAGAGGCGCAACGTTGACCAAGGTCCGGGCCGCTGGCAGGCTCCCTCGGCCCTCGGTGGGGCCGACAGCGTGACGCCCTCGCGCGACCTCCACCATGGGCCAAGTCTGCATCGCTCGCTGGGACGTTCCTGTCCGCCGCCAGTAGGGTAGGAGTGCTCATGACCCCGCTCGCGCGCGAATACGCGACCCCCATCGTCCTCGCGGCCACGATCCTCGTCGGCTCGCCCGCGTTCGGTGCCACGCTCTTCGAAGACCACTTCGACAAGCCGACCGAGAGTCTCGCCGGCGGCAATGGCTGGTCCCGCAAGTACTGCGCCGACAACTGGCGCGTCTCCAGCAGCGGCCGTGCCATGGCCAAGAACGACGACGGCTGCGCCTGCAACCAAGGCTGCGACTTCGGGGTCTACACCCAAGGCTCCAACGTCTGCATCAAGAGCGAACCGGTCGACAACATCGTCGTCAACGGCTCTTCGGATTGGAAGGACTACGTTTTCGAGACGCGCATGCGCAATCTCGACGACGACACGATGGGCGTGGTGTTCCGCTACAAGAACACCGCGAACTATTACGCCGTGTGGTTCTCCCACCACACCGCGCCGTCGCCTGAGCAGAGCTGCGACGGCGGTTTCAAGGGCGCGCGCCTCGTCAGCATCGCCGCCGCACAGGGGGCCGGCAAAGCCACCGTGGTGGCCAACAGCCCCGTCACCTATGAGCAAGGCAAGGAGCACTTGATCCGCGTGCGGGTCGCCGGGTCTTCGATTCAGGTCTACTTCGACGTCAACGCCGACGGCGTCATCGCCGGTCCCGACGAATTCCTCTTCAACGCGCTCGACACCACCCACAGCGCCGGTGGCATCGGCCTGTTCGCCTACCAGAACGGCAGCTCCACCTCGCCGTGTAACGAAGGCGGCTGCGGGTTCGACGACGTCGTGGTGCGGACGCTCGATGACGAAGGCGGCGGCAAAAAGGACGGGGACGGCGACGCCATCGCTGACGGCGCTGACAACTGCCCGACCGTCGCCAACGCCGACCAGGCCAACAAGGATGGCGATGCCCAGGGCGATGCTTGCGACGCCGACGCCGACAACGACGGCCTCAGCAATGTCGATGAAGCGAAGTTTGGCTCCAATGCACTCGACGCCGACTCCGACGACGACGGCCTCCGCGATGGACTCGAGCCTGAGCCCGGCGCCGATAGCGACAGCGACGGCTTGCCCAATGTCCGCGACCCCGATAGCGACGGCGATGGCTTGCCAGACGGCCTGGAAGTCGGGCTGAGCGCTGCGAATTCCGACACCGACCTCGGCAAGGGCTGGTTCAAGGCTGACGTGGAGCCGAGCTCGACGACCAATCCCTTGGCCGCAGATTCCGATGGCGATGGCCTCGCGGACGGCTTCGAGGACACCAACGGCAATGGGCGCGTCGACCCCTGTGAGGCTGATCCCAACAAGGCCGACGTCATGCCTTGTGTCGGCGGCGGCGGCGGCGACGTCAGCGTCGTGGCCGATGGCGCGGGCGGTGGTGGGCAGGATGCCGGCTCCAGCGGCGATGGCGGTGCAGGGCAGGGCGATGACGTCGCGACATCGGGCGACGGCCTCTCTGCCGACGACAGCACCCGCAAGGGCGCTCCGCTGAAGTTGGTCGTGTATGGGGACGACAGTGGGGGTTGCAGCGCCGCGCATGGCCCGGCGCCGGGGGCGGCACATTCTGGCGCCATGCTGTGCATCCTGGCTGGCCTTGCGCTCGCCCTTCGCCGCCTGCGCGGTCCCGCCTAGCGGCTCCGTAGGTGCCGGACGATTCGCAGATGGGACGACTCTCGAACCTGCCGCACTCAGCGCTTGCTGCGCTCCTCAACCGCTGCGCATGGGTGGTGCCGGGCACCTCACTCGGAAGCTTGGCACGCCAACGCCCGTCGTGCCGTCCATCATCGGCTCGATGTCGCTGCGCCGCACCCTGCCGCACCGCGCATCCCGAGCGGCCAGCGCGCCATCGTCAGCGCACAAATACAAAACCAAACGCCGGCACCATCGCCCAATACGTGCCGTCGCGACTGCCACCGACGATACTCCAAGCGCTTCCGGCGCCGAGGCTGCAGCCCAACCCAATCGCCGCGCCCGGCGTCTGGCCGCAACAGTGGAAGGCGGCGCCGATGCGGACCCTGGAAGACAGCGACGTCTTGGGGTTCAGGCCCTGCTGGATGTTGTCGAATTGCAGCGTCGAGAGGGTCGGCACCAAGCTAGCCCACGCCGCCACACTCAGCGAGCTGGCTGCGCCGTTGGTCATCAGCGCCAACAGCGAGGGACCCTGCGCGCCGAAGGTGAGGCTGCGCATCACGCCGCCGCTGCGCAGGCCAACCCGGACTTCTTTGAGAGGAATGCTGGCATAGCTTGCGAGCTTCGCCTCGCTCGCGTCAAAGCCCGCTTGGTCGGCGGCGAGGACCGCTGACGAGAGCCACAGCGACGACTCGTACGTGAACAGCTGCGTGGAGGGCGCGCTCTTGAGGACCAGCGTCCAGCCGCCATCATGGTTGCTCTGGTCGCACCAGGCCGCGAAGGGCGCGCCTGGGCCGTCGCTGCCGTCCGGATCGAGCTGAAACACGCCGCTGCGCACGCCGAGAGCCGCCTTCTGCAGGGCCAGGCACGAGCTCGCCGGCGGCACGCAGGTCGCGCCAGCGCAGTAGCCTCCGGCACAGGGCAGCGCAAACGTGGTCGGCGTGTGGTTGCAGGCGCCGCCATCGCAGCCGTCCAGCGTGCAGCTGTTGCCGTCGTCACAGTCGCTAGGGCCGAGATCGAGGCAGCCCTTGGCGGCGCTGCAGCTGGTGTGGCCCCAGCTGTCGGTGCGGACAAACGCGGCGCTCGACAGCCCAGCGAAGTCGACCTGCGTCCCCGCGGCCAGCAAACCGCCGCCGTACGCCGCCAGCGCGTGGAAGCCGTCCTCGCCGAAGGCGCCGCCGGATGTGCGCTGGTAGGCAACATTGCCCCAGGCGTCGAGGTCCACCAGCCAGCCCTGCGTCGCGGTGCCCTTGCCCTGCGTGCGGCCCGCCAACGTGACGCCCCCAGCAGAGCCCTCGATGGCGGCGAGGAATTCATCGGCGCCTATGCTGCCCAGGGTTCTGTTGTCTGCCATCTCGCCGATGCCGACAAGGCGCACATACCAGCCGTCGTCGCCGCCCTTGCCCTTGCTGCCGGTGACGCCGGCGAGGCTGAGGTCGCCGTTGGCCATCACGACCACCGAACGGAATTCATCCTTGCCGGCGCCGCCGAAAGTGCGCTCCCAGACGACGACGCCAGCGCTGGTGACGCGCACGACCAGGCCATCGTTGCCGTTGTTGGCGGTGGACGACCAGCCGGCGGCCACGAAATCGCCCCCCGCGATGGCGACGGCGTTCAAGGCGTCGTTGGCGGCCCCGCCGACGAATCGGAACCACTTGAGCTTGAGGTCCGTATCGAGCGATTCGACCATGCCTTGCTCTTGGCCCGTGCCAGGGTCGTAGACTTGGCGTCCCACCAACACCACCCCACCGCTCGGCACAGCGGCGACGGCGTTCCAACGGCCGGTATAGCTCGTGCCCTCGGCAAAGGTGATGTTGGCCAGCTCTGTGCCCTTGTCGCTGTATTTTCCGAGCCACTGATAGCATTTGCCGTTCACGCAACGGCCGCCGACGACCACCGCGCCGCCGCCGACGACCGCGACGGCGGTGATCATGCCACCCGCGCCCAGGCTGGGCTCGACCTTCCAAACGACCTTGCCCTGGCCGTCCAGGCGCCAGAGGCCGCCGCCGTCCGGTTGGCTGGCGCTGCCATAGCTGACGGCGGCGTAGAAGCCGTCTGCGGTCGCCACCACGCCGCGCACCACCGTGGCCTTGTCGCCGAGCGCCACCGCCTCCCAGACCCGCTTCTGCGCCGAGCTCACGCACACCGCGGCCTTGCATACATCGCCCGTCGTGCAGAGCCCGGCGTCACAGGGGAGCGTATTTCCGGCGAAGTCGCAGCCCGCTTTGACATCGCAGCTGTCGCTGGTGCAGACGTTGCCGTCATCGCACACCAAGGCCTTGCCGCTTTTGCACGCTCCGCCGGTGCAGACCTCGCCCAACGTGCAGGCGTTGCCGTCGCTGCACGGGCCCTCGACCACCTGATGGCTGCAGTCACCGCTGCCTGCCGCGCAGCCGTCGAGCGTGCACGGCTTGCCATCGTCGCAGGCGTTGCCCTTGCCAGCCGCGCAGGTGCCGCCGACGCAGCCGTCTCCCGCGGTGCAGACGTCGCCGTCGCTGCAGGCAGCCGCATTGGCCGACTGGCCGCAGCCGGCGGGCAGGGCGCAACCGCTGTCGGTGCAGATGTTGCCGTCGTCGCAGATCGTGGGCAGGTAGCCCTGGTGGCCTGGCGCTGGCGAGAAGAGATTGCCCCCCGCGCATTGCGCGCTGCCCGTGTGGCCGGGCCGGCACATATGGTCGCCGCCGCAGGTGCCGCCGGTGCAGTCGCCGGGGGCGTTGCAGTCAGCGCAGACCTTGAGCTGCAGGTGGCAGACGGCGGGGCAGTCGGCGTCGGTGTTGCAGGCGACCTTTGGGGCGCAGCGCTGGCCCTGGCAGACCTTGCCGACGCCGCAGTCGCCGTCCTGCAGGCATTGCACGCAGCTGCCTGTCGTGTTGTCGCAGACCATGCCGAGCGGCTTGCAGGGGACAAAACTCGCACAGGCCTTGCCCTCGATGCACACCCCACTCTGGCAGGCCTGACCCGGCGCGCACTGGCTGGCGTGGGTGCATTGCACGCAGCTGGCGATGGCGGTGGCGCAGACGAGGCCCTTGGCGCAATCCGCCGTCTTGAGGCAAGCGCTGCGGTGGCAGCTGGCCGCAGGCTGATGGCTGCAGAGGCCCGAACTCGGGTCGCAGGCGTCTGTGGTGCAGGGCTCGCCGTCAGAGCAGGGGTTCTTGCCGAGGTGGGCGCAGGCACCGCCGCTGCAGCCGTCGCCCAGCGTGCAGACGTCGCCGTCGGTGCAGGTGGCAGCATTGGCAAGGAACACGCAGCCCTGGGCCTTGCCGCAGGTGTCGTCAGTGCAGACGTTGCCATCGTAGCAGGCCAGCGCCTTGCCCGCGATGCATTTGCCCTTGGCGCAGGTGTCGCCCGCCGTGCAGGCGTCGCCATCGCTGCAGGCGGCGGCGACCGGCAGGTGCAAGCAGCCGCTCTTGGCGGTGCAGGTGTCGAGCGTGCAGGCGTTGGCGTCGTCGCAGTCGACGTTGAGCGCGGCGACGCAGCTGCCCTTCTGGCAGGCGTCGCCGAGGGTGCAGGTGGTGCCGTCGTCGCAGTCCATGCCATCCTTGGCCAGCGTCGTGTTGCACTTGCCGCTCGCCGGCACGCAGGCGCTGATCGAGCACGGCGCCTGGCCAGACGGCGGGCAGCTCACGACCGACTTGGGCTTGGTGGCACAAGTGAAGAGCGGCTTCGACGTGTCGCAATAGGGCACGCCGTTGCACAAATCCCCGTCATCCTTACAGTCACTGTCGCCCAGGCACTCGCAGATGTTGGCGCCCGCCTTGCACGCGCCGGCCTTGCATTGGTCGTTGAGGGTGCAGAGCAAGCCGTCGGCGTCGCAGGGCTGGAAGTCGCCGACCGCCGTCAACGCGCAGGTCCCGCTGAGCGGGTCGCAGACATTCTTCTTGCAGGCGGTGTCGGCGACAGTGCCGCATTTGACCACGGTCTTTGGGTTCAAGAGGCAATCGCCCGACGTCTTGTCGCAGTACATCGTACCGTTGCATAGGTCGCCGTCGTCGCTCTTGGCGCACTCGGCGTCCGACTTGCAGGCGCAGACGTCGGTCCCCGGCTGGCAAACGCCGCTGGCACAGTGGTCGCCGACCGTGCAGGCGTCGCCGTCGGCGTCGCAGGAAGTTGAGGCGACGGCAAAGGCCGCTACGCAGGTGCCAACCCCTGGCTAGCAGACGTGCTTGACGCAGGTCGTGTCCAGGCCGGTCGGGCAGACTACGACGGAGGCGGGGTTGATCTCGCAGCTGCCCTTGGCCTTGTTGCAGAACATGACGCCGTTGCAGAGATCGCCGTCGTCTTTGCTGGTGCACTCGGCGTCGGCGGTGCACGGGCAGGTGGCCGCGCTGCCGACGCACTGACCGCCGAGGCAGGCGTCGCCGGAGGTGCAGAGCGCGCCGTCGTCGCAGGTGGTGCCGGTCGCTGCGAAGGCGAGCCCACAGCTGCCGGTCGATGGCGCGCAGACGGCCTTGGCGCACGTCGTGTCGTCGGCCGTCGGACAGGAGATGAGCGTGCTCGGATTCACCACGCACTTGCCGGTCGACTTGGCGCAGTACAGCTTGCCATTGCAGAGGTCGCCGTCGTCTTGTGGCGCGCAGTCGGCGTCTTTTGTGCAGGTGCAGAGGTTCGGGCCCGCCTGGCACTTGCCAAGTGCGCACGCACCGATCTCGGTACAGCTGTCGCCGTCGTCACAGAGGGCGCCCTCGTTCCTGGCACTCAGCGCGCAAATGCCCGATTTCGGATCGCAGGCCATGTCCGCGCATGGCCCGCTACCGTCCGCCGAGCAAACAACGACGGTGGCGGTGTTGAGGGCGCAGGTGCCCTTGCTGGCGTCACAATAGAGCGTGCCGTTGCAGAGGTCGCCGTCCTCAACGCTGCCGCAGTCGGCGTCTTTTTGGCATTGGCAGATCGATGAGCCGGCAGCGCAGACGCCCTCCTGGCAGGCGTCGCCGTGGGAGCAGGGGTTGCCGTCGTCGCAAGGGGCGCCGTCGGCCGCCGCTTGGTGCTGGCAGCCGAGGGCTGGCGCGCAGGTATCGGCGGTGCAGGCGTCGTCGTCGTCACAAGCGAGGCCGATGCCCGCGACGCAGGCGCCGGAGACGCAGGCGCTGGCGGGGGGGCAGGCATCGCTGTCATCGCAGATGGCGCCGTCGGGCAGGGCGATGAATAGGCAGCCGAGCTGCGCGTGGCAGGTCGCGACCTGGCAGGGCGAGGGAGGCGCGGGGCAGTTGGCGGCGGTGACGCAGGCGACGGACACGGCGCCGTCGGGCTGCGTCGCATCGGCGGCGCCGGCGCCGGTGGCTACGTCGGCGCTGTCCGGGTCGGCGGCGGCCACGTCGGCGTGGGCGGCAGCGCTGCCGGCGGTGTTGGGCACATCGGCGCACGCGGCGACGCCGAGCCAAGGAAGGAGGCTGAGGAGCAGGGCTGCGCCAGATCTCGACATCGTTGCCTAGCTCGTCGGACACATCCCCCGACAACTGCTCGTCGCATCGAATTTGGCGCGCGACAGGGGATGCAACGTAGAGTTGCGTCGGTGGTTCGTCAACTCCCTTCGGAGCGGCAAGCACGCGTCGCCTGGGCTGAAAGTCGGCAGGCGTACCATTGGCCGGGTGCGTAGGGTCTGGCCGCTGGTTGCGACAAGATCGGGCCGAGCCTGTGACGTTGGGGCGCAGTGGAGGGGCGCGCGGGTTGGCGGGCGCCTGGCGTGGGTTGGGGCAGGGAGGCCGCGCGTAGCCGGGCTTGGCGCACATCGGGAGCTCTCCCGCAGCCCGTCTCAAAGCAGAACCCAACCTGCCAACACATAGACCCAAGGACAACGCCAACGTCATGGCCCAGTCCAGCACAGCCACGCCCGCCAAAACGCCGAAAACCCGCGATCAACACGCAGCTCACCATCACCAAGCCCGAAGAGGCGTCAGCTGCGCTACGTCGGCATCCTCAGGGGACGCCATCGCCGCTACTCCGCATTGGCCTCACCAAAGGTACCATCGGAGCTCGTAGCAAACGCGCCATCGCCATCGGGGATCCGGCGCGTAGGCCGCATAGGCGCAGCTCTGAAGCTCTCTTTCACCCCACCACGAGGTCGAACGCAGCCTGCAAGCGCGCCAACCCGCGGTCAACGCCAACGTCTCATCGCGGTCCAGCTCGGCCAACACCGCAAGAACGCCGAAAGCCCGCGCTCAACACGCAGGTCACCCTCACCGAGCCCGAAGGGGCGTCAGCTGCAGGTTCGCGACACGTAGACCGGGGCGCTAGATCGGCGCGCTACCCGAAGTCAGGCTCGACAAAGTCGCGGTCACCGGCGACTCGGCGTTCGGCGTCGGCTTCGACCTGACGTCGATTGTCCGTCGACGAGTCTTCAAGCCCTGCGAACAACGGCGGTCCCCAAAGCGTTGCACGGCGCTGATCGCCGCGCAGTGTCCGTCGGCGATGCCGTGCTGCTCTCTGGCGCGCTTGCGGCAGAAGTTGGTGACGGTGCGACTCCACACTGCGATGATCTCGGTGAGGAGTTTGTGGTCGTACGCGACCCGATAGCGTAGCCAGAACGGCAGCGACAGCACCCACTGCCGGATCGGCCACTCTGTCCCCGTCGCCAAACTCGACACCGACAGGCTCATCAAACCCAACGGACCGCACCGTCAGCCCTCCCCCCGTTCCGGCAGGGCGATCTCCACCACCTCGAAACGCACCGGCAGCGTCCGCACCACCTCGGCGCGGAACCCAGTATCCGCCAACGTCGCAGCCACAAACGGCAAGACGATGGCGGGCGCCTGCCGCCCGCTGCCATCGGTGCTGCGCTCGACGTAGCGCTCGAGGTCCTGCAGCGCGCCCTCCACGCCGGCGATGGCCTCGACCTCCACCAGGAGCGGCACCTGCACGACCAGCGGCTGGCGGTCGAAGAGCGGCACGCGGACCTGCATCTCGACGATGAAGTCGGGGCTTTTGTTGGCTTGCGCTGAGCGCTGCGGGTGCAGCCGTAGCTCGACGGTCGCCTCTTGCATCGCCGCTTGCAACCGGTTGTGCAGCCACGCCGCCATCGCGTCTTCGCCGCGGCCCTTCACGTCGGCTCCTCGACCGTGCGGATGAGGCCGAGCGCCACGAGCTCGGCGATGGCCGCTGGGAGCGCTGCTCCGTCGCCGTCGAGGATGGCTTGGTAGGCCGCCCGCGCCGCCGCCGACGCCGCTGAGAGCCGCAGCCGGCGTAGTCGTTCGACCTCGTGCGCCGCGCCGTCGTGCCGCTGCCGCGCCTCTTGCAGCGTGCGGGCGGGCAGGGCCTCGCCGGTGGCATCGCTGCCGAGCCGGGTGGCGCGCTCGCGGAGCTCGTCGTAGCGCCGCTGCAGCGCCGACTGCTCGGCCAGGGCCGCAGCCAGGCGCTCGCTGCACCGGGCGGCTACGACGTCCCAGCTGTCCGCGCCAGCGAGGTCGAGGACAACTCCGAGCTGGCGCGCTGTGGCCAGCTGGCCGTGCAGGGCCTCCGCCTGGGTTCGCGCTAGCTGGAGGGCGGCGCGCCACTGGGTCAGTTCATCGCTCGCCGTCGGCGCCAGCGTGGCCGGCAGACCCACGCCCTGCAGCCAAGTCGACAGCCGGCCGGCCTGGCGGCTCAGCGCCTCGCGCAACCGCAGCGTCTCGCGCTCGAGCAGGCGCTCGGCGCCGAGCAACGATATCTCGGCTGGGATTGGCGTGCCGCGCGCATCGACTTCGGCGAGCGCATCGCCGACCGCGCGCAGCCGACCGAGGGCCTCCTCGAGCGCGGCATGTTGGCTGACGCACTGCGCTTCGAGTGCGCGGAGGGCCTCGTCCGGGGTCGAGGCCGGCAGCGGCCCGCTCGGGTACGCGCCGGTGGTGCGGGCATAGCGCTCGCGCAGCGCGGCCAATCGCTCGTCAAAGGCCCGCGCCTCCTCGACGAGCTGGGCGTAGACGCGTCCGCCGTCGACGACCTTCGCGGCGGCGACCAGCGCCTCGAGGACCGTTGGCGCCAGCAGACCGGTGCGCAGGTTGTGCAGCGCAGCGCCGGCGCGGGCGCGCATCCGGGTCATCTCGCGCACCTCGTCCGGCGAGACGTGCAGCGACTGACTCCACGCCACCCCCTTGGCGTCGAGCGCCGCCATCGCTGGATGCTCTGGTCTGGGCCAGGCAGCCACCAACTCGCGCTTGTCGGCGCAGTCGATGACCCAGCGCTGCAGCTCGTCGGATCCCCGCACCACGGCGGCCGTCATCGCGGTCCGCAGGCAGGCCTGGTTCGCAGCGTCGAGTCGGGCCCAGGCTTGCTCGATGGCCGCCACCTCGTCGCCGTTGACGCGCACGTCGGCTTCGAGTGCCAGGCCGAGCAGGTCGTCCAGCCGTAGGCGCAGGCGCTGCTGCCGCGTCGTCTCGGCGTGGCGCCGCAGCTGCTCGAGGTAGGCGCCAAGGCCACGGCCGCTGGGGCGGGGGGCGCCTTCGCCGAGCTCAGCGAGCATTTCCGGCACGCGGCGCAGCAGCGCAACGTGCGGCGTCACAGCGTCGGGCTCCGGCAGGTAGCTCTCGAGGTCCTCGTCGATGGCGACGCCGGCTGCCTGCAGCGCCGCGCGCGCCGTGGCCAACGCCGGGGCCGCCGGGGCGAGGGCTGTGACGACGGCACGCAGCTCGTCAAGGGCGCGCGCTGCGCCGGAGGCGCTGTCGAGGGCGTTGGCGAGCTGAGCGCGGCGGTGGCGCAGCAGCTCGACGCAGCGCTGCGCCCCCGCCTCGGCCAGCCCGGTTTGGACGTCGTCGGCGTGGCGGCCGAGGTCTGCGCCATGGGAGGCAAACCGCTCCCATTCGCTCAGCGTCGCCTGCTCCTTCTCCACGCCCTTGAGCAGCCGCGCCGCGATGACGCCGCACAGCCAGAGCAAGAGCGCGCGCACCCAGGCCGTGGCCCCGGTGGCGGGCAGAGCAGCGACTTCGGCGGCGAGCTGGCGAAGGAGCTCGACCGGGCCGGCCTGCTGCCGGACATGGTCGATGAAGTTGCCCAGCCGAAGGGCGGTCAAGGTCGCGTGGCGGCGGCCTGTGCAGCGCTCGAGGTTGGCGACCACCGCGAGGGCGCGGCGGGCTGTGTCGTCGAGCCGGCGCAGCGCCGCCAAGGCGTCGAGCTCGCGCTCGAGGTCGGGGAGGGTGCCGCCGTGGTACTGCAAGAGGGTCTCGAGCCGGGCACGATCCTCCCTGAAGAGCCAGCTCGCCAGCGGACCACGAAGGCTGGCCGAAGCGGCGAAGCGGTCGAGGACCCGCGCCAGGTCATGGGCGCCGCTCCCCGGCTGCTCGGTCCAGCGCGGCTGGCGACCGCCCGCAGGCACCAAGCCGTCGAGCACGACCGCCGCGCCCGAGAGCCTGCCGCCGGGGTTGGCCTCGCGGGCCAGCCGGCGCAGCGGCGTCCCCTCACCCAGCAGCCCGACGGTGCGGGCGCACAGGGCCCGTTCGGAGGCGCCGAGCGGACGCAGGGCAAAGAGCAGGCCGAGCAGCGCAGGGCTGTCGCGGTCGAGGCGCGCCAGCGTGCCGCGAAACGATTCGTGTTGGCGGACAAAGGCGACCGCCGCCTGCCAGTCGGGGTCCGCTCGCGGCCTCAGATCGCGCACCTGCACCAAGAGACGGTCGCGGTGCCAGGCGATCTTGCGCCCAAGCTGGCGATCGCCCGCGCCGTCGACCGCGAGCGCGTCCATGTCTCGGCCGCCGCCGCGCTCGTGCGTTCGCAAGGCCAGGCACTTGAGGAAGGTGGCGTGAAAGCGCCCGACCTCGACGGCAGCCAGGCGCCCGGCGAAGGTCGCCAGCTCCAGCAGCGGCGACGTCGCGGATGAACCCTCGAGCAGCAGCGCCCGCAGCGGCTCGGCGTGGGCGTCGGCCGCGGTGTCGGCGAAGTGGCGAGCGAGTCGTTCGGCGTTTGCGAAGACCGCGAAGCCTCCAGCCGACGAGACCAGCGCCGGCCCTGGCTGCGTCGCAAGCGCCCGAAAGCGGCGTTCGAGCTCGGCGTCGCCGGGTACATGACCGTCGGCCAGGGGCAGGTAGGGGTCGGTAAAGGGCGATGGAAAGCGCTCGTCGCAAAGCGCACGCAGGGCAAAAGGGAGGCGGTGCTCTAGCGCTCCAAGCTCGCCGAGGGCGTCGAAGATGCGCGCCCCCTCGTCGGCCAGGCGGTCGATCGGTTCGCGCATCCGTCCACATTCGATGGTGCGCGCTTCGGCGACACGCAGCACGGCCGAGAAGTCGTCGAGCGTGAGGTAGACGCGGTCCTCGGCGTCTGCGGTCGCCTCCAGCACCGCCACGACCTCGTTGGCGACGGCGCCGAGGTCGCTGTGGTCCCCGAGCCGCCGCGCCAGCTCGTGACGGATGCGATCGGCCAGCCTGCGCCGGTCGCCGAGGCGGCACACCACGCCGCCGACCGCCGTCTCGACCGGTTGCGGGCGCAGGTCGAGCAGGGCCCGCAGCCCGCGGTGGTCCAGCCCATCGCGCAGCAGCGCCGGTACGCCGAACACCCCCGGCAGCGCATCCAGCGCGTCGCCAAGCGCCGTCAGGTCGTGATCAAAGAGCCCTGCCCGCAGCGGCTCGATGACCGCCCGCACCGCCTGCTCGACACCGCGCGCCCGCCCTCGACTCACCCACCACGCGAAGTTGGCGTGGCCGCGGTCGATGCCGTAGAGCTGCTGAATCGAGGCGACGTCCACCGCCGGCACCGGCAGCGTGACCAGCCGCCCGCGGTCAGCGTCGCCGACGGTGTGGTAGGACTCGGGCGCGTAGGCGAGCAGCAGGCGCAGGTTTGGCCCACAGGCGTCGATGAGGGCCCGCAGCGGCTGGCCGTCGTCGGTGGCGATTCGGCGCAGCAGGAGCTGGTGCGCTTGCTCCACCTCGTCGAGGAGCAGCACGACGCTCGTGTCGGCTCCGCTCCGCTGCTCGCCCAGTCGGGCCGCGACATCGGCTCGACCGCGGCGCGAAAGCTCCGCAAAGAAGGCGGCGCGGGCAGGGCCCTCGTCGCGCACGTCGTCGAGCCACTGCCGCACGCGGGCGACAAAGACCTGCGGCGACACGGCCTCGTCGCCGGGCAGCACCCGCTCCACCAGCGCCGCCGCCTCGTCCCAGACCGGCGCCAGGCCCAGGGCAAGCGCCTCGCGCAGCAGGGTGAAGAGCAGCGTGCTCTTGCCCGAGCCGTAGACGCCGACCGCGGCGGCGGCGTAGGGGCCATCGGCACCAAACGCGACCTCGCGCGCCGCCGTCAGCGTGTGCGCCGACAAGGGCGTGAAGGCGATCCACTGCGTATCGACGCGCGCCGTCAGCCCCCTCATCGGCGCGGCCCCGGCGCCAACCTGGGAAAGTTGGGCCCAAGTTGGGGCGGCGCAGCCTCGCGCCGCTGCATAGCGCTCCTGGTGGCGTTACAACGACTTGGGCTAGGCGTGGCGGTTGCGGGGCTCGGCATCGGTCGGCAAGTGTAGGGCGCCGAGGCGAAGTGGCAAGGGACAGGCGAAGGCCTCACTTGGGTGGGTGCTCGCCCCAGCGCGCAGGCCCCCCTCCGGCAGCGTCGCCCCGCGCCGACACACGCCGGGAGCCGCTGCCGAGCCTGCAGCCAGGGCTACCGAGCGCGCCTGCTCTGTGCGGGGCACCGGAGATGGCACATCCACCGAGCCGGTCGCCGCGATGTAGACGCAGGCGCGGGTTGCCCGCCGCACCACCCGCGCGGTTCGAGGCGCCGGTCAAGCTCAGCCCTGCGGCAGCAGCGCTCGATGACGACGCGCTGCGCCCGCGGCTCTGTGGTGCCGGCGTCGCGCTCGCGACGCGCTCCGACGACGTCGTCACCGGCCACTTTGGCCATGCCCAGGTCGAGGCGCTGCTGGCGCTCGATATCGTCACTGCCTTGCAGGTCGCGAGCAAGGTGCAGCGTCGCTGACGTCCCACGGCGACCTAGGGCTGTCGCAACTCCACCAGCCATCGCTCAACGACTTGACGCCGGTGGCGTCTCCTTCCGCCCGTCGCCGCGTGCCACGCCGAGCCAGAATCCCTCCGAAGTGGGCACGGCTGCCTCTTTGGGCACGGCGCGATCGAACCAGACCTTGACCAAAACGGACATTCGCTTGTCTTCAGTCGCCAACTCCATCATTGGCCCCCCCAGACCTGACTCAAAGTCGAAAGTTGCGCAAACGTTGAGCTAGGATCGACGAATGCCGTCTCGCAGGCGATGCTGGCCTTGCGACAACCCCGCGTCCGGTACACCCGGGCGCCTACGGGACGGCGATGACGACGTTGATGCAGAAC
>CANLIC010000052.1 GCA_947491025.1 Myxococcales bacterium
GTCGATGGTACTGCGTGGGAGACCGCGTGGGAGAGTAGAACATCGCCGGGACTCCTTCAGCGGCCCGCTCCCTTTCGGGGGAGCGGGCCGCTGTCCTTTTTGGCGGCCGTCGGCGGCTTGGCGTGGTATGGCCAGGACGGGCGGCGGTCAGTGCCGGGTCTGATGCTTGGTGGTTGGGCCTAGGCGAACTCTGGCGCGTCGGGAGGTGCCGGTGCCGCCTGCGTGGGCTTGGCCGGGTGAGTCATGTCATACCAAAGCCGGCAGGATCGGATCGTGGCATGGCGCAGGCTGCGGCGACCCAGGCAAGGCGCGAAGGCTCAGGAATAGCGGAGCTATTTCAAGCCTGACTAACGCAGCCGCAACCGTTGCGGACAAGCCAGGACCGAGCCGGATTCGATGGATTTGGTATCACTCGGGCGGCCCATGTTCGTGACAGGAGCGTTGAGTTCCACTTGGGCCTGGCTGCTCCACGAAGGCTGCGTACGCGAAGCTCAGGCTTGAAGTCGCCTGGCCAATGCTGCGCCTTCCCGCCCATCCTTGCCGATTGCATCTGGCGCAAGCCTTCCGTTGGGGGCCTGGCCGGCGTGTGCCTGAAATCGACAAGACCCGCCCTTGCGTGTGGGTCGCGGCTCGCCGGGCACGCCACGCTTGGCGCAATGCCACGGTCCGACGCGGCCGGCCCTGGTTTCAATGATCCAGAACGTGGTGGTTGCACGACGGGAGCTTCCGCCGCACCGCGGCAACCTGCTCTGCATCCATGTCTACGACGACCAGGCATTCGCTGTCGCTGGCGGTGGCGATGACGGTGCCCCAGGGATCGATAGCCATCGTGCGGCCATAGCTTACGCGGCCGTCGCCGTGTTCTCCCCACTGCGCGGGCGCCAGGACGAAGGTCTGGTTCTCGATGGCGCGGGCCCTGAGCAAGACCTCCCAGTGGTCACGGCCGGTGCGCTCGGTGAAGGCGGATGGCACGAACAGCACGTTGGCGCCGTCGCGGGCCAGGGTCCTGTACAGCTCTGCGAACCGAAGGTCGTAGCAGACGCTGAGGCCAAAATGCAGGTCGAGCGCCTCGACGCACACTGGGTGGCGCCCTGGGCGGACCTGAGCAGCCTCGTCAAAGCGTGTGGTCGGGCCGAGGTCCACCTGGAAGAGGTGAATCTTGTCGTAGCGGGCGCGAATGCTGCCGTCCGCTGCGAGCCAGAGGCAGCTGTTGGTCGGAAGCGCACGCGGGTCGTCGCGGAGCAAGATCGAGCCCAGCAGGATCTCGATGTCGTGATGCGACGCGAGGTCGCAGATCTCAGCGACGACGGGATGGCCGGCTAGAGGCCTGCCGACCGGGCCGACCGTGCGTGTGCGCAGCCACGTCGCGTTCTCGGGCAACGCCAGCAGACGCGCGCCACGGTCTTTGGCCTCTGCGGCAAGGGCTGCGATTTGCCGCAGGTTGGCGGCTTCATCTTCCGTTGAACGGAGTTGAGCGAGCGCGACGCGAACGGGCTGCATCTATCCTCCTAGGCTCTGCGCGCGCGTCGAGGTAGGCACGGTCCGAGCCTGTGCCGCGCGCCATTGACGCCAGCCGGGCGCGAGCGATAGCGTTCCGGCGCGCCCCGGGGCGCGGAGGGATCATGACCACCCAGATTGTTTCCGTCGAGGGGCGCGAGGTCCTCGATTCGCGTGGCAACCCGACCGTTGAGGTTGAGGTTGGGCTGGCTGGCGGTGCGCGAGGCCGGGCGATGGTCCCGTCTGGGGCTTCGACAGGGGCGCATGAGGCGGTGGAGCTCCGCGATGGAGGCCCACGCTACGGCGGCAAGGGTGTCCTGCGCGCGGTGGGCCATGTCCGGGATGTCCTTGGACCGGCGCTCTTGGCGCTCGATGCCTTGGACCAGGTGGCCATCGACGATCGGCTGATTGCCATCGACGGGAGCCCCAACAAGGGCCGACTCGGCGCCAACGCGACCCTCGGCGTCTCGCTTGCCGTTGCCCACGCCGCTGCTGCTGCCGTGAAGTTGCCGCTGTATCGCTACCTCGGAGGCGCCCACGCCCGCGTGTTGCCTGTGCCCCTGATGAACCTCATCAATGGCGGCGCCCACGCTCCCGGTGGATTGGACATTCAGGAATTCATGGTCGTGCCGCACGGGTTCCCGACTTTCGCCGAGGCGCTGCGTGCCGGAGCCGAGATCTTTCAGAAGTTGAAGGGTCTCCTGCACAAGCGCGGCTTGCCGACCACGGTGGGCGACGAAGGTGGCTTCGCGCCGCGGCTCGCCCGCAACCAGGATGGCCTGGCCCTGCTGATGGAGGCGATCGAAGCCGCCGGCTATCGACCCGGGGAGCAGGTGTCGCTGGCGCTGGATGTTGCCTCGACGGAGTTCTATGACGGCGAGCGCCACGTGTATCGACTCGCGAGCGAGGGTCGGGAACTCAGCTCGGACGAGTTCGCGGCCTACTTGGCGGAGCTCACCGACTCGTATCCGATCGCGAGCATCGAGGATGGCATGGCGGAGGACGACTGGCAGGGCTGGGCGGCCTTGACCCGCGCCGTCGGCCACCGCGTGCAGTTGGTTGGTGACGACCTCTTCGTGACCAACGTCGACCGACTCCGCCAGGGCATTGCGCAGGGTATCGCCAGCTCGATCTTGGTGAAGGTGAATCAGATCGGCACATTGACCGAGACCTTGGCAGCGATCGAGATGGCCCAACGCGCCGGTTACAGTGCGGTCATTTCTCACCGATCCGGCGAGACCGAGGACGTGACGATCGCGGATTTGGCGGTGGCCACCAATGCCGGGCAGATCAAGACTGGGTCGTTGGCGCGCGGCGAGCGCACGGCCAAGTACAACCAGCTCCTGCGGATCGAGTCGGCCCTGGGCTCCGCCGCGCGTTACGCCGGTCGTGGGGCGCTGGCGACCCGGCGGGGCGCATGAGGTTGTCGCAGCAGCAGGGATCGCGCCGCGTCTGGACCCTGGGAGCGGCAAGCGCTTTGTGTTGGGCGGCAGCATGTGGCACCCGTGACGCCGGGGAGCCAACCGCAAAGCCAGGGCAACCCGCGAACCCTGGCGCCGGCGCGGTTGCGCTGGCCGAGGGTGCGAGCGCCGTTTCGGCTGGGGCGGGCAGCGGCTCCGCTGAGGTCACCCGTCGTCGCGCCGCGATGGCAGAGGTCTACCACGTTCAGCGCTGTGTGCTGACCGGCGCGGTTCTGGGCCAACCCGGCCGCTTTGCCGCTGCGGGCGCTTCCAATGCAGCCGCATTCGAGGCGTTGTTCTTGACCGAGGCCCAGCAGGCACCTGGATGGGCAGCAGAGGTCCTTGCCGATTCGTACCAGCGCGGATGCGGTGCCGGCCCCCAAGCCGCCGAGGGACCCTGAGATGTCACGGAACCGTCGCTCCCTTGTCTCGGCCTGCGCCCTATTCGTTGCAGCACAGTACCTTATCGCCTGCGCGCCCACGGTCGGCGACGCCTGCGAGACCAACGCGTCATGCGGTGCTGGGCTCTTCTGCGACCTCTCGACCCCCGAGGGATACTGCACGAGCTCACCGTGCCGGCAGGGCGAGTGTCCAGAAGAGGCGGTCTGCGTCGATTTTGGGGCTGAGTCGAGCTACTGCATGCGCAAGTGTGACGATGGGCAGGGTTGCCGAGAGGGCCTTGCTTGTCGCGAAGATGTTGGCGATGTCGCATTTTGTGGCGTCGCACCATGAAGCTTCGGTGCCGCGCAAGTGTGGCGGCTGCGGCCCTGCTGGCCTCACTCACAACAGCATGCGCCGGGGCCGCCGTTGAGCAGAACCCCGGCGCCGCAGCGACCGGCAAAGTTGAATCGGACTCGCCGGGCCCAAAGCGCACGGCCCAAGACGCCGACCGCTTCGCCCCCACGCCTCTCGGTGAGGGCGGCGAGTCCGGGGTGGCAACGACGCCCGGAACGCAGCGATCTCCATCGCCAGGCGCGCCCGAGTCGCCAGAAGGCCAGAAGGCTGGACCGGCTCCCTTGGTAGCGCAGGGTCCCCAGCCGCAAAGTGGCACGGTTCCCCCCGAGGCGATTCGTCGCAGCGAGCTGGTGGAGGTCAAGCGGCTGGGACCGGCCTGGCTGCTTGGTCAGGTGCCCCTCGAGCCGGTGATCTCGACCGGCCGTCGCTTCCTCGGTTTCCGGTTGGTGGCTATATTTGACGGTGGTCCGCGGGTCCGAGCAAGCGGCATCGCTGTCAACGACGTCCTGCAGCGCGTCAACGGTCAGCCGCTCCGTACCCCAGACGACTTGGTGCGTATTCTTGAGGCACTTCAGCGCGCACCCGCCATGGAGCTCCAAGTGCTCCGCGACGGTGCCGTGCGGCGCATCCGGCTGCCCATCGTCGAGGACGTTGGAGCGGGCATGGCTCCGGGATCAGAACCCGCCAACGCCGGCCAGCGCTAGTCGTGAGACGCAGCACGAATTCGCGGCAGAAACCTTGCTGACGCCTCAAACTTGTGTCTACACTCAGCTGAGCCTGCGTCACCTGCCCCAAGTGAACGTGGTCGGGCCAGACGCGGTGCCCAGGCGGAGAAGCGAAGCATGTCGACCAACAGGCCGTTCCGCGTCCGCTTCTGGGGGATCCGCGGTAGCATTCCCGCGCCCGGACCGGATACTGCGCGCTACGGTGGCAACACGACCTCGCTGGAAGTCCAGTGCGGCGACAAGGTATTTGCCATCGACGGTGGGACCGGCGTCCGCATGTTTGGCAACGACCTGCTCAAGCGCCTCCCAGTGGAAGTCACGTTCCTGATGACCCACTTGCACTGGGATCATGTTCAGGGCTTTCCGTTCTTTACGCCCTTCCTCGTGCCTGGCAACCACTTCACCATCTATTCTGGACACCATAACGGCGGCAACATTCTCGATGTCTTGAAGCAGTTGATGGCGCAGCCAGCGTTCCCGATCTCGATGGACGCCTTCCGCTCCGAGGTGAAGTTCCGCTTCCTCGATGCGGGAGACACGTTGGATTTCGGGGATCTGCAAGTCAAGACGATGTTGCTCAATCACCCCGGTGGTGTCGTGGGGTATCGCTTCGAGTACGGCGGCAAGTCGTTCGTCCATGCTTCGGATTGGGAGCACCCAGACGACGGTAGCATGGACCAGGGTTTCATCGACTTCATCCGTGATTGCGATGTGCTCTCGGTCGACGCCACCTACACCCAGGATGAGTACGACGGCAAGCGTGGTCCACCACGCCGCGGCTGGGGACACGCCACCCACGAGGCAGCGCTGGCCCATGCAGCGCTGGCCGGCGTCAAGAAGACGGTGTTGGTCCACCACGAGCAGTCGCGGCCCGACGACGAGCTCGACGCCTTGGCTGCCAAGCTCTTTGTCGGCCGCGATGCCTGCTTTGGCGTCGAGGGCGCGGCCATCGAGTTGCTCTAGGCCTGAACCAAGGCCGGCCGACGGTTCCGCCTCGCTCGGCGCCAAGCCTGCGACAAGTCCACCTCAGGTCTTGAGGATGTCGACGGCCATCTCGAACTTGTTGAACGGCGGCATCAAGTAGGTCCCTGCTGCGTGCGGGCGAATCTCTGCGAGGAATTCGCGCGCGATCGCGACACCTTCCTCTGGGCCCTGCTCGCCGGCCATCTCCATGCGCTTGCGAATCGCCTCTGGCACCACCATGCCGGGCACTTCGTGGTGGACGAAATGGGCGTGGCGAGCGTTCCGCAGCGGCAAGATTCCGATGAGCAAGGGGATCTGCGGCTTGGCTTTCTCGATAAAGCGATCGAGAACGTCGAGCGAGAAGATCGGCTGGGTGAGGGCATAGCGGGCGCCCGCATCCTGCTTCTCGCGGAAGCGGTCGATCTCGCGGTCCAGGTCATCGGCGGTCGGGTTGACGGCGCAGCTGAGGCGAAAATCCGATTGGAATCGAAGGGCCTTGCCATTGGCGTTGCGCCCTTGGTTGAGCCCCTCTAGGACCCTCAGCAAGCCGATGGAGTCGAGCTCGAAGACGGCGTGGGTGCCAGGGTAGTCGCCGACCGAAGGCGGATCCCCTGTCACGCAGAGCAGGTGTCGGATGCCCAGCGCATGCGCGCCCATGGTCTCCGAGAGCAGCCCCAGCATGTTGCGGTCGCGACAGGAGACGTGGAGCAAGATCTCGATGTCGACTTGGCGGCGTATCAGCATCGCCAAGGCCAACGGGCTCATGCGCGCCGTTGCCATGGGCGAGTCGGCGATGTTGATCGCGTCGGCACCGGCTTGCAGGCACTGCAGGGCGCCGCGGACCAGGCGCTCGGCCTCGACACCGCGTGGCGGATCGAGCTCGACGCTGACGGCGAACTCGCCCGCGGCCAACTTGCGTTCAAAGGCGCTGTCCCGCCACTGCGTGACCTCTTGGCCTTGCGGCAAAGCCGTGAACACCGCCGAGTCGGGGCGGTCACTGGAAGAGCTGCTCAAGGGTAGCGCGACCGATTGCAGCGGCGCCGGCGACCGATTGCCGACGGCAGCGACCGCCAACTCGATGTGGCGCGGCGTCGTACCGCAGCAGCCGCCGATGCCGCGGGCGCCACGGTCCGCCATGTCTTTGGCCCAGCCCGCAAAATAGTCTGGAGAGTTCACGTAGACGAAGCGGCCGTCGACGACGCGGGGCAGGCCGGCGTTGGGCGAGAAGATGAGGCGGGCATCGCGCACGCGCGACATGCGCTCAAAGACCTCCTCCATCCCTTGCGGTCCAACGGAGCAATTGGCGCCGACGGCGGCGGCGCCCTCAGCGACGAGGGTGCGGACGACCTCCTCGGGCTTGTGACCGAGCAGCGTCTTGCCATCTTCGGTGAAGGTCGCAAAGCCGATGAAGGCCGCGTCTGGGGCCCGCGCCCGCAGGGTTCGCGTCGCCAGCACCAGCTCATCCAGATCGCTGAACGTCTCGAACACGAACAAGTCGGGATCGGCGGCGAGCAGCGCTTCGATCTGCTCGTCGAACACCGCTGCGGCTTCCTCGCGGCTCAGCCTGCCGATCGGCGCCAAGGGCTGTCCCAGCGGGCCGACAGCGGCCGCGACCAATGGCCGGTTGTGCGGCGGCCGGTCTGCTGCAGCGTCGCGTGCCACAGCGACCGCAGCATGGTTGATGCTGGCAACTTCCTTGGCGAGGTTGGTCGAAGCGAGCCGGAGTCGGTTCGCGCCGAAGCTGTTGGTGGTCAGAATGTTGGCGCCAGCTGCGACGTAGTCGCGGTGCACGCGACGCACCACCAGGGGAGCCCGGAGCGACAAGGCGTCGAGCGAGACCTCAAAGCTGTAGCCTTGATCGTAGAGCTGTGTGCCCATCGCGCCGTCGAACACCACCACGCGGCGGTCGAGCAGGTCTTCGAGCTGACGACGTGTCCACATCGTCGCCTCCCTGGGCGCGGCCGAGCTTCCATGGCCAGGGCCGCCGATGTTGTAGTGGATTCGATCGCAGCGCCGCGGGAGCCTTGGGCCTCGGGCGAGACTGCGC
This sequence comes from Myxococcales bacterium, assembly GCA_947491025.1. Taxonomy (GTDB): domain Bacteria; phylum Myxococcota_A; class UBA9042; order UBA9042; family UBA9042; genus SXNM01. The sequence goes on from CANLIC010000052.1 coordinate 7,428, forward strand.
CAGGTCGGGGATCGCTGGAGGCGACGTGACTCGCGTCCGCGTGCCGGCGCCGGAAGTCCGCTTTCGGCGCTCGCGGCCTTGGCAGGCGCGTCAGGCTACTTCTTCAGGAGGGCCTTGAGCCACGCGTAGAAGCCGAACTCGGCATCGTACTTGGCGCCACTGCCGCCCTTGGACACGCCGGCCGGCGACCCACGGCCGACCAGCATCTCGATGTCATTCTGGCCGACCTTGCCGAGGATCTTGGCAGCGGCGAAGGTGACCGCAACGTCCGTCGGCGTGCAGCCCTCGTCGGTCAGGCCGTCGCAGTCGTCGTCCTTGCCGTCGCAGGCCTCCGTCTTGGCCGGCAGCACCTCGCCTTCGCACTTGTCGAGCTTCTTGCCGTCCTGGCAGAACTGCTTGCCTTTCTTGCACATGCCGACGCCGGCGGTCTTCGCGTCGGCGTTGTAGCACTCGACCTGGCCCGAGTTCGGCGCGTGCTTGCAACCACTGCCGATCTCACAAGTGTCGTCCGTGCAGGCGTTGCTGTCGTCGCAGTCCTTCTGGTCCTTGCCGGGCTTGCAAGCGCCTTTGCCATCCGTCACGGCGCAGGCATCGCCGACCGTGCAGGGGTTGCCGTCATCACAGGAACCCGTCGTGCCCGTGTAGACGCAGGCGCCGCTCGCCTTGTCGCAGCTGTCGGCAGTGCAGGGATCTTTGTCGTCGCAGGCCACCGACGCCGTGTTGCTGCAAGTCTTGCTCGTGGCGTCGCAGGCATCCTTGGTGCAGGCGTTGCCGTCCTCGCACGCGAGGTCGTCGATCTTGCCGTTGCAGTCCTCGTCGGCGCCGTCACAGGCGTCCTTGCCCGCGGCCTTGTCGGCGCTGGAGCAGGCCGCAGCCTTGGCGTCGGCGCACACCACCGTACCGCCCGCGCAGGCGCCCGCGCCGCAGGTGGCGCCGATGGCGGCCTCGACCCCGTCAGGGCCCTTGTAGACGTAGGTCTCGTCCTTGGCGCCGTCGCAGTCGTCATCCTCGCCGTTGCAAGCCTCGACCAATGGGATCTTGGCGTCCTTGCACTCGAGCTTGCCGTCGGCGCTGCAGCTCGGCTTGCCCGGGCAGGCGCCGATGAGCGTCTTGCACTTGCCGGCCGTCAGGTCGCAGGCCTCGCCAGCGGTCTTGCACTCGGAGTCGGACTTGCAGTCGACCAAGCTACCCGCGTCGAGGTAGCCCTTGACCGTGCACTTCAGGTCGGCTGACAGGTCGTCGGTATCGCCGTCGCAGTCGTCGTCTTGCAGGTTACAGACCTCCGATGCGGGCGTCTTGGCGGCACAGGCGCCGAGGCCGGCGTCGCCACACTTGCGCGAGGCCTTGCAGGTGCCGAACTCGTTCGTCAGCGCGCAGTCCGTCTCCAGGCCCTTCGCCTTGGCCCAGGTCGAGCACTCGCACACCGCGGGCTGGCCAGCCGGACCGGTCCGCTTGCACTGCTTGACCGTGGCGCCCGCGCCGTCCTGCGCGTCGCTGCAGGCGTACCCGCTTGGGCAGTCGGCGTCACCGGCGCAAGGCGCTCCGCAGAACTTGCCGTCGACGCCGTAGTCGAGGCAGAGCGAGGACACGCCCTGGACCTGGCAGTCGGAGTGGAACTTGCACGGGGAGCAGAGCGAGATGAGTGTCGAGACGCAGAAGAACAAGGGCTTCTGGTCACCGATGTTCTTGCAGGCGAAGCCGGTCGCGCAGGTGTCGGTGCAGGGCTGGGCGCAGCGCATGCCGTTGGGCGTGTCGAGGCAGACCTTGGACTGACAGTCGTTGTTCGTGGTGCAGGCGCAGTTGTCGCCGCCCGGGCACCCCGAGACGTCGACCTCGACATCCGAGCCTACGGTCTCGGTCTCTTCCGGACCGGCGTCGGTGCCTGGATCCGCGTCGGTTCCCGGATCGGCGTCGGTGCCTGGGTCGGCATCGGCCGTGTCCGCGGAGTCGGCGACGCCAACGTCGGCGGTGTCTTCTACGAGCCCGTCGCCAACGCCACCGCCGCCGGTATCGGTCGCCGCATCGGCGCCGCCTGGGACGGCCTCGTCGCCGTCGCTGCAAGCGCCAAGCAGCGCAACCAGCGCCAGCACCGTGACCGTCGGACCCCACACGCAGCGTGCCAACATCGCCGAACCTCCGCGCGTCTCTCTCAACGCGCTGTCCGGGCGCGGACCGAAGCCGCTCGCCGAACAGCGATGGCACCATAGCAGGCCGACGCAGGTCGTGTCAAACCGATGGGCCGTCGGCAGCGGCGCGAATTTGCGGGGGTTGGCTGAATAAGCGTCAACCTTGCGCCATACGTCGGCCTGGGCCAGCCTGCGCGGCGCGGGATGGCTTCGCCGGCCCGAGGGGTGGCGTGCCGTGGCCACGCGGTGAGGGGGCGATGTCGAGTCGAGGGCGGCGATCCGCAGCGGCTGGTGTGGCGTTGGCGCTGGTCGCGCTGGCGCTCGGCGTCTGGGGTTGGCCGAGCGCGCCGCCGCCGGCGGCGCCTCCGTCGTCAGCCGCCGTCGCCGCTGGCGCCGCGCCGGCCCCCCCTGACGATTCGGGAGGCGATCCTCCCTCCACGGGGCTCTCCGCTGCGCCGACGACCGTCGGCGGCGAAGCTGCGCAGCGGGACGGCACGGCGCGGCCGGGGCCCGCGCTCGGCGTTGGCGTGGCCCTACGCGAAGGCGCTTTGGAAGTCGGCCGATTGTGGCCATCGGCGACGCGGCGGTCGGCACTGGTTGCGCTCTGGGCGCCCGACGCAGAGGGCGAGCGCCTACGCAAGCTCGCAGGTGCGTTGCGACGTACGCGCGACTACCACCTGGTGACCCTGCATGGGCCGCGTGCCGCGGTGGGTGTGCTGGCCGCCATGGCTCAAGCGCGGGCGCTGCTGCCTTCGGAGCCGTCGGCGGTGGCCCTGATCGCGATCGCTGGCCCAGCGCAGGACGCAGTGGCGGCCGTGGCGGCGATGCAAGGCGCTACCGCGTTGGTCTTGGTGTCGCCGCGTGGCGCGCTTGAGGCCGAGGGCGAGGCCTTTGGCTGGTTGGCGGGGCGTCACGCGTTGCTCCTTGCGACGCCGACGGATGGGGCGTCGGCGCCCGTCGTCGCGGCGTGGCCTCGCCTCCCGCTGGCATCGGCGGTGGACGGCCTGGTTAGGGGGCCTGGCGGGCTCGAGTTGCTGGAAGCGCTCGGCCGACCCTGGAGCGACCTCTGTGGCTGGCTGTTCGCCGTTTTGCCCGCCAGCGAGCGCTAAGGCCACGCAAGATGGTGGCGCCGAAGGGTTCGGATATTGCCTGAGTTCGGTGCCTCCAGGGCAGGTGCGTGAGCGGAGCGTTGCGCGTCGGTGCGTCGCTGCGGTACATGGCGCGCTCGCGGCGGGTGGCCGTGAGGGAGGCGCGGATGTTGGACATACGGCTGGTGGCGCAGCAGGTGGAGGCCGTGACCCGCAACTGCGAGGATCGGCTGATGCCCGCCGACGTCGAGGGCTTGGCCTCGCAGTGGCGCGAGCGCAGCGCTGCGATTACGCGGCTGGATCAGGCGCGGCAGCAGGCCAATGACGTCGCCAAGGCGATGAAGGGTAAGCTCGACGCCGACGAGCGCGCGGCGCTTATCGCTCGGGGCCGGGCGCTGAAGGAAGAGATCGCCCTGCTCGACGTGGTGTCCGAGCGCCTGCAGGTGGAGGTTGACGCCAAGCTGCGCGCCTTGCCGAACCTGACGCACCCCGATGCGCCCATCGGGCGCACCGACGCCGACAACCGCGAACTGAAGCGATGGGGGACGGCGCCCGCGTTTGGCTTCGAGCCCCTCGATCACGTCGAGCTCGGGCGACGCCTCGACCTCATCGACTTCGAATCGGGCACCGCAGTGGCCGGGCCCAAGTTCTATTTCCTCCGTAACGAAGCGGTGTTGCTGGACCTCGCCTTGCAGCGCTTCGCCATCGAGCGCTTGGTCGCCAAGGGCTTCACGCCGGTCATCACGCCCGATTTGGCGAGGCCGGCGATCTTGGAGGGGATCGGCTTCAACCCGCGCGGCGAGGAGTCGCAGGTCTACTCGGTGGCCGGTCACGACCTCGCCCTGGTCGGCACTGCCGAGATCACCATCGGTGGGATGTTGGCCGACAAGATCTTGGAGGCCTCCCAGCTCCCGATTCGAATCGCAGGCATCTCCCACTGCTTTCGCACCGAGGCGGGCGCCGGCGGCCGCGAGTCTCGGGGTCTCTACCGGGTCCACCAGTTCACCAAGGTCGAGATGTTCGTCTTCTGTGACGACAGCCGCGACGACGAGGGACGGTTCTACAGCGACCAGGTTCACCTCGAGCTGCTCGCCCTTGAGGAGGAGCTGCTCCAGGCCTTGGAGGTGCCTTACCGCGTGGTCGACGTCTGCACCGGTGACCTCGGCGCGCCGGCCTGGCGCAAGTTCGACATCGAGGCGTGGATGCCCGGCCGCGGCGACTACGGCGAGGTGACCTCGACGTCGAACTGCACCGACTACCAAGCACGACGCCTCGGGATCCGGGCTTATCCTGCCGCTGGCGGCAAGGCGCGGGCTGTGCACACGCTCAACGGGACCGCCATCGCGCTGTCGCGGACCCTCATCGCGCTGCTCGAGAACCACCAGCAGGCCGACGGATCGGTGCTGCTGCCCGCCGCGCTTTGGCCCTTCCTGCCATTCCGCCGCATTGGGCCCAAGGGCGCGGCGGCCCAGGCCGGCGCCTGAGCGGGCCGTGACGTCAACCCCTCGGCCGCCAAGCGATTCGGCTGCCGCTGCCCCCGATACGGGAGTCGCTGGCTCAGCGCCCGCCCTTGCGGATGGCGGGGTGCCTTCAGCGGCGCGGGCGGGGGTCTTTGTCGTCATCGCCGCCTACCGCGAGGCGCCCGCCATCGCCTCGGTCGTCCGCGAGCTGCTTGCAGCCGATTGGCCACGCGTGGTCGTGGTCGACGACGGCTCCGACGACGCGACCGGCGCCGAAGCGGCCGCCGCAGGTGCCATGGTGCTGCGCCACGTCTTGAACCGTGGTCAGGGTGCCGCGCTGCAGACGGGCATCGCGTTTGCCCTGCGCCGCGGCGCGCGCGTCATCGTGACGTTTGACGCCGATGGCCAGCACCGGCCCGAAGACCTGCCGGGGCTCGTGGCGCCGGTGCTCTGCGGCGAAGTCGACGTAGTCCTCGGCTCGCGCTTTCTGGGCCACGAGGGCGCTGTGCCCTGGCGGCGGCGGCTCTTGCTGCGGGCTGCGCGGCAATTCCAGCGTTGGACCTCTGGATTGGCGCTGACCGACGCCCACAACGGCCTGCGTGCGCTCTCCGAACGCATGGCGGCTCGGCTCTGCTTGCGCATGGACCGGATGGCCCACGCCAGCGAGCTGGTCGATCAGGTCGCCTTGTCGGGCCTGCCGTGGCGAGAAGTCAGCGTGCATGTCGCCTACACCGATTATGCTCGTGCCAAGGGCCAGCGCGGCTGGGCGGCGGTGCGTGTGTTGCGTGACTACGTGGTCGGGCGGCTGCTAGGCTGAGGGCAGGGGCCAGGCCGGCGGAGTGCCGCTGGTGGCTGTGCGAGATGGGGCGTCTTGTTACGGAGCTAGGCGGCCGCAGCGGGCGGCGGGAGCGGCGCGGGTGACGACTTTTCAGCTGGTCGCGATCGCGGTGTGCCTCGGCATGGCACTGCTGACATGGGCGGTCGCGCTGCAACGGCAGAACGTCGCGCCGCGGCAGGTGCTCTTGCTCTGGGGCCTGCTGTGGCTGGCCGCAGCGGCTGCGCTGGCTGTACCTGATGCCATAACCTACCTCGCGCACCGGCTTGGCATCGGTCGAGGCGCCGACGTGCTGCTTTACCTGGCGGTCTTGGCGGGCTGCGCGGTCGCTTTTCGCCTGTCGATGGCGCAGCGACGTTTGGAGCAGCAAGTCACGGTGCTGGTACGTGAGCTGGCGATCGCGCGCAGCGAAGCCTCGGCGACCGCGCCTACGGCGGCACCCCCACAGACTTCGCCGGACGCGGTGGAGGCCGGGCCATGAGCGCCGGCGTCGCCCTGGTCATCCCCTGCCGGGACGGCGCAGAGACCCTCGGCCCCTGCCTCGAGGCTGTCCTGCCGGCCTTGCGCTCGGGGGCCTTGCAGCGCCTGGTCGTGGTCGACGACGGCTCACGAGATGCGACCGCCGCCGTGGCCCGCAGCTTCGGGGCCGAGGTGTTGACTGGGCGCGGCGAAGGGGCGGGTGCGGCCCGCAACCTCGGGTGGCGACACGTCGACTCTGAGCTTGTGTGGTTCATCGACGCGGACTGTGTCGCGGAGCCTGACGCCCTGCCTAGCTTGCTTGAGCACCTGCGGGAGGCCGAAGCGGCCGGCGGGGCTGCGATCGCCGGCGTCGGCGGCAGCTACGGCAACATGCGGCCGGAGGCACTGCTGTCGCGGCTGATTCATGAGGAGATCGTCGCACGTCACGCCAAGATGCCGGAGGAGGTCGGCTTTCTCGCCACCTTCAACGTCCTCTATCGGCGGGAGGCCCTGGCCGCGATGGGCGGCTTCGACCCGCGCTTTCTCAAGGGGCAGGACGCCGAGCTCGCGTACCGGATGCGGGCTGCGGGCTGGCGGCTTCGCTTCGAACGGCGCTCGCGGGTGCGTCACTATCACCTCGATCGCCTGCTTCCCTACCTACGCGTGCAGCGCAAGCAGGGGTATTGGCGCGTTTTTCTCGCCGCCCAGCACCGCCAAGGCGCGGGCGGCGATGGCTACGCCAGCCGGCTTGAGGCGCTGCCGCCCGCGCTGGCTTTGGCGATGATCGGCGCCCTGCCGGCATGTGCGACCCCAATCGGCCCACTGGTCGAGGCCGGCCTGCTGGCTGCACTGATGGCCTGCCACGCACCGATGGCCGCCGACCTGGTCCGTCGCACCGGCGACCCGTCGTTGTGGGCTTATGTCCCGATGGCGTCAGCCCGGGCCTTCGTCCGCGGAGTCGGCCTGGCCCACGGCGGCCTGGACCTCCTCGGTCAACGCGCAGCGGCCTGGCGCGACGCTGCCAAGCCACGCGCCGACGTCAACTCCGGCTCGGCGCGCTGAGCCGATGCCAACGACGCGCCCTGCGGGCGGCGGTGGCGCAAAGATGCAGCCGGTGGGCCTCGGCGCGGAGCCCGAGGCCGCGCCAGCGAACTCGACGGCGGCTCTGCCTGGCAGCCGCTCTTTCATCGTCGCGACGCTTGTCGCCAATGGCATCGGTCTGCTCTTCGTCGCATTCGCCGGACGCGCCTTGCCTGCGGCCGCTGCCGCCGACTTCTTCGCTGCGATGTTTCTGGTCCAGGCCATCTACATGGCCGGGCACCCTTTCAACACGCTGATGGCGCGCACTGGCGCCGCCTGGACCGCGGCGGGCGAACAGGCGAGGGTCGCGTCGCTTGCGGCGTATCTGCTCTGGCGGTGGGCGGCGGTCACAGCGGCTATCGCCCTGGCCGTTGCCCTTACGTTTGAGTTGCAGACCGATGGGTTTCAGATCGAAGAGCCCGCTGCCTGGGCGTTCGCCTGGGCCTGCGGAGCGCTCGTGGTGGCGCTCGGTGTGTTGCGCGGTGCGCTGCGCGGTGCGCTGCTGCTCGGCGCGCTGGCGGCCAGCTTCGTCGTCGAGGCGGCGCTGCGGCTCGGTGTCGGCGCGGCGCTGCTCGGCCATACCGCTTCGGCGACCTCGGCGGTGGCGGCGCATGGCTTCGCGGCGGCGGCGGCGGTCGTTGGGGCCGGTCTTGCGTTGCGACGGCACCTTCGGGTGGGGCGCGCCAACAGCGACAGCGACGGCCTGGCTTCCGGGCCGGCCGCCTCGCCGCCGATCGACGGCCACGACGTGCTCCGGCAATTTGCGCCGCTGCTTCTGCTCTCGTTGCTCGACGCCAGTTGGCAGAACGCCGACGCCTTGCTGGCCAAGGCTCAGTTGCTGCCGCGTGACGCGGCCGGCTATGGCGCTGTGACCTCGATGGCGCGTCTTTTTGGCGTCATCGCGCAGCCTTTTGCGTTGCTGGTGATCCCGGCGATGGCTGCGGACCCGGCCAGTGCCGTCGACGGCGGCGCCCTCGGCCGGACCCGACTCGGCCGCCTTTGGCTCGGCTTTGGCGGGCTCTCGCTGGCGATGCTTGCGCCGCTCGCGATCTGGCCGGGGGCGGTGCTGACGGTCGTGTTCGGCGTCTCCTACGCCTCGGCGGCGCCCCTGGTGTTGCCGCTGGCCCTGGCGTCGCTTGCCGCGTTTGCGACCCTCATGCTCGGCCAGGCGTTTGCAGCGAGCGGGCGTTTCGGCTTCCTCGCCGGGCAGCTCGCGCTGCTGGCCTTGGCGGCGGCCGGTCTCTGGTGGCTGGCGCCCCGTGACGCCGTCGCCTTGGCCTGGGCAGTGGCCCTGGCCAAGGGCGCTTGCCTTGGCCTCACCGCGGCGTGGTGGCGGTGGGAGCGGACGGAACCTGGAGGCCGGGGCTAGCGGTCGGCGCTCCGGGGGGAAGACGCTCGCGGCCTCGGCGGATGCCTTCGCAGCGCTGCCGCCACGCGACGAGTTGTGTCGGCAGCACGGGCCGCGGCAGGGGCCCCGCACCAGCGAGGAGCCGGTGGCGTTCGAGGGCCTCGCAGTGCGCCGTCGCGGCGGCAAAATCTGTGACGCTGCCGGGCGCCGGTAGCCCTGCGACGGTGAGTTGCGCCGCGATCGGCCAGTGGTTGGCCGCGGTCATCGCCAGGCGCAGCCCGCCTTCGAACGGGTCGTTGGCGCGGGTGAGGAAGCGCTCCCAAGCGTCGCGTCGCGCCGGCGCGATGGTGTCGGTCGCCTGGCCGGGCAGCGCGGCGGCGGGCGTGGGAGCGGCGGAACCGGCAGCGAGGTGTTGCGCGAGCAGGGTGTCAGCGGCGTGGGTGAGGCGGCGATCGAGGATGCGCCAGGTCTCGGCGGCAGACCGTCCGGCGAAGAAGTCGCGTGGCGCCTGGTACTCGACCCGAGGGTGACGTTCGCGCAGCGGCGCGTCGAAGTCGGCGCAGTAGGCTTGCACCGTCTCGGGGCCACACAGCTGGGTCAGCAGGACCTCGTCGAGGGTGCGCGGCAGCGCCGAGTGCGGGTGGCGGTTGAGTTCGGCCTGTACCGATGGCGCCGCGAAGCGGGCGGCGGCGCCCTCGGTGTCGAAGTCGAGCGGCGCGCTGCCGGCCACCAGCGCCAGATCGCCCGGAGCCATGCGGAACACCAGGACGTCGTTGAACACGAGGTGCAGGGTGCACACCACCTCGCGCAGCAGGGCGTCGCCGATCTCATAGCCGTGCATCCACTGCACCAGCCTTCCGCCGGGGCGCAGCGCCGCCCGCACGCGCGCGAAGTGCTCGACGGTGTAGAGGTCGGCGACGCCGACCACCCAGGGGTTGCTCGGCTCAGAGACGATGATGTCGAGGCTACCCGGCGCTTGGGCCGCTAGCAGATCGCGGCCGTCGACGTAGTGGACGCGGACGCGCGGGTGGCGGAGCACGTCGCCGTTGTGTTCGGCGAAGCGGGCAGCGACGTCGGCCATCGCGGGCGAGATCTCCGCAACGGCGACTTCGATGTCGGGATGGGAGGCCAGGGCAGCGGCGGTCTGGCCGGTGCCGAGGCCGATGACCAGCGACCGCCGAACGTTCGGCACGAGCGTCGGTCCGAGGTGGCCGAGCATCCCCTGGCTGACCGCGTCTGTCGTGCTGCCGTCGGGTTTGCCGCCGACGCGAAAGACCATCGAGCCGTTCGGGTAGCGATGGACACTGACCGAGCTGTCCTTGCCGTCGCGGCGAAGCTCGGTTTGCGGCACGCGGGCGTTGGCGATGGTCTGCGCGGTGCCAGCGGCGTCGGCGGGGTGTTCGCGAAACAGACCGACGTAGAGCAGCTGCGTCGAGGGCAGCCCGAACGCACCGAGCCCGACGAGCCAGCCGGCGATCGGTAGCGCGAGGGCCTGCAGCGGGCGGTCACGGCCGGCGAAGATGGCCCCGAGGAGCAAGGCCAAGGTGGCGCACAACGCGAGGGCGCCCTCGACGCCGAGCGCCGGCATGACGATGAACCCCGTGGCCATCGCGCCGACGAGGTTTCCGGCGGTGTTGGCGCCGAGCAAGCGGGCGGTCGCGCGTCCGGTCCCGCCGGCGCCACCCGCGGCGCAGGCCAGCAGTGTCGGAAAGGCGGCGCCGAGCAAGGCGGCGGTCGGCAACAGGTGGAGGGCGAGGTGGCTGCCGGCGACCGCGTTCCAAAGAGCGCTGTTTTCGGGCCAGATCGCCAAGCGCGCCCGCTGCCAGAGCAGGCTCTCGGGCAGCACGGGCAGGCGCGCCAGCAGAAAGAGGATGGTCGCTGCCGCGCCGAGCTCGCAGAGCGCAAAGAGCCGCCGTGGATCATGCCCTCGCGCCAGCAGCCGCTCGGCGACGCCCGAACCGAGCGCGATGCCGAGGATGACCAGCACCAGCATCAGGCCGAAGGCGTACACGTTGGCGCCGAGCAGCAGGCCGGTCACGCGGGTCCACACGATCTCAAGCGCCAGCATCAGGAGGCCCGTCAGCCCAGCCGCGGTGATCAGCGCCCAGCCCGGCACCCCGGCCCGGCCCGGCGTTCCCTCGCCAGCCTCAGGCGCTGCGGTGATTGCGGGATCCGCGGCGTCTGGCATCGGAGCGGCGTCGCCCCATGCCGGCAAGGAGCGGGCGGCGACGGCAGCCACCAGGGCGATGAGGAGGTCGGCGGCGCCGGCGATGACCAAGGGCAAGTCGAGGCCAAGCGCTTCGATGGCGACAAACGAGGCCAAGCCCGCACCAAACGCGCCGCCGAGGGCGTTGAATGCGTAACATTGCGATACCCAGGCCGTCGCCTGCGACGCGCGCATCCGGTCGAGGGCGCAGGCGATGAGCGGCAGCGTCGCGCCCATCGGTACCGAGAGCGGCAGGACGAGGGCGGCGGCCACGGCCAGTTTTACCGACACCGCCAACGGCGAGCCCGGGTCACCGCCGACCTCGGCCGCGCGCAGCCAGCCGTCGAGGGCGGTTTGAGCGTCGGGAAGCAGCAGGAGCCAGAGCCCCACCAGCGCCTCCGCGACCGCCCAGGCCAGCAGCGGCTGCCGCAAGCTGTCCAGCAGCCGCTTGCCCGCTACCGCCACCAAGCCGGCGCCGAGCGCCATGCCGCCGAGAAAAGCTGCCAGCGTCACTGCCTGCGCCGAGCCCGAGCTGCCGAGCAGGAGCGCCAGCGAGCGCCCAAGCACGACCTCCGCGCTGAGGCCTGCGGCGCCTGTGACGACGAGCAGGCCGAGCAGGCCAATGCGGGCAATCTGCGAGTCCATGTCTCCCCCGGCGAGCGGCACGCGCTCAGTACATGTCGCGTGTCCAGGCGCTGCGGGTGCGAAGCAGGCCCGCGAGGCGATCGATGGCGGCGCGGTCACCGCTCAGCTGGCGGCCGCCCTGCTGCAGCGCCGTCGCCGATGCGAAACCCGCGTAAAGGCTAGCCAGGGTTCGGACGTCGAGGTCGAGCTCGGGCGTGCCGCCCCGGCGCAAGGTGCCGACGCCGGCCTCCACCTCAAGCGTCCAAGCCCCAGCGTTGGCAGCGACCTGCGCATCGTGCAAGTGAAAGCACACTGCGCCGTTGGGGGCGTCGCGGTAGCCACGCGCCTGCAGCGCCGCCGCCACGTCGCAGATCCGCAGCAGGAGCAGGTCGAAGAGGCGCACCTCGAAGCGAGGCTGCGGCAGGGCGAGCAGCATCCCATCGGTCGGCGCCGTGGCAAAGACGATCTCCGTCGCCATCGCGGCCATATCGGCCACCGCCGACCATACGCGCTGGGCTGCCCACGGCGCTGTCGCGAACAAGTCTTGCACCACCACCCGGTGGCGGCCGCCGGCCGGCTCTGGCCGGTAGCTGAGCCAGCCGCAGATTCTGCCCGAGTCGTCGCGGACGCACAGGCCGAGCGCCCGCTGGCCGCGCCGCACACCGAGGGTTCGCTCCCACAGGTACGGGCCGCGCTCGTGGTGGAGGTCTTCGCCGAGGCCGCTGCGATAGAAGTCGCGGTGTGCGGCCTCGATCTCCGGCCGATTGGCCGCGGAGAGCAGCTCGACCTGGCCCTCGCGGCCATGGGCCGGCAGCAGCCGTGGATCGACCGTCGCGAGGTGGCAGCTGGCGGCTGCATCGAAGCCGACGGCCTGGTAGAGCGCATAGGTCGAGGCGTAGAGCGACGACAAGGCGACGCCCCGCCTGTGCAATTCGAGGACTGTCTCGGTCATCAGGTCGCTGGCGACGCCTTGTCGCCGGGCGTCGAGCCGCACGCCGACCCCAGCGATGCCAACCGTCGGTACCGAGCGGCCGCCGACCCACGTGCCCATCGGGACGTGCATCAGGCCCGCCAGCACCTCATCGTTGCTGAGCAGCACCCGCAGGTTGTCGTCGCCGGCGGTGGCGAACCATCCGGCCGCGTCTTCGATGGGAAAGCCAAACGCATGGGCGAGGACGGCCGCCAAGGCCGAGCGCTGTGCCGGGTCGGGGCAAGACACCTGTCGCTGCCTTGGGTCCCCTCTCATGCCGCCACCATCACCGCGCGAAACCGCCAGGGCAGGGCTGCGTCTTGTCCCGCGTAGTCGATTCCGACCCGGGGGCCGGCCACAATCTCAAAGGGCTGAGCGCCCTTCGGTGGCCTCTCGAACCAGACGCCGCTCGAGGGCTCGAGTGGCAGGGCGTTGTGGCGGCCCTCGATGGCGAGACCTTGGCAGAGCTTGCCGGGGCCATCCAGCCAGCGGCCGGGATCACGCCAGATCTGCGAAGGCGTCTTCGACGCGTCCAAGTGGCGGCGGGCTGCGATGCGCGCGAACGCTTCTGGCGCAGTCTCCGGCATGGGGCGCGCGGCTCGGATGAGCACCGCGGCGCCGACCTCCTCCGCCTCGACCACGACGTTCAAGGCCCAATGCATGCCGTAGACCAGGTACACGTAGGTGATCCCGCCAGCGGCGAACATCGGCGCAGTCCGCTTCGTGCGCCGCCCCCCAAAACAGTGGGCTCCGCGCTCGCGCTGGTGGTAGGCCTCGGTCTCGACCACCACCAGCCGCAGGGGCGGCTCGTGCTGGCGATCGGCCACGCAGAGCACGCAGCCAAGCAGCTCGCGAGCGACGACCAGCGCGTCGCGCTCAAAGGACTGTCGTGGCAGGGTGTTGGTGGCCATCGGGCTCGTCGGTAGCTCTCGCGCCATCGCAGATCGCCTGCGCGTTGCCGGGCGGCCGCCTGCCCGACCCGCCGCGACCGCAGCGCCGCTCGACCCGCCCCGATGCTGGTCCGAAAGGCCGCCCACCGCAAGCGTTGGCCTCCACGGCGCCCGTCGCCGAGCCAACGCGCCCCTTGAAGTCCCAGCCAGAGAAAGGCACGATCCGGCTTCGTTTGCCGCCTGCGCCCTCTCATCGCGCGGCACACCCGGAGGTTCCATGTCGTGGCAGTCGTTCGCGGTGCGCTCGCAAGCGCACCGTCCGGCGTCGATGTTGGCAGGTCGAGCGATCGCTCCGTGGCTGTGTGCCGTTTGGCTGGCCGCGGCCTGCGCCGGAACCACCGGCGAGGAGGGAGACTCCAACTCATCGACCGGCGCTGACGCCGTCGACAGCAGCGCTGAGGACGCAGTCGCTGGGACCGACAGCGACGCGCCTGTTGACGTCGTGCCCGAAGATTCCGGGACCGACAGCGACGTAGAGCCCGAGGACACCGCCGTCGAACAAGACGTCGACGATGCCGCGGCGCCCGACGACACCGTGACGACCGACGACGCGACTGCACCTGACGACACGGTTGCACCTGACGACACGGTTGCACCTGACACGGTCGGCGAAGACACGGTCGGCCAAGACACGGCCGGCGAAGACACGGTCGGCCAAGACACGGTCGGCCAAGACACGCTCGACGCCTCCGCCGTCGACACGGCTGGAACCGACGCGACCGTGAGCGACGTCCCCGTAGAGGACGGCACGCCGGTCGACGCCGCTCCGGCGGACAGCGGCGGCGCAGAGATTGCCGACGATGCCCAGGCGCCTGGCACTGACGCAGCGGGCGAAGAGACGTCGACCGCCGACGCCGCCGTGGACAGCGGCGGAACCTCCGACGATGCAGCCGTCGATGCCGGGACCGACAGTGGGGCTGCGCAGGACGCGGGCCCGACCTGCACGCCAACCGCGCCTGCCGCCGAGGCTTGCGACGGCAAGGACAACGACTGCGACGGTCAGACCGACAATGGCGCGAGCTGCGACGACGGCAACTCCTGCACCTCCGACTCCTGCATGCAAGGCAAGTGCTGGCAGACCGCGGCCGATGGCCCATGCAGCGACGGAGACGCCTGCACCATCAGCGATATCTGCGTCAAAGGTGCCTGCGCCGCGGGCGCCGCCCTGGCCTGCAACGACAATAACGCTTGCACGGCCGACGCCTGCAAGGACGGCAAGTGCGTTCACACCCCAATCCCCACCTGCGGCGCGGCTTGCAAGCTGGCGTCGGACTGCGACGACAAGAACCCGTGCAGCAAGGACGAGTGCGGTGTGGACGGCAAGTGCATGAACATGCCGATTCCCGGCTGCATCCCGCCCTGCAAGTTGGCGTCGGACTGCGACGACAAGAACCCGTGCAGCAAGGACGAGTGCGGCGGCGACGGCAAGTGCATGAACATGCCGATTCCGGGCTGCGTCCCGGCCTGCAAGCTGGCGTCGGACTGCGACGACAAGAACCCGTGCAGCAAGGACGAGTGCGGCGGCGACGGCAA
>CANLIC010000053.1 GCA_947491025.1 Myxococcales bacterium
CGCCGCCAAATCACCCTTGACCGCAAGACAACTCACCTCGATCGGCACTTCCAGGGGTGAGGTTTGTCTTCGGTCAGGGCTACAACGGCCGAACAAATGCGTGGCCAGCAGGGCAGGCTTGGGGCTGGGGACTTTGGATCAGGCCTGCGTGGGCGGCCCGCCGCTCGTTGACCCGCAACGGCCTGTGGCGGTAGGGTCTTTGCCGGGCAACGACCCGGAGGCACCCATGGCCCACGACCCGAACTCCGCGCCCGATGACGGGACAGCGCGCATTCAAAGCCTGCGGGAGTTCTGGCCTTTCTATATGGGCGAGCACCGCAACGCCGTCAACCGCCGGCTCCACTTTGTCGGCACGACGTTGGCGCTCCTAGCCTTGGTCGCGGCGGTCGGGCTGCGCCGGCCGCAGCTGGCGCTCGTGGCGCCCCTGCTGGGCTATGGCTTTGCCTGGTTCGGCCACTTCGTGGTTGAGCGCAACCGGCCGGCGACGTTCAAGTATCCGCTGTGGTCGTTTCTGTGCGACCTGCGGTTGTGGGGCTTGATGCTGACCGGACGGGCCTGGCGCTAGCGGCAGTTCCGGGGGTCACGCCAAAGCCCGCCCCCTCAGGCCCCCTGCCGCCGCGTCGCCGCCCAGGCCTTCTTCAACGTCGGCACCGAGAGCGCCACGATGGCCGCGATGAGCACGGCCGCGCCGACGAACTGGTGAACCGACGGCAGCTTGGCGTCGAGCAGGGCCCACAGGCTCACGCTGGCGAGCACGCCGGCCAACACCGACGCGGAGCGGTTGACCGGCACGCAGAAGCTGTTCTCGCGGCCGTCGAGCAGGACCAGGCCGCCAAAGACGCCCGTCCCCTGTGAGAGCACGCCGATGGCGATGGCGTAGGGCAGGGCGGACCCGAAGGGCACCTCCGTGAAGCCGACGCGGATGGCGTCGCCCAGCTCGCCGTCGACGCAGCAGGCCACCGCCACCAGCGCGAGCAGCACGGCAGGCGTCGCCACCAGCTGCTCCTCGACGAAGAAGCGCAGCGTCTCGGACCGGTTGCCGGACTTGGCCTTGTGACTCATCAGCTGCAAGCGAACGAAATAGCTGACCAGGTAGGCGCCGATGTCGATGGCGGCGATGGCCGAGAGCTGCCAGCCGCCATCCTCCAGGAAGGCGATGATGAGGGCGGCGAGCGAGAGGCCGAGCGCTAGCCAGCTCGTCGCCTGCACGCGTCTGCCGGTGATGGCGTCGACGATGGGCGCCAGGATGAGCACGCCACCGCGCATCAGCAGCATGGCGAACACGATGGAGATGCCCTTGAAGGTGTACGACAGCGTCGTCGTCGCGGCGATGACCGCCGTACAGAGGCCGCTCGCCAACGTGAAGCGGCTCGGCATCGGGACTGTGATGCCAGCGACAACGCCGCGCGTGGCGTAGCGCCACCAGCCTGTGGCCCACAAGAAGACGATCATGCCCACGACGGAGGTGGCGATGGAGACCGGCAAGATCGCGAGGCCCGAGGTCGCCCCCGCACGCGGCAGCGAACCACCGGACAGGGCCTTGGCCAGCGCGCTATAGGGGGCGTAGCAAGCGAAGTAGCCAAACGCCCACATCCAGATGGTGGTCTCGGCTCGTGTACCCATGGCACCTCGCAGACCCTGCAGCCTGTGCCGGTACGGCGCCTTTGGCAAGTTGCCGCATCAGTTTCGGTTGCCGAGTCGCCAGGCAGCGCTCCGACGCCAAGGCCACGAGCTGGCCCTCGTCGCCTTCCGAGCCCTTGTCGCCCCTCCCGTGGTGGCCCGCCCTTGCGACCCGCCGTCTCCGCATCGCTTCGCGTACCGGGGTCGGACCTCCGCCTCGCGCTTGCCAGCCGCCGGTGAATGCGCATGCTGGGCTTCGGTGGCGCCGGTACGGCTGGGCATGCTAGCGACGCAGGCGCCGGAGAGCCGGGAGGGGACCGTGAAGAATCAGACGCGCTCAGCTTGGGTCCTCGTCGGCGTGCTTGCGTTGAGCGCAGCCGCTGTCGCATGCAGCCGCGCCACGCCTGACCCGGAACCGGCCGCCACCGACCCCAACGCCAGCGATGAGGCGCCCGAGGCGACGGACGAGCCAGAGGTTGCAGCAGATCCAGAAGTGGCCGCCGATACCGCGGCGAAGCCGGCGCCAGAGACCCTTGGCGGCGACTGCCCGAAGGTCGCAGACGCCTTCGCCATCGAGACCTTGAAGACCCGCGTCGGCTACCTGGCCTCCGACGAGCTCGGCGGCCGCGCCAGCGGAAGCGCAGGGGACAAGGCGGCGCAGGCGTACATCGCCAAGGCCTTCGACTGCGCTGGCCTCGACGCCGTCGACGGCAGCTTCGAGCACGCGTTCAAGGACACCAGCGGCAACGACACCGCCAATGTCATCGGCGTGCTGCACGGCAGCGATCCGAAGGTCGGCGGCGAGATCTTGATGGTATCTGCGCACTTCGACCACCTGGGCGTTGGCGACGACGGCGCGGTCTTCAACGGCGCCAACGACAACGCCTCCGGCATCGCGGCGCTGCTCGCCATCGCCGACTCCCTTGCCGCCACCGGCTACAAGCCCAAGCGGACGGTAGTCTTCGCCGCGTTCGGCGCCGAAGAGCTCAACCTCGACGGCTCCCGCGTGTACGCCAAGAAGCCACCGACGGGACTGTCTATCGAGAAGACCATGTATATCATGAACATGGACATGGTCGGGCGCTACGACGACTCGAAGGTGCTCTTCTGCCTCGACGCCGCATCCGGCACCCCCGGCCGGTCTGCCATCGAGGCTGTCCGCGGCAACTTCCCGGGTCTCAACCTGAACCTCGACGAGCCCGGCGACAGCTCGGACCACATCAGCCTCTGCGAGGTCGGTGTCCCCGGCGTCTTCTTCCACACGCCGGACGCGGCCTGTTACCACAAGGCCTGCGACAAAGCGGCCAAGCTCGATTATCCCCATCTGGCGCAGAGCGCGGCCCTCATCGGCGCGGCCATTCGGCAGCTGTCTGACGGTGAGCATGGCCTGGCGGCCGCACGGGCCAAGGGGTGCAAGCTCTAGGTCCTCGCCGAGCGCCATGGAGGGCCTAGCACGAATCGCCACTGCGGCGCGGCCATCGACCCAACGTCGAATCGACAGGTACGACACGCCCGCATCAGCGCCACGGCCTTGGCCATCCATCATCTTGTATTGACGGCGTTTGCTGCCGAGGGCGCAGGAGCCGCCTTTCATTCAGCCCAGACGCTCACACCACGCGCGCGCGCTGTGTTCAAAACACGGCGGGTCGTCGTCCGAGTATGTGGTCAGGGGCCACGAGGGCGTGTAGATCTGCGTTGCCGATGAACGGACCCCTCGCCCGCACCGCGGGCGAGGGGTCGCCGCGAAGCGGCGGGGGTGAGGGTGTAGACGAGTCGACGCCGCAGTCGCGTCGACACCGGTAGGCCCGTGGGCGCCCAACGTAGCTGCAATGGTCGCAAGGACTTGCTGAAGATCGGATCGAAGTTGCTCGTTGTGGTCGCCGACGATGAACCCGCGATCGTCGATCTGGTGCGGCTGATTCTGGAGGACTCAGGCTATGAGGTCCTGGGTGCGGTCGGCGGGTTGGCCGCCGTGACGGCCCTGCAGTCCAACCCCGACGCCTTTGTCCTCGACGTCCTGATGCCCGATCTCGACGGCGTCAACTGCGTCGAGCAGATTCGCGCCGCGGGCTTCAACGGTCCCATCTTGGTGATGACGACCCTTCGAAGCACCGTCCTACGGGACGATCTCGCGACGCGATTGGACGCGCAGATGATCGACAAGATCAAAGAGTTGGGCCAGATTCTGCAGCTGCTCGGCTTGCGCTGGGGCCGCTGAACGACGCGCCAGGCGAAGCGCTCCCTAGCGCCCGGCTTCGCCAAGCGCAGCGTGCAGAGCGTCGACCAGGTCGTTCGGCTCGTACGGCTTGGCCAGCGCCGAAACGGGAGCCAAGCGCGCGAAGACGTCCGCGCCGACCGCCTCGACCCGCCCTGTCATGAACACCGCCGGCAAGTGGGCCAGGTGGGGCAGGGCGCGCAGGGCGGTCAGGGTCTCGATGCCGTCGAGGCCTGGCATCACGACGTCCAGGAGCAGAAGCGCTGGCGCCAGACCGGTTGCGAGCCCCAGCGCCGCTGCGCCTGAGCTGGCTGCGATGACGCGAAACTGCGATTCCAACACGTATTCCGTCAGCATGCGCAGCGATTCGTCGTCCTCCACGTAGAGGATGATCGGCCTGTCCTCTTGAGCCATGTCTGCGGTCGCTCCCCGCGCGCCGTGGCCGTCGCGCGCTCCGTTGGGAGCCTGCCCGATTCGCAGCCGCCGCGCCAAGCCCGCAACAGCGGCGCATTTGCGCCACACTCAGACAAGGGGGCACAGCGTGCCCTCGGCCTTTAGGGCCCTGTGTGCGAGCGGCCCCAGCCACAGCCCTTGGCGAAAAAGTCCTCCGGGCGCCCAGCGAGCGTGCGACCGAAGGCCTTCCACATGTCGCGCGCTGCCAGCGCAAAGGTCGCGACCTCTGGGTCTTGGGCCACGGCCGCCGCCATCGCCGGGCTGTCGAGGTCGATGCGCCCGTCCGGCTTGCCAAGCCCGGGCACTCGCGTCGAGAGCCGGCCGATGTCGGTGCGCTCGCCCCAGAGGTCCGTCGGGTCCTGGGTCGGCACCAGCGCTGGCAGGTCGCTCCAGGCTTCGATAAACGTCATTTCGCCGGCATCGTTGAAGACGAACTCCTCGTAGATCGGGCACGGACCGCCCTTGTACTCGAAGCGCACCCGGCACCGCGCGAAGGGCTGGACCGCGAAAAACCGGCAGTCGCGGAAGGGCACCGTTGACGGGTCGCCCTTCTTGAGCAGCTTGCCGCTGGCGATCAGGTTGTCGCGGCCGTAGCCGGTCAGCAGCAGCCACGGCGGCCACTCCCAACGGGCCGAGAGCTCGCTGTAGGCGGGCACGCTGTTGGGGTCGGCGTTGAGGTCGAGGGTGTCAAAGTAGGCCTCGGCCTGGGCGATGTAGTAGGCCGGCGGGTGCTTGGGCTTGGTGCAGGTGGCCGTCGCGCCGTCGCCTCCGGGGTCGATGCAGGGGTCGCCTGCCTGCTTTGCCGTGGCGCCGGCGGGCTCGGGCTCGGCCGCGCAGGCCAAGGCGCCGACGGCCAGGACCACGAGGCTGCAACGCCAAGCCGCCAGGGGATGGTCCGCGCGTCGGAGATCGGCGCGGCGTCCGGCGACCGCAGCACTCAACGCCGGCTGGATCCGGGCGCTGCACGTTGCCCCTGCGTCGCCCACAGCCCGCCCTCCGCCTCCGCCGAAGCTCACGGTGCTTCCTCGCCTTCGTCGTCGTCGTCCTGAGGCCGGCCGCCGCGCGTCGCCGAAGGAGCGCCCCGCCCCGCCGCCGGCGCCGTGGCCGGTTTGCCCTCAATAGGCGCCTGGGCGGCGGCGGAGACCTTGTTGAGGTCGGGGATGGTGACGGCCAACGGGCCGCCGCCGACGAGGTGGGGATGCAACAGGCGGTTCCAAGCGGAGAGGATGAGCTCGTAGTCCGATCGGCAGCTCTCTGACCGCTCCTCCGGCACGCTCTCTGGACCCACCAGCTCGGCCAGGCCCTTGGGGTCGGAGCCATAGATGAGGCAGAGCACGTCGAACATGCGCTGGCCGCTGAGCGAGTGGTCGCCCCACAGGTCGTCGAGCCCGGCGTCGCCTTCGTCCTGTTGCTCCAGCGCGAAGGCGTTGGCCGCTGCGATGGCCGCCTCGACGCCGCGGTCCCCCATCTGCAGCAAGAGCAGCGTTGCGAGCTGATCGACGGCGTCCTCTTCGCGGCCGACCACCGGCAGGTCGAGGTTGTCGCGCAGGGCGTGGCCCACCTCGTGGAAGAGCGTGAAGTAGACCGACCCGACCACCTGGGCGCCGAGCTCGCGCGGGTCATTCGTCGTAGGCGCGAAGAGCTCGACGAAGCCGGAGATCAGCTCGTAGCAGATGGTGATGCGCGGGCCAGGGGAGCCTTCGTCGTCCGCCTCGGCCGCTGCGCTCGGTGCCGGTGCAGGGCCCTTGCCACCGCGCGCGGCCGCGTCTTCCCCCTCCTCCTCGCCCGAGTCGTAGAAGGCATTGGACTCGCCGCACATCGCCATCTCGAGGTCGATGATGCCGTTGATCTTCAGCTTCTGGTTGAGCTGCGCCACCATCGTCTCCAAGACGCGCTCCTGCTGGAACGCCTTCTGGTAGCTGCGCTGCAGGTCGTCGCCCGGCTCCGAGTAGGTGAGGCGAAAGCCCTGCGTCAGCGCCGACCCCGCCTGCGGCCGAAATCCGGCGCGGCGGGCCTTGCGGCGGCGCTGCTTGGCCTCGGCGCTGCGGTCGGTGGGCGCGCCATCGGGGGCGGCGACGGCCGCGGCGCGGATGGCGCCCCAGTCGGCCGGCGTACCCACGATGGGCGCGTCGTAGCGCACGTGCGGCTTGGGCAGCTTCGCAGCGGCGACCTTGGCGGGGGGCGCGGCGGCCGTTGCGGCCTGGGCGGCGGCCGCGGGTGCCGGGGTCGGCGCGGCGGCCACGGGCGCAGGCTTGGCCTCGGGAGGTGCCGCAGCGGGCGCTGGCTTGCTGCAGCCGGCGGCCCACAGCGGCGCGCTGAGGCAGGCCAGGAGCCACAGGCGTGGCGACGGCGATGCCGATGTCATTGCGGAAGCGTTCGTCGAGGCCATGGCCGTGCTCCTCAGGGTGGGCACCTGCGACACCGAGTGGCCGCGAGGTGTGCCGAGGATGCGGGCATTGGGGCCTCGGTACAAGACCGAAGGGCAATCGGGCGGCGTGGGCCGCACGGACAACGCGTCAGGCCCGACGGCGCCTTGACACCCCCCGCACGGCCCGACGACCCTGGCGCCGCGACGTCACGGCTGGCATGCCGCCACCCAAGCGCGCCGCGATCCGACCGACCCGCGCCGACTGACAAGCGCGCGCCGCCCCCGCCGCGCTTTCCGCGCCACCAGGAGCCCCCTCCATGCGCACGCTCGTCACCGGTGGAGCTGGGTTCATCGGCTCGTTCCTCTGCGAGCGGCTGCTGGCGCAGGGACACGAGGTCATCTGCCTCGACAACTTCTTCACCGGGCGCAAGCGCAACATTGCGCCGATGCTGGATAACCCACGCTTCGAAGTGGTCCGCCACGACGTCGTCGAGCCGATCCTGCTCGAGGTCGAGCGCATCTACCACTTCGCCTGTCCGGCCTCGCCCGTCCACTACCAGTTCAACCCGGTCAAGACCGTCAAGACCAACGTCATCGGCACCTTGAACATGCTCGGCCTCGCCAAGCGCGTGCGCGCCCGCATCCTCCAGGCCTCGACCAGCGAGGTCTACGGCGACCCTGCGGTGCACCCACAGACCGAGGACTACTGGGGCAACGTCAACCCGATCGGCATCCGCAGCTGCTACGACGAGGGCAAGCGCGTCGCCGAGACGCTCTGCTTCGACTACCACCGCCAGAACGGCGTCGACATCCGCGTCATCCGCATCTTCAACACCTATGGCCCGCGCATGCTCATCGACGATGGCCGCGTGGTCTCCAACTTCATCGTCCAGGCGCTGCGCGGCGAGCCGCTGACCCTCTACGGCGATGGCGAGCAGAGCCGCTCGTTCTGCTTCGTCGATGACCTGGTCGACGGCATCTTTCGCATGATGGAGGGCGAGCACGTCGGACCCGTCAACCTCGGCAATCCCGGCGAGTTCACGATGCGCGCCCTGGCGGAGCTGGTGCTCTCGCTCACCGGCTCATCGAGCCCGATCCTGCACCTGCCGCTGCCCGCCGACGATCCGACCCGCCGCCAGCCCGACATCCGCCGCGCCCGCGAGTGGCTGGGCTGGGAGCCTCAGGTCTCGCTGCGCGACGGGCTGGTCAAGACGATCCCGTACTTCGATGAGCTGCTGCGCTCAGGCGACATCCAAGGCGCTCGCATGCGCGGCTGAGGCGCGAACACGGGCCTCGGCCGACGACATCGGACGGAATGCGAAGGGTGGCGGGCGATTCACGGCCACCAGAGCGCTAGCCGCAGGTGACGGCGCAGACCTTGACGCCGGTCTTGTCACCGAAGCGGTCGCGCTGATCGACACACTTGCCGCCCACCTTGCCGTCGGCTTTTGCGGCCTTGGCGCAGTCGGCGTCGCTGGCGCAGGGCGGCGTGCAGCGGCGGTCGGCCAGGGTGCCCGGACCGCCGACATTGCTGCACAACTTGCCGTTCGAGCAGTTGTTGTCGTACGTGCAGGGGATGCAGGCGGTGTCCTTGACGCACATCGGCACGATGGCCGCCTTGCTGGCGTCGGCGCGGGCGATTTGCTGGCGCTTCACGTCGCAGAAGAGGCCGCCGCAGGCGCTGTCGTCGAGGCAGAGCGCCGAGCAGTAGCCGGTGCCGGCCTTGATGTCCTCCAGGCACAAGCCGCCGAGGCAGGGGTTGTCGTCGGCCGCGGGATCGCAGGCCTCGCCGACGGCTTTGGTCGGCAGCGGACCGCTGGTGCCGTTGACGCGCACGCAGACGTACTCGACCTTCGCGCCCTGGTCCGGGCCGCGGGAGATGGCGCGCGCGGAGCAGGCCTCGCCCTTGACGGGGCAGGTGCGGGTCGCGCTGCAGTCTTCGAGGCTGTTGGACTCGGCCGAGGGCCAGCAGACCGGGATGTACACGTCGTCGTTGGGGTCGAGCAGGGTCTGGTTCGACATGATCCAGCGCGCCGAACAGAGCGACTTGTAGGTCGTGTTGCCGATCTTGACCTTGGCCGGGCAATCGAAGCGGCTGTTGCAGGTGTCGGTGCAGACGCCGTAGTCCTGGCCGGTGAAGACGGGCAAGCAGATGTCGGTCTGGCATTGCACACCGTCTTTTCCCGCACCGCAGTAGCCCGCGAATTGCGCCCGGCCAGGGATCTTGGCGATGCAGCGCCCGCTCGAGGTGTACTCTGAGGCGCCGCCGGGGAGCTTGCCGCCGCTCTTGTGGACCCAGGGCTTGCAGACCTGTCCGGCCTCGCAGCCGGCGTTGTCGACGCAGACCGTGCCGGCCGAGGGCAGGCCGACGCAGTGGTCGCTGGCCAGCCGATAATCGAAGAGGCCGTCGTCGTCGGTGTCGAAGCCATACTCGCTGGCGCCGCACTTCATGTTGGCCTTGCAGTCGGCGTCGCTGATGCAGAGGTTGCCGCAGAAGCCATCGCGGCAGAAGCTGGGGTTCTCGCAGAAGGGATCGTCGGCGTTGTCGTCGCTCGGGTACTTGTCGCACAGCTCGCCCGCCGCGACGCCGCCCGGCTTGTGGGGCAAGCAGAGGTGGTCCCAGCCGGGCAGGATGACCTTGCTGCTGTCCGCCGGGTCCGGGTCGCCCTTGTGCGAGACGACGCCATTGGTGTTGACGCGGCAGCCCGTGCCGCTCGGGCAATCGCTGGTGAGCTTGCAGCTCTTGGGGTAGCACATGCTGAAGGTCTGCTCGACGTTGCTGTAGTACTGCAGGCCCGATTTGCAGAACTGCGCTGAGCAGTCGGCGTCCGACTTGCAGGCGAGACCGGCGATGTTGCTGCAGGTGCCGGCCTTGCAGGCGCCGACGGCGGTGACGCAGTCGCTGTCGTCCTTGCAGAAAGCGCGGCAGCCCCAGCTCGACGAGCACCAGTTGCTGGCGCAGATGGCGAGGGTGCCGGCGAAGGGGTTGCTGTTGCAGGTCTCGGTCAGCTGGGCGTGGGATTTGCCCGTCGGCGGCTTGTGCTTGGGCACGCAGTAGGTGCCGTATTTGCCGAACGCGTAGCGAAGTTGGCAGCTCTCGCCGTCGCCGCACTCGCCGGACCCTTTGCAGGGCTTCCAGTTCTGGCCGGGGTAGCAGTAGGCGGTCGAGCTGCCCTTGAGCACCTCCGCCGGGGCGCGGAACTCGATGCAGCGGAACTTGTCGCCGTAGGGGCCGTCCAGCGCGTCGTCGCAGTCGCTGTTGGCGTCGGGGTCCTCGACGCCATCGGGTCCCGCGGCGCCGGTCGCGTTCTGCACGTCGTCTTTGCTCATCGTGCACGACTTGATGCAGACGCCATTGCGGCAGCGGCCGTCCTCGCAGGAGTTGTCGAGGCAGGCGAAGTAGGCGTCGCTCACGCTCTGGGCGGCGCCAGCCGGCGGCGGTGGGCAGGTCTTGCTCGGACCGCAGGCACCACCAAAGGGCGTCTTGACCGGGCCGCCCGCGATGCACTTGTTGGCCTCGCACTTCTTGCCCAGCGGGCAGGAGCCGCAGCTTTTTGGGCACTTCGGCATGAAGCCGCATTGCGAGCCCATCTTGGCACAGTCGCAGGAGTCTGCCGCGGTGTCAGCCGTGTCGGCGGTCCCGGCGTCCGTGCCCGCGGCGGTGTCGGCCCCTTCGGTGTCGGCGCCAGCGCTGTCGTTGCCGGCCCCGTCAGCTGGGCTGCTGCAGGTGCAATCCGAGAATCCGGAGCCGTCGGCGTTGCAGACCTGCGCGCCGGCAGCGCCGTCGGTGCAGACGCAGGCGTTGGTCGCGCCGGCCACGCAGCTCGGATCCTGGCCGCACGCCGTGAAGACGAGGCCCATCGCCAGCGCGGCCCACCTAGCGGCGCTGACAAGACGCCCGACCGCCAAGGTTCGCGCGTGCTGACGATGGGTCGAATTGGATTGGCTTTGGTGGCGCATCGCAGAACCTCCACCGCGAGGGCGCGGCTCCCGCGGAGCGTAGCCATCCCTCGCCGCGCTGTCGACGGCCGCGGGCTCGCGGCAAACGTGCGTCGGCGCAAAAGGGCGACCCTCAGCGGTCGAGGAAACCCTTGCCGGCCAGGATCTTCGGCACGCAGCGCTCCACGCGCTCGCGCTGGGTCGCCTCCTGCTTGGCGCCGCCGACGTAGATGGCATGGCTGCGCTGGCGACCCGGCGTCAGGGCGGCGAAGGCGCCCGCCAGCGCGTCGTCGCCATCCAGGCGGTCTTGCAGGGCGTCGGGGAGCTCCAACGCCTTGTCATCGCGTGGGACCTTGACGCCGTCGCGCTGCGCCTGGATCGCCCGCTGCACCATGCGCTCGATGGCCGGGCGCAGCGCGTCGATCTCGGACGCCGCGCGCAACTTCAGGACGCGAGCGACGCGCGAATTCGGGCCCGCCGCGTCGAGGATGCCGTCGGGGTCGGCGAGCAAGGAGCCACGGAAGAAATTCAGCGCGACGTAGTCATTGAACGCAGCCAATATCAGAACGTTCTTGCCTTGGAGCGTGTAGGTGGGCATGCCCCACTTCATCTCCTCGACGAGCTCCGTCGCCTGCAGCAACCCGCGCAAGGCGACGAGGCCCTCGGCCCAGGTGTGCACCTTGCAGGCCGGGGTCTGATAACGCGGGCAGCGGCCGCATCCGTCCTGCAAGTACGAATCGACGCTGGTGTTGTTCATGGCCAAACCCGCCCGTTCTGTCGCCAGCGGCGCGCTGGCGACAGCCCGAAGGCTAGCAGCAAGCGGGCTCGGCCGTCGACGTGGCCTCGATTCGCCTCGATCTGACGTCCACGCCGCGAGCGCCGGTGCCCGACGCTGCGCTTGGGGTTGGCATCGGGGATGGACCGCTTCGCGGCCGCAGCCTGCGAGCGCCATACGCCTGTCTACGCCGAATCGCCCTGACGTGACGGCGAGTCGGATTCCGAAAATGTGGGCATGGAATGACTGCGTCAGGGCCGCCCCGAGGTCCTCGGGGCGGCCCTGACGGCAGACTTACTTGGCGGCGGGAGCGGCGCCCTCGGCGCCCTCGGCGCCCTCGGCGCCCTCGGCAGCAGCGGCGGCGGCAGCGGCAGCGGCAGCGGCGGCAGCGGCGTCGGCAGCGGCCTTCTCCGCGGCGGCAGCGGCGGCGGCTGCCGCGGCGGCCTCGGCAGCGGCCTTGTCGGCAGCGGCCTTCTCAGCGGCGGCCTTCTCAGCTGCGACGCGCTCGGCGGCAGCGGCCTCGACCAGCGGCTTGAGGCTGGCGAGACCCTTCTCGTAGTCGGGGCCGAGCATCTTGTCCATGCCCATGAACATGTTCATCATCTTGCTCATGAACGCGGGCTTGTTGTCGTCGAACGACCAGATCACCGTGACGCTGTCATCCTTCTCGGCATAGGCGATGGTGGCGTCGGCTTCGGCGGCGAAAGGCGCCAGGAATTGCAGGTGGTGCACGACCTTGCCGGGCTCCGACGTCGTGACGGTCATCTTGCCTTCGCCGACCTCGTCGTTGCCCTTCCAGCCGTAGGACGCGCCGACGCCGGCCGTGGCCTCGGAGTAGGTCTGAACCGCCTTGGGGTCCTTGCCGACCCAGGGGCTCCACGCGTTGACCTTCTTCATGTCTTCGGCGAAGGGCGCCATGTCGACCGCCTTGGCGGTGATGGTGATCGAGCGCTCCATGTGGATGGAATTGGGCTGCATCATCACAGCGCCGCAGACGCCGGCGACGACGAGCGCGAGGAGCGCCGCGATGCCGATGAGGACCTTCTTCATGACGACTCCTGCTCGCCTGGCCAGCTTGCGGCGCCGCACCCATTCGTGCGCTCGCCGCTCAAGATTCCTGGCCGCTTGTCCGTGCCGGCCCATTGCCGACGGGGCGCGCCTTCTATCACCTGTTGGATTGGCCGGCTAGCCCTTGTCGGCACGGAAGTCGGCCAGCCGGTTCGCAGCGCTGGCCGGCGATCGCAACGACCGAATGACGCCGTTCGCCTTCGTCGCTTTCCACCTCGACGTGGGCGTCTGCTGGCCGATTGGGCAGCCCGGAGATCCCTCGTTCGCCGCCAAATCGTTAGTCCGAAGCGCCGCCCTGACCGGCGCTGCCATCGCCGCCGAGGCTCTTGCCGCCCTGGCCGCCCTTGCCCGGTTGGCCATAGACGACCGTGCTGTTGCCGGCCTTGAGCGCGGTAACATCGAGGCCGCCGGCGCCGTGCACGTAGAGCGCAAAGCTGGGGCCGCCAGCGCCACCGCCACCGCCACCGCCGTGACCGCCGTTGCCACCCTGGCCGCCGCGGCCGCCCGTGCCGGCGCACCAGGCCAGCTTCTTCGGGTCGTCGCCGCCACCAAATTTGCCATTGCCGCCGTTGCCGCCGACGCCGCCCTGGCCGCCTTGGCCACCCTCGCCACCGTTGCCGGTGACCCAGAGGTTGTCCTTGAGCACGGGCGCGCTCGTCGGCGGGCTGACGAAGACGACGAACGCCGCGAACGAGCCGCCGCCGCTGCTGCCCGGGGCGCCGCCAATGCCGCCGCAGCCGCCGGCGCCGCCGCCGCCACCGGAGCCGCCGATGTCTGGGTAGCGAAAGCCGGCTCCGCCGCCCGAATTGGTGCAGGTCGCAGTCACGTCGACGCCGCCGCCCGCGCCGCCGCCGCCGCCGCCGCCGCCCGCTTTGCCGGCGCCGCCCGGGGTCCCGCTCGGCGGGACCCACAGGCCAGAGGCGACGCTACCGCCGCTCGTCGCGCCCTCGCCCGCGCTGCCCGCGGCGCCGTTGCTGCCGTCCTTGCCGTTGCTGCCGCCTGACGACAGGAAGTTGCCGCCGCTGTCTTTGGGCGGGGTGCAGACCGTGCAGCTGCCTGTGGCGCCGATGGTGCCGTCCAGGCCCGCGGTGCCGCCGGCGCCGGCGCCCGTGCCCTTGCCGGCCTTGCCGTTCTCTGCGGCGAGCGGGGCCGAGGCCGGGGTCTTGTACGCCGGGCAAATCGCGACACCGCCCGCACCGCCAGCGACATCGACGTCGCCGCAGACCTTGTTACCGCCATCGCCGCCCGCGCTCTGGTCCTTGGAGGGGTCGCAGCTGACCTTGCCGGTGAGGTCCTTGGCGTTGATGCCCGTGCTGCCCGGTCCGCCGGCGCTGCCGTTGCCGCCCGCGCTGCCGCTCTCGCCCTTGCCGGCGTCTCCGGCGATGAACTTGCAGTTCCGCACCGTCAAATCTGCCCCGCTATCGCGCAGGTAGAGGCCATAGGTCGAAGCCCCAACGCCCTTGACGTTGGCGCCATAGACCGTCAGCCCGTCGACGATGGTCGCCTTTCCGACCACGCCGAAGCCGTTGACGGCGCCCGGCAGGGAGGCGGTCGGCGCCGCGGCGACCAGCACGGTCTCGTAGGCTTTGGCGTCGTGGAACTTGAAGTTGGCGCTGTAGCCGCCATACACGCTGACGCCAGGCACCACAGCGATGGACTCGTCGTAGACGCCGGTGGCGATGTAGACGTCGCGCTTGCCGAGCTTGGCGGCGAGGGCGATGCCGGCGCCGATGGAGGCGACCGGGTCCTCGATGCCGCCGCCGTCGCTGTCCTTGCCGACCTTGGCGACGAAGACCGCGTTGCCGACCTCGCCGTCGACGCCGTCGCAATTCTGGTCGACGCCGTCCGGGTGGTCGGTGGCCGAGGCGAACTTGCACTCGCAGCCGTTCTTCGGGTTGTCGTCGACGTCGAAGAAGCCGGCGACGCAGACCATCGCGCAGCTGGCGAACCCGGCGTCGACGGCGCACGTCGGCATGGCGTTGGCGTACGACGAAAAGGTGCAGTCATTGCCGCACGCGCCGCAGGCCTTGGTGGTCGTGTACTTGCCCGCCGCGTCGAGGAAGCCCTCATCGATCTCGCCGTCGCAGTCGTTGTCTTTGCCGTCGCAAACGTCTGTGGCGAGCTGGCAGGCGCCCCAACCACTCGCGGCGCAGAGCTCGACGCCGTAGCAGTTCAGCGGCCCGGCAGACTGCTTGCAGGCGCGGAAGAGGCCGACGGTGGCGGCGCTGCACTTGCACGAGCCCGAGGTCGGCATGCAGAGCGGCTCGGCCGCGGCGCCTGGCTTGGCGGCGGTGGCGACGCAGGCGTGCGAGGCGGGGCAGGCGGCGGCGTCGTCCTTGCAGTGCGGCGCGCAGAAGGCCTCGCCGTTGTGTTGCACGCAGCGGCCGCCCGAGCAGTCGAGGTCGTTGACGCAGGGGTGGCAGGTCTTCTTGATCTCGGCGAGGCACAGGAAGACGGCCTCTTTCTGGCCGAGATCGACCTTGGTGCAGACATGGCCGGTCGGGCAGGGGCCCTGACCGAGGCAGGTCTGGGTGCAGACGAAGCCGCCAAAGCCCTCGACGCAGTAGCCCGATTCGCAGTCGGCGTCGGCCTTGCACGGTTTGCCGAAGTCGGACACGGGGCCCGTGCTGCCGTCCTTGCCGCCGCCATCGCCGCCGCTGCCGCCATCGCCGCCGCTGCCGCCGCCGTCGCCGCTGCCGCCGCCATCGCCCAAGCTGTCATCGCCACCTGCGCCGATGTCCGCGCCGCCGCTGCTGCCGTCTGCGCCGCTGCCGTCCGCGGCCGACGCGTTGTCGGTGCCGTCCCCGCCGTCGAGGGCGCCCAGGCCATCGCTGTTGCCGATGCCTGCGCCGTCGCTCTGGCCGATCTGGCCGAACGCGGTGTCGTGGGCGCCGCCGTCGGCTCGCGACGTCGCGCTGCCGGCGGGGGGGCTGGAGCAAGCGGCGACGGCCCAGAGGGCGATCACGGCCGCGGAAGCCAGGAGCTGAGACCTTGACAACATTGCGATTCTCCCGTGCAGGCCCCGCAGCCGCTGTGGGGTGGGGCTGGGCGAGGGGGGCGGGAGCATCTGGTGTGCACCGGCAGCGGTCAAGCGCAATTCGCCGATCCCGCGGATTGCAGCGTTCCTACGCCCAGTCGAAGTGCCCGGGATTCGCCGCACGATGGCTTCGCGGGCGCGAGATCGCCGGCGTGCCGCGAGGTTGACACCCCGCCTCGGGCCCACCGATCCTGCAGTCGTCTGGTCGGGCCACTCCGGCGCGACCGCCTTCTGCTCCGCTCCCACACCCTCGTTGCCTTGCCCCAGGCCCTGACTGTCCGACCCCCCAAGGCGACGCCATGCCCAAGCCCGCCCAGCCGCCGGCCCGCCTCACCAACTGGCACGTCGAGTGGTTCGACCGCACCGCCGCCGGCCGTGAGGCGATGGCGCGCCTGGTGGCCCTGCTGCCCTTGGTGCACGCCACCGTCCGTCGCCGACTGAGCGCCGCAACGCCGGGCACCCGCGTTCGCGCCGCGCTGGGGTCGAGCTGGCCGACGGAGCTCGCCGACCTCGGCCTCTCGGTTGCCGACGCCCGCAGCCATCGCCTCGAAGCCGACCTCGCCGCCCTGGTCGGCGCCACCACGGCTGAGGTCCGCGCTGCGTTGCGGGGCGCGCACGGCAACACCCGCGTCGCCAACGCCTTGGCCTTGCTGGAGATCACCGCGTCGCGCCCGCCGCTGCCCGCTTCGTCGACCTCGGCGACCGCCACCGGGCCCGCCGACCAGCCCGCCCACGCCGGGATGGCGACGCAGGTCTGGCGCGCCGGGGAGGTGGTCGGCGGCGTCTGGCGCCTCGTCGGTCCGCCGGCGGTTGGCGGCTTCGGCGAGGCCTGGCCGGCCGTCGGCGCCGACGGCCAGCGCGTTTGGGTGAAGCGAGCACTGCCCGGCCGCGAGGCGTCTCTGCTGCGTGAGATGCGGCAGCTCGGCAAGCTGCGCCACCCGCACATCGTCGAGCTCCTCGCCGCTGGCCCCGGCCCAAACCCCTGGCTGGTGGTGGCCGATGCCGGCGAGACGCTGCGCGCCCGCATCGCGGCTGGTCCGTTGGCGCTGGCCGAGCTGTGGCCCTGGCTCGACGCCATTGCGCGGGCGCTGGACTACGCCCACCTTCAGAAGGTCATCCACCACGACGTGAACCCCGGCAACATGGCGCGCGATGATGCCGGGGTGGTCAGGCTGCTCGACTTTGGCACCACGGCCGACATGGTCGCGGGCACGGATACGATCGGCGGAGTCACCGAGGTGGCCTCTGCGGCGGTCGGTTTTCACCCCGGTTTCGTCGCCACGGAGCTGCTGGTCGCGCAGCGGGCGCGCAAGGGCACGGACCAGTACAGCCTCGCCGCGGTCGGCCTCGCGGCGCTCGCTGGGGTCGCCGATGGGCGGGTGCAGTGGACCGCGCCGGCGTTGCCGCTGGGTCCGGCGCAGCGGGCGGTCTTCGCGAAGGCGCTTGCGCTGTCGCCGCGCGACCGCTTCGCGACCTGTGGTGCATTTGTCGGCGCCTTGCGGCGGGCCAAGGGCTAGGCGCGGCTCCCAATCCTCGCCTGTGCGCCGTGTGCCACTCC
The DNA here is from genome assembly GCA_947491025.1 of Myxococcales bacterium. Classification (GTDB taxonomy): domain Bacteria; phylum Myxococcota_A; class UBA9042; order UBA9042; family UBA9042; genus SXNM01. Next base: position 17,034 of record CANLIC010000053.1, read on the forward strand.
CCCCCGCCCTGGAGGCCTTCCATTCCGTCGCGCTTCTGGCCCGGCGATGGTCGTAGCCTGGGCGCTTGCCACGTCGAAAACACAGCCCGATGCCTCGTTTCCGTGGCCAGAACGGCCGGCGAGGGCGGTAGCGATTCTGCCGGGCAAGTGCGGCCGCTCGCTGGAGCGCCCCGGCCGCTCGGGCGAGACAGCTTTCAGGCACACTTACAAGTACTTGTGTGGCAATGGGCGATGACGGTTCGCCGTTGACGCTGCTCGGCCGGGCTGGCACGCTGATGGGGACTCTGGCCGCGGGTTTGTTCGCGATCCATGGGTAGGCCCAGGCTCGCCACGCCCCTGCGGAGGAGCCCCAAGCGCCGTGGCGGGCGCAGCCGCGGCATCGGGGCGCCCTCGTCGCGAGAGACGCGGCCGCCTTGCGCCGGACGCCAAAGGTGCGGAGTGCAAGCATGATTCTGCGCCCGTCGACGCCTCGCCTCAGACTCGTCGGGGCGCTGGCTGTCGCCGCCCTGGTCGGCGCCTGCTCCGAGCGGCCGAGCAAGGCCCCAGCCGACGCCTCCTCCGACGCCGACGCCAACGCCGACGCTGAGGCCGATGCCGGCGCCGCTCCGGACATCGGCGGCGGCGACGGCAGCGACGACGCCGGCTGGCAACCGACCTGCCCCGGCGGCATCGGCTGCGCCTGCGACGACCCGACCGATTGCGACGCCTCGCTCTGCCTCGAGACCGCGGCGGGGTTGCGCTGCTCCAACTTCTGCGGCGACGGCGTCTGCCCGCCCGGCTGGGCCTGCGAGGGCAGCAAGGGCGGCGTCGATTCGCTCTACTTCTGCGTCCCTGGCGGCGGTCTGATGTGCCGGCCCTGCACCACCGACACCGAGTGCCAGGCCTCGGGACACGCCGGCGCGCGCTGCGTCAGCTACGGCGATGCCGGCGGCTTCTGCGGCGTCGGCTGCCAGGGCGACGGCGACTGCCAGGCCGGCCATGCCTGCCGCGACGTCACCAGCGTGCAGGGCGGCTCAACGAGCAAGCAATGCGTGGTCGCCGGCAAGGCCCCTGCTACCCTCGGCGCCTGCACCTGCTCCAAACACGCCATCGACAAGAGCCTGCAGACCACCTGCTTCGTGCAGACCGGCGCCGGCGCGACCGCCAGGCGCTGTCTGGGCAGCCGCGCCTGCGGTCCCGGCGGCCTCTCCACCTGCGCCCCCTTCACCGGCGCTGCTGCCTCTTGCGTCGAGGCGCAATGCTTGGACGTCGCGACTCAGACACCGCTCGCCGACGGCAAGATCTGCGACGACGGCCGCGCCTGCACCAAGGGCGACACCTGCAAGCAGGGCCTATGCCTCAGCGGGACCTCGATCTGCGAGTGCGAACCGGGGCTGAAGGACTGCCCGGCGCCGAGCGCCAGCGACGCCAGCAACGCCTGCAAGGGCCCACCCTACTGCGAGGCGCAAGCGTCGGGCGCCGCTGTGCCCTTCCTCTGCCGGCCCAACCCGGGCCAGACCAAGGTCTGCGACGCCAGCCTCGACAGCGCGTGCTCCAAGAACGCCTGCGTGCCGCTCAGCGGCGCTTGCACCCCCACCGCCATTGAGTGGACGCAAGAGATCTGCGACCTGCCAGCCAACGCCGAGGGCAAGCCCGGCTGCCGGCGCGAGGCCCTGCCGCCGACCGCCACGGCCGCGCCAGCGTCGGCCTGCGACGACGGCCTGCTGTGCTCGACCGGCGATGCCTGCCAGGCCGGCGTTTGCAAGCCGGCTCAGACCGTCGAGTGCAAGTGCAAGGCCGACAGCGATTGCGAAGACGACGGCGACAAGTGCAACGGCCTGCCTTATTGCGACAAATCCGGCCCAACCTGGAGCTGCAAGGTCAACCCCGCGTCGCTCGTTCAATGCGACACCAGCTCTGACTCGCCCTGCATGCCGACCGCCTGCGTGCCGGCGACCGGCGCCTGCAAGAAGGCACCCGGACCCGCTGGCAAAACTTGCAGCGACGAGATCGCCTGCACCGAGGGCGACATCTGTGATGGAGCGGGCGCGTGCAAGCCTGGCACGTGGGTCTGCTGCAAAAAGGACCAAGATTGCCTCGACCCGGCGAGCAAGCTCTACGGCGACGACGGCGACAAGTGCAACGGCTTGCCCTTCTGCAACCTCCAGACCGGCGCCTGCCAGATCAACCCGGCGACGGTGGTCAGCTGCCCGAACGCCCTCGACACCGCCTGCAACAAGACCGCCTGCGACAAGGCGAGCGGCGCCTGCGTGGTGACGCTGGCCGACCCGGTGAGCAAGACCGCCTGCGACGATGGCCAGCCCTGCACCGGCGGCGACCTCTGCGGCCCTGCCGGCGTGTGCGCGGGCGCCATCTACAGCTGCCCCTGCAAGGCCGACGCCGACTGCAAGGGCAAGGACGACGGCGATCTCTGCAACGGCACGCTCTACTGCGACCCCTCCGATGGCCACTGCAAGCCGAATCCGGCAACGGTGGTCGTCTGCCAGACGGTCGACGACACCGCCTGCGCCAAGACCCAATGCCAGAAGAAGACAGGCAGTTGTGCGGCGCTGGCGCTCCCAGCGGCGGCAACCTGCGACGCCGACGGCAACTACTGCACCGCCAACGACGCCTGCGACGGCAAGGGCGCCTGCCTCCCCGGCACCTCGATCTGCCAATGCCAGCAGGACGCCGACTGCGCGGTCCACGAAGACGGCAACCTATGCGACGGCACGCTCTATTGCGACAAGACCGACCCAAAGGCCCCGGCATGCAAGGTCAATCCCAAGACCCTCGTCACGTGTCCGAGCGTCGATGACACCCTCTGCAGCAAGACCACCTGCCAGGCCAAGTCGGGCGCCTGCCAGGCCGTGTGGGCCGCCGATGGCACGCCCTGCGGTGGCGGCAAGAGCTGCAAGGAAGGCGCCTGCCAAGGCGGCTCGGCCCTCTGCGCCGGTGTCGCCTACGCCAATGCACAGGTTGGCGGCGCCGGCAACGACGGGCTGCAGGGGCTGGCCCAGGGCAACGACGGCGCGCTGCTGGCGGTCGGGACCGCTGCGGGCAAGGACCCCTGGGTCGTGCGCCTCGACGCCGCCGGCAACGTGCTCGGCGAAGCGAAGGTGGGCTTGGGCAAGGGCATCGGACTGCTCGACGTCGAAGCGCACGCCGACGGCGGCTATGTGGCGGTCGGGCAGGGCGGAAGCGTCGGCAACGCTGAGGGCATCTACGTGCGCCTCGACGCCGCCGGCGCGGTCATCAGCTGGGTGGTGTCGGCCGCTGGCCAGGGCCTCGACCTCTTCGACTCCGTCGCCGTCGCGGGCGATGGCAGCGCCTACGTCACCGGCGTGACCGAGAGCAAGGGCGCGGGCAAGCGCGACCTCTGGGCCCTGCGTTACGACGCCGCCGGCAAGGCCCTCTTCGACGTGGCCTTTGGCGGCGGCAGCGACGACCAGGGCCACGACGCGCTGGCGCTGGCGGGCGGCGGGGCGCTCTTGGCCGGGGCCACCTGGCGTCACCTCGGCGCCGAAGCCAAGGATCCCGACGCCTGGCTGCTCTGGCTCGACGCCAAGGGCCAGGTCGTGCGCGACCGGCGCTACGGCGATGTCGGCCATGAGTCGGCGCTTGGCGTCGCGCTCGCCCCCGCGGTGGCTGGGTTACCGGCTGGTTTCCTCGTCGTCGGCGAGGTCGCGGGCCAGGGCGACGCAGGCGACCTCGACGCCCTGGTGCTGCGCCTCGACGCCGACGGCGGCGTGCAGTGGCAGCGGTCGATCGCCGCCTCCAGCGGCTACGATGCGCTGGTCGGGCTCGCGGTCGATGGCGGCGGCGGCCTCCTGGCCAGCGGCAGCCAAGGCGGGACACTCGCCAACCCCGAAACCGGCGGCGCGGTCTGGGTCGTGCGCCTCGATCCCTTCGGCAACGACGTCTTCTCGCGCCAGCTCGCCGGGCCGCCCGCGCTGCGGGGCCTGGGCCCGCTGCGGCTGCTCGCCAAAGGTTCCAAGGGCGGCGCGGGCTGGATGACGGTCGGTCAGGCCTTTGGACCCGGCAACTGGCAGGGCCTCGTCGTGCGCGGCGACGCGCTCGGCTTCCCGTACGCATTCACCCGACGCGTGCGAAGCGAATTTACCCGGGACTGCATGGTTCGGCAATGGCTTTCCTAGCCACGACTCGGGCTTCATTGCTAAAGGTGGCGCTCGCCATGGTGCACGTCCGGCCCTTTGTAGCCCGGGCAGTCTTCC
>CANLIC010000054.1 GCA_947491025.1 Myxococcales bacterium
AGGGGCTCGGCCGCGTGGCCCGCGGCGCTGCCGTCTACTACGTCAAGCCGCGCGGCGCGGACGACGGCCTGCGCATGGCCTGCCAGTTTCCGCGCGGCGTGGCCAAGGTCACCGACGCGGCGAGCTGCTGCGACCCGCGCGTCAACCTGCCGGGTACGCCGCACTGCGATCCCAGCAAGCTGGACTGGAACAAGCCGATATGGAATGCCCTTGGCACCCACATCGGCGAGCCGCAGCCCTTCATCTGGGTCTATGAGGCAGAGGGCACCTTCGCCGAGGCCAGATACCAGATCAGCGCCTATGCTGACCTCGACTGCGATGGCGTCTTCTCGACCTTTCGCATGGTCGGGCAAGGCGATCCAAAGGCGAAGGCCGACGACTGCGTGCTGACGACCCGCCCGAGCTTCGAGGCCCACGAGATCGACGAGTAGCGCCTAGTCGTAGCGGCGGCGGCAACGCACGGGCCGGCGTGGACGGGCCTGCCTGGCGTGGACGGGCCGGGCCCCTGGCAGCCCAAGGCGCGGTCCGCGCCCTGCTGGCCTAGGACCGGGACTCAGGGCGCGGTCGGTGTCGCGGCTGCGGCCAAGGGCTGTGGGCGCGGCGGCGGCAGCGTCGAGGCGTAGTGCAGCGTCAGGACGGTCAACGCAGCGGAATCGGCGCGCAGCGGCCGTAGGCACAGCGCGTGCAGCCGCGCCGCCTCAGCGGTCGGTGCTGGCTCGGCCTCAAAGCTGCAGCAGCGCTCGGCACAGCCTTTCAGCTTGGGCACTTGTAGCTTGAGCGCGCCAACCGGCGTGACGCGGGCGTCGAATCGGCCCGCGATCTTCGCCAGCATGAGCGGCCCGCGCAGCGCGCGCGACTCCGGGGTGCGCTTGTCGGCGGTGGGACAGGTCGGGCAGGCCCGGACCAGATCGAAGAGCACGTCGGGGTGCGCCAAGCGCTCGAAGGCCTTGCCATCAAAGCCGCTGATAGCCGCTGCGGCATCGCGCGCCCACTTTTCCCAAGGCAGCTCGAGGTCGGCGATGGCGCTGCCGAGGCTCGACGCCTCCCGGCTCGCCCAAAGCGTGGCCAGCTCGACATCGGAGCGGGCGGCGATGAGCGCCTCGACACAGGTGCCGCAGGTCGGTCCAGCGTCGTGGGCCGTCTGCAGGAGCTGCAGCGCGACGGTGCCGAGGCCGGCGCGAAAGTAGATACGCGCCAGCTCGAGACGCGGCAGGGCGTCGCTTGGGTCGAGGGTACAGGCCAGGGTCGCGGCGGCGGCGGCGGCCGTCAGGTCCTTGCGCTGCAGGGCCGTGGCGGCTTCCTGGGCGTGGTCGCGCGCCCGCGCCGCCTGTGCCGGCGCCACGGGATCACCGCCGACGGCCGGCAGCGACAGCGGCCGCGGCAAGGCCGGGTCGGTGCGATCCAGCGGCTCGCTGCAGGCAGCTAGCAGTGCCATCAGGGCGAAGCCGGCGAAGCGAAGGCCAACGGCGCCGGCATGGCGCATCGACGGAGCGCCGCCCCCACGCCGGCCTTGCGGCCAACACCAAGGGTCCATCGGCGCGCCTGCCGCGGGTCGGCCGTGGCGCGGGCAATCCAAGCCTCGGTGGGTCGACATCATGCCGCGCACGCTCAGAACGCCTCATCGAATGCGACGTCGCCAGACACACCGACCTGGTAGGCCGAGGGCCGTCGCTCGAAGAAATTGGTGAGCTCCTGCACGTCTTGCTGGTTCATGAAGGAGAACGGGTTCTTGGCGTGGAACATCGGCTCCATGCCCAGGTTGGCGAGCCGCTGGTCGGCGACGAACTTGAGGTAGGTGTGCATGTCGGTCATCGACAGACCCGGCACCCCCTGCGAGAGCAGATCTTCGGCGAACTGAAGCTCGCAAGCGATGGCATCGCGCAGCATCTCGCGCACGCGCAGCTGCAGGTCGATGTCGAAGAGCTCGGGCTCCTCGGCCCGCACCTGCTGGACGACCTCGAACGCGAACATCATGTGGCAAGACTCGTCGCGGAACACCCAGTTGGTGCCGTCGGCGAGGCCCTGCAGCAAGCCCTTGCTGCGCAGGAAGTAGACGTAGGCGAAAGCGGCGAAGAAGAAGAGCCCCTCGATGCAGGCTGCAAAGCAGATGAGGTTGAGCAGAAAATCGCGGCGGTCGGCCGGCGTCCGCACCACGTCGAGCTGGCCGACGCTGTCCATCCACTTGAAACAGAAGTCCGCTTTGGTCTTGACCGACGGGATGTTGTGAATCGCGGCGAACGCCTGCTCGCGCTCGTGAACGTCGGGCAAGTAGACGTCGAGCAGGGTCAAGTAGAACTGGACGTGGAGCGCCTCTTCGTAGAGCTGGCGGGAGAGGTACATCCGCGCCTCTGGGGCGTTGATGTGCTTGTAAAGGTTGAGCACGAGGTTGTTGGAGACGATGGAGTCGCCGGTCGCGAAGAAGGCGATGAGCCTACCCAGCATGTGGCGCTCGGCCGGCTGCAGCTTGGTCTGGATGTCGTTTACATCGCGGGCGAAGTCGATCTCCTCGACCGTCCAGGTGTTGCGAATCGCCGCCTTGTACATCTCGTAGAAGCCGGGGTAGCGCATCGGCCGCAGCGTCAAGTTCAGGCCGGGATCGAGGAGCATGGCTTCATCCTTGGGTCGGGGGGAGCGGCGTCACGGGGCGTCCGGGCTCAGGGCGCAGGCTCTCGCTGATTCGCCGCGCGTCGCTGGTGCGCCGCCCGTCGCGAGTGCGCAGCTGGCCGCACCCATTGGCATCCGCAGGCCGAGGGGCTCCACGCGGCCTACTGGCAGGCCTCGCAAGCCTCCGGGCTTTCGAGCGAGCAAGTGATGGCATCGCTGACCGAGCCGGCCCAGGCGGGCGCAGCGGCCGGCGCCATCTTGGCGGCCTGACCGGGCAGCACCAGCTGGTCGCCCTCGGCGGCGATAACCGCCGCGTGGCGCTGCACGGCCGTGGTCTGGGCGATGCGGGTGGCCGGGCGCGAGCGCAGGTAGTACGTGGTCTTGAGGCCCTTGCGCCAGGCGTGCATGTACATCGACGACAGCTTGCCGATCGTCGGGGTCTCGAGGAAGAGGTTGAGCGAGGCGCTCTGGTCGATGAAGGGGCTGCGGGCCGCCGCCATCTCGATGAGGTCGCGCTGCGAGAGCTCCCATGCTGTGCGGTAGACGTGGCGGATCTGCTCCGGAATCGCCTCGACGTGCTGGATGGAGCCGTTGCCGCGCTTGATGTCGTCGCGGATCTCCTCGGTCCACAGGCCGAGCCGCTGCAGCTCGGCGACCAGGTAGTGGTTGACCTGCAAGAAGTCGCCCGAGAGGGTCTCGCGCTTGAACAGGTTGCTGACCATCGGCTCACTGCACTCGTAGCAGCCGGCGATGCTGGCGATGGTCGCCGTCGGCGCGATGGCGATGAGCAGCGAGTTGCGCAACCCGACGCGTTGGATGCGGCTGCGCAGCGCGTCCCAGCGCTCGAGATCGTGCGGCTGCACGCCCCAAGCGTCGAACTGCAGCTGCCCGCCCGCCGCGCGCGTCTCGGCGAAGGCGATGTGGGCCCCCTCGCGCTCGGCGAGATCGCATGAGGTCGTCAACGCCTGGAAGTAGATCTCCTCCTGGATGCGCGCCGAGATGTGGCTGGCCTCGGGGGAATCGAAGGCGAGTCCCAGCTGGAAGAGCAGGTCCTGCAGGCCCATGAGGCCAAGGCCCACCGGCCGCCAACGCTGGTTGGAGGCGCGGGCCTCGTCGGTCGGGTAGTAGTTGAGGTCGATGACGCGGTCGAGGAACTTGACGGCTACGGCCACCCGATCGCGCAGGCGCTCGTAGTCGACCTCGCCGTCGCGGACGAAGCGCGACAGGTTGACCGAGCCGAGGTTGCAGACCGCCGTCTCGCCCGCGCTCGTCACCTCGACGATCTCGGTGCAGAGGTTGCTGCTGTGCACGACGTTGTGCGGCAGGGCCGTCTGGTTGCTGGTGCGGTTGCAGGCGTCCTTGAACGTCATCCAGCCGTTGCCGGTCTCGGCCAGGGTCCGCATCATCCGGCCGTAGAGGTCGCGCGCCTTCATGGTGCGCTTGGCCTTGCCGCCGCGCTCGAGCTCGGTGTAGCGCTTCTCGAAGGCCTCGCCCCAGAGATCGACCAACTCGGGCGTCTCTTTGGGGTCGAAGAGCGACCAGTCGCCGTCGACCGAGACCCGCTGCATGAACAGGTCGGGGACCCAGTTGGCGAGGTTGAGGTTGTGCGTGCGGCGCGCCTCGTCGCCCGTGTTGTCGCGCAGCTCGAGGAACTCCTCGATGTCGGCATGCCAGGTGTCGAGGTAGACGCAGCAGGCGCCCTTGCGCCGACCGCCCTGATTCACCGCCGCCACCGATGAGTCGAGCGTCTTGAGCCACGGCACGATGCCGTTGCTGTGGCCGTTGGTGCCCCGGATCAGCGAACCGCGGGCGCGCACGCGCGACCAGGAGACGCCGATGCCACCGCTGTACTTGGAGAGGCGCGCCACGTCCTGGTAGCGGGTGTAGATCGAGTCGAGCTCGTCGCCCGGCGAGTCGAGCAGGTAGCAGCTCGACATCTGCATGTGCTGGGTGCCGGAATTGAACAGCGTCGGCGAGCTCGGCAGGTAGTCGAGCTTGCTGATGAGGTCGTAGAGCTGCCGGGCCTCGTCGACGTTGCGGGCGAGGCCGACGGCGACGCGCATGAAGAAGTACTGCGGCATCTCGATGACGCGGCGGGTCGTTGGGTGGCGCAGCAGGTAGCGGTCGTAGACCGTCTGCAACCCGAAGTAGCCGAAGAGGCGGCCGCGGGTCGGCACCAGCGTGGCGTCCAGCTCCGCGGCGTGCTCGGCGACAAAGGCGGCCACGGAGCGGTGGATGAGGCCCTGGACCGCCGCGACCTTGATGCAGTCGCCAAAGGTGCGGATGCCCTGGTCGAGCACCTCGCTGACGATGACCTGGTCGAGCATCCGGGCCGCGGCGAAGGACCACGCCGGGTCGTCGGTGACGCGGTTGGCCGCGTTGTGAATGAGATTCTTCTGCACCTCGGCTTCAGCGACGCCGTCGTACAGCCCGCGCAAGGTCTGGCGGACCAGCGACTCGGCGTCGACATGCAACCCGTCGAAGAGGTGACCGACGCGCTGCACTAGGTCGCTGCCGCGCAGCCACGCCTGCTCGCCGTCTGCCAGGGTCACCCGCAGGTTGCGCAGCGGCTGGCTCGTCGGCGCCGGCGGAAAGAGGTCGAGCGCCTCTTGGCGGGCGTCGGGGTTCTCGTGCAAGCGCGACGCCTGGGTGACGGTGGCATAGCCGTCGTAGGTCGTCGGCCGGGGCGGCCGCACCCGGCTGATGGAGGTTTGGGCGCTCGTCTGGTCGCTGGTCTCGACGCCGCTGGCGGCGCCTGGGTTGTGCAACATGCCGTCCATCTTCGAGTCTTTCCTCGTGGCCGCTTGGGGGGCGTAGGGGGGATCGCGTCTAGGTTCCGGGGCCGGAGCAGCTGGCGTCTAGCGAGATTTCGGCGAAATCTTGCCACACGCGACCCTCGCGGGCCGTCGCTCGGCACTGGCGTCAAGCCGATGCGGCGCATCGGCATGCCGGAAGGCGTCAGTCCGAAACGGCAAGCTGGCAGTGTCCATCACCGCCCAGGCCGGTCACGCGCTGCGTGAACCGCCGCCTCGTCTTCACCACTAGGTATCGGGGTGCAGGGGAGGTGTCAACGCTAGATGGAGTGGTTGGCCGGCCCCGCGACCCCGCCATCGCCACGCCGCGCACGGCCGAAAAATCGACGTCTCTCCCGCTTGCTAGAGCCACCTCGCCGCCGGCAGTCGCGATCGTCTACGGCATGCGTCGCCGGCACTTTCGATCGAATCTCCACCGGTTATCTGTCGACCCCGTGATCGCGTTTGACGAGCGCGCGAGCGCCCACGATGACCGCAGAGCCCCCGCGGCTAGGGAGTGGCCCAACGGCAGGGACCGCCTCAAAAATAACGGAATTTATGAAGGTTCGCGAAGACGGGACCCGGCATGTTCAAACGCCAGAGCGCCTGATCACGTGGCGGGGCTGGAAGACGGGTGTCACGCTCAACGGATGGGAAATGAATGAAAAACCCGAAACGGCCACCCTGATCGACCTATTTGCGTCCGGTTCCTTCGGGCTTGAAGGTCGTCAGTGCCTGCTGCAGCGCGTCACTGAGCGGTTGCAGCTGGCGCCAAGGGCCGGTGGCCTCCACCAGCCACAGGCGAGGGCCCTGGACGTAGATCGCAGTGACCAAAAGCCAATCCTCGGCGCCACGGTGGCCGATGGCGTCGACGCGTGACGCCTCCATGCCATCCCTTGTCCGGAAATCCCTGGGCTTTTCCACACGGTAGCCGCTGCGCTCCAAGTGGCGCGACAGGGCCTCGCTCCAGAACGCCAGGGTGGCCTCCGGTGGCTCGTCGATCTCCCGCGCCCGCAGCACGACGCCGTCGGGCGTCACCCAGCGGTTGCCGTCGTCTTCGCTGTAGCGGGCGAAGCCCGACGGTGCCTGCAGGGCGTGTTGCGGGCCGCAAGCGCCGAGAAGAAGGCTCGCCGCGAGCAGCGCCGCATGCAGCGGCAGTGCGGCAGAGCGCGAAGCGTTGGCGGCGGGTCGCACGTTCATTGCCGACCTCCGTGCGAGCCGAACGACGTCAAGACCTGGTCGATGCCGGTGCTGTCGAGCCAGTCGAAGGGGGCGCGGCCGTAGCGCATCGGCGCGCTCGATTGCCACTGCAACTCGATGGTGACGCGGGCGTAGCGCACCCGGTCGCGCGCGGTGCGCAGCTGGTTGGCGAGGCCCTCGGTCTCGGTCAGGAGCTGCAGGAGCTGCCACTCGATGCGGCCGGTCTCGCCAGCGTCCGCCTGGGTCAGAAAGGTCCGCATCTGCGCCATCAGGGTGCGCCGCCCTTGGAGCTGGGCGGCGAGGCGGGCGATCTCGAGCGTGCGATCCTGGCGTTGCTTGCGCTTGTCGAGCACCTGGCCCTCGCCCTCGATGGTCGCGATGAGGGCTTCGAGGTGCTGCGGTGGCACCTTGAGCTCGAGGCGCGCCTGGCTCCGCAGCAAGGCGATGCCCTCGAGTCGGTCGAGGTGCGCGATGATGGCGGCCTGGCTCTCTTCGGGCCGGCTGACCTTGAGGAAGAGATGCGCCTCGTGGGCCGTCAACCGCTGCGGGTCCTCGGCGGCGGCCTCCGCGCTGGCGGCGGTCGCGGCGGCGGGCGCAGGGGCGGCGTCGGCCTTTGGGGGGGCTGGCGGCGTCAGGGCCGGATCGGCGCCCGCGCGTACGGCAAGCGCGGTGAGCGCAACCCCGAGCGTCCACCCGTGTGGCAGGGGCAAGGCGCGGCGAGAGGCGTGGGCGCGGGGGCTCATGGCGTCACCTCTACCGTCGGCAGGGCGGCAAGCAGCGCCGCCTTGTGGCGGCCGAGGGCCGCGGGATCGGGCAAGAAGGCCGACACCACCCAGAGCCGCTCGCCGACGACCTTGACCGCGAGCAGCCAGCTCCAGGGCCGCGGCTCGCGCGACTGCCAAAGCTGCCACTGAAAGCCGCCTGCGGTGCCAACCTCGAGGCGCTTGTCGCCGCGCCCCTCCAGCTCCCAGGCGATGGCCTTGTGCCAGAACTCCGCATCGCCCCGGGGCTCATTGTCGACGGCGAAGACCTGCAGGCTGCTGCTGTCGGCGGCACGCGCGGTGAAGGGATCGGCCTCGCGCAGGGCGACGAAGCCCTGCACAGCGCTGAGGCGGACGTCGTCGGCGCTGCCATCGGGGCCAGGCTTGCCGGGTCCAAGGGCGCGTACGAAGGGGAACGCCGACCGCCGGGCAATGCCGGCATCGCCCTCCTGAGACACCAGCTCGATGGTGATGGTCTGCCAGGCCACGAGGTCGCGCAGCGTCTGCAGGCTCGCCTCGATCTCCTCGATCTGCCCGGAGAGGCGCTTGATCTGCTCCAGGAGCGCCAGCCGCTCCTCGACGCTCTGTGCCCGCGCCAGCAGCTGGACGAGCCGCTCCCGGGCCTCGCGCAGAACAGCGAGACGGCTGCCGAGGTCGCTGACCTGCTCGCTGACGTCCAGCGCCTGGATGCGGCGATCCATGACCCTGCCGACCTCGGCAAAGGTCGCCATCGCCTGCTCGAAGTCGCCAGCGGGCACGCGCACCACGATCAGGTTGCCGGCCATCCGGTCGACATAGCCCTTGCGCTCCTTGACCTTGGCCTCGATGGCGAGCAGCGCGTCGACCCTCCGGCGCACCTCGAGCTGCAGGTAGCCGAGGTAGACCACGTCGCGTTTGACCTGGGCTGCGGTCAGCTCAGGCTCCTCAAAGACGGCATTGGATTTGGCCTTGGAAGCGGCATCGGCGTGGGCCTGCCGGCCGCTGCTGCTGCTCGCCGCGCCGGCGCTGCCGCTGGGGGCGCTGCCGCCGCTGCTCGGCGCGCTGCGCTGGACAGCGGGCCTGCGCGGACCTGAGCTGCTGCTGGACTTGCGCACCGATTCAGTCCGCGCAACAGGTGCCGAGTCCGGCGCGGAGGTCGGCGCTGGCGGCGGTTCTGCGCGCTGGCTCTGCACTTCAGCGTCGCCTTCGCGATCGGCGGACGTCTTGCTGCCGGATCGGGGCTGGGCGGCCCGGTTCGCCCGCTCCTGGGCCTCGACCTGGCGCCAACCTTGACCGCCGCCCTGCACGACAGGCTGGTAGGGCTGCCACGCCTCGGCCATCTGCGGCGAGTGGCCGCCGCAGCCGCTGGCGCCTACGCAGGCCGCGAGCAGCGAGGTATACGCCGCCTTCCATGCGCGATGGATCATGCTTTGGCTCCTGCGGATGCTCAGGCCTTGGCCGGGCGGGGCGAGGCTTTGGCGGTGCCGGCGCTGGCGGTAGATCCGCCCTTGGCAGCGCCTGCAGCGCCGAGGCCCAGCGCAGGCATGCGCCAGCTCCCGGGGCCGAGGGCCAGGATCGCGATCGCGATCGCCGAGTGCAAGAGCGAAGATTGATGCAAGAATGCGAGGCTGCTGTCGAAGCTCGCGGCGGTGGTCAGCAGACCGATGCCGAGCGAGAGAGCGGCCAACGCCGCGGCCGACCGCGCCCACAGGCCGAGGACGATGAGCAGACCGGCGAGCGCCTCGGTGCCGCCATGGCCGAGCAGCCACAGCCGCCCGGGGCCAGGCAGTCGCCAGCTCGGCTCGCCGAGCAGCGGCCGCGCCGTCAAGCTGGCCGACACCGCGGCCCGCTGGTCCTTGCAAGCGGCCGCCCGCGCGTCCTGGCAGCGCGCCGGTACGAGACGACGGCAGTCGGCGTCGTCGGCGCAGAGGGCGCGCTCTTCGGCCTCGCAGGCAGGTGCCGGGTCGCGCAGGCAGTGGCCGGCGCCGAGGCCGACCTTCTCGGTGCCGCCGACGCACAGCGCGGCGCCGAGCAGCAGGCGTAGCAGCAACATCGCGGCGTCACCTGCGATGCCATGGCTTGGGGCGCTTGCTCGAGCGGGGCTGGCCATCGCGGACTCCTCACCGGCGACGGCCGGTTCCCGCGAGCTTGGCACCCCTTAGCGCCGGCGCAATCTTTTCACACCCCGGCGTAATGACTGGCGTCGCGGGGCCGGGCGGGCCCTTGCTTGACCGGGCGCTGGCGCTGACGGGGCGGTCGGTGTGCTGCAGAGGTTTGCGCGCGAACGGTGGCCGCGGAGAAGGAGGGTGCAGCCGGCTCAAGGCTCGAGGTCACGCGGTCGGAGCCACGCCCGCAGCACCATCGGTCCGCCCAAGACCTCGGCCCAAGGCCGGCAAGCATCGGGCCCAGCCTGAGCGCCGTCGGTGGCCTCCGTGAGCACGACGGCGTTGGCAGTGGTCAGCTCGTCGGCCCGCCCGCTGAGCATGACGGCGGCCCGCTCCCAGCCCGGGTTGTGACCGAGGGCGAGCACGACCTGCCAGGAATCCGGCCAGGTCGCGGCGAGCCGCTGCAGCGCCGGCAGACCCTCCAGGTAGAGCTCCCGTGTGAAGTGGACCTCCGCGACCTCTGGGTTGCCTTCGGCCATCCGGCGCCAGGTCTGGCGGGTTCGCAGCGCGTCGCTGCTGACGACAGCGTCGGGCCAGACATCGAGCGCACGCAGGGCGGCGGCGATGCGCGGCGCGTCGCGCTCGCCGCGGCGGCTCAGCGACCTGGCGTGGTCGTCGAGCTCGGCGGTGTCCCAGCTGCTCTTGGCGTGGCGCATCAAAATCAACGTGCGCATCCCATCTCCCGAGGCAGTGCGCGCCCCTTGTCGCCCAGCACCGGGGCGCTACCCTTACCCTGGTCTCGGGAGCCGCCGCTGCGGACGACCCAAGAGGGGGCGATGATGCGGGCGAGTGCGCAAATGTCCACCCAAAGCGCGTCGTGCCCTGTCGATGGCGGCGCCAGCGCCCCACGCAACACACGGCGCCCAGCGCCCGCGGGGGCAGCGAATCCGGCCACCTTGGGCAAAGGGCCTATCGGCCGCTTCCGCCTGGCGGGCCCTGCCGTTAGCGCCGCGGTGGTCTTGCTCTGCCTCGGCGCGCTGACGACGGTTGGCGCCTGCAGCGACGGAGGCTGTACGCCAGGGGAAGCGATCGCCTGCGACTGCCCAAGCCAGGCGGTGAGCGTGGTCTGCGGCGACGACGGCCAGCAGCCGCCCTGCCTGTGCGTTGGGGGAGGCAAGACGAGCGGCCCCAATGGTCACCTCGATTGGAGCAAAGACGTCGCGGTCGTGCTCGACACGCTGACCGGCTTGACCTGGCAACGGATCGCCTCGAGCGCCAAGTTCACCTGGCAGGACGCCAAGGCGCACTGTGCGGCGCTGGTCCTGGCCGGCTACGACGATTGGCAACTGCCGCACAAAGACGAGCTGCTCACGTTGGTCAAGACGACGACCACCAAGCCCGCCATCGACACCGCGGCGTTTCCGGACACCGCCACAGCGCCCTTCTGGACCCGTACGCTCTACGGTCCGCTGCCGGACACCCACGCCTGGGGCATCGACTTCGAGGACGGCGGCGATGGCTACGCGCCGTTTACCGAGCCGCACTTCGCCCGCTGCGTACGCGTGCCTTGACCGGCGCCGCGGGCTCTTCGATCGGGGCATCGAGGCCGAATTCGCTGAGCTTGCGATGCAGGGTGTTGCGTCCAATGCCGAGTTTTCGCGCCACCTGGCTGCGGTTGTTGTGGCAGCGGCGAAGCATCCACTCGATGTAGCGGCGCTCGAGCTCGCGCAGCGTCGGCTCGTCGGACAGCAAGGGTCCAACCTGGGCATCGGGATCGCGGCCGGAGCGGACCGTGGGGATGGTCAGGTGCTCGATGCGGATCTCGTCGTCGCAGCTCGACACCGCCGCTTCGATGCACGCTTCCAGCTCGCCGACGTTGCCTGGCCAGCCCCAGGCGAGCAGCGCACCGAGCGCGTCCCGGGTGAGGCGCGGCCGTGGCCTGTTGTGGCGGCGGGAAGCGCCGTCAAGCTTGCTGTCCACCAGCGCCCGCAGGTCCGCCCAGCCGCGGCGGGCGAGCGGCGGCACCTCGATGATGTGGGCCCGCAGCTGCTGCGCAAGCTCGGGGGGCAACGTCCCGGGCTGGAGCACTTCGGCGATGGAGCGGCGGGTGCCAACGATCACCCGCACATCGCAAGGCACAGCTTCGCTGCCGCCGACGCGGGTGAGCAGCCGCTGGTCAGCGAGCTGGGCGAGACGCTGCATCGACGACGACGAGAGCGACATGAACTCTGCCAGATACAGGACGCCACCGCGGGCGCGCTCGGCAGCACCAGGCCGCACGACGCGCTCGCCGTGGATCCGCCGCTCGGTGCCGAACAGGGTCAGCTCGAGGAGGCTTTGGCCATGGGCAGCGCAGTCGATGGCGATGAGCGGCTGGCGGGTGCGACCGGAGCTTCCGTGGATCGTTCGAGCGATCAGGGCCTTGCCAGTCCCGGCCGCGCCGATGAGGAGGACCGTCTCGTCGGTCTGCACGGCGCCCTCAACCTCCGACAGCACCCGTAGCATTCGACGGCCGCGGCCGACGAGTTGGGCATACGTGTCCTCGATCTCGGCGTCGGCGCCGGGCTCGGCGACCTCGTCTCGGTTGGCGAGGGCCTGCTGGCGGAGGCCCAAAGCGCCCGCCCCGACTCCAGGCCCCGAGCCCGGCCATGGCGCCGGCAGGGCTGCCTCCTCGAGCAGGAGGCCGACCTGGTGGGCCAGCACCTCGACCGTCGCCTGGTCGTCGTCGTGGAAGCCGCCGTCGGCGTGCTTGTTCAGCACTTGCAGCACGCCGATGCGATCGCCGTCGCCGCCGTGGACAGGCACTGCGATCATCGAGCGGGTGACGTAGCCGGTGGCGCGGTCGACCCGCGGCTCGAAGTGCTGATTCTTGTCGCAGGCGTCTGCCCGGACGAGCTCGCCGGTGCGGGCGACGTGGCCGGCGATACCATCGCCAATTGCCAACCGAATGGCAGGCATCTCGGGCAGGTGCGCCGCGACGCTGACCAGCTCGCCCCGGGCATGATCGATGACGTAGAGCGTGGCCCTGTCGGCGACGAGCAGCTCACGCGTCGTGTCGACGATGCGCGTCAGCAGCTCGTTGGCGCTGAGCTCGCTGACGACCAGGCGGCCGAGGGCATGCAGCAGCGCGCGCTCGGCGCTATCGGACCGCAGCCGCTGCGTCTTGCCGTCGTTGATCAAAGGCCCTCCGGCGGCGTCACCGCGACGCCGGCCCGACGGCCGGATGTAGCCCCGCTCGCGGCGGCTTGTCAATCTGATCGCGCGTCAGAACCTGCTGTGATTCCAGGCAAAGCCAACAACATGTTCCATAATGGATCAGTTGCGGTGGCGAATGGCAAGCGATTTTCAATGGACAGCTGCTTCGGCGCAGCGCGCTCTAGGGACAGCGCCGCGAAGGTCGGCGCCCGTGTCAGTGAAGCGAGGGGTCCGCGCAGGGCCAGGCGGCGTCGCCTTGGGCAAGCCGGCGGGAGCCGTCGACGGGACGCCGCGCGGTACGCTCGTGGCGGGTTGGCAACGCGACCCCTGGACGACACCGCCGTCTGGACGGCACCATCCCCAGCGAGACCGGCGCCTCCAGCCGGAAGGAGGCCCTGATGCCGACCGCCGCTCGCCTGCTCGTGCTCGACTTTGACGGCACCATGACGGACGCCGAGATCGAGGGTGCGCCCTACCGGCAAGGCGTCCTCGAAGACGTGGCCCTTCTGGCGCGCGCAGAGCTCTCGGACGTGCTGGCCTGGGCCAAGGAGCACGAGGCGGAGATCGCCAGCGATCCACAGCACCACGGCTGGACCTTCAAAGGGCGAATCGTGGCGCCAGCGACCGTCGATCCCTACCTGCGGGTGATGCCGGTGGCGCGCAAGATCCTCGACCGCGTCGGCCGGTTTCGCGACGAAGAGGACCGAGCGGCGGTGCTGGAAGGCCTGCTCTACAAGTACAACTACCGCAAGACCGTCATCGCCTTTCGCGAGGGTGCGCTGGAGGTGCTGAACTCCATGGCGGACCGGGCGGTATACGTGGTCACCAACTCGCACCGCGAAGCCGTCCAGGACAAGCTGCGCGTGCTCGGCGGCGGACGGGCGCGGGAGGGCGGCGCAGGGGTTCCCGGCGACGGCGAAGGCGATGGGTCGCTCGGTTGGCTGGTGGAGCGCGTGCACGGCTCTGCGCGCAAGTTCGAGATCGACGAGGACTTCACGGCGGTACCGTCATCGATGAGCCTGCCGAGTCTGCCGCGACCGGTGCTGCTGCGGCGCAGGGCCTACTTCGAGGTCCTCGACCGCCTGCGACGCCAGGTCGGCTGCAGTTGGGAGGACGTCGTCGTCTGCGGCGACATCTTCGAGCTCGACCTCGCGCTGCCGCAGGCCATGGGCGCCCGCGTCGGCCTGCTCGCCAACCCGTTCACGCCCCCTTGGGAGCGTGCGCACCTGCAAGATCACCCGCGCGGCGCCGTGCTCGACTCGGTGCGGGCGATCCCTGCGTTCTGCGGATTCTAAGCGGGCCCATGCAAGCAGGCCGAGGCCGGGTCGCTGCCCGACCGCGCCGCAGCGGCTGCAGACCCCAAGCGAGAGCAGTTGCGGAGCTGGCCTGGACCACGGCCGCCACCACAGCCGGGCGACTTAAAAGCGGTGCCCCGGGGCGGGACCGAGCGCGGTCTTGGTCAAGATCTCGGGGCCACGCTCGGTCATCAGCAGCGTGTGCTCGAACTGCGCCGACCGCCGGCCATCTTCGGTGCGCACCGTCCAGCCGTCGTGCTTGTCCAGGCGGGTCTTGTAGCCGCCGGCGTTGATCATCGGCTCGATGGTGAAGCAGACGCCTGGCCACAGGACGAAGCAGCCGAGCTCCGGGTCAGGGAAGTGGGGGACCCCAGGCTCTTGGTGGAAGATGCGTCCAATGCCGTGGCCTTGGTAGTCGCGGACCACCGAGAAGCCGTGAGCGTGCGCCAACTTGCTGATAGCGCGGCCGATCTCGATGACGGCGCCACCGGGGCGTGCGGCGGCGATGCCGGCGTGCAGGGCGTCGAAAGCGACCTGGACCAAGGCCCGGCTGGCGGTGTCGACCTCGCCGATGAGGAAGGTCTCGGACTGATCGCCGTGCCAGCCATCGACAATGCTGGTCAGGTCGAGGTTGACGATGTCCCCGTCGAGCAGCACCTCGCCGCTCGGGATGCCATGGCAGATCACCTCGTTACGGCTGATGCAGCAGCTCGCTGGGAAGCCGTGGTAGCCGAGCGTCGCCGGCACCGCGCCGTGGTCGCGCGTGTAGTCGTGCACCAGGCGATCGAGCTGGGCGGTGTTGGCGCCTGGGACCATGTGGGGCCGCATGAAGTCCATGAGCTGGGCGTTGAAGCGCCCTGCCACGCGCATCGCCTCTCGGCCCTCTGTGCCGAGGAGCAGCGCGGCTTGCGATGCCGAAAGGCTTGGCGGGGCCGCGCTGCGCGGTGCGGTGGGCGCCGCGCTGGCACCAGCGGCCTCTGCACCCAGGTGGCACTTCTTGTACTTCTTACCGCTGCCACACCAGCAGGGGTCATTGCGCCCAGGCCCGTCCACAGATCCTCCCGTCCGCAGGTCCAACGTGGCCTCGCGCCCCGGGTTGGTACATGCCGGCGAGCGAGGATTGTGGCACGCTCGCGCGGCCCCGGGCAAGGCGAAGGTCATCCACGCCCGCCCGGTGCGCCGCGCCGCGACGGAGGAACGCCCCGATGGCCCATGAACGACGCAGCGAGACGCCCCAGCTGGTCCTGGCCATGGTCGGCCTGCCGGCGCGCGGCAAGAGCTACATGGCGCATCGCCTGCGCCGCTACCTGGGGTGGCTCGGCTACCGGACGCGGGTCTTCAACGTCGGCAGTTACCGCCGAGCCAAACTCGGCGTGCGCCACCGAGAGTCCTACTTCAGCCCGCACAACACAGCGGCGCAGCGGCAGCGCGAGGCGCTCGCCGACCTGGCCCTGGCTGACCTGCTCGATTGGCTGCGCAGCGGCGGCGAAGTCGGCATCTACGACGCGACCAACACCACGCGGGCCCGGCGCGCCCGGGTGCGCGAGCGCGTCGAGGCCGCGGGTATCCGCCTGCTCTTCATCGAGTCGATCTGCAACGACCCGGGCCTCGTCGAGGCCAACATCCGCGAGACCAAGCTGAAGAGCCCCGACTACGTCGACATGGACCCCGAAATCGCCCTGGCGGACTTTCGAGCGCGCGTCGCCCACTACGCCTCGGTCTACGAGACGGTGCAGAGCGGCGAGGGCAGCTTCGTCAAAGTCATCGACGTCGGGCGGCGGCTCGAAGCGGAGCAGGTGCGCGGCTATTTGCCCGGCAAGGTCCTGTTCTTTCTTGCCAACGGCCACGCAGGGCAGCGGCCGATCTTGTTGACTCGACACGGCGAGAGCCTGTTCAACCTGGAGGACCGGGTCGGCGGCGATCCCGGTCTATCGCCGCGCGGCGAGCGCTACGCCACCGCCGTCGCCGCCTTCGTCCGTCGGCGTTTCGGCCCCGGCGCGGACATCGCCGTGCTCAGCAGCACGATGCGCCGCACCATCGAGACCACGGCCCTGTTCGAGGTCACACCGCAGCGTTGGCGAGCCCTCGATGAGATCGACGCGGGCATCTGCGATGGCAAGACCTACGCGGAGATCGCCGCCGCGCTGCCGCAGGAATATGCGGCGCGTCAGGCCGACAAGTTCCACTACCGCTACCCTGGTGGCGAGAGCTACCGCGACGTGATCGGACGCGTCGAGCCGGTGCTGCTGGAGATCGAACGCCAACGCCGGCCCGTGGTCGTGGTGGCGCATCAGGCCATCATCCGCGTGCTGTACTCGTACTTTCAGGAGCTTCCAGCAGAGGAATGTGCCTGGATTCGCATCCCGCTGCACACCGTCATCGAGCTTCGGCCGGTCGCGACGGGGTTGGAGGAAGAGCGGCATGTCCTCACCGTCGATCCCTGAGCCGCCCGACATCGACGACGAGCCAGCGCACGAGGTTGCGCTTGGTGGCGCGGCTGAGACGCTCGACGGCCGCGACGGGACGCTGCCGTCGCGGCCGCGTACCGGTCAGCTGCTGCGGCTCCGCGTCAATGCTCTGGCCGAAGACGGCGCCGGCCTCTGCCGTGTCCGGGTCGGCAACCCGCCCTCGACCTCCAACTGGCGCGTCGAGGTGCGTCACACCCTGCCTGGCGAGCAGGTGTTGGCCCAGGTCGGGCGTGCCGGGCGCGGCGTCGCCGAGGCGCGGCTCATCGCGATTGAGGAGCAGAGTGAGGAGAGGGTCGCGCCCGCCTGCCGCCACGCCGGTCCCTACGATGGTGGCGAGCGCGGTTGCGGCGGCTGTGCGCTGCAGCACCTGCAGCCGACGGCCCTGTCGCGGGCGAAGCGGGCGCGCCTCTGCGAAGCGTTCGACGAGGTCGGCCTCGATTCGGGATGCATCGTTGACGGCCCCCCGGTGCAGCCTGCGTTCGGAATGCGGACGAAGATGGAGTTCAGCTTCGCCGATGACGGCGACCGCCGGCCGGCGCTCGGCCTGCACCCGCCGGGCTTTCAGCACCAGGTGGTGGCGATCGCATCCTGCGATCACCTGCAACCACGCGCGCTGGCCATCGTGCACGCCGCCGCAGCGTGGCAGCGACGCCGCGGCGTCCCGCGCTACGACGGCCGCCGGCCGGGGGGTTGGCTGCGCACGCTCGGACTGCGGATCGGCGTGCGCACCGGCTTTGTGGGCGTTGAGCTCGGCACCGCAGACCTCGAGGACGTCGCGCTGGACCCCAACTTCTCGGCTGCTGGCGAAGCGCCGACCCAGGCCGAGGCCTCTACGCTCGCCGCCGAGCTCGCCGCGCTGCTGTCGGCCCTGCCGGAGCCGCCCGACGCCTGCTGGTGGACACGGACCCACGTCAAGCGCGGGGAGCCGACCCGTAGCGCCACCAGCGCTCTTTTCGGCGCGCTGGAGGTGCCCCAGCGGCTTCTGTTCAGCGACCGTCCGCCGCTCGACCTGACCCTGCACCCGCGCGCCTTCTTTCAACCGCACGCCGTCGGCGCCGAAGCGATCGCCAGCGCCGTGCGCTCTCTGGTGGCGCGCTGCTCGCCGACCCGTGTGCTCGATCTCTACTGCGGTGTCGGCATGATCGGCCTCGCGGTCGCCGACCTTTGCGAGGCATTGGTGGGGGTCGAGCTCGTCCCAGAGGCGGTCGCCGCCGCCGAGGCCAATGCAGCACGCAACGGCATCGGCCACGCCCGCTTCTTGGCTGGAGATGCTGCGAGCACGCTGCGCGCCCACGGCCTGGACACCGCCGGCGCCTTCGACCTGGTCGTCGTTGATCCGCCGCGTGCTGGGCTCGCCCCGGCCGCGATCGCTTGCCTCGCCACTGTGTGCGCGCAGGACATTGTGTACGTATCGTGCCACCCGGGCAGCCTGGCGCGCGACCTTGTCGGGCTTGGCGCTGCCGGCTGGCATGTGCAGCAGGTGCTGACGCTCGATCCTTTTCCTGCGACCATGCACCTGGAGTCGGTGGCTTGGTTGCGTCGGGCCGCCGCTGGAGCCGAGACGCCGTGATCCTACCCGCCCTGCTCATCGGCGCCGCCGTCGCGATGATGGTGTTCGCTACGTTCAATGAGGCCTTGCACCTGCTCGGCGGCGGCCTGGTCCTATTGGCCGTCGCCGCGGCGGCGTCGATTCGGCCTTCGCTGATGATTGGCATCTCCGTGATGGCAGCCATCACATCGATGAGCCTGGTCGAGGGGACGGAGTTCACGCCCTACAAGGTTGCGCTATCGGCCTCTGGCGTCCTGGTCATCACCGACTGGGTTCGGGGTGGCCGACCGATCGCCGCCAGCTGGTTCATTCCCGGAGTCTTTGCGATGTTTGTCAGTTGGTCCGTCGTCTCGGACCTCTCGGCCGGAGAGGACACGATGGACTTCGTCCGCGCCGGCGGCGTGTTGCTGCTGGCCGTCTGCATCAACCAATTCATGCGCTCAATGGACGACTTCCACGTCCTTGGTTTGGTGCTCGTCGGCGTTGCGTGCATCATCGCCTTCGACGCAGCGCTTGAGGTCGGCTTCGGCTTCTTGAGCGCGCGCAACGCGATCCGCGCCGAGGGCCTGTTGGGCAACGCCAACGGTACGGCATCGGCAGCGCTGGCCGTGAGCTCGGTGGCCGTGATCTGTCTCGCCCCACGCACGGGGCTGCGTCGCGGGCTGTTGCTGACCGTCCCGCCCTTGATCTTGACGCTCATGGTCACGGTGTCGCGCGGTGCTTCCGTTGCGGCGGTGATCTGGCTGGCGACGTTGGCAGGCGCGGCGAGCCGCCACTGGCCCACGCGAATCGGCGGTGGCATCGCCGTCGCTCTGGTCGTCGCTTTCGCCGCGGTGGCGGCGCCCGATGCCGTGGCGCGACGTTTCGGTGGCACCGTCGTCGACGATGGTGGCGAGCAACGTATCGATGACAACAGCCGCACCGAACTCAACACCATCGCGCTGCAGCTCATTTCGGAAGAGCCGATTGTCGGCGTCGGAACTTTTGGCTTTGCCAAGCGGGCCCAGGCGGAGATCGGCATGCCTTTCGCCTGCCACAATCACTATCTCGGCGCCGCAGCGGGTTATGGCCTGTTGGGCGGCTTGTTGGCGTCGCTCTACTACCTGGTGCCGATCTTCTTGAACGCCCGCCGGATCTTGCGCGCGACCGAAGACGAGCGCCCGACCTGGGCTGCGGCTGCGGGGGCCGGCGTGGCCTACGCGGTATTCGCCTCCACATCGCCGCCAGCGTTTCCCCCGTGGTCCTTGCTGGTTGTCATGGTGCCCGAGGTGCTGGCGCGGACGCTGGAGTATGAGCGCTCGCTCGCGCTGAAACACGTCGCCACCACGGCACATCGGGTCGAAGTCGAGACGGCCCCGGCAAGTCCGAGCCCATGGGCGATCGATGACCTCGCGCAGGCGGCACCGGCCCGTGTCGCCGCGGGCGAACCCGGCGGCAGCACCGCGCAAGCCGGAGCAGATCACGCGCCGCCCAGCCGCAAGTATCAGGTCGAGCCGACGGCGACGTGGGCCGTCGAGCGCTGGCTGCCAGCGACCGCCGCCAGCGCCCCTGGCTCCCTGCCACCGAAGAAGCGGAGTTGACCTAGAGGGCGTTGCGGCGGGCGCTGCCGAGGCGATCGCTCGAGACGCGGGCAAACTCAGGGTGCGGCACGTCCACCGCGAAGCCACCGCCGCGACCAGGCCCAACAAATTCCGCCATCGTGAGGCCGCGCAAGTGCCCCATCAGCCAGTGGTTGAGGCGCGCCACCGGCCCCTGCAGCGTGCAGCCCTCCGCGCGCTTGCAGTCACCGTCACCGTCGACGCAGTCGGCGAGGCCGAGGTGCTCCTCAAAAGGGCGCACGACATCGAGGAAGGCGAGGCGATCGAGCGGCCGCGCCAAGCGATAGCCGCCGGTGACGCCGCGGCTCGACTGCACGATCCCAGCCTGGCGCAGGTCCTGCAGAATCTTCGCGGTCAAGTCGCGGGGCAGATCACCGTCGTCGGCAAGCGCGCTGGCCGGGAGCTGCTCGGCCGGGCCGAGGGCGCCGAGCCGCTGCACGACCATCAGGGCATACTCTGACTTGCGGCTCAGCTTCCACATCGGCGCTCCCGTTCGCAGGACGATCGGGCTTGCGGCGCGGCTTGGCAAGACGCAGGGCACCAATCGTCAGACATCACTTGCCAATTCACTGTCGCCGCTGCCGCAGATCGCGGACCGGGAGCGCACCGACAGCGCTTGACACCGGTGGGGCACGGGCTACCCTGAATACCGGACCGACTTGGTCCTTGTTTGCGGGCGCCCTGCGGACCCGCGACGAGGCTGTGGCCCTGCCGGAGGACGCGACCATGCTGCAGCCGACGACCATCGAGGTGGCTGCGCCGTTTGCTGCCCGTCCGCGTGCGGCCCGCCTCAACCTCGAGGACGAGTTCTACTGCCGACCGCGGCGGCGCCGACTGCAAGTCGAGAAGTGCCTCGACGACTACATGAACGCCAATGCGTTCGAACAGAAGCGGTCTGCGTGCTATCGGTGCCCGCAGGGCTGCACCGTCCGGCGCGTCTTCTCTGAAGGCGAGTAACGCAGCGAGGCGTTTGGGGAAGCGTGCGTGTCGGACACCCAGGCGCACGGCTGTGGCCGGCCTCGAAGGTGCGAGGCGTGTGGCGCGAACGTGCGTGGCGCGGACGTGCGTGGCGCGAAGGTGCGTGGCGCGAAGGTGCGTGGCGCGAAGGTGCGTGGCGCGAAGGTGCGTGGCGCGAAGGTGCGTGGCGCGAAGGTGCGTGGCGCGAAGGTGC
>CANLIC010000055.1 GCA_947491025.1 Myxococcales bacterium
CGAGATGGCGAAGCATTGGCCAGGATTTCGGGCGTGGAGCCTTGCCGCGGCGGTGCTCGCCTTTGGCGGCGCTTGCAGCACGGACACCAGCGGCGGCAGCGCCGGCGGCGGCGAGGTCGTCGACGAGAACGGCAACATCGGCGAGACCGCCGGCGACAGCGGCGATACCGGCCAGGTCGCGGACACCGCTGCCGACACGCTCAGCGACGGCGGCGGCGGCAAGTGCCCCGCCAGCGCCCCGATCGGCACCAGCGCCACCTGCGAAGCCGGCACCACCTGCAACTACGGCCAGGAGTGCTGCTGCGGCAAGTGCAGCCCCGCGGTCGTTTGTAGCTGTCAGGGCGGCAAGTTCGGCTGCCTCAACACCGACGCCTGCCTCGCGCCGCCCGACGCCTGTGCTGGCGATGCCGTGGCCGACGCCGGCGGCGATACGTCCAAGCCCGACGCCGATGGTGGCTCCGCCGATGCCAGCGATGCCGCCGCCGACGGCGGCGTGCCTTGGAGCCAGGTCGGCGATCCCTGCAACGAGGTCATGAGCAGCATCATGCCCTGCGCGAAGGGCCTCTACTGCGAGCGGGAAGTTGGCGCCTGCACCGGCATGGGCAAGTGCGCTGCCAAGCCGCAAGCCTGCGATCTGATGTACAACCCGGTTTGCGGCTGCGACGGCAAGACCCATGGCAACGCCTGCGGTGCAGCCAGCGCCGGCGTCAACGTCGCCAGCAAGGGCGAGTGCGGCGCCTCTGGCAACCTGCAGTGGTTCCTGACCTGCGGCGACCCCGTCTGCTCGTCCTGGAAGGCGAAGCCCGACATCCCGGTCTGCCAGGGCGACCAGAAAGAGGCCCTCTCCTGCGCGAAGGCCGATGACCAGTGCGATCCGAAGAACGACTGCAACTCGGTGCTACGCTGCACCGACAAGGATCCCAAGCAGCAGGTGGGCGGCTGCCCGATCTCGCGCGCCGCCTTCAAGACCGGCATCGAGTTCGTCGACGCCGCTGGACGTGCCGCGCTGGCCGAGCGCTTGCTCGCGACCCGCCTCGCCACCTACCGCTACAAGGCGCAGGGACCGCAGGGGCGGCGCCACCTCGGCTTCCTCATCGATGACGACCCGCAGAGCCCGGCGGTCGACGCCAGCCGCGACATGGTCGACCTCTATGGCTACTTGTCGATGGCCGTCGCCACGTTGCAGACGCAGCAGCAGACCATCGAGGCGCTGCAGGCCGAGTCGGCCGCATTGCGCCGGGAGACGGCCGCCCTGCGCGCTGCCCTGGCCGCACCGAAGGCCCACCAGGGCCGTCGCGCCGTCCGGCCGTCGGGAGCCGTCGGGCCGCAGTAGTGGCTTTGTCGCCGCCCAAGCCGCAAGGTAGATGCGATCGCAACCTGGGCCGCGTCGCCACAAAGTCCCTCGGCCGCGCTTGGCCGTGGAGGGTCGGGGCGCTCGCCTTGGTACTCCTCGGCTGCGGCGGCGAAGACCCGGTGACCCCTGCCGCCGGCTGCGATCGCTGCGCAAAGGCTGAGCCGACCGGCTTTGCTGGCTACACGTTCGAACACTACGTGTCGCTGACCCAGTTCCTGGACTCGGCAGCCCGGGTCTATGGCGGCGATGGCAAGTCGCTGCGCCAGGCCTCGGTCAAGTTCGTCCTCGAGGGCTTTGACGGCGCGGCGTGCCGCCGACACTTCCTCGATGCCCGCTTTTATCGCTTGCACGACGAGTGGATGATCTTCCGCCGCTTGCATGGCGTCGACATCGCCGGCTGCCCGCTGCCGCGCCAAGGAGACCTCTCGAGCCTCGGCCCCTTGCCCGACCTCCGCGCCGTCTACGACGCCTTCCGCGCCCGCAGCCCCGCCGACTTCGGCCTGCAAGGCAGCGCCCAGACCCGCATCATCGACTGCGAGTTCTATCGCCGCGTCATCGGTCAATGCCACGCCGCGGAGGTGCCCTTCCGCATCGCCACGCCCACGCTGGGCGGCGGCACGCTCCTCTACTTGCCGCCCGACCCGAAGCGCCCGCTCAGCGGGCCGCTCTGGCTCTACACCGTCTATGACCACAACATCTTGACTGTCGACGAGATCGCCCGCCTCCGAGACCGCCTGCTGAGTGGCCTGCCGCCTGAAGCGGCGGGCCAGCTGCTTTGGCTGGCCAACGACGCCCACTGGCAGCGGCCGCTGGCGCTGAAGCTGCGCGCCGAGGGCCATCCCTTCGCGCCGCACGTCGTGCTCGACGAGGAGGCTGCGGCACCGGGCGCGGTCGCGGGCTACTCGCTCGGCGTGGCCGCAGGCATCCCGCAGAGGGTCGAAGTCGGCAGCGCTGGCGCCGTTCAGCTGGCCCAGCTCGGCCCCCGGCACGTCGCGCTCCTCGCCGAGACACCGGACGAGCTGCCGCCTGTGGCCGCCATCCTGACCGCGCAGCCCCAGACCCCCCAAGCCCACCTCAACCTGCTGGCGATCGCCCGCGGCACGCCCAACGCCTGGGCGCCGGCGCTTTTTGGCAACGCGGCGCTGGAAAAGCGGATCCAAGCCGCAGAGCCGGTGGCGGTGCGCGTCCTGACTGACGCGGTGGACTGGATCCCGCTCAGCGAGGCGCAATGGCAGGAGTGGCTCAAGCGAACCGGGGCGGTCGGTACGGTCGAGATCCCGGTGGCGCCGCTCTCTGACATGGTCGTCGCCGTACCGCTCGACGGCCGGCCCCGCCACCTCGCCCACGCCGATCTCGGCCGCCTGGGCGGCAAATGCGTCGGCATGGACACGCTCATCGCCGGCCTTGCCGGGCTGCCCAGCGTACCTGCAGAGCCTGCCGTCTTGCCGCCGCCCTTGGCCCTCTGCGTCACGGTCCGCGACTACGCAGAACGCGCCGAAGGCCTGCAGACGGTGCTCGCTGCGGTGGCCGCCGACGCCCGCCTTGCCGACCCCAGGGCGCGCCGCCTGGTGCTCGAGGGCCTGGCTGCCTTTGCCAAGGCGTATGCCGGCAACGCCGCGATGATGGCGTGGGCCAAGGCTTTTCGCGCTGGTCTCGCCGCGACCGATCCGCTCGAAAAGGTCATCGCCGGCGGCGGTCTGGTCGCCTTCTTCGGCGCCGCCAAGCCGCAGGCCGCGACCCTCAAGGCCCTCGACACCGCCATCGCCGAGCGCTTCGCCGCGCTGCATCCGGGGCAGGGGCTGCGGCTGCGCAGCAGCTCGACGGTCGAGGACACCGCGAGCTTTCACGGCGCCGGACTCTACGAGTCGTTCACCGCCTGGCGGCCCGGCGCAGCGGGCGGCGGCGACGACGCCGGGCGAACGGTCGCCGAGGCTGCCGCGCTGGTTGAGGGCTCCTATTGGCGCATGGCGGCGTTCGACGAGCGCGCGCAGGCGGGCGCGCCGCACCTGCAGGGGCGCATGGCCGCGCTGGTGCATCCGCGCTTTGACGACGAGGCCGAGCAGTGGAACGCGGTGGCGCTGATCCGCGTCCGCTGGCAGGGAAAAATAGGCGGTGTTCGCAAGCTCGCGGTCGACCTGCGGCTCAACGCGCAGCTCGGGGCCGAGTCGGTCACCAATCCCACGCCAGGCGACCCCATTCAGCCCGAGATCGTCGACGTGTCCCGGACCGCCGACGGCAAGGCCGCCATCGTCCGCCTGCAGGCCAGCACGCGCGTGGCGCCCGGAATCGCCGTGGTCGACGACCCCTCCTGCCGGGCGCTGCTGCGGGCGGCTGAGGCGCTGGCGGCGTCGTGGATGGACTCCGAGGCGCACCTGTTCAGCGACCTGGAGCGCGCCGAGGGCGTCCTGCTCGACATCGAACTGCGCCGGATGGCGGCCGGTTGGCCGAAGCGCCTGGACGGTGCGCTGGCGCCGTCGCGGATCATCGTCAAGCAGCTGAGGCCGCTGCTGCGCAGGCCGCGCGTCGCCCTTGGAGAGATCGGCTGGCTGGCGCCGCTCGACCTGGTAGCGGCCGCCCGTAGCGCCTTGCGCTTGCGCTGTGAGGGCGCCGGGTTGCGTCTGGATCTCGACCGACTG
Source organism: Myxococcales bacterium (assembly GCA_947491025.1). Lineage (GTDB taxonomy): Bacteria > Myxococcota_A > UBA9042 > UBA9042 > UBA9042 > SXNM01. The sequence continues at coordinate 3,991 of CANLIC010000055.1, forward strand.
CAGCTCGACGCCGCCGATGTCTTGCACGGCGACCGCGGGTCGTTCTGGCTCGGCTTGGCGCTCGAGGCCACGGTCACCGCTGGCGACCCGCCGCAGCCGACGCCGATCCCGCTGCCGCCCGCCGGCCTGCGCCGGGACTGGCGGAGTCTGGCGATGGGGGAGGTGACTTGGGCCGGCGGCGCCCTCTCAGTGAAGGTCCAAGGCATCTCTGTCAGCGTTGGAACCAACGGCGCCGTCACGGGGCAGGTCGAGGGTCAGGCGCTGAGCTTGGGCCCAGGCAGCATGGCGTGTGTGGAGCTGACGGTACAGCAAGCGGCTGAGGACTGGTTGGCGACCCTCTTTCCCTTGTGATGGCGCAGGGGTTCCTCCAACGTCGCTCCCCTTCTCTTGGCGATTGCAGCGGTGCAGACGCGGCGGCCTCGGACATCGCAAGCGCGACCTGGGCAGGCGGCGCGAGATCGCCTATCTTCAGTTCCGTCGCGCGGGGCAAGCGGCAGCGAGGCGTCTTGCGCAACTTCGCGATCCAGCTACCGCTTCTCCTTCACGTCCGGTCGGCGGCCTTGCCGCTCGTCGCCGCGCTGCTCTGTGGCGTTGCCGCCGGGTGCTCCAGCGAAGACAGCCTGCAGCCGCAGCCCGCTGCGGTCGATGGCGGCGCTGGCGATGGCCACGATGGCCTGACGGTCGTCGACGCCGACACCAGCGCAGACGTCGCCCCGAGCTGCCCAGCCGGCTACGTCGTCTACCCCGAGGGCGTAGATAGCGCCGCCCGCTGCGTCGCCGATCCCGCCCTGCAATGCGGCGTGTGCACGCCCGGGAGTGCCGCGGCTGCGGCCTGCCTCGGCGGCGAGTGTGCGGCGGTCTCGGCGACCGACGACGCGAGCCACGCCTGCCGCATCCCCTGCCTGCGCCTCTCGGACCTCGGCCTCGAAAGCGCCAACGTCTCCGGCGGCTCTCCGGGCGCGATCGACTCCTGCCCGGAGGGCCACGCCTGCACCCCGCGCGTCGGGCCCGATGGCGTGAGCCTCGTGGCCTTGTGCCAGCCCGTGAGCCTCGACTGCAGCTGCCACGCCGGCGTCGTCGGCAACATGCGCCCCTGCCTCGGCAAAGGGCCCGGCTGCGTTGGCAAACAGCGCTGCGACCCAGCGGGGTGGAGCGCCTGCGATGCCCCCGCCGCCAGCGCGGAGCAGTGCAACGGGCTCGACGACGACTGCGACGGCCAGACCGACGAGGAGGGGCTGCCCGCGGTCTGCACGCTGAGCAATGGCGCCGGCACCTGCAGCGGCAAGCCCACCTGCCTCGGCGCCGCCGGCATCGGCTGCGACGCCAAGGCCCCAGCCGAGGAGACCTGCAACCACCTCGACGACGACTGCGACGGTCAGACCGACGAGGGCTTTCTGCTCGGCGGCGTCTATGCCCAGCCCGGGCATTGCGGCGTCTGCGGCAACGACTGCCAAGGCAAGGTGCTCCACGGCACCGCGGTGTGCGACGTCGATGCGCTGCCGCCATTCTGCGCCATCGGGGCCTGCGATCCGGGCTACCTGGTCAAGGGCAATGGCTGCGTGCCCAAGGTCGTCGGCGCCTGCGACGCCTGCGTGGTCGACATCGACTGCGGCGTCAACGGCGCATGCCTCGCTACCGGCAAGCCCGGCCTGCCCGCCAAGGTCTGCCTCCTGCCCTGCGCCGGCGGGACGGGCGGCGTCGCCAACGTCTGCGGCAAAGGCGCGAGCTGCCAGCAGGTCCAGGGCCAGGCGCGCTGCGTTCCGGATGAGGCGACCTGCACCTGCACGGCGTTGCAGGCCGGGGCCCAGCGCGGCTGCAGCCGCTCGACCAGCGCGGGCACCTGCCTCGGCGTCGAGACCTGCGCGCCCGGCCAGGGCTGGGTCGGCTGCAGCGCAGCGACGCCCGCCGCTGAGGTCTGCAACGGCGAAGACGACGACTGCGACGGCCAACTCGACGACGGCGCTGGCGGCGGCCTCAACTGCCCGATCGCCAACCCCTTCGGCGTCTGCCAGGGCAAGACCGTCTGCACCGGCAAGGGCGGCATCACCTGCAAAGGCAACGCGCCCGCGCTCGACGTCTGCAACGGCAAGGATGACGATTGCGACGGCGTCACCGACATCGGCGCTTTCTCCCCAAAGCTCGGCCTCTACGCCACGATCGCCCACTGCGGCGGCTGTCACCAGGCCTGCCCGCTCGCCGCCGCCCCGCATACCCTCGCCGCCTGTCAGGTCGCGCCCGGCGCCGACGGCAAGCCCAAGGCGAGCTGCGGCACCACCTGCACCGACGGCTACGTCGACGCCAACCTCGAGCCCGGCGATGGCTGCGAGTGCAAGCCCGACGCCGCCTCCGATCCTCCCGGGGGCGGCGACATCGACTGCGATGGTGTCGACGGTGACGCCGAGGTCTCGATCTTCGTCGCCGGCTTCGGCAACGACGCCTGGCCTGGCACCAAGGCCCAACCGGTGGCCAGCATCGGCGTCGGCGTGCAGCGGGCCAAGGCGTCCGGCAAGGTCCAGCTCCTGGTGGCCGGCGGCAGCTACCCCGAGGCCGTGCAGCTCGTCGCCGGCGTCTCGATCTACGGCGGCTATGCTCCCAACTTCGGCAAGCGCGACACCGGGTTGTATCCGACGACGCTGGCCCCAGCGGCGAGCCTCGCCGCTGACGGCGTGCTGCGCTGCGAGGGGATCGTCGGCGGGCTGCAGGTGCCCGCGACCTTCGTTGACGGGCTGACCCTCATCGCTCCGAACGCGCTCGTCGCCGGCGCCGCGTCGTACGCGCTGCGCGCCATCGGCTGCGACGAAGCCCTGCACGTCGTCGGCTGTACCTTGGTCGCCGGTAGCGGCGCCGCCGGGGCGCTCGGCGTCGATGGCGGCAACGGCTTGCCCGGCAGCCCCGGCAAGATCGGTCAGAAGGGCGCCGACATCGGCCACCTCGGCTGTACGTTCCTCGACTTCGCGGTCGGAGGCGAGGGCGGCAAGCGCAGCTGCGCGCTCGATAGCGGAGGCGCACCCCTCGTCACCGAGGTCGGCGGCGGCGATGGTGGCGCGGCGATCTGCCCAGATTACCACGAGAGTCTGGCGCCGCCGCAGTGCTCCTCCTCCGGAGGCAAGCCCAAGCAGACCCAAGCGCCCGCTGCCATCGGCGCCACAGGGTTGCCGACGACCGGGCCCGTTCAAGGTGGCAGCGGCGGCGCAGCGGGCCACGACTCCTACACCGAGGCCTGGGACGGCAAGCTCACCGCTTGCCAGAGCGAAAACCACGACTGCACCGGCTGCGTCGTGCCGCTGCTCACCCGCGAGGGCGGCGTCGGCAACTCGGGCACATCGGGCCCGGCCGGCGGCGCAGGGTCTGCGGGGGCCGGCGGCGTGGCCAGCGCGACCGGCTGGCAATCCCAGGCCGGCAAGCCGGGCGGCCATGGCGGACACGGGGCGGGCGGCGGCGGCGGCGGCGGCGGCGGCGGCGTCGAGGTCGTCGGCTGCAAGGACATCGCAGGCTTCAGCGACCGCGGCGGCAGCGGTGGCGGCGGCGGCAGCGGCGGCTGCGCTGGCAGTGGCGGCAATGGCGGCGGCGGCGGCGGCGGCTCCTTCGCGGTCTACGTCGTCGCAGCCGCGACCGGCGCTCCTCGATTGACGGGCAACGCGCTCATCGGCGGCCTCGGCGGCAAGGGCGGCGATGGCGGTGGCGGCGGATTCGGCGGCGCCGGCGCGCCCGGCGGCACCGGCGGCCCCAGCACGCCCGAAGAGCTGCTCAACGACTGTGCCCCCGAGGGCGGCGATGGCGGCGACGGCGGCGACGGTGGCAGCGGCGGCGGCGGCGGCGGCGGCGCGGGCGGGCCGAGCTTCCTTGTCGGTGGACTCGGCGTCAGCGAGGCGTGGCTGAAGCAGGCGCTGGCGAGCAACGACGCCGTCAAGGTCGGCACTGGCGGCAAAGGCGGCAAGGGCGGCGCGGCGGCGCCACATACCGGCAAGGATGGCGCCCCGGGCGAGGCTGCAGCCGGGCGGAGGTGGCCATGATCCGCGCTCCGCTCGGCAAGACGTCCAACGCATCGTGGCACGGCGTCCGCTCGGCCCCGCAAGCGTTGCAAGGGCGAGATGGCCGCGACCCTCAAGCTCCCGCCGGCCTCGGCGTTGGCGCGGAGCGCACCGCCCTCGGGCCGACGCGCGCCGTGACGTCCGCCTTCCCCAGCTATGCTTCGAATGCATCGCTCCTGAGCCGCGCCAAAGGCGGACTCGGGCTGACCGCCTTACGCAGCGCCCTCTCGCTGGCAACGTCGTTCGGCGCCCACCTCGCCGGGTGTGCGGTTCTGTGCGTCGCCCTCGGCATCCCTGGCTGCGGCCAGGAGCCCACGCTCGGCGTCGGCGACACCGCCGCTGGCGACCTCGACCCCCACGCCGACGGCGGCGACCTCGATGGCCTGCAGTTCGACGTCTGCAAGCCCGCCTGCCTGCCGGGCTACGTCTGCCGCCCCGGCGACGCCGCCAACGCGCGACCGGCCCGCTGCGTCGTCGACCCCGCGCTCGCCTGTGCGCCCTGCGCCCTGGACGCGGCCTGCCTCGGCGGCGTCTGCGCGGCGATCGGCGGCGAGGGGCCCTTCTGCCTCATCCCTTGCCGCCTCGACGACGACCACTGCCCCAGCGGCCTGCGCTGCGCCGTGCGCGGCGGAGCCCCCGTCTGCGTGCCAGACGGAGACTCCTGCACCTGCCTGCCGACGACCCAGCAAAAGACACGCGCCTGCGACGGGGGCGCGGCTGCGACCTGCGGCGCGAGCCAGATCTGCGAGGCAGCCGGCTGGAGCGCCTGCACGCCGACGCCGGTGGCGCCCGAGGTCTGCAACGGCAAAGACGACGACTGCGACGGCCAGACCGATGAGGCGACGGCGCCAGCCGGCGTCTGCCAGGTGCAAAACGCGCTGGGATCGTGCCCGGGCGCGTGGGCCTGCGCCGTGCCCGATGGCGCAGCTGGGGCCCCACCAGCCTTGGTCTGCCAAGGCCAGGCGCCAGGCGCCGAAGCCTGCAACGGCGTGGACGACGACTGCGACAGCGTGACGGACGAGCCGTGGCGCAAGGGCAGCTTCACCTACGGCGACGCCCACTGCGGCGTCTGCGGCAACAGCTGCGTCGGTGCTTTCCCGCACGGCACTGGCGCCTGCGACGGGACGACCTCGCCGCCCCATTGCGCCGTGGCGAGCTGCGACCAGGGCTACGCCATCGGCCCGCTCGGTGGTTGCGAGCCCATCGTCTCTGGCCCCTGCGACGCTTGCGCCAGCGACGCCGACTGCGCCCTCGGCGTGCCGTGCGTCCCGGCGCCGACCGACTCCGGCGTGCCCGGCAAGGGCGTCTGCGCGCTGCCCTGTGCGCCGGGCTGCCCTGCCAACCACAGCTGCGTCAGCACGGCGTTTGGCCAGCGCTGCCTGCCCGGATCCGACGCCTGCTCGTGCACCTCCTTGAGCGTCGGCAAGACCCGCGCCTGCTTCCGAAACAACGCCGAAGGCGCATGCAAAGGCGTGCAGGCCTGCAGTGACGCTGGCTGGTCGGCCTGCGGCGCCAAGACGCCCGCCGCGGACGTCTGCAACGGCTTTGACGACGACTGCGATGGCAAGACCGATGAGGCTGGCGGCCAGGGCGCTGCCTGCACCACCGTCAACGCCGCCGGCAGCTGCCCGGGCAAAAGCGTCTGTCTCGGCGGAGGCGGGCTGACCTGCGACGCCCAAGTGCCGACGGTCGATCTCTGCAACGGCCTCGACGACGACTGCGACGGCAAGACCGACCCCGGCGCGCTCGATCCCGTCAGCGGCCTCTACCTCTCGGCGGCCCACTGCGGCGGCTGCGACCTGCCGTGCCCCTCCAGCTTTGGCCCGCACGCTTTCGCCGTTTGTGCCCTGCAGGCCGCCAAGCCGACCTGCGGCATGGGCTGCGAGGCCGGATTTGTCGACCTCGACCTGCAAGCCTGGAGCGGCTGCGAATGCCAGAAGCTCAGCGAGGACGACCTCGCCGGCGGCGGTGACGCCAACTGCGACGGCGTCGATGGCAACGCCGCGCTCGCCATCTTCGTCGCCGTCCACGGCAGCGACGACTGGCCCGGCAGCCGCGCCCAGCCGATGCGCAGCGTCGGTGCCGCCGTCGAACGCGCCGCCGCCACGGCCAAGCGCGACGTCTACGTCCAGGCGGGCAGCTTCGCCGGCAGCTTCACCCTGCGCCCGAAGGTCCACGTCTACGGCGGCTACGGCCCGGGCTGGGCCGCGCGCAACCCGAGCGCCTGGACCTCGACCCTGCTCGCTGGCCCCGGGCCGCTGATGGAGGCGAGCGGCGACGCCATCACCGTACGCTGCGTAGGCGCCCCCGATGGCGCGTCGTTCTCGGCTCGGCTCGACGGCTTTCGCGTGGAAGGCGGCGTCGCCAGCCAGCCCGGACGCTCCAGCTATGCTGTAGTGTCCGACGGTTGCGGCCCAGGCGTGGCCTTTATCGGGCTCTCCCTCGTGCTCGGCAAGGGCGCCGACGGCAGCGCCGGCAGCAAGGGCGCCGACGGCGGCGGCGGCGTCTCGGCGCAGGGCGGCAAGATCGCCTATGACATCGGGACCTCCACCTGCAAGCAGCAGCACTGGAACGCCGGCGGCGCCAGCGGCAGCCGCACCTGTGTCGGCCCCGGTGGCCTCGCAGATGTCAGCGGTGGGCAGGGCGGCACCGCGATCTGCCCTGATTTCCACGACGACATCGATCCGCCACAATGCGCCCTGCTCGATGAGGTGGTCTGGAAGCAGACGCCGGCGGCGATCGAGCCAGGAGCCCCGGGCAAGGCCGCTGCCAAGGGGGGCGGTGCCGGCGTCGGCGGTGCATCGGGCGCCGACTCCATGATCGAGCCGCAGACCGGCAACATCACCGCCTGCAAGTCGCCGATGATGGGCTGCATCAAGTGTGAGACCGCCAACAAGAAGACCACCGGCACCTCGGGAACGCCCGGCCAAGACGGCACCCTCGGCGGGTCCGGCGCAGGCGGCGGCGCCACCGCCAAGCTCGTGACCACCGCCAGCCCTGGCGAGCTGCCCTCCCTGCGCTACGGCGGCAGTGCAGGCACGGGCGGCGGTGACGGCAGCCACGGCGGCGGCGGCGGCGGCGGTGGAGCGGCCGGCGGCGTCCAAGTCGTCGCCTGCTTCGCCCAGGCCGGGCACCACGACATCGGCGGCAGCGGCGGCGGCGGCGGCTCGGGCGGCTGTGCCGGCGGCGGTGGGCAGGCGGGGGGCCCGGGCGGCGGCGCCTTTGGCCTCTGGCTGGTGCCGACCGGCTCCTCCGACAAGCCCTTGTGGCCGCTGCTGCAGGGCATCGCCATCCACGGCGGCCAAGGCGGGCAGGGCGGCGCGGGCGGCGCGGGCGGCAAGGGCGGCTATGGCGGTTTCGGCGGCAAAGGCGGGCCGTCCAAGGCTTCCGAGAGCAATAGCTTCTGTACTTCCAAGGGCGGCAACGGCGGCGGCGGCGGCAATGGCGGCCACGGCGGCGGCGGTGGCGGCGGTCCGGGCGGCCCCGTCATCGGCGTCGTCGGCGTCGGGGTCAATGCCGCAGCGCTGCAGCAGGCCAGCGCGGGCGTGCAGGTCGCCACCCCAGGCGTCGGCGGCGCGGGCGGCGCGGGTGGCAGCTCGGCGGGCGCGGCAGGCAGCAAAGGCGCAGCCGGTGCGGCGCTCGGCAGCGGCGTCCTCGCCAAGTAGCGCCACGCGGCCGCGACCTTGCCAGCCGGCGCGGCTGTGCTTTCTTCGCAGCCCAGAGCACGTGCGCTGCCCCAATGCGGGTCACGCCAGCGAGGTTGACGCATGCAACAGGTCTGGATCCCCCGCATCGGCGGCCCGGAAGTGCTCGAAGTGCGCGACGCGCCCGACCCCGAGCCAGGCCCCGGCGAGGTCCGCGTCGCTGTCCACGCCGCAGGCATCAACTTCGCCGACCTGATGGCCCGCATGGGCCTCTACCCCGACGCGCCGCCGCTGCCGACCGTGGTGGGGTATGAGGTCAGCGGCGTCGTCGACGCGGTCGGCGCGGGTGCGGACGCTGGCGAGCGGCCGGTGCGCCTCGGCGATCGTGTCATCGGCATGTGTCGGTTCGGCGGCTACAGCAGCCACGTCGTCCTACCCGCCAGCCAGGTGGCGCAGGTGCCCGACGGCTACGATCTGCTCGAGGCGGCGACGATCCCCGTCACCGGCCTCACCTGCTGGATGATGCTCGAGGTCATGGGTCGCGTCCGCGCCGGCGATCGCGTCCTCGTGCATTCGGCGGGCGGCGGCGTCGGCCTCATGGCCCTCGACCTGTTGCGGCACCGCGGCGCGGTCGCCGTGGGCACGGCCTCCGCGAGCAAGCACCAAGAGCTGCTTTCGCTCGGCTACAGCCAATTGGTCGACTACCGCACCGAGGACTACGCCAAGGTGCTGGCCGACGGCCCCGGATTTGACCTGATCCTCGACCCGATCGGCGGCGAGAGCTGGGCCAAGGGCCTCGGCCTGTTGCGCAGCGGCGGCCGGCTCATCTGCTACGGCATGAGCAGCAACGCCAAGGGCTCGAGCCGATCGGTCTGGCAAGTGGTCGGCAACATGGCCGCAGTGCCCTGGCTGAAGATCAACCCCATCGCCCTGATGAACGACAACAAGGGCGTCATGGGTGTGAACATGGGCCACATGTGGCACGAGGGTGAGCGCATCGGCGGCTGGCTCCGCGAGCTGCTGTCTCTGTGGCAGCAGGGCGCGATTCGGCCGCGCGTGGCGGCAACCTTCCGCTTCGCCGAGGCGGCCAAAGCCCATCAGTTCATGCACGATCGCCAGAACTTCGGCAAAGTTCTGCTGATTCCGTGAGCGTCGAAGGGCGGCCGCCCACTGCTTTCGCGCAACGACGCGTCAGAGGGGCCGCGACGGCCCGCGCTGGCGTGGTAAGCGAGCGACGGACCACAGGTAGGGTCGCTCGCGGCTTCGTCGAGCGGCGCGTAGGCGCGGGATCGCTACCTTTGCGAGGCGACGAAGGCTTGTGATCACACCAAGTTCGACAGAGCGATCGCTGGGGGGTCGGGGTTCCTGCCCCAGAGTGCTGAGCGACGACCAAGTCTCCCAGCGCACTGACAGCGTCGGCAGGTGAAGTCGATTCCGCATCCGCGGGTTTCTATCGTCTACAGGTGGGCCGTTTCAGGCTCAACGTCAACGGTCGGAGCTGTGACTCATCGCTTCTGCTACCGAAACTCGACCGTTGCCGGCCGGCAAGCCGCTCCAGCTCGTCTCCGGCAGCGCCTACCTGATTGGCGACGGTCCGTTTCGATGCCGCGTGCGCGCTAGAGCGATCGCGTGGACGGCCGCCGACGCAGTGGCCAGCGCCTGCTCCAGTCCACGGCCTGTCGCGACGTCGGCGACCTGCGCCGTGTCGCCAATCGCGAGGACACCCGGCACCGAACCGTGAACTTGGTCCTCGCGCAGGCACCATGCCGCGAGCATCGCGCCACCCATGGACGGTAGCTGCGCGAGGGGCTCGCCGAAGATGCGCGCCAACCGCTGAAACTCGGTCGCGGCGTTCCTCCAGGGCAGCGGGCGCTCGTTGGCGAGTGCCCATACGCTACGGTGACCACCTCCGGTCATGCGATAGCCACACATGCGCGCACCCGCTGCCAAGACTCGGAGTTCGGGTTCACCGTCGGCCCGCTCTTCGGTCATCCATAGCTGGTAGCACAGTGCCGGGTCGCGAGCGTCCAATCGTGACAGTGGGCGCCATCGGCGACGACCCGCGCCCGTTGCGTCGACGACATGCGTGGCAACGAGGGTGCGCTGGCCGTCAAGGCCACGACACTCGATGCGGAATGCGGAGACGTGCCGGACGATGTCCGTAACGATCCACGGACTCCTGATGCAGCAGCCGTGCGCCAGCGCGCAGTCCCGAAGCGCCTGGTCGATCCTGCCACGGTCGAGTAGCCACGCATGCCCGAGGGGCTCGCTGCCGAGCCAGTGCGTGCTCGGCTCGTTGGACGGCTCGAGCGACTCCCCGTCGTGCACGACGACCCGCGACGCCGGGACGGCGCCCGAACAGACGAGAACTTGGCCGAGACCTGCCAGTTGCAGCTCGGTCGCACCTCGTGCGCTCAGCCACTCCGAGGTCTTGCGCTGGGGGCGACCTGCATCGATCAGCACGGTCGCCAGACCGCGGCGAGCTAGCAGCGCAGCTGCGAATGCGCCTGCCGGTCCAGCGCCAAGCACGGCAACGTCGACCTCGGTCTCCGACCTCAACGTCGCTCCGGGATGAAGGCTGGGACGGACCAACTGCGCATCGCCTCGCGCGTGAACGCGGTGCCGTCCGGCGCGACGCCCTGCGCCCGGACGACGATCGTGTGCGAGCCCGCGGCGCGGGCCCGGATGATGGATGTCCACGTACCGTCGACCCACCGGCCCGATAGGATCTCATGCTGATCGACCGACTGCAGCGTTGCGCTCAACCTGCCGGCCGGTAGAGTCACTCCGTAAGCTTCTATCACGACCGCCAGCGAGGCAAGGGTCGGGTCTACCGAGTCTGCCACAAGGTCGACGCGAAGGTGCAGCGCCGACGCTGCCGCGATGTCGCAGCGCAGCGTCACGGACAATGCATCGCGACGCTCGACCGCGCCCTTGGGCCACCGCAGCCCGGCGGTCCAAGTCCCCGCCGCGAGCGGCATCGGCCGGGTCTCAGCCACGGCTTGGGCCGGGAAGAACCGGGCGACGAGGGCGCCGCGCGCCGCCAGGCAACGAAGGCTCGTCGCCGTGACTGGAATTCGCCCGGGCGCGAGGAGGTAGGGGATCATGCCCTCTGCGCCCTCGCCCTGCCACCGCACCTCGATCGCCTCGTCGGCCGAGCAGACCGCGAACTCCAGCTCCGCGGGTCTCTCCGGACCGACGATGACGACCGGGTCGACGATCATCTGCAGCCCGATCGCCTCCGCTTGCAGCGCGCCCGCGACCTTGAGGACCTCCTCGGTCGAGGCCGGGGCGGCGAGCGTGAACCCTCCCGTCGATGCACAGAGTGACTGCAGGCCCCTGAGGTCGCTGCCAAAGCCAAGGCCGAACACGCGCACATCGGCCGGAAGCGTTGCGCCGACGAAGGGGGCTTTGCCATCGTCGCCTCGGGTCAGCAATACGACCGTCTTGATCTTGGCCGCGGTCTTGACCGACGCGCCCGCGTACACTGCGCCGATGAGCGACGCCTTGCCGGGCGCGATCTGGATCGCAGCAAGCAAGGTCTTGACTCCGTCCATCGAGCCGCCAGCGGGGACGGTCACGCTCTGGTCCTGCGCGCCGCCGAAGGAGTAGAGCACGACGGTGCGGTGGTCCTTCGAGACGTTCGCGATCCATGCCGCGACAGAGCGTGCGGCGTCGAGATGGCCCGCCATCGACGCGGAACAATCCAGGCCAATGATGAGCGGCGCCGGCGGCTCCAAGGAGGTGGCTGCGACAACCGGGATCGACCAGCTCTGGTTGCCGCATTGGACCTTGGCCGTCGCAGCCGTGGTGCAAGCCAGCAGCGGCGTCTCCGTGGGCAGCCCCGTGCCGTAGACCAGCCAGACGCGATCTTTGTCCTTGGCGGTCGGGATCATGGGTGTGACGGCGGCGAGCTGCTGCATGTACTGCTGGCTCCCGACCAACCCGTCGGCGGGCGCGAGCACGGGCAGCGTCGTGTTCATTAGGATGTAGCCGCCGACGGTCGCATGCACCGCCGCTGGGCCGTCCAGCGAGAGATTGGAGAGCTCCAGGCCGCCGGTCGCGCCAGCGCCGAGGACGCGGATGGCGCGCGCCGCGTAGCTGCGCGTCGGGGCGCCGTCGAAGAAGCCGGCATGGACGACGCCGAAATCGATGGCGGGCGTCTGTAGCCAGGCGGCGAGGTTGGTGCCGGGCTCTGGGAGGGTTCGCTCGCTCTCGTAGACGAATCCGTCCGGCGCGCGGCGAAGGACGCCGAGCTCGGACCAGTTCGAAACGGTCTGCGCCAACGTCACCGCGGCACCGCGCGCCCAGTTCAGGCTCGCGGGGGCGCCCTGCTGCGGGACGAAGACGTCGCGCGGCCGGGCGGAGAGCCAAGTGCCGCAGCCAACGAGGAAGTCGGTCTGCCAGGGCACCGCGAGTTGGTCCGTCAGGCGACCTGGCTGCAGCTCGTCGCCGTTTGGAGACTTCGCCGTCATGCCCTCGAATTTGCCTTGCGGATCCAAACGAAAGCGGTCATCCGCGGCTTGGAGCCAAACGCCATCGCCGACCGCCTTTGCCATGAGGGGTGCTTGCAGAAACGTGCTGCACACTTCGACGCCGGGCGCGAAAACACCGCCGACGAGCCACCGCAGCGAGGCGCGGTCGAGCGTCGTCGGCTCAGCCTGGTTCAGCGGCGTCCCGAGCGGCACAAAGTCGCCGGCCGCCCACTTGAGCATCCGCACGTACTGAAGCAGCGTCACGTGTGGCGCGAGGTTCTTGGGTGGCATATTCGCTTTGCCCGGGCCGCCTGCAGAAGCGGCAACCTCGGCCAGCAGCGGCGCGTAGTGCGCGGCGACGGCCAGCGGCAGCGGCGAATTCGGCGGCGACAGTACGGCGAAGAGCTTGCGTCGCGCCGCTGCCTGCGCGTCGGCCACATTCGGATCGGGATCGATTGTGCCGAGCGACGCAACGACCTCTGGCGAGAGCTGGGCGTCGTGGCCCATCGCAGCAAACGCGGGGCGAAAGGCCCAGCGCACCTCCCAGGCAGCGCGCAGCAGGGGCAGGATGTCGCGGTCGAACCGCGGCACGTCGTGGAGCAGGTCGGCCGCAGTGGCGAGCCGGTTCTCGATGACATCGACGCCGGAGACGACGGGCGGGATGATGCGACCGAAGTTCGGCGGGCCGACGATGGCCCAAGCCGGGCTCGCGTCGACCTTGGCGGGGAGCTTCCATTGGACGGCGAGCGCGGGCGTGAGCTCAACCTGGCAGCGGACCGTGCCGTCGCTGGTGCCATCGGTCCAGAGCCAGTTGTCGAAGGTGTTGACGGGGGCTTCGGGTGAACCCGGCTTCGCGAAGGCGTGGCGGGCTTCGCCGGGGCCGCCAATGAGCGTTAGGCGGCCGGAGGGTTCGAGCTGGACGCGGGCGAGGAGGAGGTTGAGTTTGTCGGACTTCTGCTTGGCGACGTCTGCGGCGACTCCGAGGGCGAAGACCTGCTCCCACACGTCGTTCGGCGGGCCCTGTTTGTCACCGAACTCGTTGGCAAACGTTGTGCTCTGAGCATTCGACGGTACTTTCGGTGCCGGCGCGAGAAACGTGGTCGAGCCATACATGGCGACCGAGTCGGGAGGACCACCGCCTTGCGTCATAGCCATGGTCGCGTTGGCTGCGGTCGTCGTCGCGCCCTTGACCGTGGTATTGCCTCCAGCGTCCACGATGTAGCGGTTGCGCGGTGTCCCGGCCCCCGTCACCGCGAGCGCGGTGGCCTTTGGGTTGCGCAATTGCACCGACCAAGTCAGCGTCGCCATTGCGCTGGTGACTTCTTGCCAGCTGACCTTGCCATCGTCCTCGATGCGGGCGAAGACGCGAAACCGCGCCGCCTGTGGCTTGAGGGCTCCTTTGCTATCGCGATAGCCGCCGACCGGCGGTTCGGGCTCGTCCTCGATCTCCGGCCCGAGGAAATACTCGTCGGCGCTCGTGCCCACGCGGGCGATGCCGATTGCGGGATGGATTCGGAGTTGCACATTCATTGCACCGACCTCAAGGCAGCGAGTTGTTGCCGACTGGCAGCACGCATCGAAATCCACGAGCGATTGAGACGTTGTCATCGACGCCGACGAAGGTCCCGTCAGGACCCATCTCCAAGTCACACGATTTGGCTCCAATCATGAGGTAGATTGGCCATGAAGGCGCAAACAATCCGCCAAAGCCTCGGGCCCTACATGCCATGAGCTTGAGCGATGGGGGGTCCTTGTAGGGCCAATCATCCCATACTTTCGAGTAGGAATAAGGCGGAATCTTTGGTTCCCCAGCAGTGAACTCGATTAGACTTCCGTATAAGTCGTGCACGCCATAAGGACTCACGTCACCCGGGGCGAATCCAATTGGGCAAATCGTTCCGCCACAGAGTTGCTCCGAAGGCGCTGACTGCATCTCCTTAAGCAGGCTGACTCCCTCCTTGCCGTGGGTGGCCTTGCCCGTGCCCCAGGGCCAGAGTGGCGTGTCGTTCTTGCAGCTCTTTCCTGGAGGGACGGTCTCACAGCCTCCACGCATGGCCTTGTCGTACTCAGCGTCTGTGGGGAACCTGCCGCCCAGCCACTGACAAAAGGTCCACGCCTGCCCTTGCGTGACGCAGTTCATCGGCAGTTTGGCCTCGGCGGGGCTAAACTGCGTACAATGGGCGAGCAAGCTAGCCTTCTGCCAATCCGCCTTGGCCGTGGCAAGCAGCTCCGCCTTGGATGGCTTGCTGCATACACCGGCCGCCACGCACTCGCCGAATTGCGCTGCGGTCGCCTCGTGCCGTTGGATGCGAAACGCGCTCACGTAGACCACGATGGGAGGTGTCATACTCTGCTGGCAGCCAGCATCGACGGGTCGCCCTATCAAGCCCGTGCACCCCACCGCCGTCTCGCCAGCCGGAATCAGCGCCAAGTCTGCCACGTCGCCGCCTTTGCAGACCGCACCATCCGGCGCCGGCATCGTACGCATTCACCCGACGCGTGCGAAGCGAATTTACCCGGGACTGCATGGTTCGGCAATGGCTTTCCTAGCCACGACTCGGGCTTCATTGCTAAAGGTGGCGCTCGCCATGGTGCACGTCCGGCCCTTTGTAGCCCGGGCAGTCTTC
>CANLIC010000056.1 GCA_947491025.1 Myxococcales bacterium
GCGCACCCGGAGCGGTTCGTCAAAGGACCTCCGGCTCGGGAGCTCGTGCCGGAGGCTGCCTGGATCAACCCGCCAGCTCGGCTGGCAACCGCCCAGGCCGGAGAGTAAATTTCGTCGGTTTGTGTCTCAAATAGGTTGACAGGTTCCGCCGTGGAGCCTCTCCATGGCGATGTACATCGCCCCCGACGCGGTTTGGCCAACATCAAAGACCCGAACCGTATTCGGGTGTCGCAGTCGTGCGGTGACCTCTGCTTCACGGTGAAAGCGCCGCACCTCGGCCGTACCGGCTTCGCTTGCAGAGAGCAGCATCTTGATGGCGATGGGTTGGCGCGTGCCCACGTGTTCGGCAGCGTACACCGCGCCGAAACCGCCTCGACCGAGGACGCCCATGATCCGGTACCTCGCCGCGATCACATCCCCGATCCGAACCGTCGACGCGTCGACATCGAGCCTCTTGCGCTCAATGGTCGCGACTCCATCCTGGGGACAGTGCGGGCTGTTTGTGGTGGCGCCACAGCTCGGGCAGTAACGGGCATCCGTTGGTGTCATGACGACTGGTGCCAAAGCCATGGTTTCCCCAGGGAACTCAGCAGCCGCTGCCTGCCTTCTTCCTGGCACAAGCCCTACGAGTACCTGACACTCGGTGCGGTGGAGGTCAACGCACGCTTGGCAAGCGGGTAGCATTGGCCCAGATGTGCCTCCACCCTCCATCGCCCCAGCGCGAGGCCGAGTCCATGATGCCTTCACGCCAGCCCACCGTCAACGCTGACGCAGCCCGCAACAGGGCTCGGGATGCGCCATAAACTCAGCAACAACATTACCCTACTTCGACTACAGCTGAAGCGGATCGGCAGCCAGGCGCATGCACCCCAGCTTCGACGTCCAAGCCGGCGACGTGGTCGACCTCTCCTCAGCTGAGCCCCCCGATGACGGCGCGATGGCCTGGACCGTGCTCATGCACCTGCCGAGCTGCGCGGAGCTCGACCGAGCGGTGCAAGGCATCGCTGCAGCCCTGCCGCCCGGTGGTTGGTTCCTGTGGTACGAGACCATCGCCGCAGACCACTTCCACACGCGCCCCGACGCCGAAGGTGCCGGATTCTCGCCGGCTCAGTTCCGCGCCATCGGCAGCGCGGCGGGCTTGCGCCTCGAGTTCATCCTACCCGTGCTCAAGAATGTGCTGTGGCGGTGGAACTCCGGCTATCTTTCGGAGCGGGGCTGGCCCGCGTGGGCGGCGCGGGCGGCCGAGGCGCTCTTGCCCGGCAGCCCGGCGTCGGTGCTGTACCTGTTTCGCGAGCCCGAGAGCGCGCCGCTGCCGTGCGCGCTCGGCCCAGACCTCATCGGCATCGCGGCAGCCGCTGCGAATCGGTCGGGCGACGCGGCCGCATGGGCCCGGCGCCGCTGTCCGAACGCCTCAGCCCCAACGGCCCTGAATCCGCGCAATGAAGTCATAAGGATAGCCAGCGGCCAGTGCGCTCGCCGCCTCAAGCTTCGCCAACGCCTCCGCCGGCAACACCAGCGCCGTCGCCGCCAGGTTGGCTTCGAGCTGCGCCATAGTCCGCGCGCCAAAGATGACCGAGGTGACGCCGGGCTTGCCCATCAGCCAGGCGAGGCTAACAGCGGCCGGGGTGCTGCCGAGCTCGGCGGCGACGGCCTTGACCGCGGCCAGCGTGCGCCAGCCGCTCTCGGTGCCGTAGAGGCCCATCCGCTCCTTCCAGCGCTCGAGGCGGGTGCCGGGCGCGGGCGGCGCGTGCTCATCGTACTTGCCGGACAGAAAGCCAGCGGCGAGCGGGCTCCACGGCAGGATGCCGACGCCGAAGCGCTGGGCGATCGGCACGTGTTCGCGCTCCAGGTCGCGCACCACCATGGAGTACTGCATCTGCATCGTCACGAAGCGCTCGAGGCCGAGGCGGTCGGACGTCCACAGGCTCTCCATCAGGCGCCAGGCGGTGTAGTTGCTGCAGCCGATGTAGTGGACCTTGCCCGCCCGCACCAGGTCGTCGAGCGCCCGCAGCAGCTCGTCCTCGGGCACGTCGAGGTCCTGCAGGTGGATCTGATAGAGGTCGATGCGGTCGGTGCCGAGGCGTCGCAGCGAGTCGTCGCAGGCCCGCATCACCCGCAGCCGCGCCGCGCCGCTGCCGTTGGTGCCGCGCTCCATGCGGAAGCGGAACTTGGTCGCCAGCACCACCTCGTCGCGGCGGCCTGAGCGGGCGAAATAGCGGCCGACGACGCGCTCGGACAGGCCGTCCTGGCCGTAGACGTCGGCGCTGTCGAAGAAGTTGATGCCGGCGTCGAGCGCCCGGTCCATGATCTCGAAGCTCGTCGCCTCGTCGCAGCCGACCTGGTGCATGAACGAGTTGGCGTCGGCCTCGCCGAAGGTCATCGTGCCGAGGCAAAGCGGCGAGACGCGGGCGCCGGCGCGGCCGAGTTGGCGGAAGGTCATCGGCATGGGGACTCCTTGGGCGGATGGGCGCGGCGTTGCCCGCTGGCGGTAGCAGAGCGCTCGGCTGGGGTGGCGTCAAGGGTTGGGGGCTGGCTGTGCTGTGCCGCTTCGTTCCGATGGGCTGGTCGATGCGCCCCTGGCTGGCGAAAGCCAAGCACACAAGACCAGCGCCCAACCGCCACCCTGGCAAGCCCATGCCCAGCGCGCTACGTTCAGCCGCCCAAGGCCAGGAGCCATCGATGCCCAAGACCCTCTACCACCACCCCAACTGCGACACCTGCCGCAAAGCTCGCGCCTGGCTCCAGGGCAATGGCGTCGACATCGCGCTCGTCGACCTACGCGCCGGCCCACCCGACGTTGCCACGCTACGGCAGGCTTGGGGCGCCAGCGGCTTGCCGCTACGGCGCCTCTTCAACATCTCCGGCGGCGCCTACAGGGAGGGCGACTGGGCGTCGCGCTGGGCTACGGGCGTCGCCGACGACGAGGCGCTGGCGGCGTTGGCGGCCGACGGGATGCTGCTGAAGCGGCCGCTGCTCGTCGGCGACGGCGTGGCGCTGGTCGGCTTTGACGCCGTGGCGTGGGCAGCGGCGCTGGCAGCGCCGAAAGACTGACAACGCAGGCGCCCGGGAGCTGCAACGGCACCGCGAACCCCAACGGGCCGTCGCCCACCTTTCGCTCAAGCGCTACCGGCGATTCAGTCAAGGCACATTCCGCCCCTTCTGGAGGCGGTTGAGGTCAGCGCACTCGGAAACCGGCCCCAACCCCCAAAGCGCCAGGAATCGCAACGCTCCCCCGCATTTGACGCCCGCGTCCCTGCAGTCCATCCTCCCGCCCCGCGCCGGCGGCCCTGTCGGCCCAGCAAGGACGCAACACCATGACATCGAATACAAACCAACCGATCTGCGCCCTCGCCGCGCGCCTGCTCGCCGCCGCCGCCCTGTTCGCCGCCTGCAGCGAGCCCACCACCACGGCGACTGCAACCGACGCCGGCGACACGGTCACGTTCCGCCTGGGCGACAGCGCTGGCGGCGCCACCGACGCCAAGGGCGACAGCACGGCCAGCGACGTAGGCGCAACCGACGCCAGCGACGCAGATATCGCGCCCGACACCGCCGACAGCCAAGGCAGCGATGTCGGCTCCGGCACTGGCGATGCAGCCGACGCCGCCGATGCCTGCGTCAAGTCAGCCCCGAAGGACGAGGGCTGCGACGGCGTCGACGAGGACTGCGACGGCGAGACCGACGAAGAGGCGCGCTGCGAGGACGACAATCCCTGCACCTTCGACGCCTGCACGCTCAAGGGCTGCACCAACGCGCCGCTGGTCGACGGCACGCCCTGTGTGACGGTCACCTGCGGCAAGAACTGCGTCTGCGCCGACGAGGTCTGCAACGCGCCGTGCACCAAGGTCGATGGCGTCTACACCCCCTGGGCCTATGGCGCATGCAGCGCGCCCTGCGGCGGCGGCACCAAGACCGGCACACGCACCTGTACCAACCCGGCGCCCTCCTGCGGCGGCAAGCCCTGCGAGGGCCCCGCGACATCCACCGAGCCGTGCAACACCGATCCGTGTTCGAGCGACAACTGGTCGAGCGGCAAGCACGTCTTCAGCCAGGGCGGCGAAGTCGTCGAGAAGATGGTGGGCGCTGGCGTCAGCAAGGTCGTCTTGCTGCTTTGGGGCGGCGGCGGCGGCGGCGGCGCGCCGGGCGGCGGCGGCGGCGGCGCTTTTGTCCACGTCGAGCTCGCCGTGCAGCCGGGCCAGAAGCTGGCGGTGCGGGTCGCCGAGGCGGGCAAGGTGCCGAGCGGCGGCGCCGGCGCCAGCGTCGTGACCCTCGATGGCAAGCCGGTGGCCATGGCGGCGGGCGGCGGCGGGGCCGGCGTCGATGGCTGCAGCGGCTGCACGGCGGCGGGCGATGGCAAGGTCTGCGCCGGTGGCGCCGGCGGCGCGGTTGGCTTCGACGGCCAGGCCGGCACCGGCGGTAGCAAGTACGGCATCACGACGGTCGGCGGTGGCGGCGGCGGACCGGGTGCGGGCGGCAGCAAGGGCACGATCGAGGACAAGTCCAGCTACACCGGCTGCTTGCAGGAAGGCGGCGTCGGCGGCAAGGACGAGGGCGGCCAGGGCACCGCCGGCAACCAGTGCAAGCTCGCTGAGCCGGCGGCCAAGCTCGAGAAGGCCAGCGCTGCCGGGCCGGGCAATGGTGCGGGCGGCTTCGGCGGCGCCGGCTGGTACGGCGGCGGCGGTGGCGCTGGAAAGTACACCTACCTCGGCTCTGGCGGTGGCGGCGGCAGCAGCTACTTCGGCAACGGCGCGCTGCCGGTCGGCGCCGGCGGTGAGGCGGGCCAGCTCGCGGTGCCGGGCGGTGCCAGCCACCCCGATCGCGGCGGTGCCGGCGATGGCGGCCTCGGCTGCAAGGCCGGCAACTGCTACACCGGCGAGGGCGCGATGACGGCGGGCACGGCGGGACGCATCATCGTCGTCGTTCCCTAGGGCTTCGGATGCCCTTGGAGCGCCGCCGCACTGACCCCTCGATGCGGGTAGGCCGCGGCCAAGGCGCTGGCGGGGTTCTCGGTCGAGGCTAGCCCGGCGCGACGGCCTGTGGCCGATGGAAGAGCGACGCAACGGCCTTGAAGGTGCCGACCATCAGGCCGCCGACGACGAGCCCGACGACGAAGTCGAGCGCGGCGCGGACGAGCCAGCGCAGCGCGTCTTGCACAGGCGGCGCCGTGGCAGCGCGGGCCATGTCGGCGATGCCGTCGATGGTGGCCTCGGGGCTGTGCCAGCCGAGATTGCTCAGCGCGTGCAGGATGATCGAGGCGCCGACCCACAGCATGGCGGCGGTGCCGATGGTGCTGAAGCACCACATGACGTGCGGCATGGCGACCACCAGGCCGCGGCCGAAGCGACGCAGCGGCTCCGCCTTGGCGTGCCGGGCCAGGTGGATGCCGATGTCGTCCATCTTTACCAGCAGGGCGACGGAGCCATAGACCGCGAAGGTGATGCCGACGGCGACGATGGCGAGGGCCGCCGCCTCGTGCCACAGCGAATCGGTGTGGATCGCTGACAGCGAGACCACCATGATCTCGGCCGAGAGCACGAAATCGGTGCGCACGGCGCCGCGCACCTTGGCCTCTTCGAGGTGGAAGGCGTCGCCTGTGACTTCGGTCGCGGCGGCGGCGTCGTGGCGGTGCGGGCTCAGAGCGCCCCACACCTTCTCGGCGCCCTCGAAGCAGAGGTAGGTGCCGCCGAGCAGCAAAAGCGGCTGCAGCGCCCAGGGCGCGAACACCGAGAGCAACAGCGCCGCCGGCATCAGCAGCACGAGCTTGTTGAAGAGCGAACCGCGGGCGATCTTCCACACGATCGGCAGCTCGCGGTCGGCAGAGAAGCCCTCGACGTACTTCGGGGTAACCGCGGCGTCATCGATGACGACCCCGGCGGCGTTGACGCTGGCGTGCCCAGCCTGCTCCACCACGTCGTCGAGCGACGAGGCGGCGACCTTGGCCAGCGCGACGACGTCGTCGAGCAGCGCGAGCAATCCGCTCAAGGGCACCTCCAGGCGATTGCGCAGCGGTCTCGGCGCTGGCGAGCCGCGTGGTAGCGGGTTGGCGATGGCGGCGCAAGGGTGAAGCGAGGTCGGCGCTGGTGGCCCCGCGTCGCCGGCCTCGCCTCCATGGGCAGAGTGTAGCACCCAGAGATGTGGCCGGGACGACCGTCCCGGCAGCAGAGCGCGTGAGGCAGCAGGTGGCGGCGGCAATGGGCCGGTGCGGCGGCCGCTCGGCTCAGTTGCACTGGTGCAGGATGCGGAGGTCGTCGATGCGGTGGTGGTTGGACGCCCAGCCGGTGCTGCCGGTGAAGATGACGTAACCGCCGCGGAAATCGAGGCCCGACACGGTCTTGGTCGCGACGACGGCGTCGCCGAAGCGGATGGTGAGCTGGTCGCCCTGCACGGCGATGACCACGGTGTGCCACTGCAAATCCTCGATGTTGATCGCGGGCTTGCCGGGCTCGGGGAGCCAGATCAGCGCGTTGCCGGCGTCGCCGTTGGTGTGGACTGCGATGTGGTTGCCTTGGCCCAAGATGGCGTTGTTGCCGACCACACCGGGGGGATCGTCGTTGGGGTCGGCGGCGTTGATCCAGGTGTCAAACTCGACGTGGAAGGCCTTGACCTTGCTGGTTCCGCACTTGCCGCTGACGCCGTAGCCGAGGCAGCCGCCCTTGCCGGCCAGCGCGAGGTAGGCGTCGACATCGGCGGTGGACTTGGCCTCGAGCAGGGTCATCGCGAAGCCATCGGCGCCGCCGTTGATGCCGCCACCGGTGGCGATCTTCAGCGACATGCGGACGTCTCCAGGCTGGACATAGAGGACCTTGTGGTAGACGCCGCCGGCCTTGGATTGCGCGTTGCCGGTCAGCTCCAAATGGCCCGTCGACTCCCAGGTGGCTGCGCCCGTCAGCACCCAGCCAGCACCGGTCGGCGCCTTGGCGAAGTCCTCGAAGATCTCAGCGCCGCACACCTGAACGTTGGCGATAGCGCCAGCCGGGCAGGTGGCGCCACCGCCGACCATCCGCAGCGACCACTGGTGTACACCCTTGGTCAGCGGGGTTGCCTTGAAGACGACAGCGGTCGGCGTCGCCGTCCCCGTCGGCACAATCGCGACCTTGTCGAGCACGCCGTCGAAGTCGCTGACCAGTTCCAGAGAGGCGCCGGGCCCGCTCACGCCCTCCACCAGCGCCTTGACCTCGACTTTGCCTCCGGCGACCAACATCGCCTGGGCGGGTGACTCGCCGCCGACGCTGACCCACTGCACGACGGCGGGGCAGACCACGACGGTCACCTCGGCCGCCGCCTCGACCGCGTCGGCGCCCGTTCCAGCGCTGGCGACCACCCGCAGCTTGCGCAGCCCAATCGGCCCCTGGAGCGTGGTCTGCGCCTTTCCGTCGGTGTCGAGGGCAGTCGGCGCCGTCGTCTGCGGCACGGGCTGGCTGCCGTCGGCCAGCGCTAGGGTCCACGACAGCGTCGACGCCGCCTGCAACGTCGGCGTGGTGGCGAGCTTGACGGCGGCGGCGACCGGCGTGGCGCCCCCGGGCGTGGCGGCGAAGGTCTGACCCGCCCACGGCGCCGTGATGGCGAGGACGTAGGGCGGCGGGCCGGCGTCGGCGGGGGTGGCGTCGGCCCCGGCAGCGCCGTCGGCGGCGCCAGTGTCGGCCATTGCGTCGGCTGGAGCCGCGTCGGCGATGCCATCGGCGGGGTCGGCATCACCCTCGCCGTCGACCCCTGCGCCGTCGTTCTGGGCCGTGGTTTCAGCACCGTCCGTCAGCGCACCATCGGCGTCAGCGGAGTCCGCTGGGGTGCCGTCCGCCACGGCGCCGTCCGTCACGGTGCCATCCGCCACGGCGCTGTCCGCTGCGTCGCTGCCGGCCGGGGTGAGCGCGTCGTCGCCGCTCGTGGTCGGCTCGCCGCAAGCAGCCGCGATGGCGACGAGGGCGACGAGGGCGACGAGGGCGACGAAGGCGCTGCGCTGCCATCCCGGAGCGGCGGCGGAGCGTGGGGCAGCGAGCAGGCGCATGGCAGACCTCGGGCGGTCGGCGCAGAGGCGCGGACCGGCTTGCAGCGTAGCAAGATCGCCAGACCGGCACCACGCCGCCCCGGCCGATCTGCCCTCCGCGGCGCACTCTCTTGCCCTCAGCGGCGGAGCCGTAGACACTCAGCCCGCCGCAGCGCGCGGCGCCGGAGGCGAGATGGGCATCACCTTCGTCGAGAAGAGCGAGGGGCGCCAGCGAAGCGACGCCAAGATCGCGCTCGTATTGGCCGGCGGTGCAATCAGCGGCGGCGCGTTCAAAATCGGCGGCCTGATCGCCCTCAACTCGCTGCTGACCAACCGCTCTGTCAACGACTTCGACATCTACGTCGGCATCTCCGCCGGCGCCTTCCTCGCCGCGCCGATGGCGGCAGGGGTCGGCCCCGAGGAGCTGCTGCGTTCCATCGACGGCCGCAGCGACACCATCTCGCAGTTCTCGCCGATGCAGTTCTACCGGCCCAACATCCGGGAGTTCATCAAGAAGCCGATGATGCTCGGCCGCGATGCGCTCGGCGTGCTGCCCGGCTTGTCGCTGGCGACGCTGCGGGTCTTCGGCCGCAACCGCAGCAAGATGATCCACCTGACGCGGCAGTTCGTGCAGTCGCCGAGCTGGCAGAACGCCGAGCAGCTGGTGACGCCGGTGTTGCGCGACGTCAGCCGCCGCAGTGGCCTGCAGACCGGACTCTCGTACCTGCCGAGCGGGCTCTTCGACAACAGCGGTATCGAAGAGTTCATCCGCACCAACTTCGAGCGCAACGGCATCCCCAACCACTTCAAGCTGCTCAAGCTCGAGAAGGGCACAGACCTCTACGTCGGCGCCACCAACTTGAACACGGCCGAGGCGGTGGTCTTTGGCCACGACGAGGACAGCACGGTGACGATCAGCCAGGCGGTGCAAGCCTCGACGGCCATCCCGGGCTTCTTCCGACCGCCGCGCTTCCACGGCAACGACTACATCGACGCCGGCGTGCGCAAGACCGCCAACATCTCGCAGGCGGTGCAGAAGGGCGCGCAGCTCATCATCGCCTACAACCCCTTCCGGCCGTACGTGAACTACAACGCCGACCAGCTGCTCAACGACCAGCGCTCGCTCTCGGACCTCGGCATCCTGACCGTCATCAACCAGGCCTTCCGCACGCTGCTGCACACCCGATTGATGCTCGGCATCGAAAAGCTGCAGCTGGACCAGGACTTCCACGGCGACGTCATCTTGCTCGAGCCGAGCGAGGACGACCTCGACTTCTTCGACGTCAACCCGCTGGCATTTTGGAGGCGCGCCGAGAGCGCCTTCTACGGCTACGTCAGCGTCAAGGAAGCGGTCGAGCGGCACTACCCCCGCATCGACTCCATCCTGCAGCGCTACGGCATTCGCAGCGATCTCGGACGCCTGCAGCGCTCGACGGACGAAATCCGCCGCGCCCGCTACGACGTCGGCGCCATCCTCGACGTGCTCGAGACCGTGACCCACCCGCGGACCGCGGCGGCCAACCCGGGCGTTGGCGGCGGCCGCCCCAGCCTGCGGGTCGTCAACGGCTGACGCGCGCGCTGCGACCGGCGGCCAGCTGTCGGCCGGCGGCGGCGGCACTACCCCACGCAAAGCCGTGAAATCGACCTCTCCCCCGCCTTTCCCTGCCCCCTCTGGAGGAACATGACGACGACCGGGACCCGGCTCTTGCGCCGCACGGGGCCGCTTGCCTCGCCTGAGTACCAGCCGATGCAGGCCGCCGAGCGCCGCTACTTCGGCACCGACGGCATCCGCGGCGAGGCCAACGCCGGCGTGATGACGGTCGAGACGGCGGTCGCCGTCGGCCGCGCCATCGGCAGCACCTTTGGCACGCGCCATGACCGGCCGCGGGTCCTCATCGGCAAAGACACCCGGCGCAGCGGCTACCTGTTCGAGATGGCGCTGGTCGCGGGCGCCTGCTCGGTGGGCGCCGAGCCCTACATGGTCGGACCGCTGCCGACGCCGGGCATCGCCTTCATGGCCATGGGCATGCGCGCCGACGTCGGCGTCGTCATCTCGGCCAGCCACAACCCGTTCTCAGACAACGGCATCAAGCTCTTCGGCCCAGATGGCTTCAAGCTGCCCGACGACGCCGAGCTGGATCTCGAGCGCTTCCTCGCGGATCTGCCGGCCCAGCAGGCGGCGTTGGCGCACGGCGACCGCATCGGCCGCACGCGCCGCATCGAGGACGCCGTCGGCCGTTACGTCGTGTACCTCAAGACGAAGTTCCCGGCTGACCTGACGCTCGACGGCGTCCGCATCGCGGTGGATTGCGCCAACGGCGCCGGCTACCGGGTCGCGCCTGCGGTCTTCGAGGAGCTCGGCGCCAAGGTCATCGCCATCGGCAACCAGCCCAACGGCCTGAACATCAACGACGACTGCGGCGCGCTGCACCCGCAACGCCTGGCCCAGGTCGTGCGCGAGAACGGCTGCGACCTCGGCGTGGCGCTCGACGGCGACGCCGACCGCCTGGTGCTGGTCGACGAGCAGGGCAACGTCGTCGACGGCGACCAGGTGCTGGCGATGGCGGCGACGCGGATGCTCGACGCCGGCACCCTGGCGCGCAACACGCTGGTCGTCACGGTGATGAGCAACTTCGGGCTCGAGATGGCGATGCGCGACGCCGGCATCAAGCTGGTGCGCACCCAGGTCGGCGACCGCTATGTCGTCGAGGCAATGCGCGCCGGCGGCTACAATCTGGGCGGCGAGCCGAGCGGCCACCTGGTCTTCCTCGACCATGCCACGACCGGCGACGGCACGTTGGCGGCGCTGCAGGTGCTCGCGATGCTGGTGCGCGAGCAGCGCCCGCTGTCGGAGCTGGCGGCGGTGATGCAGCCGGCGCCGCAGACGCTGATCAACGTCAAAGTCCGCGAGAAGCCCCCGCTTTCGACGCTGCCATCGGTGGCGCGCGAGATCGTGCGCTCCGAGAAGGAGCTCGAGGGCAGCGGCCGGGTCCTGGTGCGTTACTCGGGCACGGAGAAGAAGTGCCGCGTGATGGTCGAGGGCCAATCGCAGCCCGAGGTCGAGGCACACGCCAAGCGCATCGCCGACGCCATCGTCGAGGCCATCGGCGCCTAGAGCGAACCAGAGGGAGGGCAGAGATGACGGCCATCGCCACCGCGGCCACCTGTCGGCTCGGCGTCAACGTCGACCACGTCGCCACCCTGCGCAACGCCCGCGGCACTCCCTACCCAGATCCGGTGCAGGCGGCCTATGTCTGCGAGGCGGCGGGCGCCGACCAGATTACGATTCACCTGCGCGAGGACCGCCGCCACATCAAGGACCGCGACCTCGAGATTCTGCGGCGCTGCGTGACCGTGCCGCTCAACCTCGAGATGGCCGCCAGCGAGGAGATGCTGGCGCTGGCCCTGTTGCACAAGCCCGACACCGTCACGCTGGTGCCCGAGCGGCGCGAGGAGCGCACGACTGAAGGCGGCCTCGACGTCGCTGGCCAGCAGCCAGCGTTGCGCGCGTATGTCGCCAAGCTGCGCGACGCCGGCATCGTGGTGTCGCTCTTCATCGACGCCGATGTGCGGCAGGTCGACGCCTCCGCCGCGGTGGGCGCGGCGACCATCGAGCTGCACACCGGCGACTACGCCGACGCTGCCACGCCGACGTTGATGCGCAAGCAGCTGGCGCACCTCGAAGCCGGGGCCCTGCGCGGGCACCATCTCGGGCTCGCCATCGCCGCCGGCCACGGGCTCACGGCGCGCAACCTAGGCCCGGTGGCGTCTCTGCCGCACGTCGAGGAGCTGAACATCGGCCATGCCATCGTCGCTCGAGCCGTCTTCTGCGGCCTGGAGGCGGCGGTCCGCGAGTACAAGGCCGCGATCTCAGAAGCGCTCGCCAGGCCTTGATGCCGCAGCCGGCGCGGCCATCGCAGCGGCGCGGCGGCTCCAACTCGGCGCCTTGCGTGCGCGGAGGGATCTGCACCACCGCAGGCGACTTGTCGCCACAAGGAGAGAGCCATGCGTCTCATCTGGCCTATCGCGATGCGCACCCTCGACCAGCGGACCAGCGACGAGCTCGGGCTACCGGCGGCGCTGCTAATGGAGACCGCCGGTCGCGCCGTCGCGGACGCCATCGCCCGCCGCCTCGGTGCCGAGGGGCGCGGTCGGCTGGTGACCGTGCTCTGTGGCGCCGGCAACAACGGTGGCGATGGCTTCGTCGTCGCCCGCGAGCTGCTCGATCGCGGCTACCGGGTCCATGCCTATGGGGTGGGCGAGGCTCAGAAGCTGAGCCCGGCAGCGGCGTTGCACCACGATGCGCTCTGCCGTAGCGGCCTGCGCCCGCGCTGGGCCTCAGACGCGCCGCATGGCCACGAGCAGAAGAACCTGCATCGGTCGCTGCTGCGTTCGGTGGCCATCGTCGACGCCCTGCTCGGCATCGGACCGAGCGCGCCGCTGCGAGAGCCCCTGCTCGGCTGGGTCGCCCAGCTCGATGGCCGCCACAGCGCGTTCAAGGTCGCCATCGATGTGCCGAGCGGCCTCGACGCCGCGACCGGCAAGGTGCTCGGCGCCGCCGCCCGCGTCGACCTCGTCGTCGCCTGCGCCGCCGCCAAGCCGGGGCTCTGGCTCGCCGACGGTCCCTCGACCTGGAAAGAGTTGGAGATCGTGGACATCGGCGTACCGCGGCGGTGGGTGGCCGCCGCCGCGCCCGAGGTGACGCTGCTCGACGCCGCCGACGCCCGCGCGCTCTCGCCGGCCCGGCCCGACTCTGCGCACAAGGGCACGTTCGGCCACCTGCTGGTCGTCGGCGGGTCACCTGGTCGCGCCGGTGCGGCCTTGCTCGCGGCTCAAGGCGGCCTGCGCTCGGGCCCTGGCCTCGTGACCCTGGCCACGCACGGCGAGGTCCGCTCGCGTCTGGAGGGCCAGGTCGCCGACTTGATGGTCGAGGCCATCCGCGGCGGCGCTGCCGAGGCGGCGAGGGTGCACAAGCTGCTGGTGGGCAAGGACGCGCTGGTCATCGGCCCTGGCCTCGGCACCGGTAGCGCTGAGCTCGACCTCTGCGGCCGGCTCTGCGACGGGTTTGCGGGGCCGATCGTCCTCGACGCCGACGCGTTGACGGCGCTGGCCGACAAGCCTGAGCTGGCGGCGAGCACCAAGGGGCGCCTGGTGCTGACGCCTCACCCGGGCGAGGCGGCGCGGCTGCTCGGCGGCGACGTCGCCAGCGTCGAGGTGGATCGCCTGGCAGCGGCCCGCGCACTGGCCCAGAAATTCGGCGCGGTCGTCGTGCTCAAGGGGGCGCGCAGCCTCGTCGTCGATGGTGAGGCGCTGGCGATTTGCGGCCAGCCCGAGCCCTCGCTCGCGGTTGGCGGCAGCGGCGACGTGCTCGCCGGCGTCATCGGCGGCCTGTTGGCTCAAGGCGCCACGCCCTTTGCCGCTGCCAAGCTCGGCGTCTTTTTGCACAACCGCGCCGGGGCCGTCCTTGCGCGACGCCTCGGCAACCGCGCCAGCACGGCCAGTGACCTGCTGCCGGCGCTGGCCACGGCGTGGTGCGAGCTCGATGGCGTGGCCGTGGCCGCCGCCGACGCCGAGGTCGGGGCCGAAGATGCCTAGGCTCGGCGGGCCTCGCTCGAAGGGCCTCCAGCAGCGTCGCGTGCCCCTTGGACATCAGTCGCTGGCGTCGAAGCCGGTCGGGTCACCGATTCATCCCTTTGATACCATGTGCAAAAGCGCGACAGGGCTGCTCGATGCGAGATCAGCAATACCGCCGCGTGGGGAGGCCTTTCCATGACCCGTTCCTACCCCCCAGCCATGCGAGCTGTGGCGCTGCTGACCGCCTTGGCCCTGTTCACGACCGGCTGCACGACCGTCCATGCCGTTCGGCCGACAGAGCTGACCAAGCTGAATGGTTTTGTTCACCGGGAGTTGTCAGCAGCGGACACCCTCCGGTCGCTTGGCCAGGTCCCGCAGTACGCCCTGGTCGATGTCGGCGGCGATAGCCACACCTTTGACGGCAGCACACGGCTCGTCCTGGACACGGCTGGGGCGGGCGAGACCGACCGGCGGGAAGACAGGTACCAGAGCGTGGTCGTGCAGGACGGGGTCTTCTCCGGCATGACCCTCGGCGACGGGCAAAAGGTCCAGATCCCGATGGGCAAAATCGAGATGGCTGGCGTGCGCCGGCGCTCCATCGGCAAGACCGTGCTGCTGGCGGCCGGTATCGCCACGGGCCTGTTCGTGCTGCTCCTGATCGCCGGGGCCAATGCGCCCGAGTCCAACAATTCCAATGGCGGCGGCGACACCTTCGACTAGTCGTCGCGCTTTCGGCGGCTGACGACCCCGGGGCCCGTTCGACGCTGGCCTTGAGCGAGACACGCGGCGCCGCTCAGGCCCGGCTCTCGGCCCGAGTCGATCCGATCGGCGTACGGCGGGGCCGCCCTCCGCGGAGCCCGCGCGTGTTCCCGTGCCGACGACCCAAAGCGCTCGGCGCTCCGCGCACGCAGCGGCCGAGTTTACGCCCCGGCGATCGAAGCGCACCATGCGGCCGCACCCCGGTGTGGCGGAGGAGGGCACGATGGCAATGGGGTTGGGCGCGTCCGAAGGTTGGCGGCGACGGCTTGAGCTGCTGTGGACAACTGCCGCTTGGCTCGCGTTGGTGGGCTGTGGTGCCACGCCGCAGCTAGGCACAGAGCCGGTCAAGGCCACGGCAACGGACGCAGCGGTCGATGCATCGGTCGACGCCACAGCGGACGCGTTGAGTGGCGACATCCGAACCGACGCGACGGCCGACACCGACGACCTCGGCAACGGCAGCGTCGACGGCGCGGACGCTGCGGCCGACGCCCCGAGCGACGACGCCACCAACGGCGACACAGACCTTGACTCCGCAGCTGACGCCGCGCCCACAGCGACGTGCGGGAACGGGGCCCTCGAGGCCACAGAGGCCTGTGACGACGGCAACATCGACGTCGATGATGGGTGCGCCACCGACTGCGCCCTCGAGACGGCCTGGGGCGCCACGGCACAGGCGGACTGGCAAGCGTTGATGCAAGGCGTTCAGAACATTGACTTCGGCGGCGCCCTGGCCTCGCCGTTCGTCGTCTGGGGCGACGGGGCGTTGCCGCTCCTCGTCGACGACCAGGGTCGCGCCGTCGCCACCGCAGCGCGCACCGGCGCTGGCCGCGTCGTCACCGTGGGTCATGAGGCGCTTCTCCAGGACGCTGCTTCGGCCAAAGACGACCGCGCCAAGCTGCTCCTGCAGGCCATCGCCTGGCTCGGCGCCGGCAAGGCCAAGCCCAAGGTCGGCGTCAACCCGAGCTGGAAGGCGACGCTGACGTATTTGCAGCAGAACGGCGTCGATGCCGTGGCGATGTCTCCGGACAAGGTCCAAGGGGTCGACGTCTACATCGCGCCGACGTTCTACAGCTTCACCTACACCGAGGCGCAAGCAACAGCCCTGGTCGCCTTCCGCGTCGGCGGCGGCGGTCTGCTCGTCGCTGGCCACGCGTGGTATTGGGCGCAGACGCACGAGGAGGACGTCGCCACGGACTTTTCGGGCAACTGGCTGCTCGAAGGCAGCGGCATCACCGTCACCGGCGCCACCAGCGGCGGCAAGCTGCCACAGGCCCTTGGACAGCCGTCGCCGCCGCACCACGCCCGACGGGCGATGCAGGCGCTGCTGGCGTCGGTGCTTGGCAAGGCCAAACTCGCGGCCGATGAGACCCAGCTCGCGGTCCAGTCCGCCAGCGATGCCGTCGAAGTGCTGCCCCTCTCGCTCTCCGCATTCTTCAACCTCGTCGCAGCGTGGAAGGGGCAGTGGGATAACGTCTTCGGACCGCTCATCCCCTCGCCCAAGAAACCCGTCGACGTGACCAAGAACCCGGCGGCGTTGGTGGCGCTGCGCATCGACGACAAGTACGCCCAGAACCTGCCGGCGACGCAGCTGAAGCCGCACCCGGCGGCCGCTGATTTTCCCGGCGCCGTGCCAGGCTCGGCAGCGGCGGCGAGTTTGACGTTGACCGTCGACGCGACCTACGACGGCCTCGACGGCCACTATGGCTTCAGCGGTGCCAAAGCTCCTGGCTGGCGCAGTACGGGCCTCTACGCGCCGGCGGGCGCCGCCGTCACCGTGGTGCTCGACGCCAAGGCAGCCGAGGCTGCCATCGCCGCCGGGGTCGACGTCCTGGTCGGCGCCCACACCGATCAGCTCTGGGGCAACAAGACGGAATTCCACCGCCACCCGCGGGTGACGCGCCGCTTCGCACTGCAGGGCGCGACGACCACCGTCGGCAACGTCTTCGGCGGCCCGATCTACGTGCGCATCCCGGTCGGGAGCTCGCTCGGCACGCTGAAAGTGACCTTCGACGGCGCGATCGGGATGCCGACGTGGTCGCACGGCATGGCGCCTGCGGCGTGGCAGAGCGAGCGCAGCAAGCCAGCGCCGTGGGTCGAGCTGCACGGCCAGCGCCTCACCCTCATCGTGCCGGCCCCGGCGGTGGCCAAGCTTGACGACCCCACGGCCTTGATGGCGCTGTGGGACGCCGTCCTCGACGCCGAGGCCGACCTCGCCGGCCTGCCACACGCGCGACCCCGCAACGAGATCTTCGTCCCAGACCGTCAGATCAGCGCCGGCTACATGCACTCCGGCTACCCCATCATGACGCACCTAGACGTCGTGCCGCTCACGCTCGATGTCGCCAAGCTGAAGTCCGAAGGAAGCTGGGGCCACTTCCACGAGCTCGGCCACAACCACCAATGGTCGAGCTGGGTCATCGACGGCAGCGTCGAAGTGGGCTGCAACTGGTTCTCGGTCTACGTCATGGAGAATGTCGTCGGCATGCCGAAGGGCTACGGCCACGAAGCGCTGGCGCCTGCAGCGCAAGCCGCAGCGTTTGCGAGCTTCATCAGCAAGGGTGCAACAGCCAAGGACTGGGATGCCTTCCTCTCCCTTCAGTTCGACCTGCGCCTGGTGGAGGCGTTCGGCTGGGCGCCGCTGACGGCCCTGCAGACCAGCTACCGGGCCCTGAAGGGGCCCGACGATCCCAAGGGGCCGCAGGCCATCGTCGACCAGTGGTGCATTCGCGGCAGCAAGGCGTATGGGGTCGACCTCGCGCACACTTTCAAGGTCTGGGGTCATGCCGTCTCGCCCGCTTGCGCCGCCGCCACCGCCCATCTATCCCATTGGCCCGGCGACCCGATGCGCCAGCACTTCGCCTATCCGCCACGCGTGCGTGTCGACCCGGCGGTGGGGTCTTTGGCCAAGGGGACCATTCTCGACCCTGGCGCCGATCCGAAGCTGGGGGCAACGCCGGCGAAGGTGGCTCTGTTCTTCGGGCCCAACGACGGAGGCGGCGATGCCAACGTTTGGGCTGGAAGCGTCGAGGTCGGGGCTGCCGTCGCCGGGCCGGTGTCCGTAGATCTTGCCGGAAAGGCGGCGAAAGGCTCGTCGTTGAAGTACCGGTGGCGCGCGGTAACCGCGGCCGGCGCGTTTTGGTCGGATGCGGCGGGGAGCTTGGGGCTGTGAGGTCGTCGTAGGTGCCGTCGTAGGTGCCGTCGTAGGTGCCGGACGATTAGACGAACGCAACGACGCCCGAAGGCGCCGAGGCATACCTCCCCCGCGGCGCCGCCAACTGCGTGCCTTCGAACGCTGAGTTTTCTCCGAAAGTCGTCTCGAAACCGCTGATGCCCCGCCCTGGCACGCCGGCCGCCACCGCTGCGCCGCTGTCACGTGTCGCGCCGCTACACCTGCAGACCCGCCCACACCATCGGCGGCGTCAGGGCCGAGCCCAGGCCGTGCTGAGCCAGCAGCGCCGTCGCCTCGGCCGCAGCCGCGCGCCAGCGCTGCTCGAGCTCGACGAGCCGCA
>CANLIC010000057.1 GCA_947491025.1 Myxococcales bacterium
AGAGCGCCTCGGCCGCGCGGTCGTCGTCGGGGTAGGCCTTGGCCAAGGCGCGGTAGGTGTCGATGACGTCGTCTCGCCGCAGCGCCTTGCGGTAGAACTGCGCCGCGCCGGCATAGGCACGCTGGGCCTGGTTGCTGGTCGGGTACTCCTTGGCGTACTTGAGCAAGCACTGAGCGGCGTCGACCGGCTTGTCCTTGAGCTCGAGGCAGCGGTTGTAGTCCTCGTTCTCCTTGATGGACACCAGGATCTCGCCGAGGCGCCCGTTGTTGAAGCGCTTGTCGGCGAGCAGCGTGTTGGTCCACTGGATCAGGTTCCGACCGTCCTGGCCGAGGGCGAACGACGACAGCATCAGCCGCGCGGAGTCGAGCGCCATCTTGTCGACGCTCGGATCCTTGAACAGCTTGCCATTGATGTAGTCCTGGACGAAGACGCCGAACAGCTCGCCCGAACGCTCGAACTGGTTGTGCTGGTAGTACAGGCGCGCCAGCACGAAGGTCGCCTTGGCGAGGTCCTCGTCGTCGGCCTTGTTGTTCGCGCGCGCCACCTTGATGTAGCGCTCGCAGGCGTCGGCGACCCGCTGCTTGTTGCCGTCGAGCGGCTTGGGCGTGAGGATCTTGTCGGCGTCCTTCTCACCCGTCTCGGCGTCGAGGTCCTCGAGCTTCAAGTAGGCGATGAGCGCGCGGTGCGCCGCCGGCTCGGCATGCTTGCCGGTCGGGTTCATCCCGATCACCTTCTCGTAGGCCTCGGCCGCGTCCTGCCAGCGCTCAAGCTGGTAGATCGCCAGGGCATGCTGATACGACAAGTCGTAGTAATGCTTGTGTTTTGGGTAGAAGGTCAGGTACGCGCGGTAGATGCGCTCCGCGAACCCGAGCACCGAGCGGTCGAGCGTCTTGTCGGCCTCGAAGTGCAGCGACGACGCGACCTCGGCCAACAGCTCCGGGATCTCTTCCTTCATCGGCGCGGCCTCGCCATGCTTGACGAGCGCCTCGCTCAGTCGCTCCACCGCGGCGACCGTTCCCGAGAGGTTGGGGATCCGAAAGTTGTTTTCGACCGACAGGAAGTGGTAGGCGATGACCTTGGGGTCCTCGCGGTGACGCTCGATCAGCTCGTCGAGCACCATGTTGCTCTTGGCGTAGGCGGAGACCTCGATGTAGTGGCGCGCCAGCAGGTCGAGCATCTTGTCTTCGCGGCCGGGCGTGACGGACTCGAAGAACTTGAGCGCCGTCTTCGGGTCGCCGTACTCGCTCCAGGCCCGCACCATGTAGCGGCTGCCGTCGTCCCAGAAGGTCACGCGGCCGCTGCCGTCGCGATCGACCTCAGCAGAGTAGTCGAGGGTCTCGATGAAGGTCTTGACCGCCGCCCGGTAGTCCTGGCGGTTGTAGTGGACCCAGGCCTCGTAATAGAGCGCCCAGCCGTAGGCGTTGGTCTCCTTGTACTTTCGGACCTTGCCGTACCACTTGAGCGCCTCGACGCCCTGGTTCTTGCCGAAGTAGTAGTTGCCGATGCCGAGGTAGGCGTCAGCGATGTACGGCGAGTCGGGCACCTTGCGGACCAGACGCATGTACGCATCGACGGCCTCGCCGTGGCGCTCAAGCTCGTTGAGGTGGAAGCCGAGGGCGTACAAGACCTCGTCGAGCTTCTGGAAGCGCGCGAACCGGCGCTCAATGCGCTTGAGCGAGTCGATGACCTCGTTCTTGGTGGCGCGCGCTTGCTCAAGCAGGTTCTGCTGCTCGATCTCGAGCCTCCGCGCCGTCTCCTTGTCGCCCTTGCCCTTGGCGTCCTCGATGCCGACGGTCAACTTGGTGTCGTAGGCCTCAAGCTCGTAGGCCTCGGCACGGTCCCAGAGCACGTAGGACAACTCAAGCAGCGTGTCGGCCTCGGTCGGGCTGCCGCGCTCGATGTCGAGCAGCTCGCGCAAGATGTCGATCTCGTCGTCGATGTCCTCGACATTGCTGCGCTGCCGGGCGCGACGCTGGGCGATGGAGCGCGGCGCGGACTTCTCGGTCATCTCCTCGCCCGGCTTGCCATCCTCTGGCTTGGCGTCCTTAGAGGCCTTGGGGTCTTTTTGCTTGAGGCCCTTGGCTGGAGCGCGGCGGTCGCCGAAACGCATGACGTCGCCGGCCGATTGGACTTTGCCCGTCGGGTCGGCCTTGCCGTCGGTGCCGGCCTTGGCCTCGGCGGCCTTCTTGGGCTTGGTCTTCTGCGCTTGCACCGGCGCCGGCTGCCACGCCCACAGACAAAGCAGCCCAGCCAGGCCCCACAACCCAAGCTGCCGCAGCGGCCGATAGCGGCCTGAAGCGTTCGCGCTCATTGCCCGCCTCCGCTGCGATCAGGCGTCGTCGCGCCGCCAGGTGGTGTCGCGCCGCCCTCGGGCGCCGCCTTGGGCGGATCCGTCTCACTCGGCGGGTTCGGCTTCGCCGCCGGCGCCGGGGTCCCCTCGCCGCCGGTGCCTGCCTTGGCCGCGGGCTCCTCGGCCTCCTTGTCGAGGTCGGGCCGGCCATCCTCCGCCTTGCGTGGGCCCGCCGGCGCCCGCTTGGTCTTGGACGGCGCCAGCTTGAAGCCGACGGGGAAGTGCTTCTGCTCGCAGCGGGTCTCGACCTCGTAGGTGTAGCCGCCGAGCTCGTCGCGCCAGTAGCTGCCATCGAAGGCCCAGACGACGTGCTCCTCGTCCTCTTCGCGTGGCTCGTTGGCGGCCTCGGCGGCCTCGGCCATGGAGAGGCGCACCTCGTCGTTGATGCTGTTGCGCCGCGCCCGCAAGGCCTCGTACTTGATGCGCAAGCCCTGGCGAATGATCTCGGTGAGGTCTTCGCGCACCCGCGACAGGCGCCGCCGCGCCATCGCCCCGGCTTCGGAGATCATCACGTTGCGGACACGGCCGAGGTCTTCGGACAGGGCCTTGGCAGCTGCCTTGGCCGTCGTGTTGCGCAGCAGCTTCTCGAGCCCTTGCTGCTCAGCGCCGAGCTTGGCCACCAAGGTGAAGGTCCGCTGCAGCTCGCGATCGTTGAGTGCGGCGTTGAAGATCCGGCGTAGCGACACCGACAAGCTCTCCTTGTCTCCGGCCAAGCTTGCGAGATACCAGTAGAACTCCGCATCGGAGCGGTCGCCGCCGAGCTGGGCATCGAGCTCCTTGCGCAGCGGCCGGTAGTCGCGCAAGAAGCGCGCCACCACCACCAGCACCTCGTTGAAGCGGCAGGTGCGGAACAAGATCAAGGCCTCGAGGACACGCGCCTCGGGGTAGTAGCGGTCTTCGAAGTACGGCGAGTTCAGCGTGTGGAGCTGGCCGAGCACGCGGTCGAGGCGCTTGAGGTGAAAGTAGGTCCAGCCGAGCTCGAAGAGCGAGTCGAGCCAGAGGCTGCTGCCCTCCTGCACCTGGTCGTAGTAGCGGCCGGCGGTCTCAAAGGCGTCGTTGCGCTGCTTGGCGGACTCGATCTGGCTCGCCTGCGAGTAGAACAAGCGCCCGAGCGCCATGTAGGCGCGTTCGCGGTACTCGGGGTAATAGGACGGGCTGCCGACGATCTTCTCGAAGCGCAGGATGTCCTTGAAGGCCTCAAGCGCCGGCCGCACCTGCCGGTCCTTGTCGCGCAAGAGGTGGATGACGCCGATGAGGTAGCGGGCCTTGAGGTAGAACTCGCCGCCTTTGGGCGTGATCCGCGACAACACCTCGATGGCCTTTTCAGGTTCGTTGGCGTCGAAGTGTGCGCGACCGACGAGGAAGTCGATCTCGGGCTGATCTTCGCCCTTGAACGCGCCCTCGGGGGCCGTGGCGAGCCGCTCCAACGTCGCCATATCGCCGGGCATGGCGCGCTGAATCGTCAGGTAATCCCGGATCTTGCGCGCGTACAGCGGGTGGTCGCGGCCGACGTCGACCTCGTCGAGGCTGCGCAGCGCTGACTGGTAGAGGTTGAGGCCCATCAGCAGGCGCGCCATCTGGTACTGCGCCTCGTGGCGCACCGGCTCGCCCAGAGGCAGCGTCGGCAACACCTCGGCCAGCTTGGCAAAAGCGTCGTAGTAGCGCTCGTCCTCGATGAGGGCCCGCGCTTGCTCGACGGCAGGTGTCGGCTGGGCCCAAAGCGGCAGGGCGACAACGGTCACCAGCACGGCGGCGATCGCCGCGGCGACGCCGCTGAATCTCAAGTGGCGATGCGGGGCGCTGGGCTGCCCGTGAGCGGCGGGAGTACGCCTCGGGTCGGGGCGAAGGCTGGCTGGCGTCATCGCGGGCTTTTCCTCTTGGCGGCGCTGCCGCGCGCGGCAGGACCCGGCAGGGCCTCGAAAGATACCCGGTGTTGCCGGTCGCGTCGAGTGGACGGCTGCAGCACCTGGGCTTCGCGGTCCGAGCGGAGAAAGGCCTAGAATCAGTGAAAAAACTCTGATGGGTCGATCGGCTGACCGCGCTCGCGAATCTCGAAATAGAGGTACTTGCCCTTGCGCGAGCCGCTGCTGCCAACCAGCGCCAGCCGCTGTCGCGACCGGACGACCTCGCCGACTTGTGCGGTCACTTGCTCGACGTGGGCGTAGACGCTGTGCCAGCCGCGGCCGTGATCGAGGATGACGGTGGAGCCAAAGCCGGTCAGCCAGCCGACATAAGCGACGCGGCCCCAAAATACGGCCCGCACGACGGCCGGACCCGGCGATAGGGAGCGGATGTCGACGCCGCGGTGGAAGATCTCGGTGCCGAATCTCGGGTGCTTGCGCGGCCCGAAGCCGAGCTCGATGCGGCTCGAGTTGACCGGTCGCAGCAGCTTGCCGCGGGTGCGGCCAAACGTGTACCGCCGCTCGCGCCACTCGGCGAAGGTGCGGATCTGTTCGGCCAGGGCCTCATCGACGGAGGCGAGATCTCGCTCGACGAGGTCGTGGTAGCGGCGGTCAGCCTCGATCTGAGCGATGAGCGCCAGCTTGTCGTGACGCGACCGCTCGAGCGCCGCGAGCTGTCCATGCAGCTCCCGGTCAGCTGCCTCCAGCTCGCGCAGCGCGCGGTCGCGCTCGGCCGTCTCCTGCGTCAGCCGCGCCAACTGCTCGCGGTAACGCTGCAAGCGCACCCGGTCGCCTTCGAGCAGCTTTCCCAACAGGCGTTGCTGTACCACCGCACTCGCGAAGCCCTCGGGCGAGACGGCGAATCGCAGCTCCGGGCTGCGCTGCAGCCGGAGCACAGCTCGCAAGCGCGACCGAACCGCTGCCCGCATCTCGGAGAGGCGACGCTCGGCGCGGGCGCGGCGCAGCTCGGCCTCGCGCAACGCGTCGGTGGCGTCGGCGCGGCGGGCGCCGCTGCGGGCCAAGGAGGTCTCGATGGCGTCGGCGTCCTGGTCGAGCCGGTCGAGCGTGCGAAAGAGCCCGAGCTCGCGCTCCATCTCCGCCTTGTAGCGGGCGTCCAGCGAGCTCTTCTCGTCGCTCTCGATCTGCGACGGCCGCGCCAGCGGGTTGGTGGCCGAGCGCGGCGGCAACGCGATGTCCGAGGCCTGCAGCGGCTCTTTGTCGACCCCCGGAGCGGCAGCGTTGCCGAGGCCCTTGGCGGCGCTGACGGCCGCAGGCGCCTTGGCGGCGACTGCTTTCAGCGCGGCCGGGGCGACCGCCGCCGACGTGGCAGACGCGACCGTGGCCAGCGCCGACGCGGCGGGCAGCGAGGACCCGAGCGAGAGCGCGAGGGCGCAGCCCGCTTTGAGGGCCCAGGCGGCGCGGGCAGCGCGGGCGGGCATGGCGGCTACACCTTGAACGCGCGGCCCAGCGACAGGCCGCTGGCCAGCACGCCGAGGCAAGGACCGCCGACCAGGAGCCACAGGACCATGCCGGGCGGCAGCAGCGACGGCTGGACCTGCAGCAGGTAGACGTCGCGCACCAGGCCCTCGAGCTCCAGGTGCAGGAGCCCCACCGCGACGATGGCGACCACGGCGCCGAGCAGGCCCTGCAGGGCTCCTTCGAGCAGGAAGGGCGCGCGGATGAAGTTCGGCGTCGCGCCCATCAACGACAAAATCTCGATCTCGCGGCGACGGCCCCAGACGGCGAGGCGCACGGTCGTGAAGACGAAGAAGAGCGCGCTGGCGAGCAACACCGCCGACAACACCACGCCGACGCTGCGGATGATCTCGAGCACAGCGAAGAGAAGGCGCAGGCGCTCGGCCCCAAAGGCGACGTCCTCGACCGCCTCGACGGCCTCGATCTGCCCCGCCCAGTGGACGAGCGCCTCCAGGTCGCCGCGCGACGCCAACGACGAGTCGAGCTCGAGCGCCAGGACCGGCTGACCGGGGATCGCCTCGTCGTCGAGCCCCTCCAACAGGGCCGGGTCCAGCAGCTTGCGGTTGCGCTCGCGATCGGCCTCGCTGCTGAGCGCGCGTACCCGCTTGACGCCCTCGTGCTCACGCAGCCGGGCCTCGATCTGGCCAATGCGCTCTTCGGGCGTGTCCGGCTCGAGGTAGACTTGGATGGTCAACGAGCTGCCCAGCTCGTCGATCAGCGTGTGGGCGTTGAAGAACGCCATGGCGAAGAGACCGCACAGCGACAACGAAGCGGCGATCGTGAGCACGCTGACCGCGTTGAGCCACGGGCTGCCGCGCATCAGCCGCAAGGCCGCACGCAGAAACGAGATCAGGCGCAGGGTGGCGCTCATTCGATCTCCGCCATCGGGTCGTCCAGCCGGCTCAGGTCGAGGCCGCCGGCGAGCATGTCGCCGCCGCGGTCGGCGCGGTCGCGGTCCTGCACCAGCCGGCCCCCCTTGAGGGTCAACGTCCGCGCTCCGAATTCCTCGATCAGCGCCGCGTCGTGGGTGGCGACGACCACGGTGGTGCCGCGGCGGTTGACCTCGCAAACCAACTGAATGATCTCGCGCGAGAGCTGCGGGTCGAGGTTCCCGGTCGGCTCGTCGCAGAGCAAGATCGCGGGTTCGTTGACCAGCGCGCGGGCGATCGCGACCCGCTGGGCCTCGCCGCCAGACAGATCGCGTGGGGAGGCGTGGGCCCGCTCTTGCAGCCCGATGGCCTCGAGCAATTGGCCGACGCGGCGCACGATGTCCTTGCGCGGCAGGCCCAAGATCTCCATGCCGATGGCGACGTTGTCAAAGACGTCGCGGGTCTCGATGAGGCGAAAATCCTGAAAGACCACGCCGAAGTTACGGCGCAGGTAGGGGATGCTCTCGTCGCGCAGCGCGTGGACGTTGCGGCCGCCGATCAGGACCTGACCCGAGCTGACCCGCTCGACGCACAGCAACAGGCGAATCAGCGTCGACTTGCCGGCGCCCGAAGGCCCGGTCAAGAACACCATCTCGCCTTCGCGCACGCGCATGTTGACGTCGTCGAGGGCCGTGACGCTGGCGCCCTCGGCCCCGTACCGCTTGCTGACGTTGTAGAGTTGAATCATGGGCAGCGCGGTGTGGTCGTCGCCGTCACGGCAGAGGCCCGGCTCGCCCGGGCGCTCGGGCCCGGCGCCGTGCCGGACCCCGTGGCGACGCGGCAGCGAACCCTCGCTACCGCAGCGGCGCCATGCCGCAGCTACCGCCTACCATGATCACCGGCGAGGGGCAAAATACTGCCCCGTCTCGCCAACCGTCGCCGGCACATCGCGCCCGCGAAGCCCTGGCGAGGCCGACGCGGGCGAATTTTTAGACAAGAGCCAGACCCGGGCGCAGGCTCGCAGCTAGCCGTAGCGGCGCGAGGTGCTTGCATCCTGCGCTGGCTGTGGTATCGGGGCGCGCCGACTGCGCGATCTGGGCAACGCCTGGATCGATGCACTTCCGGCAAGTCTTGGAGACGGATGGAGAAAGCCGGTCTGAAGGCGCGGAAGGGCTCCGCGTACGCTGCGCCGGGTCGACGTGGGTCGACAGGGAGAGGAAGACGATGAGAACCCTGACCAAGTGCGCCGTTGCGGCAGCGGCGTTGATGACGGCCACGCCGGCCCTGGCGACGCAGTCGCGCATTAACAGCATGTCGGGCGGCGAGAAGAACATCACGGTCCGCGACGAGGCCAACATCCACGCCGGCCTGCCGCAGTTCCTCGTCGATCACGGCAACGAGGTCGACGTCGATGCCGCCAGCGGCGGTGTCTACGGCCGGATGAACGTGCGCTACGCGCTGACCGACGACGCTGTCCTGTTGCTCTACGGCCTGCGCTCGCCCTGGGCCCCGGTCGTCACCGGCTCCACCATCAACGGCGGCCCCAAGAGCACGGCGCCTGCCATCGCTGGCGTGGCACCCGGCCAGCTGAGCGCCACCGACCCGACCAACCACCAGTTCGGCGTGGGTTTCGGCACCAAGGTTGGCGACGCCATGCGCCTGGGCGCTCGCATCGACATCGGCGGTGCGCGTGACGACGCCGACGGCAACAACCTCAACAACAACACGTTGTTCGGTCTGAACTTCGGCCTGGGCTTCGACATCGGCGAGACCAACTCGCTCGACTTCGGCCTCAAGCTGCGCTTCGGCTCGTTCACCGACTTCGAGAGCGGCGCCGATCGCTGGCTGAGCAACGCCAACATCGGCTTCGGCTTGCTGGCCAAGGGCGAGTTCCAGGTGCACCCGGTCGCCAAGATGGTCCCCTACCTGACCCTCGACTACCTCGGTATCGAGGTCGGCCACGCCGTCCGCGGCGGCGCCGAGCAGGGCTCGCTCGCTGAGGCCAAGAAGGGCATCGTCGCCGACT
Source organism: Myxococcales bacterium (assembly GCA_947491025.1). Taxonomy (GTDB): domain Bacteria; phylum Myxococcota_A; class UBA9042; order UBA9042; family UBA9042; genus SXNM01. The sequence goes on from CANLIC010000057.1 coordinate 8,623, forward strand.
TCCAGCTCGCGCTCGGCGCTGACCTCGCGATCAGCCCGGCCGACCGCGTCGTGATCCAGCCCGGCCTCGGCCTCGGCTTCGGCTCCAGCAACGCCGAGGGCACCGACCAGAACGGCGGCGCCATCGTCGGTGTCGAGAACTCGAACCAGATCACGCCCTACTACGGCTTCGCCGCCGAGGCCCAGGCGTTCGACTGGCTGGCCCTGCGCGTCGGCGCCCGCCAGACCATCGTGATGCACAACAGCGCCAACACGCTGCCGGCCCAGCCGGGCGTCTCGGCGAGCAATGAGTTCCACAAGAGCAGCGTCGTCAACTCGCTGACCACCGGCTTTGGCATCTCGGTGCGCGGCTGGCAGCTGGACCTGAACGTCAACCCGCTCTTCTTCAACAACAACTTCTTCGCGGTCAGCGGCGTCGCCACCTCGGCCTACGCCTTCGACTTCGCGATGGTCTACGACTGGTAGTCCAGTCGCGTCCGTCTACCCCGAGGCCCCTGTCGACCCTGCGTCGGCAGGGGCCTCGGCAATTCAGGCGCCCCCGCCACGCCGAGGGAGCGACGATGACCGTGCCCCACCCCGCGCCCGGCGACCTTGCGCCGATGCAGACGCGCCCTGCGCTGGCCGCGCGGAGCGCCCTCGGCTCGCGTCACCTCTGCTTGCTCGGCCCGATGGGGGTCGGCAAGTCGACGTTGGCGCCGCTGCTTGCGGCGGACCTCGGCCGGCTGGCCGTCGACCTCGACGCGGAGATCGCCCGCGCCGCTGGGCGAAGCGTCGCCAGCGTGTTCGCGGAGCGCGGCGAGGCCGATTTTCGCGACCTCGAGACGGCGGCGCTGCGCCAGGCGCTGTCGGGTCCGCCCGCGGTCATCGCGTGCGGCGGCGGCGTGGCGCTCCGCGAGGCCAACCGCGACTTGCTGCGAGATGAGGCCCTCTGCCTCGGCCTGTATGCGCCGGCGGCGTTGCTGGCGGCACGGGTCGAACTTGACGCCGAACGCCCGCTGGCGGGTGACGCCGCGGTGCTGCAGCGGCTGCTCGGCGAGCGGCGCGGGCGCCACGTGGACGCGCTCGATCTCGCCATCGCCGCCGACGGCGTGGCGCCGGTCATGCTCTGCCAACGGGCCCTCGCCGCACTGGCGGCGATGCCTTCGTGGCTGCGTAGCGCCGCCGCGGCGGGGCAAGAGGCACTGCTCGCCGGTCCGGGCTGCCTCAGCGCCGCGCTGCCGGCCGTCGCGCGCCTGGGCAGCGGCCGGGTCGCCGTCGTCAGCGACGCCACGGTCATGGCGCTGCACGGCCACGCCATCGCGGCGGCGCTCGAAGCCCTCGGCTGCCGGGTCGAGCGCCACATCATCGCCGGCGGCGAGACGACCAAGACGCTGGCGACGTACGGCGCCCTGGTCACGGACCTGGTCGAGGGCGGCGGCGGCCGCGACCTGCTGGTGGTCGCCATCGGCGGCGGTGTGGTCTGCGACATCGCAGGATTTGCCGCCGCCACCGCCCTGCGTGGCGTGCGTCACGTGCTGTTCCCGACCACGCTGCTGGCGCAGGTCGACGCGGCGATCGGCGGCAAGACCGGCGTCGACACCGCCGCTGGCAAGAACCTGGTCGGCGCCTTCTACCCGGCCCAGCTGGTCGTCTGTGACGGCGCGTTGCTGCGGACGCTGCCTTCGGCGCGTTGGGCCGAGGGGTTCGCCGAGCTGGGCAAGACGGCGCTGGTCGCCGATGCCGGGCTGTGGCAGGCGCTCGAGGCGGCCGCGGCGAGCGGGACGCTGCGTCGGGTCTGTCAGGCCACGGACGCAGGGGAGGCCGATCATGCCGTCGTTGGCGACCTCGCTGGCCGATGCGCTTTGGTCAAGCGCGCGATCACCGCCGCCGACCCGCGCGAGGCTGGCCTTCGCCGCTGCCTCAACTTCGGGCACACTCTGGGCCACGCCATCGAGCGCACGGTTGGCTACGGCACCATCGCCCACGGCGAGGCGGTGGCGATCGGGATGCGCCTCGCTCTCGACCTCGGCGTCGCGCTCGGCGTGACCCCGCCGGCGCTGCGTGAGAGGGCGTTGTCGCTGCTCGACGCTTGCGCGCTGCCGACTGCGCTGCCGGCTGGCGTCGCGCCGGAGCAGCTCCTCGCCGCCCTCGGCCACGACAAGAAGGCCGAGGGCGCTGGCGTGCGCTTCATCCTGGTCCCGGCGGCGGGCCGATTCGTCGAGCGGTGGCTGACGGCAGAGCAGGTCGCGTCGGCGCTCGGCTGGTAAGGCACGGAGCGGCCTAGCAGGCAGGCGACACACCCCAAGGAGGCGGCCTACTCGGTGGTCGGCGTAGAATCGGCGGCGGCGGGCAGCGCGTCTTCGGCGATGGCGTCCGAGGGCAGGAGCCAGAGCGTCGCCAGCCCATCGTCTACAGCGTGCGCTTCGATGACGACAGCGACGAAGGCGCCGCCGGGCGCGGCGTGGGCGTGAACGCGGATGCCCCGCGCCGGCAGGTTGAGCCGCTGGCGAAAGAGCAGACCATAGCGCCCCTGCTCGTCGCGGCGGAGCAGCGCCAGCGCCGCCTTGTCGCTGCGGGCCGCGATGGCGAAGAGCGCGCCACCGGGGGCCTGCAGCAGCGCGTCGTTGGGGCCAACGGTGTCGACCTCCAGTGGCTTCACGCTCGAGATGTGGCGCGCCACCAGCGCGCGCGTGACGTTGCCCTCGACCTGCAGGCGGCCAAGGATCTTGCCGTTGACGTCGAGACGCACGATCTCGGCCGGGTCGCCGGGGCGGTTGGGACGGCCGGAGCCGCCGACGCGAAAGGCCATCCGCCGGCCATCTCTTGACCAGCCGAGGAAACGAACCCAGCGGATCTCCGATTGGATCGGAACCACAACTTGGGGCACCCCGCGCGCTGGCGCCGGGCCTTGTGGGCGGCCGCGACGGGCGGCCTCGAGCGAGGCGGGACCTAGCAGCAGCACCGACGCCAGCAGCGCCAAGAGGAGTCGCCCTGGCCTGCACGCTTGCTCGTCCAGTCTGCGCTGCCTGGTCGCCGACATGCCCCCCCGCCGGACGACGCCTGCCTTCATCGCTGGCGCCGCCGTAGCGCCTCGCAGTGTGCGCAGCGCCCGATGCGTTGTCGACAATCCGACCGCCTGGCGGCGAAACGTGGCCAAGCCGTCACAGTGCAAAGCGAGCTGCTTTCACCTTTCGACCGGCAAGGAGCACGGTGTCAGCGTGTGCCAACCGGGCCCGAGGGGCTCGTGCCGGGCGCTGTCAGGCCCGCCGGCAGCCTCGCCGTCCCAGGGGCCTGCCGAGACCCCGCGTTCGCTGGGCTTGGCGGCGACGCGTGGCCCGGCTGGGCGCCTTGCCGTGACCCGTGCGTCAGCGCCGCAACCAGGCCGCCGAGCACTTCGTGCACGACTAGGCTGGAAGTCGCCAACGCCGTCGCGCTCGGCAACGGCCACGGGTTGAGCCGACCGCTGTAGATGAAGCCGGTGGCGGCGGGGTGGGCCCGGAGCCCCTGGAGCTCGAACCAGCGCATCGCCCGCGGCATGTGGGAGGCGTGGCTCACGATGAGGACCCTCGCCCCAGGCGGCAGCGCCGCAGCCACCGCGGCGGCCTCTTCCGAGGTGTCGCGGGCCTCGGGGTGGAGGACCGTCCGAGTCGGGGCGATGCCGAGCTCGACCGCCAGCGCGCAAGCGGCTTCAGCCGAGGAGCCCGGCAAGTCGGCGCCCCAGCCCGTGCAGTGCAGCGGCACGTCGGGCCAGCGCCGGGCAATGCGGACCGCCTCGGCGACGCGGACGACAGCGGCGCCGTCGAGGACGCTGGTCAGTGGCCGCCCCTCGAAGGGTCGAAAGCCGGAGCCGAGCACGACAATGGCGTCGGGGGCCGGCAGCGCCGGGTCAAAGGGGCGCTGTCCGTGTTCCAGCCAACGCGCGGCGAGACCGGAGGCCAAGGGCAGCGACGCCAGCCAGAGCAACGAGGCCCCCGCCAGCAGCCAGCGCCAGCCGGCGCGGCGCGTCGGCTCCCGCCGCAGCTGCCAGACGCCGATGGCCATCAGCAGCGCCGCCAGCGGCAAGGGCAACAGCAGCGAGCTGATGGCTTTCTTGAGTGCGAACCAGATCATCGCGCAGCAGCCTCTGTCGCCGCGGCGGCGGTAGGGCCTTGGCCGGCGGGCGCATGGTGCGCGAAGACGGCCCGCCCCAGCGACGGGCGCCGACGAAGAGCGTCGAGCCTGCCACAGGCCGAGCGCCTGCGCCAAGGCGCCGCCCTGGGGCGATGCTGTCGTGCCGGGTCGCCCACCGCTCGGTCCCCCTACGATGGAGGGGCCGGCGCGCGGTGGCTCCAGGCCTTGCCTCGGTCGCTGGGGCTGGGGCAAGCTGCGGCGGCCGTGACGGCGCGGCAAGGATGGCCATCTCTCTCGCCGGAAACGGAGTCGCCATGCGCCCCTCGCACCTTGTCGCCGCCTTGGCTGTGCTGCTGACGCTGGCGCGCCCGGACCTCGCCAACGCCCAGTGCGCGGTCTGAGGCAACCCCGCGCTCCCGGCGGGAGACGCAGACCTCAGCGGCGCGCTCAGCGGCGGCAACCAGCAGGCGGTTCGCGTCTCGGCGGCGCTGCTCTACGGCTACATGGCCTGGGACGATTTCTACAACCAGGACGGGGCCCTGACGTCCCAGCGCAAGTCTGAGTTCGTCCAGACCAGCGACTGGCAGCTTCGGATGCACCTCCTGACCTTGCAGGGAGGTATCGACCTGCCTTTCGGGCTCGGCGCCTCGGTCGTACTGCCCTTCGTGCAAGCCGGCAGCACGCGGGCGTGGGACGGCCTCAAAGGCACGCCCAACGCCGGCTTCGATGAGGCCGGCACGCCGCTTACTTCCAGCACCGACCGCGGCGTCGGCGACATCGAGGCGCGCCTGCGGGCGGATGTCGGCACCCTGGTCGGCTGGAAAGGCGCCTTCGCGCCGCGGGTCAACGTCAACGTCGGCGCCGTGGCACCGACAGGCCACTTCATCGTCAAAGGCGACTTCGACGACTCGCGCTACGCGTCGGTCGGCCGCGGCGTCTGGTGGGCCACGGGCGGCATCGACGTCTCGGGCCCGGTCCACGAGCGCGTGGGCTACCTGGTGCAGGGTGTGATCCGTAAGCCGTTCGGCACCCTCCACGGCGTCGACGGCTATTTGTTCCGCTGGGGTCCCGAGGTGCGGCTGACCGCTGGCCCGACCTTTCAGATCTTGCCCGGCCGCCTCATGGCGGCGCTGGGCGTTGAGTGGCAGTGGCGCGATCCCGGCGAGGAGCGCATCACATCGTCGCTGCCCGTCGAACCCTTTCCCAATGGCGGCGGGAGCTTCTACTCCGCGACCGCCACCGTCCAGGTCCAGCTGCCAGGGGGATTTTCGTGGCTGGTCAACGCGCGCCTGCCCTTCGGCTTCGATGTCTTGGGCATCCAGCCGGTGGCGGGACCGGGCATCTTTACCGGCGTCACCTGGAGCTGGAGCCCAGCTTCGGCGAACGACGGCAAAGAGATCGTCGCCCAGGCCAAAGCCCTTCAGCCCGGCGACGCCGCGCCGACGCCCCTCATCGCCGGCCTGCTGGCCCCCGGCAAGGTCACGATCGTCGACTATTGGGCCGAGTGGTGCGAGCCGTGCAAGAAGCTGGCGCCGGAGCTGGAGCGCTTCGCCACCGGCCGACCGGACGTCGCGCTGCGCAAGGTCGACGCCACCGACTGGACGCCGGCAGAGATGGCCACCCACCTGGCGGCGGTCCCAGGCCTGCCCGCGGTCGACATCTACGGCGCAGACGGCCGGCTGATCGTGAGGCTCGTCGGGCCGCCCTGCTTCGGTTACGCCGACCATGTGCCGAAGCCTGCTGCGGCCGTCGATGCGCCGGCGAGCCCGACCGCCACAGAAATTCCTTGACGTTGCGCGTAGGGCGCCCCTAGCCTCTGGGCGCTCCGGGCCAATGCCTGCGAGCCTGCTCGGCGTGGAGGCTGCCATGGAGATCGAAGGGCGTCGTGTGGCGCGGTCGCAAGGGCGCGGCCATGGCCACCTCATCAAAGCCTGTGTTGTCGCGGCCTTCAGCGGTTTCTTGGCCCTCGGCATCGCCGCCGACGCCCAGGCCTCGTCGCGCAGCGACGGCGCGGCGCTGAGAAACCTCGCCGCAGCCGATCCCGGGCTGATGCCGGTGGCCCTCGCCTTCCGCAGCGACGCGGACCTCAACGTCCAGGTCGATTACCTGCAGCCCCACGGCCAAGGCCGCATCGACGCCTCCGGCAGCCACTACCACGTCGGCCAGCGCCACATCGTTCGCGGCACTGTCACCTACCCACCGGCCTACTGGCGCGCCGACTACCCGCTCTACACCCCTGGCCGGGCGCTGACTTTTCGCGTCCGCATCGAGAACCGCAGCAAGCGGACGCTGGACCGGCTCGAGGTGGCGGCGGTGCAGGAGTACCTCCACTTCTTCGGCAAGGACGGCGACGATCTGCCTGGCCAGCTGAGCAGCGCCTGGACCGTCGGGCGTCTCGCGCCCGGCGCGAGCTGGCAGGGCGAGGCGACCGTGACGCTCCCGGTGACGCTCGAGCCGGGTCTCAGCCAGACCCACGTCCAGGTGCAGCGGCGGGTGTCCGGGCGGCGGCGGACGGTGATCAGCGATGCGCCGCAGGCCGGGCTCTTCTGCCCGCGCGAGCCGGCGGCCGTGACCGCGATGCGCTGAGGCGCAGCCGACCTGCTGCTGCTGAGCAAGTCGACGGTCCCGCAACTGCCAGTGCGGCTGGGCAGGTTGGGACGCCATGCTCCATGGAACCAAATTGCGCGGGAAACACTCGGCGGTCCATACGCTAGCCACAGACGCCAGCAACGCAGACCATGCCGACACCACAGGCATCACCCTCGGGCCGAGGCAAGGTGCGGCAGACTCCTGCTTCGCAGTCAGCGATTTCACAAGGCCCTGCCTCGCAATCCATGTCGCACTTGGAGCCGGCCAAATTGCCCCAGCGGTCAAGCAGCCGTAGCTCAAACCGATCAGCTTGCCAGAATCCCAATGCAGCGCCTGATGGGCCGCGGTGACCGACCAAGTTTGCACATGACTCAGGGCTTGGCAGCTTGGGCGCCAGACCGCCCCAGCGATCTGCACGCGTGATCCGCATCGAGGTGCCCACGACTGGCGAGACGAACGCCCCCTCGTATTCGCCAGAAAACACGTTGGCAGCGCAGTTTGGGTAGGTAGGTGTCAGCTCATCCTTCATCCAGACCAGCTGCAGCTTCTCGTTGTACCTTGCGAGCCCACTAGGAAATACCGGCCCCGGCCCCGAGTCTCTCGTCCGCAACCAAGAGACCAAGAGGTCGTCGCTGCCGACCACCACAGCATCCTCGGCCTGGCCCGAGAGGCCGTCCAGGCGCGCCGCGACGACGCGTGTGAGCTTCAAGTCAAATCCAGACGCAAATACGCCGTACGGGGCACCAATTGGCTCAGCCTCCCCAACCACCTGATCCCAACCGACAGCATAGAGGCGTGAACTGCCGCGCAACAGGCGCCACCAGCTTTGAAAAAGGTGGCCATGGTCCAAGGTATTGGCCGTGGGATGCACGGCAGTCAACTTGCCCAAGAGCACTCCGAATCCCACGATCGAGATGCTGGCAAGAGCCATCGGCATCGTCGGGCCCGCAGAGGCCACCAAGGCCACTTGAGCGTCGTCGGTCACGGCCAATGCTGCGAGGGTGATGTGATCCTGCGGCGCCTGCAAGACTTGTGTCGTGATTCGACAGTCGTCTCCAGACCAGCGCGCGACAAACGGTAAGGGGGCGCCGCTTGAGGTCACGACGCCAGTCGCGGAGATAGAGCCATCGGCATGCGCGACCGGCTGACTCAGGAAGCCTCCTGGAATCGCATCGGTGCGAACTGTCGGCGGCCTGCCATCGCGGTCAAGGCAGACAGCATGGGCGTGGCAAGTCTCGCCGCAGCGCACGGCGATCACGTGGACTTTCTTGGCATGCCGATAGATGACCTCGCCGTCGCGCGCGAGCTCGAGGGTGGTACCCTTGGAGGTGGGAATGCCGCGCAATGGCAGGGTGAGTGACCAGGTAGACAAAAGAGATCTCGCCGGCTCATGGATTTCGGTCGGCTGGCAGCAGCCGAAGATGGCGGTCGCGGCCAGCGGCACCAGACAGTGAAAGCTCTTCCAATGTCGCCGGAACTTGGGTGGGACCGCGAGAACGGAGTTCGGCGTGCGCGACCGGCCTAGAAGTACATGCATGGGTGTCGCCTACAACGTGCAATTGCCTGGCATGCAGGTCTGCTTGATCGCGACGGGCTTCAGGAACTGGCCGATTTTTGTGTCTACATACGACTGCTGGATCTCGGCCGGTGTGCAACAACCTGGCGAGTAGAACCAACCGCCGCCGTGTTTTGGCACTTCGAATTCATTCATGAACTTACCGGTGTTATTTGGCTCCTTCTTTTTCCACCAGCCAAGGCACTCCATCCTGCAAACCTCGCTTTGCTGACACTTCGGGCAGTTCAACAGATGCTGTGGCGCTGGAACACACTGAGGATCTATGCCTTGCCACGAAGGATCTGGCAGCCACCCCGGCGGGCATGGCTTGCCAGGCTGGGCTACGGGCCAAGCCGCAGGCGGCGTCATGGACCGAAATCGCGGCGGCAGACCCTGGGGCTGGGCGCCACCTGGCGACGCTTGCCGGTTCTGGCCGGGCAAGTTGCCGCGCGACCACGCCGATCCCATGTGCTAGCCTCCAGCCAGTAGATCGCCGCAGAGCCATCGGCTTCAGACTCAAAGCGCTCATCCATCGATGCGGCAAGGACAGTGTTATTGCAGGTACATGCCATCGTGACCCCACGGCGCCCGGGAAAGGCCGGCTCGCGAACGGGCGAACGGGCGAACGGGCGAACGGGCGAACGGGCGAACGGGCGAACGGGCGAACGGGCGAACGGGCGAACGGGCGAACGGGC
>CANLIC010000058.1 GCA_947491025.1 Myxococcales bacterium
CCGCCCGGTGCGCCCATGCCGCCCGGTGCGCCCATGCCGCCCGGTGCGCCCATGCCGCCCGGTGCGCCCATGCCGCCCGGTGCGCCCATGCCGCCCGGTGCGCCCATGCCGCCCGCGCCCATGCCGCCCGGCGCGCCCATGCCGCCGCCGAGCTTTCCTCCGCCGCCCATGCCCGCATTCACCGGCGCACCACCGGTCGCCATGCCGGTTCCGGGCGGTGGCGCCATCGGCGCGCTGTTGAGCTTGCTCGAGGTCGCCATCTGCTGCCGAGCGCTGGGGTCGATCGCCTCGATGTACTTGCGCATCCGCTGGTTGAGCTCCCAGAGCGGGTCCTTCGGGTCGCCGCCGGCGGCGAGGATGCCGTCGTACTCCTGTTGGAACTCGGCCGATTTGGCCATCACCTCGACCTTGAGGTCGGGGCGCTTGGCGACCAGGGCCTCGACCCGGTCCTTGTTCTCTTTGTAGCGCGCGATCTGCGCCTCGGCCGTGGTGCCGCAGCCGGAAAGGCCGACGGCGACAACCAACGCCACCGCGGTGAGCGCGGCGACGACGGAGCGAAGGGACGGGAGGTAGCGGATCATTGGAGACCTCATCGGTGGGGCGGCAGGGCGGGGGTGCTCTGCGCGCTCAGTTGCGGTCGAGCGTGCCGTGGACCTGCTTCTCGAGCTGGTCGGCGTTTCGGCCCACCCACAGAATGCTGCGCTCGAGCTCTGGTCCCTGCAGGCTCTGCAGGGGGAGCGTCTCGACCAGGATGACATTGGGATCGCGCACCGCCACCGAACCCGTGGTCAAGGTCGCGTTCAGACGCAGCAAGTACCACGGGTCACCGACGCCGCTGGTCTCGCAGATGACGCTCCAGACCCAGACGATCGGCCGACCGTCAGGGTCTTGGCCTGGACTGAGCTGCACCACCTGGGTGCGCATCGCCTCGGTCCGGACCTCGATACGGCAGCCACCGTCGGCCGCGGGCACCACACCCCAGCCGTGACGGCCGGCAACCATGCGAACCAGAGAGAGGACATCCACGTTGACCTCCTGCAAGCGGCCTGCGCCAGGCACCTTGGGCAGTGATGGTCGCGAATCTAGTGCCGCGCCGAAGGGCTGGCAAGGGGGAGGCCGCCCCCCGATCCGCCGCCTTCGGGCCTGGACCGGGCCACAGACGGTGAGGGAGCTGCGACTTCCGTCCCGGTCCGCAGGGTCGCCCGCCGATAGGTGCTTGATGGCCGTCTTGAATCTCCAGTCCTTTCCTCAACGTACCGCATGTACGCCTCCGGTCCCTTCCTCGCAACGCCCAGAGCTGGCTCCGAATTCGGCGGTCGGACCGGCGTTCGGCGGTGGATCCTGGCGGCCTAGGGACGCGACCCCGCGCGCCCAGGCCAAGGTCACGCCTCTCGTCACTTTCCTCACCCTGCGTCCGCCGAGACTGGAGCGACCTGGGCCCCTTTGAACAAGCGCTAGGGGGTCGAACAATAGAAGTACGTCCCCGAATTCTTGCAGGTCTGCTTGGGGCCGCACTCCTTGTCGAGCGTCCACGCTTCCCAAACAAGGTCTGCGTCGAGGTAGCTGCACCCGCCGGACGCGCCGCTGCAGCCCGCCCAGCCCAAGCGCTTCAAGATTTGCGTCCCGTCGCACTTCCGCTCCGTCTCCCAGGCGCTCGATGACGTCTTGCACTTGGTCCCTTTGGCCGTGAACGTCCCGGTCTCTGTGCAGCAGCCCGCGGTCGGCGAGCAGACGCCGGCATCCTGGCAGGCGATGTAGCCGAAGCTGTCCTTGCAGGCCTGATTCGGCTTGCATTGCGTCGCCTGCTTCCATTCGCTCCAGACCATGTCTGCCTCGGCGTAGCTGCAACTGCTGCCCTTGCCGGAGCAGCCGTAGGTCGCGGTGCGCGTCAAGATCCAGCCGCCCTTGTCGTTGGTTTCGCACTTCTGCTCGCTGTCTGCGCCGCCTTGGGTCGTCGTACTGCACGCCACGCCCTTGGCCTGGAAGAAACCCTCCTTGGTGCAGCAGCCGGAGGAGGGAGTGCACTGCGTCTTGGTCGTGCAGGTGCCGGTGCCATCCCATGAAATCTCACAACTCTCCTTGGCGGCGCAGCTCTTGCTGTCCGTCCACGGCGACCACACCCAGTAGGAGCTGCTGAACTCGAAACACGTGGTCGAGCTCCCCGAACAGCCGGGCTTGGCCGTGCGCATCTGCACCTTGTTGCCCGGCGGGGCGCCGAAACACTGGTACTCGGTGTCGAGGAGCTTCTCGCCGCAAACCGTGGCCTTGGGCGCGTATTCGCCCTCGGCGGTGCAGCAGGTGGAGCCGGGCTTGCACTTGGGCGCTCCGACGCACACCCCGGCCTTCAGCGGGTCGCTCACCTTGCACACCTCGAAGTAGGCGCAGCTCTTGACCACCTGCCACGGGCCCCAGTAGGGCGTCTGGGTCGTGGCCGGGCAGGTCGTACCCTTGCCATCGCAGGTGCTGACGGCCTTGCGCTGCTGGATCATGCCGCCTGGGTCGCCACTGCTGCATTTGTACTCGGTTGCGATGATCGCGTTGCCGCAGGGCGAGCCGGCCACCTCGGGCTTGTGCGTGCAGTCGCCTTGGCTGCAGACGTCGACGGTGCAGTGGTTGCCGTCGTTGCATTCACCGTTGTTGAGGCAGTTCGGTGGCTTGCCGCACGTCGGCGCTGCGCTGCCGCTGCCTGGGACGCAAGCACTGTCGCCGGTACAGGTCTGGATCACCTGCCAGGCGCCGAATGACGCATCGGCCGGATTGGTGCCGCAGGCGGTCGCCGATGCGCCATCGCAGGCAGCGAGCTTCTCGCGCTTCTTGATGGCCGGCCCGTCGCAGGCCCACTCGGTGGCCAACGCCTCCTTGCCGCACGGCGTCCCCTTCGGCACCACGGCGCCGCTGCCTAGGTCGCAGCAGACACCGTCCTTGCAGCATCCGGGCTTGGCGACGGACTTACAGACGCCGCTCCCGACGTCACACGTACCGCCGACGCAGGGATCGCTGCTCACGCAGTCGAAGTTGTCTTTGCAGCAGCCGGGGGCCGGACTTCCGAGGCACGCCCCCGCACCGTCACAGGCGTCGCCTATCGAACACGCTGAGCCATCGTCGCAAGACTTGCCCTTGGCCGCCGGCTGCAAACCGAGTTGGCCCTTCTTCGGGTCGCAGACTCGGCAGGGGTCAGCGGGGTGCGGCCCGGCGAAATAGCATTGACCATCGGCGTAGCAGGCGCCGGCGCTGATGTTGTGGGTGCAGGTGCCGCCGATGCAGACGTCTGTCGTGCACGGGATGCCGTCGTCGCAGTCTGTGGGACAGGTGGCGGCCACCTCCGCTGTGTCGCTCGCGCCGCCGGCGTCGTCGCTGGAACTGTCGGTGGTGGCGTCAGTCGCCCCGCCCGTGTCGCCTGCCGTCGCCCCATCTGGGCTGGCGTCCAGCGCACCGCCGCTGTCCGTCCCGGCTGCGCCGTCTTGCCCGGAGTCGACCGCGCCCCCGCCGTCGCCCGGCTGAATGCCACCACCGCCGACATCGAACACGATGCCGTCCGGATCGGCCCCGCCGCCGCCTGTGTCTGTGTTGCGCGGTGTCGCGGCCTCGCCGCTGCAGCCCGCGAAAGACAGCGCGGCCGCGAGGGCGCCGGCGCACCGTCGAAAGAGAGCCGCGTCGGCACCGTGTGGTTGGCCCATCGGCCGGCTGAGACCCAAGTGTCGAGTCCTCGCCCTCATCGCTGTGCCCCACCGGCGCGCTTGCGCATCCAGGAACGAAGGCCCGCCTTGGCCTTCTTTCGCAGCGGCGCTTGAATCAGCGGCGACCAGCCGAGCGCCCAGCCCACAGGACCCAGCGCCATTTGCGTCCAGCGGGTGAGGTCGAAGTCGTCTCGGTGGGTGGCGATCTTGCCGTCACGAAAGGTAAAACGCGCCGAGATCACGTTGTGGACTGCACGGCCCGTCACCGAGAACGTGTACCAGGCCTGCCAGCGCGCGCTGCCTGCGGTGTCGTCGGCCTCGACATCGCTGAACTCGATGCGCAGGTCCTTGCCTTGCTCGCAGAGCATGCCCCACATCGACCCCGGCTCGTCGCCGGACAATCCTGGAAAAACCGGGTCGTCGAAGGTGGCATCGGCGGCGTAGCAGGCCGCCATGGCGGCGCCATCTCGACGCTGAAACGCCTCGTAGAACTGAGTGAGAAGGGCGTGATTCGGGTGCACCTGTTGCTCCATTGCGCCAATCGGGGTGGCGCTCAGCTCGGCAGATTGGTTTCGCCGCGAAATACCGCGGCTGTGGGTCCGCGCATGGTGGCGATGCCGTCGGTGTCGACGGTGATCGTCAGCCAGCCGCCGGGCAGCTGGACCCGCATCGGCGCGCCGACAGCGTGCCTACCGAGCTTGACGGCCGCCAGCACCGCCGCCGTTGCCCCAGTGCCGCAAGCCTGGGTCCAGCCGCAGCCACGCTCGAACACGTCGACACCCATACGCGCCGTGCCGTCGGGGTCTGGCGAAAGCGGGGTGCAGAACTCGACGTTGACGCGCGCCGGAAACAGCGCGAGGCGCTCCAGCTGGGGCCCAAGTCGCACGCGATCTGCCACCGCAGCCGGTTCAAAGAGCACAAGGTGTGGGTTGCCCACCGACAGCGCGGTGCCGCGCAACGTCTTGCCGGCCGCGCTGAACTCGCCGTTGATCAGCGGGGCGACAGCGTCCATGGGGATCGCCGAAGGCGCGAAATTGCCAGACCCCATGCGCACTTCGACCTCGACGATCCGGCCGTTGGCGTCGCGGTGCATTCGGCAGCGCAAGGTGCCAGCGTCGGTGTCGATGTCTGCGCTGTCGAGCCCGCTGCCGTCCACATCGCCTGCGCGAGGCTCCCTTGGACCGCCTTGGGCGTTGTTCCCTTGCTGGCCGACATGTGGGGCGACTGTCGACGCCGAGCCCGCCAGCGCGCCGCGGTCGTCGAGCCACTGCACAAAGCAGCGCAGGCCGTTGCCGCACATCTCCGGCACGGAGCCGTCAGCGTTGATGACCCGCATCGCCGGCCGAGGCTCGCTGCGCAGCAAGAGCAGGAGGCCGTCGCCCCCCACGCCACGGTGGCGGTCGCAGAGCTGGGGAGCGGCGGCGCGCAGGCGCGCGAGATCGAGCGCGCGAGCGTCGATCACCAAGAAGTCATTGCCCAAGCCGTGGTACTTGTCGAAGGGCAGCGCAGCGGGTGGTGGTTGTTCGACGGCCATGGTCCCGATACTCCCGGCGCGGCGAAGCGCTCAGGCGCCGTCAGCATGTCGGATACAGCCCGGCCGGTCCAGCCAGACGCGGGAAACTGGGTCGCCCACGGCCGCGCCGAACGAAGCCGAGGCGCGTGGGCCTCCCGCCGGCGCAGGCCTCTAGCCGCGGCCCAGGAAGCGTTCGAAACAGCGCCGCAGCTGGCCGATGCCGTAGCCTTGCGCCAACATCATCCGCACGCCCTCGACTTCCAAGCCAAAGACCGCGTCGGTCAGCTCGTGGCTGATGAAGCGCTGCAGGCAGACCACGAAGTCGAAGCGACCACCGCGAATTCGCGCCACGAGGGCCTCCTTGCCGCGCGGGGCGTTCTTGGGCAGGTCGGCCCACTCGACGGACTCCAGGCCGAACGCCCGTCGGATGATCGGGATCCTCTCGTCGCGCCCATCGCCGCCGACCAGCAGCAGCCGCTGGCCGCGAGTGCGCTCCAGCAGCGGCCACGACGGCGACACGGCGGCACCCTCCTGGCCGTCATCGTCGTCGTGTTGTGCCTCCTCAAGCGCGTGCACCACCGCCACCGCCAACCGGCGCAGCTCCGGGTCGGCGTCGTTGGCCAACGCCGCCACATGCCTCTCCAACGGCGAGCGCCAGCGTGGGTCCTCCCGTCCCACCTCCCGTCTCATCAAGTCGCGCGCCAGGACCTTCAGCGTTTGCGCATCGCCCGTCTCGCTCGCCTCGCGCAGCCGCCGAAAGTCATCGTCGACGCGGGCAGTGCGATTGGGATCGTCGCGGCGACGGCCGAAGTTGCCGAGCAGCTGATCGACCTCTACGGTGAACCGCGTCGCGTCCTTGGCCCAAGTGCCACCCTGGGGCCGATGCGTCCGCGCGAGGCCGTGGCAGAAAAGCGGCTGGCCGGCTCCCGCGTCGCGCTTCGGCCCGAGCAACCGCGTCAGGCCACGCATCGCCACGTCGACCCGGCCGACGTCGTCGCCACGGGCCAGCTCCTGGTGGTCCTGGAGGTTGCGCAGCCGCGCCGCTAGCCACTCGATTCCGAGGCGCCGGTGCTCGCCCTCCAGCTCCCGCCAGGTCGCTGCTTGGTCGACGGCGCCTTCCAGCTGCGCCAACTCGCTACGGTAGGTGTTCTCGTCGCCGATGGGGGTCGGCATGCCGCCGGCGGTGGTCCGCAGCGCGCTGAGCGCCCGCAGTGAAGGGCCAACGTCGCCCGGGCGGGGCCTGGGAGGCCCGCCCGCAGCTTGCGTCGAGGCCCCTGCGGAGGGCATGTCGCCGCGCATGATAGCTTGCAGCATCTGCAGCTGCGCCGGGCTGAGGCTGATCTTTTCCGGCGCCGCCGAAGTTGGCTGGGCCGACGTCGCGGCGTTCACCGGCTCGAACGCCGCGGCAGCCGACGCGGCGGACGCTTCCCCACCGCCGCTTGCGTTGGCGCCCCCGCTCCATCCTTCTGCCCTGACCTCTGGCGCCACTTCTTGTTCGTCGCTGGAGCTGGTGTCCACGCCAAGCGCAGGGCGACGCCCCGGACGGAGCAGCGCCACGAGGAGCTGAAGACGCATTTCGGAATCTGCGGCGATGGCGTCGAGCAGGGACAACCCGAGCCATTGCGCCGCCTCGCGCAGCGCCGCCAGCGACTCAGCCCGCTCAGCCTCTTGGCGCGCTGCCGCCTCCGCCGACATCGCCGCCCGCCGCGCCATCGCCCGGTAGCGACCATGCGCCGCCTCCGCCTCGAACAGCGCCGCCAGCGGTCCCGTCACGACCTCGGCGGCATTGTCCAAGTCCTCTGGCAGCCGCAGGCCTGCCGTCTCGGGGACGACATCGTTGGCGTCAGACGCCTGTTCGGGCATGGTCGCTCTCCCCCAGTAGATGAAACGCACAGACCCTATCATCCATTCCTGGAGATCGCGCACGGCCCGGTCGCCGCGTCCCCACCCGCACAACCCACCGCGCGCAACGCCACAACGGAGGCTTCGGCGCCGGGCCGGCCGCCCGCGGCCGCCAACGATGTCGCCAACCCTTCGGCCGCCTCGTCGATAGCCTTGTCATTTATGGTGTTTCGCCGCCTGCGAGGGCTGGCGCCTCACCGCCGCTCGGTCTCGCCTCGACCGCTCCCGCTGTCCCGGTCCTGGCCTCGGGCGCCGCCATCGCCGTCGCCGCCGCCACCAATGGACCGACGACCGCGATCAACTGAGCGTCATCGCTCGGCAACTCGCCCCAGCTCGCGGCAGCCAGACGGCCCTCGACGAGCACCCCGCGTTGTCCCCAAGGCCGCACTTTGGCCGGTCCGACGCGCAGGCCCGATGGGGTCAGGCGCAAGACGACCCGGGGCGGCGCGCCACCGACCAGGCTGTAGCCGCCATTTGGCAGCGCTTCTCGACGATTGGGCAAAGGCAAGAACGGCTGCAGAAGGTCAGCGCGGTGGCCCAGATCGCTGTCGCTCAGGTCTTGCCCCATCGTCGGCGTCCCCTGGCGTCGCCTGCCTCGCTAGCCGAAGAAACGCTTGCCGCTCGCCGCCATCTCGACCAGCAGCGGGCAGGGCGCGAAGCGGCGGCCGTGGCGCACTTCGAGCGCCCGCAGGCGGGCGACGACGTCAGCAGCGCCGTAGCGGTCGACGTAGCGGAAGGGCCCGCCCTCGAAAGGCGGAAAGCCAATGCCCATCACCGCGCCGAGGTCGCCGCTCTCGGCGTCGAGCAGGATGCCCTCGCCCAGGCAGCGCACAGCCTCGTTGACCAGCGACAGGACGAAACGCTCGCCCAACTCGGCCTTGTCGGCCTTGCCGTGGCCCTTGCCGCGGGGCAGCAGGGCGTAGATCGCAGGATCTACGACCTTTTCGCCTTTCTCCGTCTTCGACTTGCCCTTCTCGTACAGGTAGAAGCCTTTGTTGGCCTTGCGGCCGAGGCGACCCTCTTGCACGAAGCGGCCGATGTCGTCCGGCGGGAACTCCATGTGGCCGCTGTAAGCCTCCTTCATCGTCTCGAGCACCTTCTGCCCGACGTCGATGCCGACCTCGTCCATGAGCGTGATGGGGCCGACCGGGAACCCGACCTTGGTCGCGGCGGCGTCGATGTCCAAGATCGGGTTGCCTTCGAGCACCGCCATCGTCGCTTCGACCATGTATGGCGCCAGCACCCGCGTGGTGTAGAAGCCGGGGCAGTCGCGCACGACGATGGCGTGCTTGCCCATCTTGCGCGCCAGCTCGACCGTCGTCTTGGTGACCTCGGGGGAGGTCTTGTCGGTGACGATGACCTCAACCAGCGGCATCTTCTCGACAGGGCTGAAGAAGTGCATGCCGATGACGCGCTCCGGGTGCTTGGCGTCGCGGGCGATGTCCGCGATCGGCAAGGCCGAAGTGTTGGTGGCGAAGACCGCCTCCTTGCGCGTCAGGCGCTCGATCTCGGCAACCATCTGGCGCTTGAGCGGCAGCTTCTCGAGCACCGCCTCGATGACGACCTCGCACTCGCCGAAGCCGGAGAAGTCGACCCCGCCCGAGAGCAAGCCCATCCGCTGAATCTGCCCGGACTTGTCGTACTTCTTGCGCTTGACGGCCTTGCCATAGACGCCACGGGCGTAGTCGAGCGCCCTGCCGATCGCGGCGTGGTCGATGTCCTTGAGGCGCACCGTCACACCCTGATCGGCCAGCACCGTCGCAATTCCGGCGCCCATCAGCCCGGCGCCCAGCATGCCGACGCGCTGCACCTTGCGCCCGACGACGCCCTCGGTGCCCGGGCCATCCGCCTTCTTGCAGGCGGTGATGCAGTGGAAGAGGTGGCGCAGGCCCTGCGACTCGGGCGTCATCAGCAACGCGCCAAAGCCTTTCGCCTCGGCCTTGTAGCTGCCCTCCGACACCACATCCAAGATCTTCAACGGCGCCGGGTAGAGGCCGCGGCTCTGCTCCATCACCTTCTTGCGCGCCTGCTGGAGCACCAGCTTCCGGCCGAGCGGGTTGTCCTCAAGGAGCGCGTCCATCGCGCCCTGCTGGAACGACTTCTTGGCCTTTTTGCGCGCCGGCTTGCCCGCCGCCAGCTCGGCGGCAAAGGCCCGCGCGGACGCGAGCAACAAGCTGCGCGGCACCACGCGGTCGACGAGGCCCATCTTGAGCGCCTTCTCCGCCCGGATGGTCTTGCCCGTCAGCATCATGTCGAGCGCAGCTTGCAGGCCGATGAGGCGCGGCAAGCGCACCGTACCGCCGGCGCCCGGCAGCAGGCCGAGCATCACCTCGGGCAGCGCCAGCTTGGTCTTGTCCGAGGCCGAGGCGATGCGCGCCGTGCACGCCAAGGCCAGCTCCAGGCCGCCGCCGAGGCAGTCGCCGTGGATGGCCGCCACCACCGGCTTGCCGAACGACTCCAGGCGGGCCATCGCCGCTTGTCCGGCGCTGGAGAGCGCCGAAGCCGCTTCCGCCGTCTTCACCGCGTTGAGGTCGTCGATGTCGGCACCAGCGATGAACGAGTCCTTGCCCGAAGCGACCACCAGCGCCCGCAACTTGCCGTCGCGGTTGGCCTGCTCGAACGCCCGCTCAAGCGCCGGCATCAGAGCTACCGATAGGGTGTTGACCTTCTTGCCGGGCACATCGATCCAGACCACGCCGACGCCACTCTCGTCGGCGGCCTCGTAGCGAATCGCAGCGCTGAGGTCTGAACCTGCCGCCTCAAGGGCGTCCGACGCCGATGCGACACCGTTGGCGCGAGAATCTGCAGCCATCGTAGACTCCTATGTCCCTGCATCTGGCGGGGCGCGGCTATGCGCGTTCGAACACCATGGCGACGCCGAGGCCGCCCGCCGCACAGGCGCTGGCGAGACCGAACTCGCTGTCCTTGGCCCGCATCAGGTCCAGCGTCTGGCGGACCATGCGGCCGCCGGTGGCGGCGAAGGGGTGCCCGTAGGCGAGCGAACCGCCCCACTGGTTGAGGCGGGCCGGATCGACCGTACCGACCGCGCCCGGCAGGCCCAGCTCGTCGCGACAGAAGGAGTCCGACGCCAGGCAGCGGGTGTTGGCGAGCACCTGCGCCGCGAACGCCTCATGAATCTCCACCACGCCGACATCATCGAGGCGAAGACCGGCCTTCTGCAGCGCCACGGGGATGGAGTGCACGTTGCCGAGCAGCAGGTTGACGCGCGGATCGAGCGCCGCGAAGTGGAAGCTCCGCACGAAGCCAAGCGGCTGGTGGCCAAGCTCGCGCGCCCGGGACTCGCTCATGAGCAGCACACCGGCGGCGCCGTCGGTCAGGGCGCTGCTGGTGGCGGCCGTGATGGTGCCGTTGCGCTTGTCGAACGCAGGCTTGAGCTTGGCGATCTTCGCCGGGTCCATGTCGCCGCGCACCAGGTTGTCTTCCGTCACTGGGCCCTTCGGCGACTGGATGGTGGTCACGCCAGGGGCGATGTGGCCGGCGGCGTTGGCGGCGCTGGCGTTGCGGTGGCTGGCGAGCGCGAAATCCTCTTGCTCAGCGCGGCCAACGTCGAAATTCTGGGCCATCCACTCGGCGTGCTCGCCCATCGTCTTGCCGGTGTAGCGCTCGGCGATGGCAGGCGCCTTCGGCAGCAGATCCATGGGGTTGAGCTTGGCGATGGTCTGCAGCAGCTGCAGGCCTTTCTGCTTCTGCGCCGAGAGCAGCAGGTCGATGACGTGCTTGCGGTGCACCACCGGGGCGTGGCTGGTGACGTCGACGCCGCCGGCCAGCACCACCCGGGCCTCACCGCCACGAATCAGCCGCACCGCCTCGGCCACCGACTGGAACCCGGTCGCGCAGGCCCTTGTCACGGTGTAGCCCGGCACCTTGTACATGCCCATGTCGAGAGCGATCTCCCGGGCGATGTTCGGCGCGGTCGGCACGGCGATCACCGTGCCCCAGACGATCTCGTCCAGCAGCTCAGCCGGCACCTCGTTGCGAAAGAGCAGCTCGCGCGCCACCTGGGTCGACAGCGCCACAGGATCGACCTCGTTCAGCGTCGACCAGGCGCGCACGAACGGCGAGCGCAACGCATCGACGATGGCGACCCGTTCCCCATTCGCAATCCGCACGGCCGGGCCGCTGCCGCTGGCCGGCTCGGTGACGCCTGGCTCGAGGTCGGGGAGAGACTGTTGAGACTTGGGCTTGCGTGGCATGGAGGCCTCCTGGTAGCCGCGTGTACCGGGTTTTGACGCAGTGTGTCAAGCCGCGCGAACGGCGCACCACGCGACGCCATGCTCCGCGGCCACGACCGCGCGATGGACGCCACCGCTCCGCTGGCGCGGCGCGTCATGAAGTGGCAGGAATCGGGCCTCTGAGGAGGAATCAGCCGCGATGACGCAAGCGCGCGAACCGCCGTCGCGTCGCGAGCTCACCGCTACCCGGCGCTCTCTTGCGCTTGCCATGCCGCGAGTCGGCGCTGTGGAGTGCCTGGCACCCGGTCAGCGAACGCTTGGAATGGCTCACCAACCCAAGAGCCTGTGCGGTGCAGCGCTCACGCCCCCGAACATCCAGCGCACAGCGCGCTCAGCGCACCCAGAACGAGTGCGGGTTGAAGGCATCGAAGTCGTTCTGGTTCGACCAGCCCGTCGGGTTGCAGCCGTCGCCGTAGCCCCAGTAGTGGCGGCCCATCTGGTGCGCCCGGCCCTGGCACATCGCGCCGAGGCCACCGCCCGTGTAGTTCTCCGTGTTGTTGTCGCGACCCCAACCGGCGAGCGCAGCGCACCAGCCGCCGGTCTTGCCGTTCACGAGGTTGCCACCCGTCCCGGCGCCGTCGCCGTGTACGTTGAAGCCGTAGAACTGCGGCCCGTTGCCGTCGGGCCCGTTGCCTGGGCCGCAGCCACCGCGCCAATCGAGGGTCGTGTGATTGCCGACGAGGACCTTGGTCGCCTTGTGGAGCGTCGGCGTCTTGAAGACCTCGTACAGGCTCGGGAAGGTCTGCCCCATCTGCCAGGCCAGGATCTTGGACTTGGTGTTGAGGCCCTGCAGCATGAAGTCCGTAAACGGCACCGACTCGTAGCTCGGGCCTAGCGCATCTTCTTCCACCAGTGCCTTGATGGAGCCCACGTACTTGCGGTCGAGCCAGCGGGTCTTGTCGCTGCCATCGAGGACGCCGCCATCGCCGTCGTGGGTCGCAGCGCGGACCTTGCCGACCAGGGTCCAGCCGCCGCCGTCGGTGGTCATGTCGCAATAGGCCTCGAAGGCGCCGCCGCTCCAGCCCTTGGGGTCGAGCCAGTAGATGCCGTCCTTGCTCGCCGGGTGCGCCTTGATGATGTCCTTGCACGATTGCGCCGGGTTGACCTTTGTCCCCTGCAGCGTCAGGAACACGGGCGCGTACTCCTTGCCGTTGCAGATCTGCAGCGCCTTGCCCGCGGGGTCGACGTACGCGTAGCCGAGGCGCGTGGCGTCGCACGCGTGGGGCGCGTCGGTCACCGGGAAGCGGAATCCCTTGCCCTCTACGATGAGATCGCCGCCAGTGGCGACCTTCTGCGTCGACAGCGTCGCCACCTCGATCGAGAACGCCTCCACCGTGCCGTCGGTCTTGCCATCGAAGTCGCAGAGAACGGAGTTGCCGGGCGCCTGCTTGACGCAATAACCGGTGTCGTTGACGACTAGGTTCCAGCCGCCCTTCGGGTTGGTGCTCAGCCAGGTGGCGAGGTCGCCAGCCTTCGGCGCGATCTTGTCGCTCCAGGCGGTGTCGAGGGACTTCTCGTCCTTCTTGCCGCAAGGGTCGCAGAGCACGTAGCCGACCTTCTTGTCGTCGGGCGGCAGCAGCGTAATCGCCACCGTCGAGAGGTCGGTGTTCGCGAGCTTGACCTTGACCGTGAATCCTTGCGCCTTTCCCCAGTCAGGCACGTCGAGCTTGATGTTGGCGGTAGCGCCGGTGTTGTCGGGAATGCCGACGGCGCCGCCGATGGCGACCTTCTCCACGAACTGGTTGGTGAGCAGGCCGTTGCTCACTTCGTCGAGGCCGTCGGGCGGCAGCGCGGCGCTGAAGGCCTTGCACTGCAGCGTGCCGTCAGCGGCGATGCCGACCACCGCCTCACCCGCCTTGCAGCTGCCCTTGGGCTGGGCGATGCCGGTGAGCTTGCTGCCGTCACCTTGGTAGGCGGTGGCGGTGACGGTCTTGGCGACCAGGTCGCCGGTGAACGTCGCGCTGCTGCCCTTCAGTGCGTGCCCGCCGAGGTCGACGTCGCCGTCGAACTTGAGCTCTGCGATGGAGACACACGCCGTGCAGGCTACGTCGGCGGCCGGACCGCCCTTGGTCAAGCTGCCTGCGTAGTTGAAGGCTGCTGTCGACGCCGACATGCAACCGACGCAGTCGACGCTCTCGGCCACCGCTGCGCGAATGGCATACGCCGACGCTGCCAGCTGCTGACGTGGCAGCTCCGGGTCGTTGCCGACGCCGACGCCTAGCCACGCAACGCCGCCAGCCAAGGCCTTCGGGGCCACCGCCGTGGTGGCACCGAGGAGCGCCGTGAAACGCCCGCCGCCGACGGCGACGTCCACCGTCTCGCTCCACAACTTGGCGCCGTCTTTGGGCGCGTCCCACAACGAGAACGTCAGCTTGTAGGGGCCGTCGACGGCGGCGCCGCCGCCCGGTGTCGTCAATGCGCCTTCGACCAGCAGCGTGCTCGGCGTTGCCGCTTGAACCTTGCCCGCGCTCAGCAGCGCCAGCGGAAAGAGCAGCGTTACGGCGGGGATGGCGCCGTGCCAGCGGTGCGAGATCTTCATGGTCCTCTCCGAGAGCGAAGCAGTGGCCGCCGGGGTGCGCGCCCAAGGTACAAGCCGCAGTTCGCGACATGCGATCGCGAATCCCCAACAATGGCAGTCACTGGGGTCGTGGTCAATCGCCGGGCGTCTTCCGTCGCGCGCCTTCCTGCCGCGCGCTGTGGGCCCGGCCACCGTCGCCTGGACGTCGAGACCGCAACGCCCCTGCCTCAAGCCGCGCTTCTCACGCGAAGAGCTCCCCTCGAACGCACCCTCAGGGGCAAGTCTTGCCTGTGGCGGGCGCCGCAAGGCTGGTCCAGTTGGACGTCGTGTCCTTGAGCGCAAAGTCGACGAGGTCCCCATCCTTTGCGTTGCTGCTGCTGTCTTTGGCCTTGGTAATGGTCGGGTTGGCCTGGCCCGGCACACCCTCGTCGAAGTGGAAATTGCGCAGCAGGCCCGGCTTGGGCGCGACGATGGAGCAGTCGAAGGTGGCTTGGAGTTCGGCGGTGCTGCGCGCCACGCTCCACATGCGCACCTCGTCGATCCGGCCTTTGAAGGCGAAGCGCCAGCCCGACTCCAGCGCGCCCAAAGTCCACGGATTCGCAGAGTCGCTGTCGAGGGGCGTCTTTCCGATGTAGGCGCTGCCGCCGTTCTTGCTCACCCGCACCTCTGTCGGCGTCCAGACCACTGAGAAGTGCGCCCACTCGTTGAGCGTGGAGGTCAAGCCGGTGTCGAACTCCTTGCCAGCCCACACGTAGATCTTGCCGTCTCTGGCCACCAACCCCCGATCCCAGCCGCCATCGTCGTCGCCGACAATCGACTGATCGCCGGTGCCGGTGCCGGTGCGAAACACCCAAGCCTCGAAGGTCAGGTTCGGCAGGACGGCGGGCGAGGCGTTGGGCAGCGTCCGCACGCGGTCGTCGACGCCGTCGAAATCCAGCGCGCCGCAGCCTGCGACGAGCTGGGGGTCGGTGCCGCAGCCGGCCTTGGGATCGCAGGTGTCCTTGGTGCACGGGTTGCCGTCGTTGCAGGGCAGGGGCTCGCCGGGTTTGCAGACTCCGACGGCGCAGATGTCTGGGGCGGTGCAGGCGTCGCCGTCGCTGCAGGAGGCGCCGCTGGCCTTGTCGAAGACGCACCCTGTCTTGGTGCCGCAGCTATCGACAGTGCAGGGGTTGTCGTCGTTGCAGACCACGGCGGCGCCCGCCTGGCAGACGCCTTTGTCACAAACGCTCGGCTTGGTGCAGACATCGCCACTCAGGCAGATGCCGCCCGAGGGTTTGTCGTGCACGCAGCCCGACTTCGGCGCGCAGGTGTCGCTGGTGCAGATGTTGCCGTCATCGCAAACCAACGCCGGGCCGGCCTTGCAACTGCTCTTGGCGCAGCCGTCGGGGGTGGTGCACGCATCGCCGTCGTCGCAAGCGCCGCTGCTGAGACCGGTGAAGACGCAGCCCACTTCGGGCGCGCAAGTGTCCGCGATGCAGGGGTTGCCGTCGTCGCAGTTGAGGGCGGCGCCGCCCTTGCATACGCCAGCATCGCATTTGTCACTCTGCGTGCATGCGTTGGCGTCGCTGCAGGCGCCGCCGGTGGTCTTGTCGTGCACGCAGCCCGACTTCGGCGCGCAACTGTCGCTCGTGCATGGGTCGCCATCGTCGCACTTCAGCGCCGCGCCCGCCTGACACGCGCCAGCGCTGCAGCTGTCAGCGTCGCTGCATGCGTCGCCATCGGAGCAGGGGTCGCCCGAGAGCTTGTCGTGCACGCAGCCGGTCTTTTGCGCGCAGGTGTCTGCTGTGCAGGCGTTGCTGTCGTCGCAGCTGAGGGCGCCGCCGCCCTTGCAGGCGCCAGCGGCGCAGGTATCGCCCTTGGTGCAGGCGTTGGCGTCGTCGCAGACACCGCCGGCGTTGGCGGCCACGGGGTCGCAAACGCCGGTCCCCGGATTGCAGACGCCAACCGTGCACGTGTTCGGCGCCGGCGCCGGACAGGTGACTGGCGAGGCAGGGTTGGGCGCGCAGTACGGCGGCGTGGCGTTCTTGTTGCAGTAGAGCGTGCCGTTGCAGAGGTTGCCGTCTTCGAACGGAGCGCAGTCGCTGCCTTCCCAGCACAGGCAGCCCTGGCCGACGAGCTTGCAGGCGCCTGCGGCGCAGGCTTCGACCGTGCATCCGAAGCTGTCGCTGTCGCAGGTCACGCCGTCGGGCAACGGCAACGGCTTGCAGCCGCCGACCTTGGGATCGCACTGCATGGGCTTGCACGGGCCATCGCCAGCCCCTTCACAGCTGACGACCGTCGCCGGGTTGACGAGGCAGTTTCCGCTCTGCAGCTCGCAGTACAAGCTACCGTTGCAGGGGTTGCCGTCCTCGAATGCGGCGCAGTCGGCGTTGCCCTTGCATGGGCACTTGCTCTTGGCCGCTTTGCAGGCGCCCC
>CANLIC010000059.1 GCA_947491025.1 Myxococcales bacterium
ACGATCACAAGCTGTTCAGCGAGATCGTGGCGGTGTGGACCAAGACCGTGACGAACTTCTACCGCCAGCGCGCGCGGGAGCAGCACAACGTCGACGACGGGCTCTGCGCGGCGGTCAGTGCAATTCAGCGCTTTGGTGACGGACTTCGCTTAAACCCTCATATTCATACAATCTTTGCCGATGGCGTCTGGCATGCTGTCGCCGGCAGCGACCTGCCGAAGTTCCAGCGCATCTGCTCGCCGACGCAGCGTGAGGTGCAAGAGCTGACGCTCGCCGTACGCCGCCGGGTCTTGCGCCGCCTCGGCCGGCTCGGCGTGCTGCGGGCGGACCTTGCAGATGCCAGCTGCGACCTGTTCCGTGAGCGCGAGCCCGTGTTGGCAGGCTGTATGACGGCGAGCCTGCTCGATCGTGTGGCGGTCGGCGAGCGCGCCGGCGAGCTTGTGATGCGGCTGCGCGACGAGGTCGTGGAGGTCCGCGGCAACGGCATCCGCTGTGCGGTCGCCGACGGATTCAACGTCCACGCGGCCACAACCGTCGGCGGGCGACGGGAAAGATCTTGTGGACCAAAGACATCGCGGGCGGCGTCTGGTCCACGGCGGCGGCCTCAGCCGGAATGGTCGTCGTCGGTGACCACGACGGCGCGATGCACGCGCTCGACGCCGCGACCGGCGAGGGACGGTGGCTGGCCCGGGCTGGCGCCGCGATCTGGTCCTCGCCGGCCATCGTCGACGGCAAGTTCGTCTTTGGCAGCTACGACCGCTACTTGCGCATGGTCGACCTGGAGACCGGCGCCCAGGTCTGGCGCGCGGACCACGGCGGCCGCAGCCATTCGGCGCCGGCGATCGAGGACGGCAAGATCTGGGTCGGTAGCGCCAGCGGCTGGTACTACTGCTTCGGCTGAGCGCCGGCGCCACCGGACTTGGCTTTGGCCTTGGGCTTGCGGCGGCCACGCAGCTCCTCCGGCGTGCGCTCGTAGACCAGGAACTCGATGTCCTTTTCGTCCTTGAGCTTGCGGCGCGGGATCATCTGGTGGACGTGGCGCATCCAGTCTTGGGCCAGGAATTCCTGGTACGTCAAACCGGGTTGCACGTTGTAGCGGTAGTCCTTGTTGATGCTGAAGGTCGAGAGCGTGCGAATGATGACGCTCTGGGCGTCCATCGGCAGCCCGCGCAAGTTGGCGCGAAAAGCCTTGGTGTACGGCCAGTACTGCTCGGCGTTGCTGAGGTAGACGAGGCGCATCGGCACGCCGAGGCGGCGGGCTGCATCGCCGACGCCGATGAGGCCCTTGGTCTCCAACAGATTCGCCGACATGCGCCGCACCCGCCCGCTCTGGATCAGGGTGCGGACGTGGGCGTAGTCCTCTGCGTTGTTCAGATACGCGGTCTGCTTGAGTTTATGTAGGCGCTTCTCGAGCAGGCGCAGGCGGGTGCTGACGTGACTGCGGGCGTGCAGGTACGTCTTGCGCAGCTCGGCCTTGGCGGCGGCGTCGAGCGGCACGGTTCCGGTCTCGGTGGCGGCGTCGATGGCGGCCAGTCCGGCGGCCTTGTCGGACCACAAGTGCATGAACGCCTTGGGATCAGCCGCAGCGGCGAAGAAGATGTGGTGCACGCCATGCAGCCGCACGACCAGGATGTCGTAGTCGATGAGCCAGGCCAGCTCCGGCCGCGCCCAGCCGATGAAGAGGTAGGCCTGGTCGGCGCCGACGCCGATGTAGCCGCCGCCCTTGCCGGCCAGCGAAGGCCGCCAGAGGTGACCGTTCCACTCGTCGCCGGCGAGGTAGTGCCTCCCCTCGTAGCCCTTGATGCCCAGCAGCTCCTTGGCGGGCGGATCTTCGACCGAGCCGAAGAACGTCGCCCGCTCGGCCGCCGAGAGCGGCTGCAGCGCCCAGACGTCGGTGGCGCCAGCGAGCGCGAAGAGCGCGGCGGCGGTGCTCAGCATCCACTTTGCGATCATGGTCTTCACTTCCCTGTGCTGGGTGGGGTCGGCGGGGTGGGTGGGCCTGCGCCCACGATGCCCTCGTCGCCACGGATCTCGATGACGGTGGCGTTGCCCTCGATGGCGGCGCCAAAAGCCTGCAGGTCTTGCAACAACGCGCGGGCGTAGGGCCCGGTCAGGGGCTGCGGCTGAAAGGGCGTCGGCCGCAGCGGCGCGGCGCCGGGCAAGGTCCACGTCTCGAGGTTGTTGACGTAGAGCGGGATCAGCCGTGCCCCCGTCACCTGGCCGCCGCGCACCTCGACCAGGGGCAGCAGGCCGTACATGCGGGCGCCCGACTTGCGGTGGCGCATCGTCAGCGACGAGAACGAGAAGTTGCCGAGGCTGTAGAAGATGAGGCCGCGTCCGCGCTTCTCGACGCCCTGGATGACATGCGGGTGGTGGCCGATGACGAGGTCGGCGCCGGCGTCGATGAGCGCGCGGTAGAGGCGGACGTTGTCGGGGTCTGGCGTGTGCTGGTACTCGCGGCCGGCGTGGACCGAGACGAAGACCAGGTCCGCCTTGGCGCGCGCCGCCCGTACCCGCGCCGGCAGATCGGCGGCGTGCGGCCGGGCCACCAGCGGCGAACGGTTGATTCCGACTGCGATCATCGCGACCTTCAAGCCTTTTCCTGGCACCTGCAGCACGACGTCGCGCGCCGCCTCGGCGGGATCGAGCCCGGCGCCGGCCCACCACAAGGCGTGCCCGCCGTCGCGCGCTTGCTGCAGGTGGCGCTGCGTGTCGGCGATGCCCTCGGGCCCGGCGTCGGCGATGTGGTTGTTCGCCAATGACAAAAGATTGAAGCCGGCGCTGAGCAGCCAGTCGAGGCGCTCCGGCGGCGTAATGACCTGGTAGGTCTTGTTCACCGTCGGCCCGCGGTCGCTCAGCGGCGACTCGAGGTTGCCAAAGCGGAGGTCGGCCTCGTCGAGCCACATCTGGACGCGGCCGAAGATGCCCTCGCCGTCGGCCAGCGACTGCAGCTTGCTGGCGTATTTCTCGCGCGGCCACGCGATGTCGCCGGCCAGCGCGATGGTGATGTCCTTGGGACCACCCGGGCTTGGCGGCAGCTTGCGCGGCGGCGTCGCGGCGAGGGCGGAGACGGCCAGCCCGGTCGCGACGAGCGCCCAGGCGCCAAGCGCGGCGCGATGCGGCGAGGCCCGGCGGTGCGGGGGCGACGCCAGCTTCACCCGGCACCGCCTGCGCCGCGTGCGTTGCTGGCGATCGCCCTTGTAAGCGGCACTTCGCGGCAACGGGGCTCGGTGCTGGGATCGCAGGCGATGCGGACGTGAAAGTGGTTGTCGTGAAGCTTCACCCCAGGCCAGGGCGGCACCACTTTGGTGCGGGCGAGCGCCATCATCGCTGCATCCTCGCCGTGCGTCTGGGCGTGGTCGAGCAGGGCCGCGCGTAGGTAGGGCGCGATCACGATGCGCTCGATCTCGAAGTGCGGCGCTCGCAGCAGCGCCGCCACAATCTGCCAGTTGCGCGCGACGTCGAAGCGATAGCGCGGGCCGTGGCTGCGCGACTCCAGCTTGGAGTCGAAGCGATGGTAGACCGGAAAACGGGCCCGACCGCGCTCATCGGCGACCTGGAAGGCGATGTCGACGTCGCGGCCGGACTCGTGCGAGGCGCTGTGTTTCATCTCGCCGCCGCCCTTCTGGCTCAGGTTGCCGATGACCAGGGGCAAGCGGCGATCGCGGGTCACCTCGCGGGCGACCGCCAGCAGCCCATCGACCAGGCGGCAGGTGGCCCAGCGCAGCTCGTGTCGTACGGCAAAGGGCTGCACGACGTGATGAGCGCTGGCCCTTGGCATCTCGCGGCCACCGCGCAGCGTCCCGTTGACGGGCGTGCCGACGCTCTGGCTTGAACAGGCGGCGAATGCCTCCGTCGCGGCGCCAAGGCCGCAACCGAAAAGGACCAGCGCCATCGCCCCACTGCCGGCGCGCTTTGCTCCGTACCTCATCGACTCTCCGGACTTGTCTGCGGATCCACCAGCGACATCGGTAGCCTACGGCAGCCTACGGCCGGGGCAGCTCTGGCAGCGACGGCGGCTCGTCCGCGCGGCGCGACGGCCCCTTCTGGTCTGCCGGCGGCGCAGCGTCAAGGCCAGAGGGCGTGGGATCATCCGGTGGCTCCAAAGGCTCATCCTCGAAGGGAGCGAGCACCGCCTCGCCGCCGAGGGCCTTGGGCAGCGTGCAAGCGCCGCCTTCGCGGAAGCGGATGTGGGTGTGGTTGTCGTGGCCCGCCGCTGCGCGGAGCACGCTGCGGCCGCCGTCGGGCATCGGACCGAAAAAGCGTTGACGATCGTCTAGCGGCAGGTCGCTGCGCTGCGCCATGGCCCTGAGCGGCGGGATCAGGCGCCGATCCAGGAGAATTCGCTCGACGCAGCGCGTCTGCAGCAAGGTCCGCAGCAACACGAACTGCCGGCGGGCGTCGAGCGTGGCCGGCGTCGCGCGCCGCAGCCGACCGGTCTCCTCGGCGGTGCGGAGGTAGAGGCCGACATCGGCCTCGCGGCCCCCGCGGTGCTCCAGGTGGGGCGACATGCAGCCGCCCCTCTGCAGCGAGATGTCCTCGATGACGACGCGGTGCCCGCGCGGAAAGTGACGCTGCACCGTGCGCGCCGCGTAGCGCAGCAGGGCGATGACAAAGGGCTGCCCGTAAGCGCGATCGGGCGACACCGTCAGGTAGGCGTCGGTCGAGGGGCCCATGGAGATGCCGTCGCGCAGCGCCTCGCCCATCGCGGCGTCGCTGACGACGTACTTGCGTCGGTGGACCAGCGCCTGACCGCGGCCGAGGCCGTTGCGGGCGCGAAAGGCCGACTCGCTGAGGTGAAAGCGCTGCGCCAGGCTCGCCGCCGTGTCGTGCAGGCGGGCCCGCGTGCGGCGGACGCGGCAGCGGCCGTCGGCGTCGAGCGGGAGGAGCAGCCCGATGGCGAGCAAGACGAAAAGAGCCAAGACGCGGGGCGCAACGACGCGGCGCGACGCCGCCATGCGACGCCGCCCTGCCAAGCCGAGGCGCGTTAGAGCAGCGACGGCGACCAGAATTGCCATGCCATCGACCCAGCGCCGAGGAGGTTCATGCCGACGCCGGCGATGGTGTGCTCGGTGCGGCTGTAGGTCTCCCGCTTCGCTGCATAGACCAGCAGATCGAGGAGCAGCCAGCCGGCGCCCGCCAGGAGCAGCCCGCCGAGCACCCAGTCGCCAAAGCCAAGTCCGCACAGCAGCCCGAGCCCGAGGACCAGCGCGAAGATGACGATCTTGGTCCGGCCGACGCCGAGCCGGGTCGCGGTGGTGACGCGGCCGCCTTGCCGGTCGCAGACGACGTCCATCACCTCGCCGATGAGCTGGGCCTGGGTGACGAAGAGGCCGAGGTAGAGCCAGGCCAGGCCCGAGAGCGGCGGGCGCTGGTTGACCTGCAGCGAAAGGACGACGACCAGCAGATAGCCGAGCGCGTTGAGCAGATCGAAGGGGGGCCGGCCGCGCAGGCCGCCGACGCGCCGGTTGTAGCTGGCGTTGACGGCGAAGATGCCGGCGAAGGTGAGCGCAACAAGGGGGCCCCGCGCCACAGCGAACGCGAGGAGGAAGGGGATCTGGGCGGCGACGGCGATCCGCAGAAAGCGCCGCAGCTGGGCCTCGGTGGCGCGGGCGCCGAAGAGCCAGGAGTCCTTGCGGGGGTTGCGGGCGTCGAGCTCGACGTCGACGGAGTCGTTCCAACCGTAGACCAGCGCGTTGAGCGGCCAGGTGGCATAGAGCAGGCCCACCCAGAGCCAGGGATCGCTCCAGTCGGCGCCGCGGGTCAGCGGCAGCAGGTAGAGCCAGAGCGTCTGGAACCAGAGGCCGGGCCGGCTGATTTTGAGCGCCAACGCCGGGCTGAGCCGGTGGCCCTGGGCAACGGCCGCGCCGCGTTCTGGGACCATGGTCATGCCGGCAGGCAACGCTCGAGCAGCGCATCGACCGCGACGCCGCGTGGCAGCGTGCCGAAGTGGCGCGTCGCGCCCTCGCGCCGCAGCCGGCTGGCGCAGAAGGCGTCGGCGACCGCGGCCTGGCCGGCGCCCTCTGCGGCGGCGGCGAGGAGCACTGCCCCCTGGAGCTGCAGGGCGAGGCGCTCGACGAGTCCGCGTGCCCGCAGCTCGAGGTCGCCGCCATCGGCCAGCTCGCGCTCCAGCGCCAGGAGCGCCGCGTCGTAGCGGTCGTCGAGGCCGCGGCGGCCGCTCAGCTCGTCGCGCAGCGCGCTCAGCGACTCCGGCTCGCGCGCCATCGCCCGCAGCACGTCGAGGCAGATGACGTTGCCTGAGCCCTCCCAGATCGAGTTGACCGGGGCGTCGCGGAAGTGCCTGCCGATGGGGCTCTCTTCGACAAAACCGCCGCCGCCGAGGCACTCCATCGCCTCGTAGGCCACCGTCGGGGCGATCTTGCAGACGTGGTACTTGGCGATCGCGGTGGCGATTCGGGCGAAGGGGCGGCTGTCGGATCCGGGCGCGGCGTCGCTTGGGCCGGCGCTTGGCCGCGCCCCGTCGTCGTGGGCCCGCGCCTCGTCCCAGGCCCGCCCGATGCGGAGACCGAGCGCGATGGCCGCCTCGGACTCCAGGTGCAGGTCGGCGAGGACGTTGCGCATCAGGGGCTTGTCGGCGAGGCGGCCGCCGAAGGCCGAGCGCCCCCGAGCGTGCCAGGCGGCCTGGCTCACGACCTGCCGGATGGTGGCGGCCGACCCGACGATGCAGTCCAGGCGGGTGTGGGCGACCATCTCGAGGATCGTCGCCACGCCGCGACCCTCGCCGCCTACCATCCAGCCGAGGGCGCCGTGGTACTCGACTTCGCTGCTGGCGTTGCTGCGGTTGCCGACCTTGTCTTTGAGGCGCTGGACCCAAATCGGGTTGCGCGTGAAGCGCGTGGCGCCGCCGAAGGCCTCGGCCTGCAACGCGTCGGCGTCGCCTTCGGGCGCCCAGCGCGGCACCAGAAAGCAGCTTAGGCCCCGCGGGGTCTGCGCCAAGGTCAGAAAGGCGTCGCACATCGGCGCGCTGCAGAACCACTTGTGGCCGACCAGGCGGTAGGCGGCGCCGGGGCCGCTGCGGGCGCTGACGGGCGTCGCTTGCGTCGTGTTGGCGCGCACATCGGAGCCACCCTGCTTCTCGGTCATCGCCATGCCGAGGGTGACGCCCGCTTTCTCGGGTGCCGGCCTGTCGTCGCCGTCGTAGGCGCCGCTCAGGATCTTGGGCAGCCAGAACGCCGCGACGTCGGGCTGATGGCGCAGCGCCGGGACGCTGGCGAAGGTCATCGTGATCGGACAGCCATGGCCCTGCTCCACCTGCCCCATCAGGTAAGAGCGGCCGAGGCGGGCGACCAGCGCACCCGGGCGCCGGTCGACCCAGGCCAGGCTATCGATGCGCCAGCGCTTGGACTCCGCCATCAGCGCGTGGTAGCTCGGGTGGTAGGCGACCTGGTTGATGCGGTGGCCGAAGCGGTCGAAAAGACGCAGCTTCGGCGGCTCGACGTTGGCATTGTGCCCGTGCTCGATCCACTCCGGCAGGCCGAGCTGGGCGCCGAGCGCGCGCAGGTTGGGGACATCGAAGGCGGCCCCGTGGCGGGTGATGGCGTCGCGCAGGGCAGGATCGAGGTCGAAGAGGTTGTGGCCAGCCATCGGCGCCGGCTGGTTGAGGACCTCGTGGGTGGCGTGGAGCGGGCCTGCGCCGGGGCTGGGGCTGGGGCTGGGGCTCGGTGCGGACACGGCGTTCATGGGCGGCTCCCTTGCGATGGCCATGCTACGCCCGGTGTCCCGGTGCGCAAGGCGGACTAGCCGGGACCGCCGCGCACCATCGCCACGGCGCCGGCCCGCCGCAGCTCGTCGAGCCATTGCTCGGCCAGGCGCTCGCGCTCCGCCCGTCGACGCGGCGCGGCTTCCCAGGCATCGATGGCGGCGATGAGGTGGGCGAAGGCCTCGCTGACTTCGAGCCC
This sequence comes from Myxococcales bacterium, assembly GCA_947491025.1. Taxonomy (GTDB): domain Bacteria; phylum Myxococcota_A; class UBA9042; order UBA9042; family UBA9042; genus SXNM01. The sequence goes on from CANLIC010000059.1 coordinate 7,920, forward strand.
CTCGGCCTCGGCGCAGGCGAGGGCCTCCCAGGCGTCGCCGATGACGGGCGGGACTGCGATGGCCACCACCGCGCCGCCAACCGCGCCAACCAGAAAGCTGTGGCGCTGTCGCCAGCCGGGCGGCGGCCAGAGGCCAGCTTCGAGGTCGTCACCCTGCTCGAGCGCGGTGTGCCAGGCAGCGACGTCGAAGTCTGCGTCATGTCGCCGAAACGCCGCGCTGGCCCACAAGCGATCGGATCCGCCGTCGTCGCCTGGGGCCTTCTCGTCGTCGGCTTCCTCGGCGAGGAGCCAGGCGTCGTCGGCGACGTCCTCGCCGAGGCATTCGCAGGCGTCGTCGCGGCGGGTCGCCCCAGCCAGCGCGATCTGCCAGCGCGCGAGCCCGAGGGCCGCCGCCAGGCGCTCTGCCGCTGCGCCATCCGCGCCCGCAGCCTGGTCGCAGAGCGCCTGTTCCAGCCGCAGCAACAGGGGGCCCCGGCGCCCATCGCCTGCCAGGCGCAGCGTGCTGTCCAGCAGACCGGTGGCCATCAGCCAGTGGCTGAGCGCGGGCGCGACCGCCTCGGCGCCCCGGGCCAGCTCGTGCGGATGCGCCGCGTCACGCGATGCCGGGTCCAGACCTGTCTGCGAGGTCGGCAGCGTCGCACCGCAGACGGCGGCGTAGAGCGCGGCCTCCCAGGCGTCGCGGCGGGCGGCGGCGACGGCGATGGCGGCGGGATGGAGCACGATGGAGCCGAAGATCAGGGCGTCGAAGGCGATCTCGATCGCCTCGGCAAGCGCGCCGAGTTCGTCGAAGCGCTCGCGGCCGAGGGCGGTGTGGCGCGTCAACGCGTCATCGACCGCCGGGTCGCGCAGGCGCCTGGCGTGCCCCGCAGCGTAGGCCTGGGCGTCGCTGCGGGCGTCGAGGCCCGGGTCGAGCATCCGCAGCGCCTCTGCGCTCTCAGGCCAGGCGCCGCGGGTGTGCGCGAACGCGCAGGCAACCAGTTCGGCTTCGAGTGCCGCGGCGCCGAGGCCGAGGCGATGCAGCGAACCGTCGAGCAATCCAGGCAGCGCGCCAGCCTCGGCGTGCCACCAGGCGGCGGCGGCGAGCGGTGCGGCCGGGGCGGCGGCGTCGGCCAGGCGCTCGAAGGGGAGGCCATCGAGCCGCGCCACCTGATCGGGCCCATACCAATGCACGACCGGCAGCAGCTCGCCGAGGCGCGCGCCGATCGCGATCCACAAGCGGCCTGCCGCCTTCCGGTGTGCGAAGCCGACGGCGCGGTGCAGCAGCTCGTGGGGCGTCCAGCGGGCGCTGTGGTTGGGGTGGAGGCTGGCGTGTGGCCCGTCGAGCAGGAAGCCCTGGTAGCGGCCGAGCTGCAGGGAGCCGTCGCGCCACTCGCCGTGGTCGGGGTCGCAGAGCTCGCCGCCGGGCCCCTCGGGATGCCCTGGCGCTAGAGCGTCGGATCGCAACGCTTGGCGCCAGCGCCAGAGCGGCGCGCGCTCGGCGTGGCGAATCCGCGCCCCAGCGGCAATGCCGAGCGCCGCAGCGCGCAGGCCAAAGGGCGAGGCCACGAGCTCGCCCGGCCCGACGCCGAGCCAGTCGGCCAGGCCTTCCAGCCCCGGCGCGGCCTGCACGCGCAAGTCGGCGCAGAGGCGTACGCAGGCGTTCAAGAGCCTGGCGCGGGCCTCGCGCTCGGCCGCGCTGCCTCCAGTTCCGGCGGCGTCGATCAGCCACTTGCGCCGCAGCCGGCGCGCAGCGGCGCCCTCGCCACCCGCAGCCGGCGGCGGGACGAGACCGCCCAGAAGCAGCGGCGGCATGGCAGGCGACGCGCTCAAGATCGCCGCGCCCGCGCCACCAACGCCGTGAGCTGGGCGCCGACCGCCGGCCCGTCGAGGCGCTCGGTCACCTCTTCCGCGCCGTGGCGACGCAGCGTGTCGGCATCGACGCTGCCGGTGGCGACGCCCAACGTGAGGCCGCCGTGGGCACGCGCGGCGTCGATGTCGCGTTCGGTGTCGCCGACGATGACGAGCCCAGCCGCCGCGGTCGGCACGCCGAGGCGCTCGGCGCCGCGCCGCCAGCCGGCGCCGATGAGGTCCTCGCGCGCCTCAGCGTCGCAGCCGAAGCCGCCGAATGGCATCGCGTCGTAGAGGCCGAAGGGATCGAGCTTGGCGCGTGCGCCCTCGCGCACATTGCCGGTGCCGAGGCCGACCTCGACGCCCGGCAACGCCCGCGCGAAGGCGACCAGCTCAGCGGCGCCGGGCAGCAGCCGCAGCGGCGAGGGCGTGGCCGAGAGCGCGGCGCGCAGGCGCGGAAGATAGGCCGCGAGCACCGCGTCGATCGTCGCTTCGCTGGCGGCGAGGAGGTCGCTCGCCCGTGCTGGCAGCTCCGTGGACGCCGCAAGGAGCCGGTGCAGGCCGAGGCGGACGATCGCGCGGTCGGTCATGCCGCCGTAGCCGAAGTCGAAGGCATCGCGGACGCGCTCGTTGGGCAGCGTCACGTCGCCGAGCACCTGACATGCCCCGCCGACCAGGGCCTGGCGCGCGACGCCACCGCTGGTGACGAGGGTCCCGTCGATGTCGAACAAGATGACGACCGCCATCGCATGCACCGCCCTGCCCCGCCCCGTCAGGCCCCTGAGACGCTAGCGGCACCAGCCGATGATGCGATGCGGCGACTCGGCCACCGCGTCCGCCTGGTCGAAGACCTCGCGGCGGCTGTCGTTGTCGTCGAGCCAAATCCGGAGGCGGTAGCGCGCGCCGCGCTCGGCAGCGATGCGCACCAGAAAGCCAACGCCCGCGGCGTCGTGGCCCGAGAGCGGCGCCGTGGCGCGAAACAGCAGACCCTCGCGGCGCACCGGGGCGATCTCTTCGGACGGATCCATGCGCTGGTCTCCGTTGGCGTCGAGCCAGAAGCGCACCTCGGGCTCGCCGCCCTGGCCCTGCCTGCTCAGCCGCAGCTCAAACTCCAGCGTCGACACCATGCCGCTCCTCCCCGCTGTGCGCCGCTGGGGCGCGGTCGCACGCCGACCATGACGCGCCCTCCTGCAGACGGCAACCCAGCCGCTTCAGGTTGTGTGCCGCTTTGGGGCGCCTTAGCCCCGGCCCCTCCGACGCCTCGACCACGCGTCGACGCTGGCCCACGGCCGCGCAGCGAGCGTCCCTACGCGCGACAAAGCTAGCGCGCGGCGCTTGGCTGGTGCGCTTCGGGCGTGGCCCCGGCGGCGTGCGGCGTGGCCAGCGCAGCCGCTTCGGCCGCGAGCAGCCGGGGATAGCCGGCGAGGTCCATTCCGAAGCGCCGCGCAGCGCCAAGCTGCGGCACCAGGTACAGGTCGGCTGCGCTCAAGACGTCGCCCACCGCGAAGCGCCCAGCGCCGAGCTCGGCGTCGATCTGCAGCAGCAGCGCCTCGCAGGCCTTCAGCGCGCGCTCATTGAAGTAGACGCCCCACGCCCGCTGCGCAGCGGGATCGCTCGACACCTTGGCGAGCACGGCGAGGTTCTGCAGCGGCTGCACCCCCGAAGCGATCAGCTCGACGACCTGGCGGACGCGGGCGCGTGCGAGCGGCGTCGCCGGATACAGGGGCGGCGTGGGCCGGGTCTCCTCCAGGTACTCGAGGATCGCCACGGATTCGGCGAGCAGGTGGCCGTCGATGTCGAGCGCCGGCACGTGGCCCATCGGGTTGCGGGCGCGGTGGTCGGCGCTGTGCTGCTCGCCCGCGTGCAGATCGACGACGACGCTCTGGTAGGCGATGCCTTTGTGGGCGAGGGCCCAGCGCACCCGCTGCGAGGCCGAGGAGCGCCAGAAGTGGTAGAGCGTGGTGGTCATGTCGCGTCCTCTGCGTTCTTGGCGGCGAGCCCGTGCAGCTTCGCGATGTCGTCTCGGTCGAGCGCGGCGCGGTGCCACAGGGCAGCGGGGATCGTAGCCGCGTTGCGACCGGCGCCGCAATGTCGACTCCGGCGGCGCTCCGGTGCCGGCCCTGGCCGCGCGACGACCTAGCGCGACTCGGCGGCCGTTGGACGCAGCCAGCGACTGAGCCAATGACGCAGCAGTCGGCGCCAGCGGCCGCGGCGCGGGCCCTCGAAAAGCGCCAGCCAGCGAGAGCCGGGCGCGACGGCGTGGCTGACCCGCATGCGGACCAGGGCCCGCAGCGGCGCGAGGTCGATCCGGCCCGGCGCGATGGTCTCGAGCGTGCCATGGCCGCCCTCTGCCTCGCAGAGCTGCCGCTGGTAGAAGGGGCCGTCGTCGACGCGGTGCCGCACCCGCAAGACGCCGAACGACCTTGCCGAGGCGGGCGCGTCGCGGTGCTGGATGGCGATCTGCCTCGCCCACGTCAGGCCCCAGCGCGAGAGCCGCCAGCCCGAGGCCTTGAGGTCAAGGGCGCCCTGGTCGCGGATCACCCCGTCGGCGCCGAGGGTGTACCCAAGCACGATGGCCGGCCCACCGTCGACCGGCCAGAGGGCGTAGACGGCGCGATCTTCGTCTTCGAGCGCCCACCGACCCCACAGCCAGCGCCCGATGCCGAGCCGATGCAGCGGCCGAACGCTGGCGTTGCGGTCGTGGTAGCCGCGGCCGTTGACCGCAACCAGCGCCTCGCCGCACCGCAACAGCGCTGTGGCGCACGCCGCGCCGACCATCGGCGTCCAACGGTGGCTCGCCAGCTCGGCCGCCGGTGTGCCGCCGGGGCTCGAAGGACCGCGCCCAGTCGGCAGCCAGCGGGCGGTGGGCCCATGGAGGCGCAGCGAGCCACGGACCACGCCGCCGACCACCGGCACCGCCAGCTGTGCCATGAGCTCGGTGCGGTCGCCGGTGCGGTGGGTCTCGATGACGCTGCCGACGAGGCGCCGAACCGGGCTGAGGCGCTCATCGCCCTCGACGCCCTGCAGGCCGAGCTCGAGGGGCGTGTTCCGCGCCGACCGCTGGTGGCAGCCGTTTGCGCGGTCTTCGCCCGCCGCGAGGTGCCGGAGGAGGCCGC
>CANLIC010000060.1 GCA_947491025.1 Myxococcales bacterium
GTTCTGCATCAACGTCGTCATCGCCGTCCCGTAGGCGCCCGGGTGTACCGGACGCGGGGTTGTCGCAAGGCCAGCATCGCCTGCGAGACGGCATTCGTCGATCCTAGCTCAACGTTTGCGCAACTTTCGACTTTGAGTCAGGTCTGCTGCCAATGTTGAGGTTCGCGGGCGTGGTCCAGTCCCCACCCCGAATCGTGCGCACACCGCTGCCGCCCACGCCTTGCTTCCCGGTGGCGGTCCATTCGCCCACATTGCCCGACATGTGCAGCACCCCGTACGGGCTTGCCCCACACAACAAAGAGACCACCGACACTGTACCCACGGCCGGCTTGCGGCCGGCGCTTGCTGGCTCGGCGCCAAGTTGCTGTTCCTGAGCCTGTTCTGCTGGGCTGGGCTCCGTCTTGCCGTGCCTTGCGCACCGATGCTGTTCTTGCGAGGTGGCGTAGGTAGCTGCCCACGGCAAGTTGCGACGCGGTGCAAGGTTCGGCTGTCCATTGGCCAGCTGCAGGCCTCCTCGACCAGCCTTGGTCCATTCGGCGCTGGTCGGAAGACGCTTGCCAAACCAGCGGCAGAATGCCTCCGCACCATAGGCGTCCAGACCGCTGACAGGGTGGTCTGGCGCGCGCGCATTGGGGAGAGCGCTTGGCTCTGGGTAGTCAGGCGTTGCAACGCCGGTGACGCTGCGCGCAGTTGCGAACGCGCCGAACACCACGTTGGGCACCTCTGTGCGATCGATGCGAAACGCGGCAAGGTGAGTCACAGCTTCCGCCCTGAGATCCAGGGGCCCCGCCATCGCCGGCTCGCCAACGCCCCCATCCACGAAGGGACCCGCCGGGATCTCCACCGTCCCCGCGAGCGTCGCAGCGCACGTCGGCACGGGCAGCTCCCACACCTCGATGGGATCCTTGCGTTTCTCGCGATCCCGCCGCTCGGCATAGCCCGGAAACCTGCGCAGAGGCACATCGACCACGCCGCAGCCACGTCGGACGACCCGCAGCACCGCCACCCCCGCCCGGGTCTCGAGATCGAAGCTCAGCCGCCCGCCCGCCCGCTTCTGCGGATGAGCCCGAACCCAAAGGGATTCGCGCTGTCGAAACGCCCGGTAGGGGTAGTCGGGATCGACTTCCCACACCTCGATACCTACACTTTCCATTGGTTCCGCTGGCTTCACCTGCAGCGCCTCGGCGTCCCAATCGAAGAAGCCGAGCGACACCGTGACGATGCCCAGATCCGCTGCGGCGACGGCCATTTCTGCGGCGGCCCGCTCAACTTCCTGGCTTTTGGCGGCGATCTCCCGGCTCTTGGCCTCAACCTCACGGTTCGTGGCGGCGAGGCTCCCAGCGAGCCCCCGTTGAACCCGCTCCTGCTCGCGAAAGCGCGCCGCCAATCCGAGGCTCGCCGCGGCCACAACCACCAGCGCCGCGCCGAGGCCGGCCCAGCCGACGGCCCGCCGCTTGCGCGCCCGCTCCGCCGCCTCCGCGCCCGCGGCCAAAAAGCCCGCAGCCTGCTCGGTCAGCGCCTCCGCCGCGTCGCGCAAGCGTCGCCGCGCGTCGCGCACGTCGTCGCCCTTCCACAGCTCGTCGGCGCGGCGGCCGCGGCGATCCCAGAGCCGCGCGGCGGCCTCGATGTCGGCCAAGGCCGCGCGCTCGTCGATGGACTCATCCAGCCAGCGCTGGAGCTGCGGCCAGGTGCGGCTCAGCGACTCGTGCGCCAGCTCCAGCACGATGCGCGCGCCGTGCCCGTCGTGGTCGCGCCGCGACGTCACCAGGCGGGCGGCGGTGAGGCGCTCGACGACGGCCTCTGCGCCCGCGCCGGCGGCGAGCAGGGCGGCGTCGCGCTCGACGACGCGGCGTGCGCCCTCCGGCCCGACCAGCTGCAAGAGCAGCCGCCGGGCGGCCTCGACCGCGTCCGGCGTCATGCCGGTGAGCACGGCCTCGGCGTTGCGTCCGAGGGCCCCGGCGACCCCGCCCAGCGCCTCGTAGTCGGCGCGGCGGAGTTGCTGCGCGGCGCGGTCGCGGCGCTCCCACAGCGTCGCACAGGCGAACTGGACCAGCGGCAGGGCGGCTGGCTCGCCTTCCACCTCGGCGACCATGGCGTCGGGCAGGCTGGGATCGTCGAACGACGCCCCCGCCCGCGCCAGCGGCTGCACGATGGCCTCGCGCAGCGCCGCGGCGTCGAGGCGGCGCAGGACGAAGACGTCGCGCAGCGCGTCGCGGATCGGCGCCCGGGTGGCGATGCGGCCGAGGAAGTCGTCGCGCACGGTCAGAATGACGCGCACCTGCTCGTCGACCGGGTCGGCCGCGGAGGCGACGGCGTCGAGGAAGGCGTCGCGCTCGGCCTCGTCGCGGGCGTGGGTGACGACCTCCTCGAGCTGATCCACCACCAGCAGGACGCGCGTCGCGCGGGCCTCGGCGATGGCGTGGAGCTCGACGTTGCAGGCGTGCGGGCTCGTCAACAGCTCCTCGGCCAGCAGCCGGGCAGCGTCGCGGCCGCCGGTAGTGGCGAGGCTGCGGCGGCCCGTGGTGTCCTGGGCGACGAGGCGCGCCGCCAGCGCCTCTAGCGGCCGGCTGCCCGGTCGCAGCGCCGAGACCGTCCAGTTGCCCTGCTCGCGCAGACGCGGCAGCAGGCCGGCGCGCACCAGCGAGCTCTTGCCGGCGCCCGAAGGGCCGACGACGGGCACCACGGAGACGCCGCGTACGTGCTCGACCAAGGCGTCGATCTCGGCGTCGCGGCCAAAGAACCAGCCCGCGTCGTGCTCTTCGAAGGGCAACAGACCGCGGAACGGGCCGCTGCCGCCGCGCGCCGTCGTCGCCGGCCCGCGCAGCAGCGCGTCGAGCCTCTCATGCACCGCGATGGCGCTCGGGCGCAGGTTCGGGTTGCGATCGAGCAGCGCGAAGACCAGCTCGGAGAGGCCGTTCAGCTCAAGCTGGAGGGGCGGTGGCCGCAGGCCGGCGTCGCGGACGCGGTCGGGCAGGGCGCGGCGGTCGGCCCGGGGCCCGTCGAAGGGGCGATGTCCGGCCAGCAGCTCGTAGAGCACGACGCCGAGCGCCCAGAGGTCGACGGCCGGCGTGGCGGGATCGGCCGTCCACTGCTCCGGCGCCATGTAGCCCGGCGTGCCGACGATCTCGCCGCCGCGGGTGCTGCGCGGGCCGCCCGCCTGCGTCTCGAGCACGGCGGCGATGCCGAAGTCGAGCACCCGCAAGCGACCGTCGCGCGGCACCATCACGTTCTCGGGCTTGAGGTCGCGGTGCATGATGCCCTGGGCGTGCGCCGCGGCCAGCGCCGACGCCATCGCCGCGCCGATGCGCACCACCTCGCGCTCCCCGAGCGGCCCCTCCCGCGCACGCTGCCGCAGCGTCACGCCCTCGACGTACTCGAGCGCGAGGTAGGGCGTCGGGCCCCAGCGGCCGATGTGATGGATGGCGACGATGTGCGGGTGCGCCAGCCGCGCCGTGAGCCGCGCCTCGTCGAGCAGCGCCAGCAGCCTCTCAGGATCGGCCCGGTCGGGGCGGATGATCTTGAGCGCGACCAGGCGGCCGAGCCGGGTATCACGCGCCAGCAGCACCCGCCCCATGCCGCCCTGGCCGAGCACCCGCAGGACGCGAAAGTGCTCCACGGTGTCACCGACGCCGGGCACGCCGCTCTCTGGCGCTTGCGCGTCGCTGCCCAGCTCGACCTGCAGGTCGGTCGCGGCGTGGACGAGGTCGCGGCTGGCCTGTTTCTCGTCGATGGCGATCTCCCAAGATCGGAGGCGACGGCCGCCCTCGGGGCAGCGACCGAGGCCCAGCGCACGGCCCGATCGCCTGGACTGCCGCGGTCGGCCGCAGCGTCCAGTGTCCCCATCGATCCGCGCCCTCCTTTGTACGGCGCGTCCGCAGCCAGGTCCAGCGCCACCGTCGCTGTCGCCGCCTCGGTCGAGCGACCCCAGGTCGTCGCCGGCCTGCCAGCGCAACCCCGGGCGTCCGCTGCCAGCAGCCCACGCCGCAACTGCAACTCGCAGGGCCTCAAGCCGCCGCCAGCCGCCTCCTAGCCCACGCCTCCCCTATCGCCAGCCCGCCGCCCCGACTACACTGCCCGCGGCGACGCCAGAGACGGGGGGCACCGCCACGAGGTCCCGACCGATGCGCTCTCGACCCATCGCCCAACCCGCGGCGCGCCTCCTCCTCGGCGCCCTGCTGCTCGCGTTGACCCTGGCCATCGGTTGCAGCAACGACTGCGTCGACGGCTGCGAAGCCGACGGCGGCGAGACCGACGGCGGCGCTTGCGGCCCCGTCTCCTTGGTCATCGGCGGTGCCGACAAGGAAGGCGCCGGCTGGGTCGATTGGCAGGCTGCGACCGCCACCCCACCGATGATTCGCGGCCCTCAAGGCGGTCAGCACATCTGGGTGCGCACCCGCAGCCGGGGCCTCTGGCAGAAGAAGGCCCGCCTCGACGTCACGATGACGCTCATCGACACCGGCATCGTGGTCAAGCCGGGCACGGTGCCGGTGATGCACACGCTGCAGCCCGAGGGCGAGTGCCAGGACCTGTCGCCGCCGATCACCGCGTACGTCAAGTGCCCCTGCCAGGTGGTCGGGCGCAAGGTCCGCGTCGACGTCAGCCTGCTCGACCTCTATGGCGTCTCTGCCAAGGCCAAGGCCGAGATCACACCGACCTGGGACGGCGACTGCTCGCAACCGCCGAGCGGCAACTGCGGCGAGCAGTAGTGCCTAGCGCCCGCCGTCTCACTTGCCGCCGAGGCCGTAGTAGCGCTCGCTGTAGTCCCGCACCATCCGCGCCGCCGTGAACGCCGGCGCCGTCGCGATGGCGCCCTTGCGCACCTGACGCATGGCGCCGGGCTTGTCGTAGTAGGTCGGCAGCACCTGCGTCGCGAGCACGTTGTAGAGGGCGTCGGCGTCGCGGGCGTCGTCTTCGTCGTCGTGGGCCTCGACCATCGCCCAGCCGTTCTCGCCGTGGCGGCAGGCTTCGGCCCACCAACCGTCGAGCACGCTGAGGTTGGGCACGCCGTTGAGGGTCGCCTTCATGCCGCTGGTGCCGCAGGCCTCCATCGGACGCACCGGGTTGTTGAGCCAGATGTCGCTGCCGGCGGTGATCATGCGGCCATGCCACATCGAGTAATTCGGCAGAAACGCTACCCGCAGCTTGCCGCGCAGGCTGCGCGCCGTGCGGACGAGCTGCGCCACCAGCTGACGGCCCTTGATGTCGTTGGGGTGCGCCTTGCCGGCGAAGACCATCTGCAGGCGGCCATCGGCCAGCGCGAGCAGGCGCTCGAGGTCGTGGAAGATCAGCAGGGCGCGCTTGTACGGAGCGGCTCGGCGCGCAAAGCCGATGGTCAGCACGTCGGGGTCGAAGCCGAGCGACGTGTGGGCGTTGACGTACTCGCAGAGCTCGGTCTTGGCGACGCTGCGTGCGCGGTCGAGGTCGGCGTCGAAGCCGGCGTCGCGAATCGCCTCGACCTCGACAAGTCGGGCGTCGCGCTCGCGCCAGCCGGGCAGGGCGGCGTCGTAGAGGGCGCCGAGCGCGGGGTGGATCCAGGTGTCGGCGTGGACGCCATTGGTCAGGCCATCGATCTGCCGACCCGGGAACATGCCCGACGCGACCTCTGCGTTGAGCATGGAGACGCCATTGCAGGTCGAAGAAAGCGCCAAGGCCAGCACGCTCATCGAGAGCCGGTCCGGGCCGCCGAGCGCCGCGACGTTGACCGGCAGCCTGTCGCCGATGACCGCCATCGCCGCGCTGCGGTCAAAGACGTCGTGGCCGGCGGGCACCGGGGTGTGGGTCGTGAAGTGGCAGCGCTTGCGCACCAGCTCAAGGTCGCCGAGCTCGTGCAGCATCGCAGCGGCGAAGAACGCGGTGTGGCCCTCGTTGAGGTGGGCATGGATGGTGGCGTCGGGGTACAGCGCGCGCACGGCCAGCCAGCCGCCGACGCCGAGGATCGCCTCCTGACGCAAGCGGTTGTCGTTGTCGCCGCCATAGAGCATGCGCGCGGCGTCCTGCCACTCGGGCGGGTTGCGCTCGTCCATGGCGTCCAAGTAGTGCAGCGGCACGGTCCCGCCGTTGCGGCCCCGCAGGATGGTTCGCCAGACCCGCACGTGCACGTTCACGCCGGCGAGCGGCAGCTCCAGGCGCAGGCCGGTGTCTTGCAGCACGTCCTCAGGCCGGCAGCGCGGAAAATCGAGCTGCTGGTCGCCGTGCTCGTCGATGCGCTGCAAGCCGTAGCCCTGGTGGTACCACAGCGAGACACCGACCAGCGGCAGTCCGAGGTCGGCTGCGGCCTTGACGTGGTCGCCGGCCAGGATGCCGAGTCCGCCGGAGTAGGTGGGGATGCGCGTCGTCAGGCCAAATTCGGCAGACACGTACGCGACGATCTTCGCCATGGGAGCCCCTCGTGGGGCCTTGCCCCAGCCTCGCCTGCCTGTCCGCTGCACTGCGGCGGGCTCGGCGAAGGCGGGAATGTAGGAGCAGGCGCCACCCGAGCGCAAGATGCCCCGCGCCGGGCGCCAGGGCTATCGCAAAGTCCGGAGCGAAAGACACCCTCACCCCCTCACCCCCTCTCCCGTCGGGCGGGAGAGGGGCGACATGACAATGAATTCAGTGCCCCCCTCTCCCGCTTCA
>CANLIC010000061.1 GCA_947491025.1 Myxococcales bacterium
CGACGGGAGAGGGGGTGAGGGGGTGAGGGTGTCTTTCGCTCCGGACTTTGCGATAGCCCTGGGTGGTGCCCGGGTTCACGCGGGTCCGTGCGGCGGCTTGCGCCGTGGCGGCCTACGCAGTGGCGGCTCGCGCGGCCGCGGCTCAGGCGGCTGCTAGGACGCGAGCTCCGGCAAGTCCTCGAAGCTCGTGAACCGGATGTGCATGTGGTCGCGGTGTCCGGGCTCGTTGCGAATCAGCGGGCCCTTGCCGCTCTTGCCGCCGGACGAGGAGTACTGGAAGAGCACCTCCAGGCGATCGGCATCGACGCCGGCCATGACCGCATGAGCGTGGAGGCGGCGCTGAATCGTCGGGCTCATGTAGATGCAGGCCAGGTGCCCCGAACGCTCAAGACGCTCGACGACGAACCACAGCCGCTCGTAGTCGATGTCGTCGAGCCCCGGGTTGCCCCAGTCGACGCGCGTCGCCTCACGCGTCGGGTAGCCGATGTCGATGTCGAGGCCGGCCCGGTGCGACTTGTGGCCGCCGAGGCGACCGCCGCCGAAGCGCGACAGATCATGGACGATGAGCGGATGGCGCTGCGGCCAGGTCCGGCCGGTGGCGGTGAAGGTATCGCGCAGCAGGCGAACCACGTAGGGACGGCCCCAGGCGTGGTGCGGGCGGTCGATGCGGACGCCGGGCCCGCTCTCCAGCCGCTCTGCCTGGCCGAAGGCGGTGCCGACGCGGCTGTGGATCGGAACCCGCACCTTGGTGCCGGGCTCGAGGGCGTCGTCTTCTGGTGACCAACGCAGGCCGTTCAGGCCCGCCAACGCCACCGGCGAGGTACAGAAGCGGTAGGCGATCATGCGCAGGGTCTCGCCGGCTCGGACGAGGTAGTTATCGATGCGGATCGAGCGCCGGCTCTTGGCCGGATTGCCCGCGCCGTCGATCGCGAGCGCCGCGTTGATTCCCTCTGGGACCTGGCTGCCGCGAGGCGCCCTTTCCAGCACGGCGCCGCCAGCGCTGTGGGTCGCGAAGTCGGCGGGGCTCTGGGGGCCCACGGTGGCGCGCGGAATCGCCGCCTGAGCGGCAGCTACGGCCGCCGCGTAGATGTCGCGACCGGGCTCGACCGCGGGCGTTCGCAGCAGCGGCGCCGGCGAGACTGAGGGGGTCAGGCCGCTCTGCGAGCTGCGGGTCTGCGCAGCCTTCGGCGAGATTGCGCCAGCCACAGCCGGGAAGGCGAGCAGCATGGCCAGCAGCGCCGGCCCGCGACCTGCGCCACGAGCGCCATCATGCCGCCAGTCGCGATGCGCAAGCCTGCGTGACATTTGAATATTCAACTTCGTCATCTCTACCCCTCGTGGGCGATGCGCAGCGTCTCGACAGGGCATGCCTGTCGGGCAGCGGCGTGGGTCGTGCGAGGTGGCCAACGGCCGGAAGCCACCGAGGCTAGCACGACAAGCCATACGGACCAAGCAAAATCTGCGGCAGGCCCGCGCTGGGCACCGCGGCCGCGCAGTTGTGCGTTTGCCGGCAGCGTCAGGCGCGAAACTGGCGCCCAGCGGCCAACAGACCGCAACCGACCACGGCGGCCGTCTCGGCGCGCAGCACCTCGGGTCCAAAACTGACGCGGCGCGCGCCTCGATCCGCCAGCCAGGCCCGCTCCGCGGAGGAGAGGCCTCCCTCTGGGCCGACGACGAGGCCGATGGAACGCGGCGGCGTCGGCCAGGCGTCGGCGGCCACGGCGTCGGAGGGCCGTCCCGGCGAGCTGGCGAGGGTGAGCAACGGATCGCCGCCGAGCTCGTCGCCGACGAACCACGCGATGGGGCCCGCGGCGTCGGCAAGGGGCAGGGCGGCGATCTCGACGAAGGCCTCGACCCGCGCGCGGTGGCTCCGTCCGCATTGCTCGAAGGCGGCGTCGCAGAGCGCCTGCCAGCGGCTGACGCGGCCGGCGTCGCGCGCTGCGTCACGGGCGCTCACGCCGTGGGCGCAGCGTATCGGCAAGAGGCGATCGGCCCCGATCTCGGCCACCTTCTCGACCAGCCAGTCGTCGCGGTCGCCCTTGAGCGGCGAAAACGCGAGCCAGATCGTCGGCGTCACCCGCGTGCGCCGCGCGATCGCCGCTTCGGCACGGAGGCCAGCCTCTTGCCAGGTCGCGGCAACCGTCGCGCCCTCACCGTCGGCCACCGTGAGCGCATCTCCGGGGCGCAGGCGCAGGACACGCCGCAGCCGGTGGTCGAGATCGCCGGGGAGCTTCGGCAGGGTCGGCGGTGGGGGCGCGGCTTCGACACCGCTGAGCTTTGCGGCGAGATCGGCGGCGTCGGCGTCGGCGTCGGCGAACGCTAGCGGCCAGAGCAGCTGCCGCAAGGCCTAGTCCTGCCGCCGGCGCATGGCGAAGCCCTTCCACTCGCCGAGATCGCGCTCGGTGACCAGCTCGAGCTCCTGGCCCAGCATCGCCGGCAAGAACGCTTCGCGCTCGCGTCCGAGCACGCCGGAGAGCAAGAGCAGGCCGTCGTCGGCGAGCCGATCGAGCAGGTCCTGGCGCAGGGCGAGCAGCACGCTCGAGATGATGTTGGCGACGACCACGCCGTAGGTGCGCGCTTCGAGCTCCTGCGGCCGCTCGGCGACGGAGAGCGCGATGCGATCGGCCATCTGGTTGTGGCGGAGGTTGTCGCGTGCCGAGGCGATGGCGACCGCGTCGTTGTCGACGCCGTCGACGTGGCCAAAGCCCAGCGCGGCGGCCGCGATCGCCAGCAGGCCGCTGCCGGTGCCGACGTCGAGGAGGCTGACGCGTCCCAGGTCGGCGCCTGCTTCGAGCAGCAGATCGGCGTGCAGCTCCAGCAGCTCGGTCGCCATCCGGGTCGTCTCGTGGCTGCCGGTGCCGAAGGCCATGCCTGGATCGATGACCAAGACCAAGCGCTCGCCCGCGGCGTGGCGATCCCAGGGCGGCTCGATGCGCAGACGGCGTCCGAGGTCGATGGCGCGGAAGTGGGCTTTCCAGGTGGCGTTCCAGTCTTCGTCTGCGATCTCGGCCCTGGCGATCGCGGCCAGTGGCGACAGGGTGTCGACCAAGGCGCGCAGCCGGGAGGTCGCCTCTTCTTCGCCGGCAGGGGCGAGGTAGAGGGTCACGCGGCCACGCCCGGGGGACAGATCGCGGCCGCCCATGGTCGTCGCGTCGTCCTGCTGGATGCCGAGCGGCGTCGACGGATCGCCCTCCATGGCGTCGCACATCCAGTCGCCGGCTGCGGCGGCGAGGCTGTCGGCGTCGTCGGCGTCGAGCTCCACCGCGAGGGCGATGGCAGCGGTTCGGGCGCCCGGCGAGGCGGTGCTGGCGCCGCTCATGGCGCGGCCGCCGCGGCGATCGTCAGCAGCAAGGCGCGTGCCTCGACCGCGTCGCCCTCGCGCACCTGGATGGTGGCGATGGTGCCCGCGATCTTGGCGCGCACGTCGTTCTCCATCTTCATGGCCTCCAGGACCGCGACCACGTCGCCGACGGCCACCTCGGCGCCGACCGCGAGCGGCAGCCCGACCACGCGGCCCGGCATGGAAGCCCGCACCTCGCCGCCGCCAGCGCCGGGGCCGTCGGCGCCGCCGCGGTTGAGCCAATCGGCGCGGGCGTCCCGAATCTCGTATCGCCGTTGTTCGCCGCCCTCGACGACCAGCCAGGCGCCATCCTCGCGGACGAGGCGCAGCCGGCGCGGTCGCCCTGTCGGATCGCCGCCGCGCTGCCGCACCTCGATCCGGCCGTCGGGCATGGGGTGCAGGGTCAGCGTCAGGCGCTGCCCGTCGACCTCGGCCTCGAGCTTCGTCCCGTCATCGCTGAGCAGCGTCACCGCCTGCTGCAGGTCCTCTTCTTGCACCAGCCATTGGCTCGCCATCTCAGCCCTCTCCGTGCATGACTGCGGCTCGCCGCGCCGCGACGGCCCAGCCTGGCGACTGTCCCCACGCGCCGCCAGGCGTCGGTTGGGGGTCGCCTGAGCCCGTGCCCTTGGCCCCCGAGTGGCCGCGCTGCGTTCGCGCCTGCATCGCGACAGCGACCGCGGCCGCGATCGCATCGACGACGCGCGACTGGCCATAGGGCGGCAGGCTGGCGATGAGCCCGGTGTCGTAGCGGCCGGCGAGGAAGGCCGGCGCCTGCAGCAGCCAGCGCAGGTAGGGCACGTTGTGGGCGATGCCGCCGATCTCCATCTCCCCGAGCGCGCTGTCCATCCGAGCGATGGCTGCGGCGCGGTCGGGGGCCCAGGTCGAGATCTTGGCGATCATGGGATCGTAGAAGCGCGGGATGGTCGAACCCTCGACGACGCCGTCATCGACGCGGACGCCGACGCCTTTGGGCGGCCGGTAGACCCGTAGCGGGCCGGGCGAGGGCAGGAAGTTGCGCGACGGATCCTCGGCGTAGACGCGGCACTCGATGGCGTGGCCGCGCTGGTGCACATCTTCTTGGGCGATCGAGAGCGGCAGGCCCATGGCGACCCGGAGCATCTCGGCCACGAGGTCGACGCCCGTCACCAGCTCGGTCACTGGATGCTCGACCTGCAAGCGCGTGTTCATCTCCATGAAGTAGAAGTTCTCGTCGGGATCGACCAGAAACTCGATGGTTCCGGCGCCCTCGTAGTCGACCGCGCGCGCCGCCGCCACCGCAACGGCGCCCATCTTGAGGCGCGTGGCGTGCGAGAGGTGAGGCGCCGGTGACTCCTCGATGACCTTCTGATTGCGCCGCTGAACCGAGCACTCGCGATCGAAGACGTGGATGCACCGGCCGTGGCCATCGGCCAGCACCTGCACCTCGATGTGGCGTGGTCGGACCACGAACTTCTCGATGTAGACGGTGTCGTCGGCGAACGCGCCCGCGGCTTCTCGTCGGCAGCTTGCCAAGGCCGCGGGCAGGTCGGCGGCATGCTCGACGAGGCGCATGCCCTTGCCGCCGCCGCCGGAGGCCGCCTTCAGCATGACCGGATAGCCGATGTCCCCAGCCACCCGCAGCGCCTCGGCGTCGTCGGCTACGCCCTCCGAGGTGCCTGGCACCACCGGCACGCCGGCTTTGATCATCGTCTGGCGCGCCAGGGTCTTGACGCCCATCGCCTGCATCGCCGCCGCGGGCGGACCGGCGAAGCGCAGGCCCGCCGCGGCACAGGCCTGCCGAAAGTCCGGCTTCTCCGACAGGAAGCCGTATCCCGGGTGGATGATGGTGGCGCCGGTCTGGAGCGCCGCCGCGATGACGCGCTCCCCGCGCAGGTAGCTCTCGGCCGAAGCCGCGGGCCCGACGCACACCGCCTCGTCGGCGAGCGAGACGTGGACCGCGTCGGCGTCAGCCTCGGAGTAGATCGCCACCGTCGGCAGGCCGAGGTCGCGGGCGGCGCGCAAGATCCGGCAGGCGATCTCGCCGCGATTGGCGACCAGGACCTTGTGGCCGGCAAGGGGGCCGCCTGCTCCCGCTCCGGCGGAGGAGAGGTTTGGCGTCTGTGTCGGCTTGTCAGGCGTCATCGGCGGCCTCGGGGCCGCGGCTTCGCGGCGGGGGCGGATGCTCAGCCCCGACGCCTTGGCTGTCAATTGAGCGCCTGCCCCTGCCTCGGCGCCCCCGCTTGTGCGAGTGGGCCGCGTCGACCGCCGCTGTCGGGCTACAAGCACACGCCCAGGGCACAGGCCTTGCCCGGCGCGCACGGCTGGCCGGAGATCGGCACCTGCTGGCAAGCCAGCTTGGCGTCGCAGAGGTCGATGGTGCAGGGCTTGCCGTCGTCGCAGGAGGTGCCGGGCTTGCCTGCGCAGCCGCAAGGCGCGGGTGCCGTCAGCCGATACGCAAGCCGCGGCCAGACAAGCGTCATCGGCGCTGGCGTCGCACGCCACGACGGTCTCGGGCGCATGGCGGCAGGCGCCGGCGGCGACGTCGCAGCGCACGTCGCCATTTGCAGCGATCGCCGTCGTCCAAGCCGAGGCAATCCTTGCCGGTGCTGCAGGCGCCGAGGGCGCCATCCTGTCGGGCCGCCGGCGCAGCGTCCTGGCGAGCAGCGAGCCCAAGCGCGAAGACGGCGAAGCTCAGTGCCCCTGCATTCGCCAGTGGTGACGTCAAGGACATCCGATGCGTTCGCTCCGATGGGACAATTTCGATAGAGGCTCGCGCTTCTGGCGATCGTGGCGGCGGCGCCAACGGGTCGAACGTGTGCCTCGGCGCCGCGGCGAAATGGTGGCAGACCTGACTCAAAGTCGAAAGTTGCGCAAACGTTGAGCTAGGATCGACGAATGCCGTCTCGCAGGCGATGCTGGCCTTGCGACAACCCCGCGTCCGGTACACCCGGGCGCCTACGGGACGGCGATGACGACGTTGATGCAGAACGA
>CANLIC010000062.1 GCA_947491025.1 Myxococcales bacterium
GCGCCGCCAAATCACCCTTGACCGCAAGACAACTCACCTCGATCGGCACTTCCAGGGGTGAGGTTTGTCTTCGGTCAGGGCTACAACGGCCGAACAAATGCGTGGCCAGCAGGGCAGGCTTGGGGCTGGGGACTTTGGATCAGGCCTGTCGGGGCCGCTGCGGGACGTTGACAGGCGCGGATGTCGCCACTAGAGTCCCGCGCCCCATGGTTGCCCAACTTCCGGCGACCAGGTGGTGTGCCGGGGTGCCGTACGCGGACCGCGGCGGAAGGATCGAGCGATGGCAGTCCCAAAGAAGCGCATGTCCCGCGCCCGCAAGCTCAGCCGGCGCGCGCAGCATGACAAGATCACGCCGCCGACGATCGGCGTCTGCAGCAATTGCGGCTCGCCCGTGCGGCCGCACCACGTCTGCGCTGCCTGCGGCCAGTACCGCAAGCGTCAGATCGTGGCCTCCGTGATCGAGCTCAGCAGCGCGACCGACGCCGACAGCGGCGCCTAGTCGCACCCGGAGTCGCAGCCATGCGCCTCGCCGTCGCCTCGGACCACGCCGCGATTGAGCTGCGCCAGGCGGTGGTGTCGCATCTGCGCGCCCACGGTCATACGGTCGAAGAGCGCGGCCCCGACGCTGGCACCAGCGCCGACTACCCCGACCTCGCTGGCGCAGTCGGCTGCGAGGTGGCGTCGGGCGAGGTCGATCGCGGCGTGCTCATCTGCGGCACCGGCATCGGCATGAGCATCGCCGCCAACAAGGTGCCGGGCATCCGCGCCGCGCTGGTGCACGATCTGACGACGGCCGCGCTCGCTGCCGAGCACAATGACGCCAATGTCCTCTGCCTCGGCGGGCGGCTCTTGGCGGCACCCTTGGCGCTCGCCTGCGTCGACATGTGGCTCCACACGCCGTTTGAGGCCCGCCACCAGCGTCGCCTCGATGGCATCTCCGCCATCGAGCGCCAGGTCCAGCGCGGCCTGGACCCGGAAGGGTCGCCCGAACCCAGCAGCCACCCCGCCTAGCCTCTCGCGGCGCGCGGACAAAGGTGCGGCCGTGCGCTGTCCGCGTTGCAATCGCCTTGAGAACCACGTCATCGACTCGCGGCTGACCCCGCGCGAGGACGCGATTCGCCGGCGTCGAACCTGCGACGCTTGCGAGCACCGCTTTACCACCTACGAGCGGATCGAGGTCGCGCCGGTCTTGGTGGTCAAGAAGCGGGGCGCGCGCGAGCGCTTCGACCGCGACAAGCTCCGCTCTGCGGTCCAGACCGCCCTGCACCGCCGACCGGTCTCCGCCGAGTCCGTCGAAGAGCTCGTGCGCACCGTCGAGCAACGCCTGGCCGAGCGCGGCACCTCCGAAGTCCAGAGCTCGGAGATCGGCGGCTGGGTCATGGATTTCCTGCGCGGCTGCGACCCGATCGCCTACGTCCGCTACGCCAGCGTCTACCGGCAGTTCGCCGACATCGGCGCCATGCTGGCCGAGGTGACCGTGCTGGCACGAGAGGGCGGACACGCCCCGGCGGACCCGGCCGCAGACGCCGCACCGACGCTTGGGGAGCCCGCCGCCCGGGACGGCAGCGCGCCGGACGCCCAGGCGGGAGCGCCAGAAGACGCGCCGCCCGCCCTCGCCGCTGCGGTCGCGCTCCCGGACCTTGCGCCATGAGCGTCGACGCAGCCGCCGACGGCCAACATCCCGACGACCTGCGCTGGATGCAGCGCGCCATCGACGCCGGCGCCCTTGGCACCAAGGCGGTGCGCCCCAACCCACGCGTCGGCTGCGCCCTGGTGCGTGGCGATGTGTTGCTGGGCCTTGGATTCCACCAGCGCTGCGGGGGGCCGCACGCTGAGGTCGAGGCGCTGCGCGCGGCCGCGACGGCGTTGGGGCCCGACGCAGCGCGCGGTGCCACCGCCTACGTCACGCTCGAGCCCTGCAATCACCACGGCCGGACGCCACCCTGCGTCGACGCCCTGTTGGCAGCCGGCGTCGTCCGCGTCGTGGTCGCTGTCCGCGACCCTCACCCCGTCGCGGGCGGCGGCCTGGAGCGCCTGCGAGCGGCCGGCGTCGCGGTCGTCGCTGGCCCGGGCGCCGAGGCCGCGGCGATCCTCATCGAGGGCTTCGTCGTCGGGGTGCGCGAGCAGAGGGCGTTCCTGCGGCTCAAGATGGCCGCCAGCCTCGATGGGCAGACCGCCGCCAGCGACGGCACCTCGCGTTGGCTCACGGGTCCCGCAGCCAGGGCGCGCGTTCACGCCATGCGCGCCGAGGCTGACGCGGTCCTGGTCGGCAGCGGCACCGTCCTCGCCGACGATCCGCGTCTCGACGCCCGCGGCGCAGAGGTCGCGCCCGGCGATCCGCCGCTACGCGTCGTCGTCGACCGTCGGCTGCGGACGCCACCGCAGGCTGCCGTCTGCGATCCTGCCCTCGGACCCACTCGGCTCTACACCAGCGGTGAAGGCGCTCGCAGCGCCCAGGCCGAGGCCCTGCGCCAGCGCGGAGTCGAAGTGGTCGGAATCGATGAAGCCGTTGGCCCCTCCCGCGGCGCCGCAGACAGAGAAGGCGCGGCCCCTGCAGTGGCGGCTGACGGCACGGGCGGCTGGCTGCGGGCTGTGCTCTGCGACTTACGCCAGCGCGGCCAACACGAAGTGCTCTGTGAGGGCGGCGCGACGCTGGCCGCGGGGCTCTGGCGCCAAGGCCTGGTCGACCGACTGGAGCTGATGCTGGCCCCCATGCTCCTCGGCAGCGGCGCCGGCCTCTGGCCCCACATTGGCGTGGGCACCCTTGGCGAGGCGCTGCGCCTTCAGGTCGACGCCGTGCACCGCCTCGGACCCGACTTGCACGTCTCGGCGCGGCCCCGCTAGGAGCGGGCGCAGGCGCTGGCGCGGCCCAAATCCCGGCCGAGGCCGCTACAGTCGAAAGAAAGGGCGCGCCACGGGCCGCGGAGGAGACAGACCATGTTCACCGGCATCATCGAAGCGCTCGGCACCATCACCACCATCGACAGTCACGGCCAGGACGGCGCGCGGCTCTGCGTCCGGGCCAGGCTGGCAGGCGATGGGCGGCCACCGGTGGCGCTCGGCGACTCGGTGGCCGTCAACGGCGTCTGTCTGACCGCTGTCGCCATGCCGCAGCGCGGTGACGCCGTCGAGATCGCCTTTGATGTCAGCCACGAGACCATGGCGCGCACTGGCCTCGGCGTCCTACAACGCGGCGACCGCGTCAACATCGAGCGCGCGCTCCGGCTCGGCGACCGCCTCGGTGGCCACTGGGTGACCGGCCACGTCGACGGCCTCGGAACCCTCGAAGCGATTGAGGCGCGGGCCACCTCTACCGACCTGCGCTATGCCGTGCCTGCGGCGCTGGAGCCCGAGGTGGTGGAGAAGGGCTCCATTGCCATCGACGGCGTCTCTCTGACCGTCAATGAGGTCTGGCCTGGCGGACTGCGTGTCACGATCATCCCCCATACCGCGCAAGCGACACAGCTCCTCGACGGCGGGCGCGGCAAGCGCGTCCACCTGGAGACGGACATCCTCGCCAAGCATATCAGGCGGCTCTCCGCCTTCGCCGGCGCAAATGTCGCCGTGACCGGCACCGGTGTTGATCTCGACCTGCTGCGGCGCGCCGGCTTCGCCTGAGCCACGGGATTGGCGTACAAGCCCTGTAACGTCACGCGCATGCGCGCCTCTTCCCCTGCGTCTGAAGCCTTCAACCCTGCACCTTGGCGGGATACAGTCGCCGGCGACGCGTTCCGGGGGCTCGGCCAGAAGCGCCCGCCGCCCCAATACTGCATTGATTTTGACCTTTGGCGCCGTTGCCACTAGCGTTGGTCTCCCGGACAGACCTGACTCAAAGTCGAAAGTTGCGCAAACGTTGAGCTAGGATCGACGAATGCCGTCTCGCAGGCGATGCTGGCCTTGCGACAACCCCGCGTCCGGTACACCCGGGCGCCTACGGGACGGCGATGACGACGTTGATGCAGAACGA